>CALEJT010000060.1 GCA_937898685.1 uncultured Gammaproteobacteria bacterium | reverse complement strand
CGGAAACTTCATGGTCGCTGCCTCCCCCGTTCGCGCACAAAAAAGCCCCGGTCACGAAGGGCCGGGGCTTTGCTTTACGTCGAACGGATTTCACCTCCCGCGACGCAAGAGATGAATGCTCCTGGACTTACACGCCGCGCGCTTCGCTGCCACGTGCGTGACGCTTGCGCTCGTTCTCCGTCAGGTACTGCTTGCGCAGACGAATGTGGTTCGGCGTGATTTCCACCAGTTCGTCGGTATCGATGAACTCCATCGCCTGCTCGAGGCTGTGACGGATCGGCGGCGTGAGAATGATGTTCTCGTCGCTGCCGGCTGCACGGATGTTGGTGAGCTGCTTGGCCTTGGTCGGGTTCACCACGAGATCGTTCTCGCGGCTGTGCAAACCGATGATCATGCCTTCATACACTTCCGTGTTCGGGTGGATGAAGAGACGACCGCGCTCCTGCAGCGAGAACAGCGCATAGGCCAATGCCTTGCCCTTGGTGTTGGAGATCAACACACCATTGATGCGCGAACCGATCACACCCGGCTTCATCGGACCGAAGTGATCGAACACGTGGGTCAGTACACCGGAGCCCGAGGTCAGGCCCATGAACTGCGTACGAAAACCGATCAGGCCACGCGTCGGGATGATGAAGGTCAGACGCGTGCGGCCTTTGCCATCCACGGTCATTTCCTGCATCTCGGCCTTGCGACGTCCCAGCTCTTCGATCACGGCGCCCTGGTGCTCTTCGTCGATGTCGATCACGAGCGATTCATAGGGCTCCATCATCACACCATCGATTTCCTTGGTGATCACCTGCGGACGCGATACCGCAAGTTCGAAGCCTTCGCGACGCATGGTTTCGATCAGCACCGATAGATGCAGCTCGCCACGACCGGAGACCTTGAATTTGTCGGCGCTTTCGCCGGGCTCGACGCGCAGCGCCACGTTGTGGATCAACTCACGCTCGAGACGTTCCTTGATGTTGCGGCTGGTGACGTATTTACCGTCCTGACCGGCGAAGGGTGAATCGTTCACCTGGAAGGTCATGGTCACGGTGGGTTCGTCCACCGTCAGCGGTGGCAGAGCTTCGGGATGTTCGGGATCACAGATGGTGTCGGAGATGTGCAGATCTTCGATGCCGGTGATGCAGATGATGTCGCCGGCAGTGGCCTCCTGCGCATCGACGCGCTCGAGACCCATGTAGGTTTTCACCAGACCGATCTTGCCACGGCGACTCTTGCCTTCACGGTCGAGGATCACCACCGGCATGTTCACTTTCACCTTGCCGCGCGTCACGCGGCCCACACCGATCACGCCGAGATAAGAGGAGTAGTCGAGCGCGCTGATCTGCATCTGCAGCGGACCATCGACGTCGACCTGCGGCGGCGACACCTTTTCGACCACGAGCTGGAACAGCGATTCCATATTGTCGTCGAGATTGTCGGGGTCGAGGCCGGCCTTGCCGAGCAGGGCTGAAGCGTAGATGACGGGAAAGTCGAGCTGTTCTTCGGTGGCCCCGAGACGTACGAACAGATCGAATACTTCGTTGAGCACCCAGTCGGGGCGCGCACCTTCGCGGTCGACCTTGTTGATCACCACGATGGGCTTGAGGCCACGGGCGAAGGCTTTCTGCGTCACGAAGCGCGTCTGCGGCATCGGACCGTCGAAGGCATCGACCAGCAACAACACGCTGTCGACCATCGACAACACGCGTTCCACTTCGCCGCCGAAGTCGGCGTGGCCAGGCGTGTCGACGATGTTGATGCGATAGTCCTTCCAACGTACGGCGGTGTTCTTGGCCAGAATCGTGATGCCGCGTTCCTTCTCCTGGTCGTTGGAGTCCATCACGCGTTCTTCGGTCTTGCCGCGCGTATCCAGCGTGCCGGATTGCTGCAGCAGTTTGTCGACAAGTGTGGTCTTGCCATGATCGACGTGCGCGATGATGGCGATGTTGCGAATTTTCTCGATCACGGAAGTACCTGGAGATGTGAGACTCGTGGGATTTCAGGCACGGCGCAGCCACACTGCAGCCGGCCGCCCAAATTCGGGCGGAAAAAAACGCGCGGATTATACCCGAGCGTCAAGTGCCGTGCTTGGATTTTTGGTGGAGCTGCCCGGCCGCCCGTGAAAGCGGCCGGCGACTTACGGCCGGTATACGCCGACGTTGCTGTTACCCTGCTCCAGCAGATGCGCCGCGTGCAGCTTGCTCATCACACCCTTGCTGCAATAGAGCAGGTACTGACGCTTGGGATCGAGACCGGCAAAGGCAGTGCTCAATTTGTAGAAGGGGATCTTCAGCACTTCGGTGCCGACCACCTGCAGGGGACGCCGCTCTTCCTCATCCGGATGACGGATGTCGATCACCGTGGCGTCCGGTGATACCTGCGCCACTACCTGTGGCATCACGGCGGCGGGTTGTTCGGCTTCGGCGCTGAGCGTGCGGATGTCGTAGGTCACCGCATCGGCCACTGCCTGTTCCAATATCTGGAAGTCGAAGCGGTTTTCTTCGCGCTCGATGCGATGACGCTTGGCGCGCGTGGTGGGCTTCACCGAAATCACGCCGCAGTATTCGGGAATCGCGGCGGAGAACTCGGCAGTGCCGATCTTGCGCGCGAGGTCGACGATGTCCTGCTTGTCGCTCATCACCAGAGGTCGGAGCACGAGGCGCGGTGTCACTTCGTCGATGATCGAAAGGTTGATCAGGGTCTGGCTCGACACCTGCGCGATGGCTTCGCCCGTTACGAGCGCGGGCACACCGAGCTTGTCGGCCACCATGGTGGCAGCGCGCAGCATCATGCGCTTGAGGATCACCCCCATCTGCGAGTTCTCGACCTTGTCGAGAATCTCCGCCACCACGCCCTCGAAGGGCACCGTGATGAAGTAGACGCCGTGCGAAGCGCCGTAGCGCTGCCAGAGGAAGAGCGCCACTTCCTTCACTGCCAACTCGTGCTCGCGGCCACCGAGATTGAAGAAGAGGAAGTGCGTACGCATGCCGCGCTTCATGGAGAGGAAGCTGGCCACTGCGGAATCGAAACCGCCGGAGATCAGCGACAGCACCGCATCCTGCGTGCCGAGCGGGAAGCCGCCGATGCCGTCGCGCGGTTCTGCTCCTATATATAGTCGGTCGTGGCGGATCTCGAGACGCACCGTCACTTCGGGAGAGTGCAGATCCACCCCCTTGGCGTCGGTGCAGCGCAGCAATCCCCCACCGACGTAACGTTCCACATCCATGGAATTGAAGGAGTGCTTGCCGGTGCGGCGACAGCGCACGACGAAGGTCTTGCCCTTGAGCTGGTTGCCGCAGACCGCGGCGGCGAGCTTCACGATGTCATCGAAGCTGCCGAGCTCGCGCTCTTCGACCCGCTGATAGCTCCAGATGCCGGGCGTGTTGCCGAGCACCACTTCGACTTCAGGTGCCAGGGCCGCGCGGCTCGGTGGAAGGATCACTTCGAGGTAGTCCCAATGCGCTTCGATCAGGGCTGCATCAGGATCGTCCGGGAATGCTGCCTGATCGCGCAGTTCCAATTGCTCGCGCAGCACCCGCGCCACATTTTTGCGCAACTGACGACAAAAACGAGTCCTAACGATGCGACTCTTGGTCGTCATTTCGGGGGAATACTTGATGTGATACTTCATCGGCTACTTATTGGCGCATCAATCGCACCAAATAGGTGCTTTCAAAAAAATTAAGCACCATTATGGTGCTTTGCCGGAGAGCGCTTGCTCGAAAAAGCCCTGAAAAAACAGTCCTTTCAAGCAAAAACTGGATGGCATATATTTTGCTCCCCTCGTATTGCCGCTGACAAGCCGCAATCACGCGGCTTTTCTGCTTCAAAGAGCCCTAATTCTTATTACCAGACAGCCAGGGAGCCCCCCTGGATAATGCCTTACGGAGGAAAATCATGTCTGAAAAGACTCTTAAACTAATTGCCGAGCATGACGTAAAGTGGGTTGACCTCCGTTTTACCGACACTAAAGGCAAGCAGCAGCACGTTACCTACCCGGCCTCCGAGGTAGATGCGTCCTTCTTCGAAGGCCGCATGTTCGACGGCTCCTCCATCGCAGGTTGGAAGGGCATCAACGAGTCCGACATGGTGCTTCTGCCCGACGACAGCACTGCCGTACTGGATCCCTTCGCCGAAGAGCCCCAGGTAAACATCGTTTGCGACATCCTCGAGCCTGCCACCATGAGCGGCTACGGCCGTGACCCGCGCAGCATCGCCAAGCGCGCCGAGGAATACCTGAAGAGCACCGGCATCGGCGATGCCGCCTTCTTCGGCCCCGAGCCCGAATTCTTCATCTTCGACGACGTGAAGTACCGCACCACCATGGGCTACTGCATGTCGAAAATCATTTCGCAGGAAGCTGCCTGGGCCACCGACCAGGACAAAGAAGACGGCCCGAAAGGCTTCACGCCGCGCGTCAAAGGCGGCTACTTCCCGGTTCCGCCGATCGACTCCCTGCACGACATCCGTACCGCAATGTGCTCGACCCTGCAGGAAATGGGTCTGAAAGTCGAAATCCACCACCACGAAGTTGCCAACGCCGGCCAGTGCGAAATCGGTGTTTCCTTCAACACGCTGGTGAAGAAAGCCGACGAAGTGCAGACCCTCAAGTACGTCGTGCACAACGTGGCTGCCGCCTTCGGCAAGACCGCTACCTTCATGCCCAAGCCGCTGGTAGGTGACAACGGCTCCGGTATGCATGTGCACCAGTCGATCTTCAAAGATGGCAAGAACCTCTTCGCCGGCAATGGCTACGCCAACCTGTCCGAAGAAGCGCTGTACTACATCGGCGGCATCATCAAGCACGCCAAGGCTCTGAACGCCTTCGGTAACGCGTCCACCAACTCCTACAAGCGTCTGGTGAAAGGCTTCGAAGCACCGACCCTCCTGGCCTACTCCTCGCGTAACCGCTCCGCTGCGATCCGTATTCCGTACATCCTGGGCGGCAACCCGAAAGCCGTGCGTATCGAAGCTCGCTTCGGTGACCCGACTGCCAACCCGTACCTGTACTTCGCAGCTCTCTTGATGGCCGGTCTCGACGGCATCAAGAACAAGATCCACCCGGGCGAACCGGCCACCAAAGACCTGTACGACCTGGAGCCGGAAGAAGAAGCGCAAATTCCGCAGGTTGCAGACGACCTGCTGGACGCTCTGCGCCACCTCGACAAGGATCGCGCGTTCCTCACCGCGGGCGGTGTGTTCTCCGACGACTTCATCGATGCCTACATCGAACTGAAGAAGTCCGAGCACCAGCTGGTCAACATGACCACCCACCCGCTGGAGTTCGAACTTTATTACGCAGTGTGATCCATCACGGTGCTCGCATCGAAAAGCCCGCCATCCGGCGGGCTTTTTTTTGAGCCAGAAGTCCTCTTTTTGGGGCTATCAGAATGCTGGCATCCCGCACTTTTGCCGGGCGACAGCCCATATTGGAAAAGTGGCGCACTAATTTGGTGCACACCTTCATCGTTTACTTTACGATCACCCTTGATTTTCCTGCACATAGAGCACCCACCAAATTGGTGCATCTTTTGCATGGTGGCAGAACTGTGGTCGTTCATCGAACGCGACCTCGAAGACTCTGGCTCTGTATTCGCCACCAAGGCCGCTACGTAAATTGAACATAGAACGCTTCAACACCAGCCTGCTGGACAACCTCACCACCGCCGTCGTGGTAATGGACAGCGACCTATCGCTGTACCACCTCAACCCGTCAGCCGAAGCGTTGTTGGAAACCAGCAACAGGAACTGTCATTCGCTCAAGTTTTCGGAGTTGCTCCGCAACCCCGACGAGTTCCTGCGCGCGCTGGATACCGTGCAGCAGTCCCAGACCACCGTGATCATCCGCAAGGTCGAATTCACCCTGGTCAACGGCAACAAGCTGCTGGTGGATTTCTCGCTGGCCCCGATCAACGAATCGGGCACCACCTACTATTTGATGGAATTGCAGGAGATCAACCGCAGCTGGTCGATCAGCCGCAAGGAAACCCTGATCTCCAACCACGAGACCACGGTCGAGATGATTCGTGGCCTCAGCCACGAGATAAAGAATCCGCTCGGTGGCATCCGCGGCGCGGCGCAGCTGTTGGCCGCCGAACTGCCGGATCCGCTATTGAAGGACTACACCAACGTCATCATCGAAGAGGCGGATCGCCTGGTGAACCTGGTCGACCGTCTCACCGGCCCCTACAAGAAACCCAACATCGCGCCGCTCAACATTCACGAAGTGCTGGAACGTGTGCGCAATCTGGTGGAGGCGGAAAGTCAGGGGGCGATCACCATCATCCGCGACTACGACCCCAGCCTGCCGGAAGTGCATGGCGACATCGAACAGCTGATCCAGGCCGTGCTGAACGTGGTGCGCAACGCGATGCAGGCGCTCACCGAGAGCAAGCAGCCCGGCAAGTCGCCGAAGATCATTCTGCGCACGCGCGCCGTCAGCCACACCACGATCGGGCCCACCATGCATCGGCTCGTGGCGCGCATCGAGGTGATCGACAACGGTCCCGGCATTCCGCCGGAGATCATCGAGAACATCTTCTATCCGCTGATCAGCGGTCGCGCCGAGGGCACTGGCCTCGGCCTTTCCATCGCTCAGAACATCTTCAAAAACCATCGGGGCTTGATCGAGTGCGAAAGCCAGCCCGGCAAGACCTGCTTCATTCTTTCCCTACCGCTCAATGAGCCTGCAGGTGACTACGCATGACCAAAGACACCATTTGGATAGTAGACGACGATCGCTCAATTCGTTGGGTGTTGGAAAAATCCTTCGACAAGGCCGGCTTCAACAGCGAGAGCTTCGATTCCGGTGATGCCCTGCTCGAGCGTCTGAAGGTCACGCAGCCGGACGCCATCATCAGCGACATCCGCATGCCCGGGACCGACGGTCTGGAAGTGCTGGCCGAAGTGCAGGACACCTATCCGCAAGTGCCGGTGATCATCATGACGGCGCACTCAGACCTGAGCAGCGCAGTGAAGTCATACAAACGCGGCGCTTTCGAATATTTGCCCAAGCCCTTCGACGTCAACGATGCGGTGGCCGTGGCCGAACGTGCGGTGAAGCATTCCAAGGAAGCCAAGGGCGACGTCAAACCGCTGCCCGTGGTGGAGCCGAAGGAAATCATCGGCGAAGCGCCTTCGATGCAGGAGGTGTTCCGCGCCATCGGTAGACTGTCGCATTCGAACATCACCGTGCTCATCAAGGGTGAGTCCGGTACCGGTAAGGAACTCGTGGCGCAGGCACTGCACAAGCACAGCCCGCGCGCCGACAAACCCTACGTACCGCTCAACGTGGCGGCAATTCCGAAGGACCTGATCGAATCTGAACTCTTCGGTCACGAAAAGGGTGCCTTCACCGGTGCCACGCAGATGCGCGTCGGTCGTTTCGAACAGGCCCACGGCGGCACGTTGTTCCTCGACGAGATCGGCGACATGCCGATGGAAACGCAGACGCGACTGTTGCGCGTGTTGTCGGACGGCGAGTTCTATCGCGTCGGCGGTCTCAGCCCGATCAAGACCGACGTACGCGTGATCGCGGCAACGCACCAGAACCTCGAACAGCGCGTGAAGGAACATCTCTTCCGCGAAGACTTGTTCCATCGTCTCAACGTGATTCCGATTCACCTGCCGCGTCTGGCCGACCGTCGCGAAGACATTCCGGCACTCTGCGAACACTTCCTGCGCAAGGCCGCGCAGCAGATGGGGGTGGAGAAGAAGACGCTGCGTCCCGAAACCACCAAGTTCCTCTGCAACCTGCCCTGGCCGGGCAACGTGCGTCAGCTCGAGAACTTCTGCAGCTGGATCACGGTGATGGCGTCGGGCCGCGAGATCTTCATCAGCGACCTGCCCGAAGAATTCATCAAGCCCTCCGGCGACAATCCGGTGGCGGGCAACTGGGTGCAGAACCTCAAGCACTGGGCCGATCAGGAACTGAGCCTCGGCCACACCGGCATCCTGCAGCAGGCCACGCCGATCTTCGAAAAATGCATGATCGAAGTGGCGCTCAAGCACAGTGGTGGCCGCAAGCGCGATGCGGCGGAACTGTTGGGCTGGGGTCGCAACACACTCACGCGCAAGATCAAGGAGCTGGGCATGGGTGGCAACGATGCCCATGACGACGAAGACGATTGACGCTTGAATCGCGCGGGGCGGGTCTGGATACTGCGGGCCCCATTGGCCTTACCATGACCCGCCGTGCTCAACATCGTGCTCTATGAGCCGGAGATTCCGCCGAATACCGGCAACATCATCCGTCTCTCCTCCAACACGGGTGCCACGCTGCATCTGATCGAACCGCTCGGCTTCAGCCTCGATGAAGCCTCGCTGCGCCGCGCCGGCCTCGACTATCACCAGTACGCCACCATGCAGGTGCACAAGAATTGGCAGGACTTCCTCGCCAAGACCCAACCGCGTCATCTCTACGCCTTCAGCACCAAGGGCACACGTTCCTACACCGCCGTGCGTTATGAAGCGGGCGACTATCTCCTCTTCGGCCCCGAAAGCCGCGGTTTGCCCGATGAGATTCGTGAAGATGCGGCCGTGACCGCAGTGCTCACCTTGCCGATGCAGCCGCAGGGACGCAGCGTGAATCTGTCCAATGCCGTGGCCGTGGCGGTGTACGAAGCGTGGCGTCAATTGGATTTCGCCGGCGCGCGGCCATTGAGTTGGGAGTGAACGCGAGGTCGAGTGACGCTCGTCGGTTCAGCTTTCGTAGATTGGGCCGAACCGAAGGCGAAGCCCAATCGGGGATGTCGACGACAACACGGCACCGCCCTTGCCCTGAAACGGCGAAAGCAGGGCTACCCCCAAAAACACGAACCCCTCCCCGGTTGCCCGAAGAGGGGTCGTGATGAAGAAGCGAGACGTAAACCTCAGTTGGCTTCGCTCGGATTCGGAACCTGCTCGGCGGGAGCCGCCTGCTGGTTGCGCTTGGCCTGCGCATACACGGCTTCGAAGTTGATCGGCGCGAGCATGAGTGGAGGGAAGCTGCCCTTGGTCACGAGGGCGTCGATGGCCTCGCGGCCATAGGGGAACAGGATGGACGGGCAGGTAATGCTCAGCACCTGTTCCAGACGCTCGCCTTCGAGGCCGGCCACTTCGAACACGCCAGCCTGCTGTACCTCAACCAGGAACACCGTCTTGTTGTCCTGTTTGACGTCGGCGGTCAAACGCAGCACCACTTCGAAGATACCTTCTTCGATCTTCTTGCTGCGGTTGTTGATCGTGAAGTTGATCTGCGGCTGATAGGGACGGCGGAAGGAATCCGGCGTATCCGGCGCCTCGAAGGAAGAATCCTTCACGTAGATGCGCTGCACGCTGAAGCGTACTGCCGGCTGTTGGGCGGCATCAGCGGGTTGCGTTGCCTGGATGTCGTTCTCGTCTGCCATGGGTCACCTGTGTCTTTGAGTTTTGGTCTAGTGGTTCAGCGCACGACAGGAAGTCCCTGCACATGCCATTCCGTCATGCCGCCGGCCATCCTGCTGACGTTGGGATAGCCGCGGTCCTGCAAAATCTTCACGGCTTCACCGGCACTGTGGCCCGTCTGGCACACTACGATGATGGGCAGCTCTTTCTTTTTGTCGAGCTCCACCACACGTTCCGCCAGTTTGGCGAGCGGAATGTTGATGGCACCCACGATGTGGCCACGCTCGAAATCCTTGTGCTCACGGACGTCGAGCACGACGCCGTTTTCGCGGTTGATCACCAGCGTCGCCTGTTGCGGACTCAGGCGTTTGCCGGCTTTGGCATTGATGTAAACGATCAGGGTCGTGAACAACGCCAGCCAGAGGCCGGACAAAATCCAATGATCGACGAGAAATTCTATGAAGCGGGCCATGCGGGAATTCGTGTGGATGCCGGTCCCTGGGCCTGAGCAGGCCGCAGGGAGCGCGGGAGTATACACAGCCCGGCTGCATAAGTCAGTGCCGGCTCTGGATTCACCTGCGGGCTCTCTTTAGAATCCGGGCCCATCGTTTTCCGCCCTTGCGCAGTAGCAATCCATGACCAGTACTCAAGGCCCCAGCGTTCTTCTGATCCTGGACGGCTGGGGCCACCGCCTCGACGCCGACCACAATGCCATCGCCATCGCCAACACCCCGGTCTGGGACCGGCTCATGCGCGAGGCCAGCCATACGCTGATCCACACCTCCGGCATGAAGGTGGGTTTGCCCGACGGGCAGATGGGCAACTCCGAGGTCGGCCACATGAACCTCGGCGCCGGCCGGGTGGTGTATCAGAGCCTTACGCGCATCAATAAAGAGATAGAAGAAGGCGGTTTCTTCAAGAACCCTGCTCTCAACGGTGCGGTGGACGCGGTGCTGCAGAACGGCGGCACGCTGCATGTGTTGGGCCTGCTCTCCGAAGGCGGCATCCACAGTCACGAAGATCACATCGCCGCGATGATCAAGCTCGCCGCCGACAAGGGCTGCGGCAAGATCGCGCTGCACGCACTGCTCGATGGCCGCGACACGCCGCCGCGCGCCGCAGAGCCTTCGCTGAAACGCTTCACCCAACTCTTCCAGGACCTCGGCTGCGGCAGCATCGCCAGCATCGGCGGTCGCTTCTTCGGCATGGACCGCGACAAGCGCTGGGATCGCGTGCAGGCGGCCTGGAACGCCATCGTCGAAGGCCAAGCCGAATATCACGACAGCGACGCAGTGCACGCCCTCGCTGCCGCCTATGAGCGCGGCGAGAACGACGAATTCGTCAAACCCACGGTGATCCACGCCGCCGATGCCAAGCCCGTGCGCATCGAAGACGGTGACGCCGTGGTCTTCATGAACTTCCGCGCCGACCGCGCGCGTGAACTCAGCCAGGCCTTCGTCGGCGCCGACTTCAACGGCTTCGAACGCCGTCAGCCCAAGCTGAGCAAGTTCGTGATGCTCACCGAATACGCCGCCAACCTGCCGGGCGACATCGCCTATGGTCCCGAAAACCTCGACAATGGCTTGGGCGAATATCTGTCCAAGCTCGGCAAGACACAGCTGCGCATCGCCGAAACCGAGAAGTACGCGCACGTCACCTTCTTCTTCAGCTGTGGCCGCGAACAGGAATATCCCGGCGAAACGCGCATCCTCGTGCCGTCGCCCAAGGTGCAGACCTACGACCTCAAGCCCGAGATGAGCGCCATCGAAGTCACCGACAAATTGGTGGCTGCGATCAAGAACCGCGAATTCGACGCCATCATCTGCAACTTCGCCAACGGCGACATGGTGGGCCACACCGGTGTGCTCGAAGCCGCGATCAAGGCAGTGGAAGTGGTGGACACCTGCATCGGCCGCATCCTCGATGCGCTGGCCGAAGTGAATGGCACCTGCCTCATCACCGCCGACCACGGCAACTGCGAACAGATGCTGGATCCCGAAAGCGGTCAGCCCATGACCTCGCACACCAACGGCCCCGTGCCGCTGATCTACGTGGGCGCGCGCAAGGCGGAACTTCTGCCCGATGGTTCGCTGTGCGACGTCGCACCGACCATGCTGGCCGTGATGGGTCTGCCGCAGCCCGCCGAAATGACCGGCCGCGCGCTGGTGCGGTTCAGCTGAGATGAAACACGGCAGGCCGCCTTGCCACTTCCTGCCTTCCAGCCTCGCCCTGCTCTGCCTGCTGCTGCCTCCTGTCGGCATCAATGCCGCTCAGGACGCGAACGAAGCAGAGCTGGCGCGCATCATCAAGGCCATCGACAACACCAAGGCCGAGCTCGCGGCGAAACGTCGTGAACGCAGCGAAGTGCAGAAGCAGCTGGAAACGGCCGAACGCCGCATCAGCACCGTACGCAGCGAGCTGCAGGAGATCCAGCAGGATCTCGCCCTCGCCGAGAATCGCTTGAATACTCTGCGCCAAGAAGCGGAACGTCTCGAAGCCGCGCGCGCCGAACAACAGGATCTCGTCGCCGACTATCTGCGGCAGGCCGCACGCCGCGGCGGCCAGTCGAGTCTCAAACTGCTCCTCAATCAGCAACAGCCGCAGGATGCCGCGCGGCTCTTGCGTTATCACGGTTATCTCTCCAAGGCCCGCGCCGAACTCATCAGCGGTTACGCTGCGAATCTCGCGCGACTCGATGAAGTGCGCAGCAGCATCGACGAAGAACTCAGTGAATTGCAGGAACGCCAAGCCGAGCTGAGCAAGAGTGAACGCGAATTGGCCAGCGCACAGGCCGAACGCGAAAAGGTATTGGCCTCGCTCGACAGCGCCCTCGCCAAGGGTGGTGCGGAACTGGAGCGATTGGAGATGCAGCGCGTCGAAATCGAAGTGCTGATGGAGGAATTACGGCGCTCGATTACCGAATTGCCGCTCGATGGCTCCGATGAACCCATCACGGCTTTCCGCGGCAAGTTGCCGTGGCCGGTCGAAGGCCGTGTCACACGTCGCTACGGCAGCCGGCATGAACTGGGCGATCTCACCTGGGAAGGCATGACCATCGCCGCTCCCGCCGGCACCGAAGTACACGCCGTCTATCACGGCCGAGTGGTGTTTGCAGATTGGTTCGGCAGCTCCGGCCTGCTCTTGATCATCGATCACGGCGATGGTTACATGAGCCTCTACGCGCACAATCAGGAGCTCTACAAGGCTGTCGGTGAATGGGTGAACAGCGGCGCAGTGGTCGCCGCCGTCGGCAACACTGGTGGCCAATCGCAAAGCGGTCTGTATTTCGAAATGCGTCACAACGGCCGCGCCGAAGATCCCGCCCGCTGGTTGCGCCCCCGCAACTGAGCAGCCTATGCTGGCCGCTCCTAGCGGGGCTATCGGACTCCCCAGGAGGTTGTCATGAAACTGCGTGCTCGCCTGCCCTTCGCCGTATCCACTTTGTCCTTGTGCTGCGCCTTGTTCGCCGCATCGCTGCAGGCAGCCGACGAAGACACTCCCATTCTCGACGAATTGCCCGCCCTCGATGAGCAAGCGCCCATCGACGGTCCCGCGCTCGATCCGCACGGTGTGGTGGCGCTGCCCGCAGGCAACGACGACAACCAACCGCTTCCGCTCGACGACATCCGCATCTTCGCGCAGGTACTGCATCAGATCCGCAGCGCCTACGTCGAACCGATCGACGACAAGACACTGCTCGAAAACGCCATCAAGGGCATGCTCGCCGGCATCGACCCGCACTCGAGCTATCTCGCCGGCGACGACTACGACGAATTGCAGGAAACCACCACCGGTGAATTCGGTGGCCTCGGTGTGGAAGTCGGCATCGAGAACGGCTTCATCAAGATCATCGCACCGATGGACGGCTCGCCCGCCGAACGCGCCGGTGTGAAGGCCGGTGACCTCATCATCAAGGTCGACGGCAAACCGACCGGTGACGTCACGTTGGCCGATACCTCGGAACTCTTGCGGGGGCCGCCCGGCTCCAACATCACGCTGACCATCCTGCGCCAAGGCGTGTCCGAGCCCTTCGAGATCACTGTCACCCGCGAGATCATCAAGGCGCGCAGCATTCGTTATCGCGCGCTCGAACCCGGTTACGGCTACATCCGCATTTCGCAGTTCTCCGCCAACACGGGCAACGAAGTAGTGGATGCGCTCGGCAAGCTGCACGAAGAACAACAGCCGCTGAAAGGTTTGGTACTGGATCTGCGCAACAACCCCGGTGGTGTGTTGCAGGCTGCCGCGCAGGTGGTGGATGCCTTCCTCACGGAAGGACTGATCGTCTACACGCAGGGCCGCGTGCCCGGTGCCGATCTGCGCTTCGACGCCAATGCGGATGACCCGAGCCGTGGAGTGCCGCTCGTCGTGTTGATCGACGGTGGTTCGGCTTCCGCTTCGGAAATCGTGGCCGGCGCACTGCAGGATCATCACCGCGCCATCATCATCGGCACGCGCAGCTTCGGCAAAGGATCGGTACAAACCGTGCTGCCGCTGGCGAGCAACCGCGCCATCAAGCTCACCACGGCGCTCTACTACACGCCGAGTGGCCGCTCGATCCAGGCGCGCGGCATCGAGCCCGACATCACGGTACATCGCGGTCAGGTGACGCGCATCCCCGACAGTCTCACCACCTATCGCGAATCCGATCTCAACCGTCACATCGAAACCCGCGACCAGGCCGAGATCGAAGCAGACGAAGCAGTCGATACGCCGGAAGTGACGCCGCCGGCAACGCCACGTCCGGCCATCAGTGCCGAAGACGTATTGGTTGCCGACTATCAGCTCAACGAAGCACTCAACGTGCTGAAGGGGCTGAACATCATGCAGACGCGCCGCTGAGCAACGCAGAGATCCGGCATCTCACAGGTGCCGGATCTCGATTCCTCCCCACTTCTCGTTCAAGTACTCCGCCACCAACAACCGATGACACTGCTGCGGCTTTGCTTCACTGCAGAGCAGGCATGCGCCATCGAGCAGTTCGCGTTGCAAGGCCTCCTCGATGCGACGCTCCTGCAACAGCGCGGCAAAGTCCGCCGCGTAGCGCTCCCACGAACCACCGAGCTTGCGATAGGCATCGAGCATGGTTTGCGTCGGCGCCAACAGTGGCAGATGCACGTACTCGAGATCGAGCAGCTCCCGCAGGAAGAAGCGCAGATCGTCCTGCTTGGCAAAACCCGCGAGTTGCGACGTGTTGTTGAGCCTGACGTCGATCACGCGGCGCAGCCCCGGCTGCCGTAGCAGCGCGAAGAACTGCTGCGCACTTTTCTGAGTGAAGCCGATCGTGAAGAGTCGCATGGCCGCCGTTCGTGGTTCGTCACACAAACGGACACCGCCAGAAGAAAAAAATTCCTCTCCCACGATCGAAAGAGGAATCGAGAGCAACATTTGCGGCAGGCGAGGCGGATTGCGGACTCGAGCGCAAGGTGCAGCCGACCATGCTCCACACCAGCGCGGCGATGTTGGGGAACGTCAAACGTGGGATGAAACGGATTAATGTCACTCATCCCTGCGCGGGATCGGAGTCGAGCAGCTGCTGCGCGGTTTGTAGCGCGTGGAGTCGGTTGAGCAGCAATGAATATTGCGACGTGCCGGTGGGAGTTTTCTCGAGATTCTTCTCGGCGATGGTGATGAGGCTATTCAATGTCAGGCGGGTGGTGTCGAGTTCATAGACATCGATCTGCGAAGGATCGGCAGAGCCTTGCAGCAGGCAGTCGATGAGCCGCAATGCGCGCAGAGTGTCTTCCATTCTTGCGTATTGCCAGCTGCCGGGGCGCAGCTTCTGCTTCGCCTTCTCGCTCTTGCGTTGCAGCGACGCCAGCGGTTCACGTGCTCTTTGCAGTGCTTCGAAAGAGGGAGTGCTTCTGATTTCCATGACTTCCATCCCTGAAATCCAACTCAATCATTGCGAAAACGCGACAAGGTATCTGCGGCGCTGACACGGCGCGCGAGACCCGCCACTTCCTTATCCACGATGGTCTTGCCGATCGGCGCCAAGGCGATGCCTGCCAGTTTGAGGTGCTGAATGGCGAAGGGAATGCCGATGATGGTGATGGCAGTGGCCACTGCGGAAAGCACGTGACCGATTGCGAGCCATAGTCCGGCAAAGATGAACCACACGATGTTGCCGATGGTGCCGAACACACTGGTGCCGATGTCACCGCGGCCCGTGAGCTCACGACGATTGATCGCTTCCTTGCCGAAGGGGAAGAACGTGAACTGACCAATCACGAAACAGGCTCTTGCCCAGGGAATGCCGACGATGGTGATGAAGGCAAGCACGCCCACCAACCACCACGCCAGCCCCATGAAGATCCCGCCGAGCAGAAACCACAGAACGTTGCCGATGAAGCGCAGCATTTCCTTTCCCTTTGTGTCCGAGCTAGAGCAACTCGGGATTCAACTGCCATGTTGCGTACGTGAGCACAGCGGCAAAACTCACCCAGGCCAGATACGGCACGAACAACCACGTCGCTAGCGGCTTGATCGTTCTGAAACTGCACATCGTCGCCACGATCAGCGCCCACAACACCAGTACTTCGATGAAGGCCAACTGGCCCTGATGCCAAGCGAAGAAAAGCCACGACCATAACGCATTGACAGCCAACTGCGCCACATAGAGTGCGTACGGCAAAATGCCAGCATGCAGACGTCGCTCGCGCCACACCAACCACACTGCGATCGCCATCAGAAAGTAGAGCGTGGACCACACGGGACCGAAGAGCCACGCAGGTGGCGCCCAATCCGGCCTCTGCAATTGCAGATAGAACTCGGGCGCATCGCTCGATGCGATGGCACCGACGGCGCCCGCGACGAAGGTGAGCAACAGCCAGAAGAGCAAGCTCAACCAATCTTGCGTGAGTGAACGCACGGCTCGCTCCTTGTTAATCGCGACAGAAACCTTCGCCGCTCTTGATCGTGAGACAGTCGTTCTTTTCGATCAGCCACTTCATGCCGGTGGCTTCACCATCGGTGGCGGTGATGGTTTCGACCACGCCGTTACGTTCGAAGCGCAAGGCAGCACCGTCTGCGCTCGCGCGGAAATACTGGGGACCATCCAGATCGGAGATTGCCACCATGTAGCCGGGACCATCCTTCGTGATGGCGAGATAGGTACCTTCGGGACCGAACCAACGACCCAACCACTGATCGGGAATGTGCCGATCCTGCAACTGTGCATCGACGGTCGTGAGTGCCGCCTCATCGCTTGTTTCGTTGTCGGCGTCGGAACAAGCAGCGAGAAGTAACGCGATCGATGCGACCGCGCATGGCTTGGCGTAACGCATAAGGCCTCCTCCCTGATGCATGAGCAGTCAGAATAGCGGACTTTCCACGAGCGGCACGAAAGCCGGAGCACAAGATTGAGAGAAGGGTCTCAAACCGCCGCCTGACGCTGGCAACGGCTGAGCTTGCTGATTCAGGAATTGACGGCGAGATCTTCGACGCACATCGAGCTGCCGGTGAGCGCCATGTGCAGGAGCGGATAGGGTTTGCCTTGCGGATCGGTAGGTGAATGGCCCACTACGCAAAAGCCGAGATGTTCGTAGAAACCCAAGGCCTGCCGATTCTGCGCATTCACATCCACTTTCGTCGCACCCTTGGAGGTGATGGCGTGCAGCGCCAACATCGTGCCGACACCGGTGCCACGATGTTCCGGAGCCACGAACAACATCTCGATCTTGTCTTCGTGTACGCCGCAGAAACCAACGATCTCGCCGGCATCGTTGCGCGCCAGACTCAGCTCGACCGCATCGAAGTACTGATCGCGCAGGAGTGGCTTGAGCGCGAGCAGATCTTCTTCTTTCAGGAAGTCATGCGTGGCGCGCACCGACGCTTCCCAGACTTCGAGCAAACGGGCGTGGTCTTCCTTGGTGGCTGTTTCGATCTTCATCCGCAATCGGTTCCAAGCCTCTGGCACGAACAAAGCACGCAGTATAACGAGGCTTGGCGAATTTGCAGAACCCGTGCATGCATGGGCTACGGTTGCTGCTGTGCTGCATACCAGTCGGCATAGGGACTGTTCTTGACCAGATGGCGGTTGTAGTCCTTGGCACCATCGTTCCACCATACGGGACCACGCTCTCCCAAGGCCACCTTGGCCTCATGCACGGCAGCACGCGCGGCACGCAGGGCCTTTTCATCTTGCGCGTCGCGCGCCGACTTCACCGCACGCCGCGCCACCATGAGTTGCCGCACCAGCGCTTCGCGTTCGATAGCGGATAGATGCGGATTCGCGCTGCGCCACAACCGGCCGCGCACGACCAGATAACGACCATCCGGTGTGCGCAGCGGTGCTTCTTTCATGGCGTGTTCCTACGCCTTCCTGTTCGCGGTGAACACCGCCTTGCTCCATGTGGGCGCTGCTGCTTCGATGATCTGCAGCACTTCCGCAGGCAGATCGTCCGCACCCGTGAGGCGACGTACGTCGAGGATGTCGTCGGTACCCAGACCCGTTGGCGCACGCAGGGCCCAACTGATCGCTTCTTCGAGTGAATCGACGTCGATCACATAGAAGCCCCCGACGAGTTCCTTCGATTCAGGGAAAGGACCGTCGACCACGAAACGCTTGCCGTTGGCAGTGGCGATGCGCGCCCCAGGCGCGCCCGGTGTCAGACCTTCGGAAGCCACCAGGATGCCGGCCTTGTGCATCTCTTCGGTGAATCGCATGTAGGCGGTGATGAGGTCCGCGTTCAAACCTTCTGCCGCAGCCGATGAAGCGCGGTTCTCTCCCGCCTGTGCCGTGATGATGAAACGCATGAACGAACTCCTTTGTGTTGGATTGGCTTCCTAGAGTCGAACGGCATGGGCGCGGATCGACATTTCATTCCCAAAAAATTTTGGCGCCCGGCGGCTACGGGTTGCTGAACCTTCTCATTGCCTCTTTCACTACCTCGAGGATGAAGTCGCTCTTCGCGTCGGTGTAGCCGGCGCGATCGTCACCGAACTGCTGTGCGAGTCGCAGCTTCAAGGCCTCGTACTCCTGCGCAAGAGCAGGATCTGCACGCAAACGATCACGGAACGCCAGGTGTTCCCGCCAGAACTTCCCACCCAGGACCACGCAATGCAGGTGAAAGTGGCGCGGCCGCACGATGGGTTTGGCGAGAAAGCGACGCTCGGGAATCGCGGCTTCGTTCTGCGGCAGATATTCGTAACCGAGCCTTTCCAGCGCCGGAATCACTTGCTCGATTTCCGCAAGCGAGTTCGCGCCGATCATGATGTCGATGATGGGCTTGGCGGCAAGCCCCACGACCGCAGTACTGCCGATGTGTTCGATCACGAAGTGCTGCGGCAATACCTCGGCCAAGATCCTGCGTTCCTCATGAAAGCGCTCGCGCCACGACGGGGTGTAGGGAACGAGAATGACGGGCGCGCGATGAGCCATGCGAAGGGCGAGAAAATTCTTGGGGAGAGGCTACGGCGAAGGCCGCAAAATTACGTTGGAAAAGTGTAGCGGAGCTTGGCGCCGGAACGTAGCTCCGGCTTCGCCACTATGCTCCAGCGAAGCCATAGAAGTAGAGCAGCACCAGCCAGGTGAGCAGCACGAGCGACGGGAAACCGAAGGCCACGATCTTGGAAACGCTGCCCAGTGACAGCAACTTGGAGCTCGCTCTGGCCGATAGCACGATGGCCACGCGTGGATCGACCTTCTCCAACTCTTCCATCGCCTTGCATTCCAGACTGCGCGTCAGTGCGTTGAGATATAGCCACAGCAGACAAGCAGTGATGCCAAGCGCCATCAGCAGCCACAAGGGGAAGAACAATTCCTCCTTGCCGATGGCCACCCCCAGCGCGGCAAACAGCATCGACTGGAACACCAACAGGATCTGATTGCGCTGCGCGATCGCCTGCACTTCGAACTTGGCGAGGTCGTAGTAGAACGCAGCATCGTCCTTCAACTGCTGCTTCTGCTCATCGCTCGGTTTCCTGCCCGGCGCAAGGAAGGTCGGCTCAACCATGACTGATCACACTCGGTCGCATCTGGAGGTTTGCATTCCGGTGCCGATGCCGTCGGCACCGCGTTGCTCGCGATCCTCCCGCAACCAATCAGGGAAGAGCTCGAGTCGAGGGCTCAAAATAGGAGGGCCAGCCCGGTGCTGTCTATCGGGGATTTACCGGTGTCGCTCTGTAGGGAGAGCCTATTCGGGCTGTGCGGACCTAGCCTTCGTGGGCCTCGTAGTGCGCCACTGCGGCGGGCAGCTGCACCCAGCCGTGCTTGTTCTTGCCGTAGAGGGACTTCTGCGGAGGCGGGAAGGCGTTGTCGGCGAAGGAGCCGACTTCGACGGTGACGAACTTGGGATCTCCGCAATAGGTGGAGAACACGGTGCTGCCGCAGGTGGGGCAGAAGCGTGAGGTGAAGCTGTCGCCCTGTTCATCGGACCAGCTGTAGACGTTGGCGGTGCCGATCACCTTGAACGGTGCGGCGAAACTCGCCAGATAGCCGAAGGCACTGCCCGTTCGTCTCTGACAAACGACACAGTGACAAACATGTACCCCCAAAGGTTCGCCCTGAACCTCGATTTGCAGCTGGCCACAAAAGCAGGAAGCAATACGCGATGCCATAACCGACGAAGTTAATTCTTTTCTTGATCTGCCATGGAGAACTGGCAACAAAGTTATTCCAAAACCTTTCCGGAAAGTCAGTTTCTCGGTCGCCGCCTTCCCGCACGAAGGCGAGCATTTGCTTTGGATCAACCCGTAGAACGGTATCGGCCGCCTCGATGATGACTTTAGACGCTGCCTCAGCTGATCGATGATTCAACCCCTCAGGTCGAATCCCGGTAGGAATCGATTTTTCTGATACCCGTACATTTCACCGAACTGAACTCGATGACGTGACAGAAGCGCTCCTCGGCACGGCCGACCTTGCGACTACCACTCACGGCACCGACTCGTCCATGCGAAAGCGCATGTTCCACTTCCACGCGTGAAGGCAGTTTCGCTGTCCGCAGAGTTTCGATGATCGCCGCAGCGCCGATCCGTTCGCCATCTGGACGACGCCACGCGGTGCTTGCATCGAAGAACGGCGTCAGAAACGCGACATCCGCCACTTCCATCGCAATCGCGATGTCCTCGGCGAGCTTGTTCTTGGGTGAATTACCGCAATCGGAGCTACGCACCACGTCGGTCATCTGAGCACCATTCTGGGGATCGCTCTTGCAGTTCTGAGGCAGTCGATCGTGGCGCCGAACTTTGCCATCTACGGCCGGGATTGAAAAGGGCTACAGGCCTTCGATGGCGCCATCGATACGCGGACTTGGCGCATCGCCGCGCAAATGTGATTTTTTGTTGCGAGGTTCTGCGTGCAGTACCTCCACCACTCGCGAAGTACTAGGCACTGCAAGGTTGAAACGATGCGCTAGTTGCCTTGCCCGAGCGCGTCGAGCACCAACGGAAACTCGGTAAAGCCATCGCTCGCCATGAAGTGATTGCCACGTTCGACCGCGATGAACCTGGCATCGAGAAAGTGCGCCAACTCCTGACTGAGCATGAAGGGCACGATGGTGTCGTCGCGCGCCGCGATGACGGTACGCTCGCTCGTCATCTGCATCAGCTTGTCATAATCGAGATCGGGCTTATGGAAGCCATCCAACTGCGGCAGGATCGAGAGCAGCGCGTTGAAGCCCGACACGAGCACGTAGCCACCCACCTTGGTATCGGCGCTGCGACTCTCCAGGAATCTGAGCAAGGCAAGGCAACCAAGACTGTGCGCGACGAAGTAGGTGTCGTCGTTCAATTCGGTGATCTCACGCTCCAGCGTGCGCTGCCACGCCTCGGGTTGTGGCGCATCCGGTGCAGGGAGATTGATTATGGAAACGGCTGTTCCTCGTTTCTCCAGCTCATTCTTGAGCCATGGGAACCAATGATCGTTGGGTGAAGCGGCGTAGCCGTGAACGATGTAGAGGTGCATAGCATTACCGAATCAGAACCAGGGGCCAGCGTAGATAGTGACGCAATTCTTTGCCTTCAAGTCCCGATTGCATCCAGCCAGGGCATGCTCTTTGTACAACCCTGCTCGATGGCTCAACGTAAACGACTCTGCCGACTGCCGTTCCACGGCATGTTCATGTACTTCGATCCTTCGCGCAGTTCATCGAGCATCTGTTGCAGACGCTTCTGCTGTGTCGAATCGAGTTTGGCGCGACCGATCCAACCGAGATAGTCATTGCGCTGATAGGGAGGACGTGCGTTGTACGCGTCCATCAGGCCATGTTCCTCGAGCGCCTGCCGCACGAAGTCGGGCATGGGATTGATCGAGCGTTTCAGGGAAGGTTTGTTCACTTCCGGCATTGCAGACTCCTAAAGAAAGCCTTGCTCTCAAAACCGATGTGTCAACGCGTGAGTCGTGAGTCCATCGGGCTACGCAGGTTGGAGCGAGCGCCGCGAATTCCGATGACGGTCTCCGAGTTCAACATAAGACCCGACATCCCATGTTGGGTTCACCGATTACATGGCTCTTCCTAACTTACATGAACCTCAGAGGCGAGTTGGTACTAAAGGATGCATCGGGTGCGGCGCCTGTTGGGAAGATTCTAATCATCGTCTGAAGTGTTTCCGCCAACGTCATCGAAAAACTTAGTGCCTTTGGGAAAGAGCGAGAACTCGTAATCTCTTGGTAGATTCAAATGGTCATGGAGTGCGTATTTGTAGTCGAGCACGTCCTCAGCTGCCCCCACTTTCCTTATCGCCTCATATAGTTTTTCCCTCGCTGCCTTTTCAGACCTCGACGCGGCATCCAACCATTGCGCCACACTCAGATCCAGCGCGAGCAGCAGCAACACGCCGCAGCCGCCGCTGAGCAGCACGGGTTGTGTAGCAGAACCGCTGACATAGGCTGCCGCCAGAAGCGCAGTGCCGATAAGCAATCCCAGCAAGGCGGTATGTCCAGGACTACGACGTGCCGCTCTCAGCACCGGCGCCGCGGCAACGAACACGCCGATTCCAGCTGCCACGTTCGCCAGGAGCGACTGAATGAAGCTGCCGGGTTGCGCCGTCACGGAAAAGTAAGCGCATGCCGCCCCGGCAAGAACCAGAGTCGTCCTGACCACACCGTTGGCAAGAAAGGCGAAGATCAGCCGCGATCTATTCTTTTTTATTTCCTGATGCCCATGACTTATCTGAGCCAGGAGTACGTAATCGTCCTGTGCATCCTCGTTCGCCTGCCCATCGTCATCGGTGACATCAGATGTCATCGCCATGCCCTCTCGCTGTGCCCGCATTCGTTTTCGTACGCATTGCCTGCCATCGCTTCGAGATTCGCCTTGCTACCCTTTCGGACTTCCAAAATATCCGAAGGACTTCCAGATGCCGCGCACGTTGACCACCAAATGAAAGGCCATGAATACGCAGACCAACAGGAAGTACGCCCATACGACCATCCGATCGTATCGAGCACCCCAAAACAGATTCCTGCCCATCAGCACCACGCCCAGCGCAACCAGGACCAGCTGCATGATGTCCAGGATGATGGTTTGAGTGGGAATCTTCCAATCGACCTTGGTACCCCTAGGCGTATCCTTGACCGCCTGAAGCAGCTTTGGATAAGGCACGCTTCGAATGTAGGACACAGAGGCCAAAGCCAATATCAGCAGGGGATAGACGGCGGTTTCATCGAGGACGAAGGTTGGTTCCATGGATTCACTCTCTCGTTTGTCGTTGTTTTTTTTAGACGGCCCTGCATTACTGGGGGCCCCATTCCTCGCCCACCTTCCAATTGGATAGCTACAGATCCTGGCCCTTGGCAGGCACGAGCATCGATGGTCATCTGCCTACGGATGCGGTAGCGCGGTTTAAGGGGCTTACTTGCTCTCCTTGTCAAAAAAAAGGATTTCCCGAGCTTCATTCAGGAACGGCAGGTAGCCTAACGCCGCAATCCCGGATGCGGATATCAGGGAAATAGCTGATGTAGGGTTATGTGTGAGGGGACACCCACCTTAAGAGTGTGTGAGGGGAAGAGTGTGTGAGGCGTGTGTGTAGGGGACACCCACCTT
>CALEJT010000059.1 GCA_937898685.1 uncultured Gammaproteobacteria bacterium | reverse complement strand
TCGGCCAGGACGACGGCTTCGTCTTCCATCAAGGGCAGGATGCGAAAATCGAACATGCCGTAGGCGATCGAGATCAGCGGCATGGAGAGGTTGAAGAAGCAGTAAGGCAGATAGTCGAGAGTAGCCACACCCAGTGAAGCCGCCATGAAGGCGCCGCAGGTGTTCCAGGGGACGAGAGCCGAAGTGACCGTGGCGGAGTCTTCCAAGGTGCGCGAGAGATTCACCGGCGCCAGCCCCGCTTCGCGGAAGGCCAGCTTGTACATGCGCCCCGGCAATACGATGGAAATGTATTGATCACCGGCAATGATGTTGGTACCGATGCAGGTGAGCACCGTGGCGCTGATCAGCCCCGCCGTCTTGTGCGCATGGCGCAGCACACCGCGAATCAGGGCCTGCAACAATCCCGTGCGTTCCATGGCGCCACCGAAGAACACCGCACTCAGAATCAACCACACCGTGTTGAGCATCGACGCCGCTCCACCGCCGCTCAGTAGCTCGTCGAGCACCGTGTCGCCCGTCATCGCCTCATAGCCGCTGACGGTCAACTGCCAAAGTGCCGCCAGCAATGGCCGATCTCCCATCCACGCATGCGGCTGAAACAACACGGCGCACAAGAGTCCCATCGCCGCCGCGATCAGGATGGCGGGCAAGGCAGGCATGCGCTTGTAGGCCAGAATCAACAGGAGCACCAGCGGCAGCAGCAGATACCAGCCTATCTGGAAGTTTCGTTCCAACATGCCGAGCGTGCTTTGCAAGGTCTCCGCCTGTCCCAAGGGATCGGCGCTGAGGCCCAGAAACAGGAAGCCCACCAACGCAATCAACAAGGCCGGAGCGCCGGTCCAGAACATGTGCCTGACGTGGCTGAAGAGGTCGACTCCCACCACTGCTGGCGCGAGGTTGGTGGTGTCGGAGAGCGGCGACATCTTGTCGCCGAAATAGGCACCGGAAATCACGGCCCCTGCCGTGATCTCCACCGAGAGACCAAGTCCCACCGCCGTGCCGATGAGAGCCACCCCCACCGAGGCAGCGGTGGTCCACGAAGAACCGATGCTCAGGGAAACGATGGCGCAGACCAGGCAGGCCGCCGCATAGAAGATGGCGGGATTCAACAGCTTCAAGCCGTAGTAGATCATCGCGGGCACGACGCCGCCGGCGATCCAGGCACCGATCATGATGCCCACAGCCAGCAGGATGAAGGTCGGTGCGAACACCACGCTCATGCCATCGAACACTCCACGCTCGAGCGTGGACCAGCGCTGGCCGTTCTTCATCCCAACCAACAGCGCAATGCAGCCGGTGAGCAGTAGTGCGATCTGACTGGGGCCGTAGGAGGCGTCCTCACCGAAATAGCGCAGGGACGCCACCAGCGAGGCCACCAGGAAACCAAGCGGGATCAGAGCATCGAGCAAAGTCGCTGGTTTCTCGGTGGTCGTACTCATGGGAGTTGCTCAATCTTCGGCAGCGGAGGAATCCGCTGCCAGACGTGCAAGAGCCGGGCCAGTGCTAGAGCACGGCCAAGAGCTCCACTTCGAAGATCAAGGTGCTGTAGGGAGCGATCACGCCACCCGCGCCGGAGGCGCCATAGGCGAGCTGATGCGGGATGTAGAGCTTGTAGCGCGCGCCTTCCTGCATCAGCTGCAGTGCCTCGGTCCAGCCACTGATCACACCACTGACGCTGAACTCGACGGGCTCGTTGCGCTCGACCGAGCTGTCGAACACGGTGCCGTCGACCAGGGTGCCGTGGTAATGCACACGGACGCTGTCGTCGCGGGTGGGGCGGCGACCGGTGCCTGCCTGCAGCACTTCGTACTGCAGGCCGCTGTCGGTGGTGATCACTTCCGGGCGCTGCTTGTTGAGCTCCAGGAACTTTTCACCGGCGGCGGCGAGGGCATTGGCTTCCTGCTTGCGCATGCGGGTCACCTGACGGTTGATTTCGTCGAGCGCCGCGCGTAGTTCGTTCTCCGTGTACGGCGACGGAATCTGCTTGAGCACGTTGCCCAAGCCTTCGAGCAAGGCCTCCGGGTGCATGCCCGGAAAAGGCTGGGCAGTGAGCTGTTCACCAATCTGACGCCCTACGGCGTAGCTGGCGAGCGAGGCGGCTGAGGTATAGCGTTCGGACATGGGCTTTCCTTTGGCTTGGGTGATTGGAGCGGTCGCGCCGGCCGCGCGAAGGGGGCGATGGTAACACGAGCCGGCGGCAAGGCGGGCTCGTGCCGGCGCCCACCCGGCATAGGGTACAATTGCGCGCTTCAGACCCAAGGCCTCTCGCTTGAAACCCGTTCACCTGCTGTTACTGTTCGCCATCGCCACGCTCTGGAGCGGATCCTTCCTCTTCACCCGCATGGCGGCTCCGGCCTTCGGCCCGATCCCCCTGAGTGCCGCCCGCTCTGCCATCGCCGCGCTGGTCTTGCTGCCCTTGGTGCTGGTGGGCGCGCGCCGCAGGGAATTCATCGCGAACCTGCCCAAACTCATCCTGATCGGCGGCATCAGCACGGCCATCCCCTTCTCGCTGATCACCGTTTCCACGCAGTACACCTCGGCCGGTTTCGCCTCGATCCTCAATGCATTGACGCCACTCTTCAGCGCCCTTCTCGCCTGGCTGTGGTTGAAGGAACGCTTGAGTGTTCCCGCACTCGTGGGCATCGCGCTCGGCTTCGTCGGTGTGGTGGTGATGATGTTCGACCGCGAAACCATCGAGACCAGCTTGCCGCTGCTGCCCATCCTGGCCGGACTCGGCGCCGCCTTCTTCTATGGTTTGACGGGTAATTTCACGCGTCGTCATCTGCGCGGGGTTTCCGCGTTCACGGTGGCGGCGGGAAGTCAGTTCTTCGCCGCGGTGTTTCTCGCGATTCCGGCCTATTTCTCGTGGCCGGAGCAGACACTGACGTCGCAGGATTGGCTGTTGGCCTCGGTACTCGGCGTATTCTGTACCGGGTTGGCGCTATTGCTCTTTTTCCATCTTCTGAGCCAGGTCGGCGTGGCGCGTGCGGTCGTCGCCACCTATCTCGTACCGGTCTTCGCCATGCTGTGGGGTAGACTCATTCTCGACGAAGCCGTCACCATCCAGATGGTGAGCGGCGCGGCACTCATCCTCACCGGCATCGGCCTCACTACACGAACCTAGTCCATGATCGTCAGTTTTCTCGCATCACACGGCGGTTCTTCCGCTCGTTATCTCATCGCAGCCATGCGCTCGGGTCGCCTGGCGGCCGAACCCGGCATCCTGATCACCAACAACCGTGACTCGGCGATCTTCCACTGGTGTCTCGACCACGATTTCCCGGTGCGCCACATCAGCGCCAAGAGTCATCGTGGTGAGGAAAACGCCGACGAGGCGATCTGCACCGTGCTGGAGGAAGCCGGCACCGACCTCGTGGTGTGTTCGGGCTACATGAAGAAGGTGGGACAGCGCACCTTGCGCGCCTTCCAGGGCCGGATTCTCAACATCCATCCCGCACTGCTGCCCCGCCACGGCGGCAAGGGCATGTATGGCGACCACGTCCACAAGGCCGTGCTTGCCGCAGGGGACACTCACAGCGGCGCCACGGTGCACGTGGTGACCGACGGCATCGACGAAGGCCCGATCCTGCTCCAGGAACGAGTGCCCGTGCTGCCCGACGACACCCTGGAAACGCTGCGCGCCCGCGTGCAGGCGGTGGAACCGGATCTCTATCTGCGTGCGGTGCAGCAGTTCATCGCAAACGCGACGCCGGTTTAAACCTCGCTGCGTTCGGCGTCGGCATTGTGTTGCTGACGCAGCCCCAACGCGCCATCGATCATCACATTCGTCGCACCGAAGGCGAGCGCGATGCCGTTTTCCTTGAAGAGCTCCCACAAGCGGAAGCGCAGGTCGGAACGCACGCGACCGAGATCGCGACCGTTGCCCACGTCGACCCAGAACAAAAGGTTGAAATAGAGAGCACCCTGACCGAACTCATCGAACTGCACCTGTGGCTGGGGCATGGTGCAGATGTCCTTGTGCTCGTGTGCCGCCTGATACATCAGCGCTTCCACACGGCGCGCATCCGATGCGTAGTCCACGCCAACGCGCACCAAACCACGGCTGAGGTTGTCGACGAGGGTGGAGTTGACCACCGTGTTCTCGAGCAACTGACTGTTGGGCACCAGCAGGCGCACACCATCGGAGCGGCGAATGCGCGTGGAACGCGTGTTGATGGTCTCCACCGTGCCCGTCGCCCCCTCGATCTCGATCGTGTCTCCGATGCGAATGGGCCGTTCCCACATCAGGATCCAACCCGAGATGAAGTTGTTGAGGATGTTCTGTGCACCGAAGCCGATGCCGATGGCAAGCGCACCGGAGACGAAGGCGAAGGCCGTGAGCGGGATGTGCAGGAGCGACAACAGCACCAACGCCAGCATCACGTAGGCCACGATCAGGTAGAGCCGTCGCAGGAACAGAATCAGGTTCTGATCGCTCGCCCGCGCGTTGAGACGCCGTACCATGCCTTGCTCGACACGTTTGACGAGGTAGAGGCCCAGTAACCCCAGAAGCGGCACGAACAACACCTGGCCGACGGTGTAGGTGCGCTCGTAGATCGTGAAGAGTTCGCGATCGAGGAAGGCGACGAAGGAAGAAAGCTGTTCCATGGGAAACACTGGCAGGAGAAAGCCGCCATGGTAGTGGCTGGAGCGCACCGGGAGAAGCAGCTTCACGGCGCGCGTTTGATCACGGTGGTAGGCAGCGCTCGAGTGTCAGGTTCCCTTCGCCGGTTGAAGGCGACGCCCAAGTCGCGCACTATCGGCGCCTCGCCCGAACGGATGCATGGCCATGATTCAGATCTATTCGCACGATTCCTTCATGGAACACGACCCCGGCCCCACCCACCCGGAAAATCCGGGCCGGCTGCACAGCATCGTCGATGCCTTGCAGGATCCGCGCGTAAAACCGCTGCTGGCGTGGCAGACGGCACCGCGCGCAGAGGAAAGTCAGGTGCTGTTGGCGCATTCGGAAGAACATCTGGAGCTCGTGACCCAGGTGGCTGCCGAAGCCCGCGACGATGCGCGCCGTTCGCTCGATCCCGACACCGTGATGTCCGCCTCCTCCTTCGATGCGGCGCTGCGTGCCGTCGGTGCTGCCGTTGCGGGCGTGGAAGACCTTCTCGCTGGCAGGACCAGGGAAGTGTTCTGTCTCGCGCGCCCGCCGGGGCATCACGCCACGCCGGAGCGCGCCATGGGCTTCTGTGTCTTCAATCAGGTGGCCATCGCCGCCTTCCATGCGCAGCGGCGCGGTGTGGAACGTGTAGCGGTGGTGGACTTCGACGTACACCACGGCAACGGCACGCAGGACAGCCTCAGCGGCAAACCCGGCATGTTGTTCATTTCCACCCATCAGAGCCCGCACTATCCGGGCACGGGCCAGCCGCACGAGAATCGTCCGGGCAACATCCTCAACCTGCCGCTGGTCGCCGGCACCGATGACCTCACCTATCGCCAACTCTTCAGCGAACAAATCCTGCCGGACCTGGAAGCCTTTCGGCCGGATCTGATCTTGGTATCCGCCGGTTTCGATGCGCATCGCGATGATCCCCTGGGCGGACTGCGTCTCGACGAAAGCACCTACGCCTGGTTGGGCACTACGCTGCGTGAAGTGGCCGACAAATACTGCGGCGGCAAGCTGCTGTCGGTATTGGAGGGAGGCTACAACCTAAGCGTGTTGGGCCAGAGCGTGGCGGCCTATCTGACCGGTCGCGTCGCCGCACGCTGAGGCCTTCGACTAACGAATCACGAAGTCGAAATAGGTATCGGGGAAAGGTTCGTTCTTCAGCGTGAAGTGCCACCACTCTTCCACCACGCCAACGAAACCATGTTTGTACATCACACTGCGCAGTAACTGCCGATGCGCGCGCTGCGCAGTGCCGACCTCACGATTGGCTGGCCACGAACGCGGGTCGAAGAAATCGAAGCGCGTGCCCATGTCGAGCTCCTCATCACTCTCCGCATCCACCAAGGTCAGATCCACCGTGCTGCCACGTGAATGCGTGGAACGTGCCACGAGATAGCCTTCCGGGAACAGCCGCGACTTGTCGATGTGCGGGTAATAGCTATCACGCATGCGCAGATCATGGGGATCGTGCGCCCAGGCGATGAAGCGATCCACGGCGCGCTGCGGGCGATAGCCATCGAAGACCTTCAATGCAAGCCCGCAATAGGCCACTTCTTCCTGCACCGCGCGCAAGGCGAGCGCGGCTTCCTTGGTGAGAATCAGCCGATTCGCCTCATAACCCTCGATGCGCTCGCCGACGAAGTTTTCATCGCTGAAGTAGGCCAGCGCCACGCGCAGGCCGGGAATCAGTTCATCGGCGTAGACGAAACCGGCGGGGAGAGAAGCAGTGGGAGTCGGGCTCACTTCAGAGCCGGCATTGGCAATGGACATCGATATTCCTTCAGCTGTACTGCGGGCGCGGCAGCCGCGCGACGACGTCACTCAACGCGGCGTCAAACGCAGCACTTCGCCGGGGAACTGGCGGCCGGAGGCGGCATTGTTCTCCGAATCGGTGAGCACGTACAGCGCGCCGTCCACACCTTGCGTCACGGCTCGCACTCGGCGGTCACGTTCCACCAACAGGCGCTCTTCATTCACTACCTTGTCACCCTCGAGCACCAGACGCACGAGAAACTTGCCCTGCGTCGGACTCATCGCGCCGAGGAAGAGATTGCCCTTCCATTCAGGGAAGAGATCGCCGGTGTAGAACCACAGGCCGGAAATCGCGATCGAGGGATACCAGTAATAGCGCGGCTGCTCGACTCCGTCGGCGGCGGAAGGCCCGATCACCGTGCCGTCGTAGTTCTTGCCGTAGGTGACGTTGGGCCAGCCGTAGTTGTAGCCGGCGCGCAGCAGGTTCACCTCGTCGCCACCCATCGGGCCATGCTCTATGCCCCACAGCTCGCCTGTTTGCGGATGCAGCGCCAGACCATCGGGATCACGATGCCCGATGGTGAAAAGCTCCGGCGCCATATTGGGCGTGCCGGCGAAGGGATTGCCATCAGCGGGCGTGCCGTCGGACTTCAGACGCAGGACCTTGCCGCGCAGTGATTCACCCTGCTGCGCCAGATCGCGGCGCTCGGTGAAGGTGTAGTCGAAGGCCATCATCGACACGTAGAGCGAGCCATCGGGAGCGGACAGAAGACGGCGGCCCCAGAAGTCACGCAGCGTCGTGACCTGCTCGAAGCCGCTCAGGTCCTCTCGCAATACGGCACTTGCCAACTTTTCGGTCTGAAATTCTTCACCGCGCTCGAGTGCTGCATTGCGTTGGTCTGCGGTGTAAGCACCAGGCTGTTGTCCCGGACCGGGTGCGAGGTAGGTGAAGTAGACACGCCGCGTCTGCGTGAAATTCGCATCGAGCACGAGGTCGTGCAGACTGCGGCCACCGACCGACAGCATCGGCGGTAAGCCGGTGAGGGGTTCGGAGAATTCGCCGGAGGGACGCAACACACGTACGCGACCCGCCCCTTCGACCACCAGGAATTCACCGCTGGGCAAGGCCACCAGCGAACGCGGCGTTTCGAGCCCCGACACCAGGACTTCGACGTCGAAGCGGGAACGCTGCGCCGGTGCGGGGGCCTGAGTCTGTCCAGCGAAGGCGGGAGTCGGTGGATCGGCCAGTGGATCGACATTACCGGCTGCGGCACCCCAGGCAGCGCTCGTGAACATGCTCGCACACAAAGCCAAGATCCGTCCCCAACGAGTAGTGTGCATGGCATCCCCCCTGCGTCGAATCAAGCGAGTGGGCACGTTTGCTTCATGCGCGCCGCTCGCTGCCGCGCCACGTGCCGAGGCGGTCCAGCCTACGCAAGCACGCCGGCGCGACGCAAGAACCTTGTGTTTGACGGCCAGGAAAGCGCAGAGGAATAATCGCCCGACGTCGCGCACCGCCACTGGCGCGGGCCGCCGCTGGCTCACGAGGGGACATCCATGACCGAACGACACAACGACAACCTGCAACTCGCTTCTTCCACCACCCTGCCCCGCCGGCAGCTTCTGCGCGCAGGCGTGGCCGGCGCTGCGGCCTATGGCCTGCCCTTCTGGTCGCGCCTGGCGCTGGCTGCCGACGAGGAGCTCGTTCCCTTCGCCGACATGCCACCCGAGTTCACGGCGCCACCGGTCGCGCCCGGCGCCATTCACTATCTCGACACGCGCACCATCGATTCGTTCTACACGCCGAACGATGACTTCTACATCGTGCAGCACTACGACCAGCCCCAACTCGATCCGAACAGCTACAAGCTGAAGGTGACGGGATTGGTGGAGCGTCCGCTCGAACTGAGTCTCGCGCAGCTGAAGGCACGTCCGAACATCGAGATCGACGTGGGCTTCGAATGCGGCGGCAACAGCGAGCGTCTGTTCCACGGCCTCATCGGCAACGCGCGTTGGGTCGGCTGTTCGCTGCGTGAAGTGCTCGAAGAAGCTGGAGTCAAACCCGAAGGCATCGAAGTGGTGTTCTACGGCCACGACAAGGGCATGGAGAACATCCGCGATCTGAACGTCGAACAGGCCTTCGGCCGCAGCATGCACATCGAGGACGCGCTCAACAGCGACGCCATTTTGGCCTGGCAGATGAACGGTGAAGACCTGCCCCACTATCACGGCGCACCGCTGCGTCTGGTGGTGCCGGGCTGGTACGGCGTCGCCAACGTCAAATGGCTGGCGCAGATCCACGTGCAGGATCGTCGCTACATGGGGCGTTTCATGGCACGCGACTACGTCACACTGCAGAAGGTCGACATCGGTGGTGAGGAACGTTGGGAAGAACGCTCGGTCACGCGCATCCGCCTCAAGTCCGCCATCACGCGCGTGACCAAGCGCGGCAACGAACACACGATCATGGGCTTCGTATTGAACGACGGTACGCCGCTGCGCAGCGTCGAAATCAGCATCGACGGCGGCGCCTGGCAGCAGGCGGAGATCGATCCGCAGTCCTCGAAGTACTCGTGGAAACTCTTCACCTATACCTGGCGCGGTGCGACGCCCGGCGAACACACGCTGGTGTCGCGTGTCACGGACGTCAACGGTCAGGTACAGGCCACGCCGGAGCAGATGCCGGAAAAACCCACGCGCTGGGAAAACTATGCGCAATTCCCGCGCCGCGTCGTGATCTCCTGAGCGCCCCTTCAGTGATCCCACGAACCCCGGCTCAGTGCCGGGGTTCTGCTTTTTTGGGATCAGGAAAATCGACACGCAGAAAAACAAAAGCCGCGGAAATCCGCGGCTTTCAGCGTGAGAGAAAGCCTCAGACCAACTGCGGGATCGGTACCACCGGGTCCACTTCTGCTTCGTAATCCACACCCGGCACTTCGAAGCCGAACAGGTTGAGGAAGTTGCGCTTGTAGCCAGCGAAGTCCGAGAGCTCGTTGATGGTCTCGGTGGTGATCTGGCTCCAGAGCTCGGCGACTTTCGCCTGCACTTCGGGATCGAGTTCCTTGTAGTCCACGCGCCAGCGGCCGTCGTCGTCGAGACGCGGCGTCGGCCCGTAGAGGCTTTCGCGGAACAGCAGATCGATCTGCTCGATGCAGTCCTCGTGCGTGCCGCGCTCCTTCATCACACGGAACAAGAGCGCGAGATAAAGAGGCATCACCGGAATTGCGGAGCTGGCCTGCGTCACCACGGCTTTCAGCACGGCCACGCGTGCCTGACCGCCGGTGGCGGAAAGTTTTTCGTGCAGCAGCGCGGCTTTCTGATCGAGATCTTTCTTGGCAGCGCCGATGGTGCCGTTCCAGTAGATGTCCCAGGTGAGTTCAGCACCGAGATAGGTATAGGCGGTGGTAATGGCACCGGGTGCAAGTACGCCGGCAGCATCGAGGGCTTCGATCCAGAACTGCCAATCTTCGCCACCCATCACGGCGACGGTGTTGGCGATTTCTTCCTCGGTGGCCGCGGGCACGCTCATTTCCTGGATCACTTCCTTGTCGGTGTTGATGCCGCGCATGTTGATGTCCTTGCCGATCGGCTTGAGCGTGGAGTTGTGGACCACCCCCGTACGCGGATGCAGACGACGCGGCGCGGCAAGGCTGTAGATCACCAGATCGACCTGACCGAGGTCGGCCTTGATGAGGTCGATGGTCTTCTGCTTGATCTCGTCGGAGAAGGCATCGCCGTTGATGCTCTTCGCGTAGAGGCCGGCGGCTTCGGCTTCCTGATGGAACGCGGCAGAGTTGTACCAGCCTGCCGAACCCGGCTTACCTTCGGTGCCTTCCTTCTCGAAGAACACGCCGATCGTGGCGGCACCGGCGCCAAAGGCGGCAGTGATGCGCGAAGCCAGTCCATAGCCGGTGGAAGCCCCGATCACCAAGACCTTCTTCGGCCCCGTCAGTGGCCCCTGCTTTTTCACATAATCGATCTGCGCGCGTACGTTGGCGGCACAGCCGGTGGGATGGGTGGTGACACACATGAAGCCGCGGACACGGGGTTTGATGATCATCGTCATTCCTGGTTGCGATCGTAGATGGGAAAAATGGCGCGCATTCTAGCATGTTGCGCGCGAGGGACCGTCTTACTGCACCAGAAGCTCGTTGAGACGGGCGCGACGCGTGGGGTAATCGAGTTTCGCCAACGCCTGTACTTCGCGATAGAAGCCCTGCAAATCACCCTGCTGTTGCGCGAGCAGCACCTGGAACGCCGGCACCAGAGCATTGTAGGTGGCCACGGTGAGAAGCTGTGCGTTGTTGAGCGGCTGACTGAACCAGGCGTCGTAACCGGCATAACCGCCCCACTCGCTCTCCTTCACACGCGCGTAGTCGCGGCGTAGCTGTTCGAGGCGCGCCTGCTTGGCGCGCCGCAAGGTTTCGATGTCGCTGTCGGAGGTATAGAGCAATGCGAGATCGGCGACGGCTTCCTGCACCAAGGCGACAAAGCCATCACGCCGCTGCTGTTCCAACACCCTGAGTTGCAGCACGTTGCTGCGTACTTCGGGAGGAACGCCAATGTTATCGAGCCAGCGGCGCAGACCTTCGCGTTCCACCGCGGTGGCAAAGCTCTCGTTGAATTCGGTATCGCCGGGAGCGAAGGCCACCTGATGCGCCAATTCGTGGAACAGCACACTCGCAAGCTGATAGGTATCGCGTTCGAGCAAGGAACTGAGCATCGGATCGTTGAACCAACCCAGGGTGGAATAGGCATTCACACCACCGATGTAGACATCCCAGCCTTCCGCGCGCAGGGTTTCCGCATAACGTTGCGCCGCTTCCTGCCGGAAATAGCCGCGATAGCTGACGCAGCCTGCCACCGGATAACACCAGCGCCGCGGCGTCATCGAGAACTCCGGCGCGGCGAACACGTTCCAGGCCACGTAGGGGCTGTCCTGACGTACGAGATCCTCGTAGTTGTGTCCCACGGGTAATAGAAGTTGCTGTTCGGCGAAGGACCGTAGCTGTTGCAGGGTGTCTAGACGTTGCCGCAGGCCGGGATCGAGACTGGGATCCTGCAGCAGCGTCGCAATCGGCACACGGCTGCGCATCAGGGCCAGATGACCACGCATCGCCTGGCCGTAGTAGCTCAGCGATTCACAGCCTGCGAGAAATAAACAGAATGAAAGGGCACACCAAAGACCAACACGCATCACATCACTCGTTCACACGGATCTCATACAAATAAGGCCAGAGCTTGCCGGTGACGAACAGACGCTGTGCATCGCGATCCCATGCTATGCCGTTGAGCACGTCGTCATTGGAACCCTCGGGATAAAGATTGGAAAGATCGAGCTTGGACACCACGCGTCCCGTCGCGGGATCGATGCGTACGATGTAGTCCGTGTACCACACGTTGGCCCACACCTCGCCGTCGATGTATTCCAGCTCGTTGAGACGCGTCAGCGGCTTGCCGTCTTCCGTCACGGCGACGCGGCGCGTCTCTTTCAGCGTTTCCGGGTCCAGGAAACGCAGCATGGCGGTGCCATCGCTCACGATGAGCTGTTCACCGTCATGGGTAATACCCCAGCCTTCGCCAGGATAGAAGAACGACTGCAACTGCTTGAAGTCGTCGCGCGAATAAACGAAGCCCACCTGCGTCGTCCAGGTGAGTTGGTAGATCTTGTCACCCAGGATCGTGATGCCTTCGCCGAAATAACGTTGGCCCAGATTGTGGCGTTGCAGGACCTCACCGGTTTCGAGATCCACGCGACGCAACGAAGACTGCCCGTTCAAGCCCGTACCTTCGAACAACTCCCCACGATCGATCACCAGCCCCTGCGTGAAGGCGCTCGGATCGTGCGGGTAACGCGCCACCACTTCCACGGTAAGAATGGGCACATCCGCCTGCGCGAAGGCGGTGGCGAGCAACATCAACCAGGGAAGAAGGGCGCGCTTCATGTTCAACCTGCAATCGAAATCAGAATGGCCACACCCGTGCCGGCCAACATCACAGCGGTGGGGATGATGGTCAGCAGAAAGCCTTTCGCACGGGTCTTGGGATCGGTGACGTAGGCGCGTGCGTAGAGCGTACGGCCTGCGATCCATACCAGTCCAAGCAGAGCGGCGGCCTCATTACCAGGTGCGTTCAACCGTTCCAGCATCGTCGCGAACACCCACAGCGCCGGCAAGAACACCACCAATTGTTCCAACGTATTGCTCTGAACACGGTAGTAGCGTTCGAAGATCGGATGTCCAGTCACGGCCGGGGCGTTGACGCCATACTTACGGCGCGCACGACCGGTGTTGTAGCCGAAGAACAGATATTGGGTCAGTGCCACTATGGTTATGAGAGTCACCAGTTCCATTACGAGTCCTACTGTCGAGCAAGCGGTTGGGAAAACTGCGGTAGAGTGCCGCAAAAGGCGCAGGGCAGGAAGTCCCAGACGGCGTGATTATTCCCGATGTAGGCTTAGCACCCGCTGAATCCGCGGCACGACGCCACGCAATGGCCGATTTTCGGGCATTCAAAAAGAAACCGCCCTGAAAGGGCGGTTCCACAAAGCAAGAGGGGGGGATGGGGCTTGCTTACTTGAGCAGGGAGCCCAGGGTGAAGTTGATCAGTTCACCCAGCTGCTTCGGAGTGCGGCCGCTACGGGCGCCGACTTTGGCGGAGCTGTAGAGCGCCATGACGATGTCGGCGGCTTTGTCGGCATCGAGGCCTTTGGCCAACTGCTTGCCTTTCTCGAGTTCGCGGGTGCGAACGAGCACGGCTTTGCGGATCGCGTTGAGCGAATCACGCAGCAGTTTCTGGATGTCGGGGTTCCACACGATGCTTTCGCAGATGGAGTTCAGCAACAGACAGCCCAGGTTGCGCTGACGCGCAGGCAGGCCAGTGACGGCTGCTTCCACGAAAGAGCTCAGAGCCTTGTCGGCTTTCAGGCTCTTGTCGCCGAGCGTTGCATCCATGATGCCTTTCAGCATTGCGTTGTAACGCTCGATGCAGGACTTGAAGAAGGTGTCTTTGTCGCCGAAGGAGTTGTACAGCGTACCGCGGTTGATGCCGGTGGCATCCAACAGCTTCTGGATGGAGCTGGCTTCGAAGCCTTCCTTCCAGAACTGCTCCATGGCGTTCTCGATCACCACGTCATATTCAAATTCAACTGGTCTTGCCATAACGGACTGAATACCTCTTGGATTTTCACTGAAATTACGCGTCGCAGCTCGTGACTGATCGACGGGCAGCGAATTCTAGTACAAATACCAACATGGATGAAATCCAATTCGTAAATTTAGCGCCATTCCACAATTCTGAGACAGACATGCAAAAACAACTTGACATGTCAACCATACAATCCAAAACCAATTGCCAATCGAAGTTTGAGCGCGAGCAAGGCATTTCACATTCTTTTCACATCTCTTTCACATCCGTGTGAGCAATGCGGCACCCAAACCGATCAAACCTCCCAGTACGCCGCCCCACACGACGAGCCAACCGAGATGTTTCCGGATCATGTTTTCGATGATTTCTTTCACCATCTGAGGCGTCAGTTCATTGAGGCGCGCATCCACTACTCGCTCCACGCTCTCGACGATGCCGCTGACGCTGTTCTGGTTGAGTTTGTCCCAAAGTGCGGGATCTTCGGCCGCATTACGCAGAAATTGTTGCATTTTCTCGATGAAAGGCTCACGCATCGGCTGCAGCGCCTTGTCGCCGCCGAACATCATCAGCATGCCGCCGAGTGAAGATTGCCTTACCACTTCCACGAGACCATCGAAGGCCTTGTCGAAATCGACCTGCTCCAGCAGGGCTTCCGTCACTGCAGCGCTCGGAGCGCTTTGTCCCTGAGAAGAAAAGAAGCGCCTGAGATTGTTCTCATTGAAGAACTGTTCCATCACGAGCTCACGAATACCGCGCCGCAGCTCATCGAAACGCGCGGGAATGACGCCCGAGCCGTAAAAGAAAGGCACTTTCTCGAACAGCATGTAGAGCGCGAGCCAGTTGGTGAATGCACCTGAAAGCGCATAGAGGCCAGCATTGAGCACGTAGTGGCCCACAGTGCCGGGCAAGAGCAGTCCGGCCAGCACGACCAAAGCAGCCGTGCCGTTGGTCAAAAGACTTTTGTTCATTGTGCGGGAAGTTCCGTACCGTTTTCTGAGACGGAATCCGCCGCGGCGGCGGGATCCGATGTTGGTGTTGAAGATTCAGTGCCGCCGCGCAGTTCGTCTGTCGCGGCAGCGGGTGCGTCGTCATCCACCGGCAGCTCGAAGGCGGAGCTCTCTTCTGCCGGAGTCGGAGCATCGAAGCCGGCCTGGACGTTGTTCCAGGGACCCTCGAGACGATAGGCCAGCGTGGTGAACTCGCCGACCTGCTCCGCAAAGATCTTGCTCGCCACGTAGGTGCTCACGGCGATGGGCCACGCGCCCAAGAGGCCCGCGAGCATCGTGATGTTCTGGCTGAGCGGAATTCGTACCAGCATGTCCGCCGCGATGGTTTCATCCGGAAGGTTGATCTCACCGTCGATGCGGATGCGGCTGGAAGGCCCGTCGATGACGAGCGTGTTGTTGGTGGTGATCACACCATCACGGAATACCAGTTGTCCGGTGATGCTGTCGTAGGTGAAGCCACGTTGGAAAAGATCGGAGAAATCCAACTGCAGGCGTCGCACGACGGCATCGAAGTTGAAGGCGCCGAGCAGGCGCGAGGATCCGGAACTGATTTCCGCGAAACGCCCGTCGTTGATGCTCATGTTCACATCACCGGTCGAGCGTTTGAGGCGGAATCCTAGTGGCGAAGCGGCCCAGGTCAAGTCCGCTTCGAAGCGTGCGTTGCGACTTTGCAGAAAGGCCGCATGTCCCCAGGCGGGCAACACCTGGCCGAGGTCGGTGGCGGTGACGAGCCCTCGGAAATGGCTCTGATGGCGACCGTTGCTGTAGTTCCAATCGATGTCGGCACCCGTGCCCTCGGCAAAGCCCAACACTTCGTTCTGCGGTGATTGCAGGTGGAAGTTGCGGATGTAGGCTCCCGCGCGATGCGGACGGAACTGGAAGGACACGCCGCCCAGGTTGCTTTCGCCGATGCTGAACTCCGCGGTGGCGAAATCGAAGGCCGGCAATGCCGTGGGATCGACTGCCTCCAGGATATCCATTTCCTCTTCGGCCTTCGCTTCTTCCGGAGTGCGTTCGGGACGCGGCGGAAACCGCAGATAGTCGAGATCGATGTTCCACGGACCGGAGTCGGCGAGCAGGAAGCGCCCCCCAATCATCTCGTTGCTACCCTGGATGCGCCAACCCGCGAAATCGGGTTGCACCTGCACGTTGATGTTCGCGAAGTGCGTGCCGAACACGATGAGATCAGCCACGTTCAGGTCGACCAGGCGCACACTTTCCTTGAGCGTGCGTCCGCCCGGCTCATCGCTGCGCAACGTGGTCGCCACCTTGTTCCAGGCATCGACGTCGAGCAGTGGCAATTCACCGCTGACCAACAACGCCGAGGTGGAACGATCCACCTGACGCACGACGAAGTCACGGTTGCGCACACCGGCGTAGATCTGGCCGCGATTGATGCCGCGGTCATCGAGCACCAGCTCGCCACTGACGAAATCGTCGAAGCGCAGCGTGAGCAGGTCACCGCGCACGCCGCGGCCGGCATCGGCGACGCTACCGAAGTTGTAGTCGATGTCGAGGTAGCGCTGCTCTTCGGCGTCCTTGGCGAAAGGAGCCGGCAAGTTGCTGGTCATGCCGATGAGGTTGGAGCTCAGGCGCAGACGGGCGGCACCACTTTCGCCGGGCACGTCGAGCGTGAGCTCGTAGTCGAGCTCACCTTCGGCATGGCCCAGCAAACGACCGACGAAGCCCGGCATGCGTTCCCAATTGCGCAGCGCATCGACGCTCACGTGGCCGAGGCCGGTCACACGCGTGAGGCGCGATTCGGTGTCGGTCTTCGTGCTGTTTATATTGGCGTTCACGGTTTCGCCGAAGAGCGACGCCGTGAGCTTGTCCGTGGTGAGTCCAACCGCCTCGCGGTAACGCACGAGTCCTTTGACCTCGCTGAACTCGAGCGAATAGTCGGGAATGAACAGTGTGCTGTCGCGGCTGAGCACGGCCACGTCGATCACGCGCTCGCGCGGATTGTCGCCAAGCGGAATGCCGAGAGAAAGAGCGGTGCTGAGCTGCCCAGAGGCTTGCCAGTCATCGAAGGTCGAGCCGATCAAGTCATGGATGGGTGTCGACATCAGGAAGCGATGACCCGTTGCCGTATCCATGTCGGCACCGCCGAGAATCGTGAGCCAGGAACCGCCATCTTCCTCGGAACGCACGCGTGCGGTGACCGGGCCCAGCGCAACTCCATCGATGCTGCCGGCACGGCCGCGCACGTCGACTTCATCGTCACGCACGGTAACGGTGGCCACCGCGTTCTCGAGGAGCGGCCAGTCATCGAGATAGCGCAGCTGACCGTCGCGCACCTGGTACCAGGACTGCACTGCGGTCGAGACTTCCTGCCCGGCCTTGCGCTGCATGCGCAGCACGAAACCGCTGTCGCTGATCTCGCCGCCGCGCAAAGCGCCGCGCAGCCAGTTCATCGCGTTCTGCAGGCGCGGCAGTTTCGGCAGATAGTCGCGACCGGGTGCCACGGCCATGCGATCGACGCCCACCAGCAGTTTGAAGGTGTTTTCGTGCACACCTTCTTCGAGTAGACGATCACGCACGGCAAAGCCGACACGTCCGGTGAGATCTGGACTTTGCACGTCGATCAGGTCGCTCTGCACGCGCACTTCACCGTCGGCCACCTGCCAACTGACACGGCCATTCACGGCGTCGTAGTGCCAGGCCTGGTCGAACACGCGCGGCAGATGCAGAGAGAGTTCACGGCTGTCGACTTCGGCCACGCCGTTCAAGGCACTGGCTTCGACATAGGCGGAAAGATTGCTGCCGCCGGGCACCATGTTCCAGGCCTGCACGGCACCGTCTTCGACGTTGGCGCGCAGTTGGAAGAAGCCGGGATAGGAACCATCGCTGCGCGTTTCGAGATGCACGTGACGCAGCGCGCCCTGCGGTTGCAAGGTGCGCAGCGCGTTTTCACCCGAAGCCGGTAAAGGCGCGGCATCGAGGGCGATGTTCGCCAGCATGGCCAGGTCCAGACGTTCGGCCTGCAGCAACAAGGTGGGGGCTTCGGAATCGGGACGGCTCAGTTGCAGACGCGGTACGTCCCAGGATTGCTGATTCCAGGCGAAGCGCAGCCGCGACAGATCGAGCGTCCACTCACCACCGGAGAAACGTTCGCCCTGCAGATCCACCGCACCGTCTGCAAGCGGAATGTTCAGCTCACGCTGCGGCTCCTGCGCCATCAGCTGCGCATCGCGCACACGTCCCATGAAGCTGCCGGCGCCGGTTTCGTCGAAATCGAACCACACCTCGGCGTCCACGAAGGCCGCATCGATCTGCCAGTCGGACAACCAATATTGCAACAGCATCTGCAGGTCGAGCTGCGGCAAGGTGGCCCAGCCGCGACCGGAAAAACGCGTGTCATCACGTTCGCTCAGCTCCAACGACAGGCGGCTCGGCTGAGGCTGTTCATCGAGACGGAATTGCAACTGTCCACGATGCTGACGGCCGTTGTTCTGAATTTCGGCGTGGATGGAATGCAGAGTCAGCTCGGGACCTTCGAAGGGACGTACGATCAGGCGTGATTCCGACAGACTCATGTGCGGCGTCTGCAGCAGGAATTCCTTGATCTGCTCCGTATAGCGGCCCTGCCCCGGAGGCAGTCCAGCCAAGGCCCAACGCCCATCGGCCTGTTGCTCCACCACCAACTCGACCGCGCCGATCGCGAGCGAAGAAATCACCAGACGCTGTTGCCGCAAACTGGGCCATACGTCGAGTGCGACACTGAGATTTTCGATGCGATGCTCGGAACCATCGGGCGCCTGCAACAGCAGGGCTCCGACTTCGAGCCACGGAGTGAAATGCTGCCAGCGCCCTTCGAGGCCTTCGATGCGCACCGGCACCCGCAGGAGTTGCGAGAGCTGTTCCTGAATGCGCTCGGTCTCTCCCGCCACACGTGGTAACAGCAGACGGCCGGCAGTGAGGTAGGAAGCGGTGAGCACCAGGCCGGCGAAAGCCCCCCAACCCAACCAGGCACCAGCGCGCCGCCAGCGGCGCTGGGGTACTTGATTCTGGTTGGCGTCGGGAGCGCTCATGGGATCAGTACATCACCACGTCGAACTGCTCGGTGGTGTACATGGCCTCCACCTGGAAGCTGATGCTCTTGCCTGTGAGCTGTTCGAGATTGACCAAGGTGTCCGATTCCTCTTCCAGCATGCGATCCACCACTTCCTGCGAGCCCATCACCAACAGGCGATTGCTTTCGAAGGCTCGCGCCACGCGCATGATCTCGCGGAATATCTCATAACACACGGTTTCCGGCGTCTTGATGCTGGAACGTCCCGCACAAGTGGGACATTCCATGCACAGAATCTGTTGCAGACTTTCGCGCGTACGCTTGCGGGTCATTTCCACCAGGCCCAGCTCGGACAGCGCCGTGATGCGGGTGCGGGCGGGATCGCGCTCCAGGGCCTTGGTGAAGGTACGCAGCACCTGACGCTGGTGCTCTTCGTTCTGCATGTCGATGAAGTCGATGATGATGATGCCGCCGATGTTGCGCACCTTGAGCTGACGCGCGATGGCCTTGGCCGCCTCCAGGTTGGTCTTGAAGATGGTCTCTTCCTGGTTGCGGCTGCCGAGGAAGGCGCCGGTGTTGACGTCGATAGTGGTCATGGCTTCGTTCTGGTCGATCACCAGGTTGCCGCCCGACTTCAGCCGCACGGTTCGCGACAGCGCCTTCTGGATTTCGTCGTCGATGCCGTAGAGATCGAACAAGGGACGCTCGTTCTGATAGAGCTCGAGGCGCGGCTCGATCTCGGGAATGAAGTCGCGTGCGAACTCCAGTACTTCTTCATATATGGTGCGGTCGTCGATACGAATTCTTTCCACCTGCGGCCTGAGCAGGTCGCGCATGGCGCGCATGTAGAGCACCAGGTCCTGATAGATGATGCGTACGCTCTTCTGCGCCTGGATGCGACGATGCACCGCGGCCCACACGCGACGCAGGAACTTGATGTCGGCGGCGAGCTCGTTTTCGCTCACTCCTTCGGCCACGGTGCGCAGGATGAAGCCCCCCTGATTGCGCAGTCCTTCCTGCTCCACGCTGTGTTCCAGCGCGACCAACAGACGCGCCCGCTCTTCCTCGTTTTCGATGCGCTGGGAAATGCCGAGATGACGGGTGCGCGGCATGTAGACGAGATAACGCGAGGCGATGGAAAGATGCGTGGTCAATCGTGCTCCCTTGCTGCTGATCGGCTCCTTCGCCACCTGCACCACCAGGTACTGCCCTTCGTGCAGCAATTGCGTGATCGGCAATGGCTGACTCTGCGGCAGTTCGAAGCCTTCTTCATCCAAGAGCGCGATATCGGCGGCGTGGATGAAACCGGCCTTGTCGAGTCCGATGTCGACGAAGGCGGCCTGCATGCCGGGCATCACCCGCACCACCTTGCCCATGTAGATGTTGCCCACCGGACCGCGCTTGTTGTTGCGCTCGATGTAGATCTCCTGCAGCAGGCCCTGCTCGGTCAGCGCAACGCGGGTTTCGCTGGGACTGTGGTTGATGAGAATTTCGACGCTCATGCCTTGTCCCCACTGAGGAGAATGGAACTCGTGATGCCGTGGGGTGCCAGGAGCTCCATGGTTTCGAACAGCGGCAGCCCCACGACGTTGCTGTAGCTACCTTCTATATGGCGCACGAAGATGGCGCCGCGCCCCTGGATGGCATAGGCACCGGCCTTGTCGTACGGTTCGCCCGAAGCCCAGTACCCCAGCACCTCATGTTCATCCAAGGCGCGGAAAGTGACCTTGGTGCGCACCACCCGGCTCTGGAGCCGACCGTCGTTGGCGACCACGGCGATGCCGGTCAGCACCTCGTGGGTCACATCGGAAAGGCGGCGCAGCATCACGCGCCCCTGCACCGCGTCGGCCGGTTTGCCGAGGATCTCGCCGTCGAGCACCACCGTGGTATCGGCCGCCAGGATCGGAAGTTCATCGAAGAAATAGTCCGGATCCTCGAGCGCACGCAGCGCCTTTTCGCGCGCCAGGCGCTCGACATAGACATCGGCCGGTTCGCCGGGCTGGGCACTTTCGTCGATGAACTGGGGCAGACAGAGATGCGTGATACCCACCTGCGCGAGCAATTCACGGCGGCGTGGAGAGGCGGAGGCCAGATACAGCAGCGGCTTGGTCACGATGATGATGTCGACAGAGAGCTGATCAAGCGGGGCATTATACCCATTGAGATCGCCAGGTCGGTTTGAACTATCCGGTCATTTCGGGTTTATATCGCTCGGCAGCGGGGCTGGGAGCACTTCTTGATAGGTTCTATACTCCAGCGCCACATGGCCTCGCTCAGTTTCAACAGCCTTTCCTTCACGCTGCGCCCTCACGAATCGGTTCTCGATTGTCTGCTGCGTCACGGCCAGCCCATTCCCTATTCCTGCAAGGCCGGCATGTGTCAGGCCTGTCTGGTGAAGGCGGTGTCGCCTCCGCCCGCTGCGGCGCAGGCCGGCCTCAAAGCCTCGCTGCGCGAACAGGGCTGTGCCCTCGCTTGTCAGTGGTATCCATCGAGCGACGTCGCGGTCGATGCGGTCGATCCCAAAGCCTTCGCAGTCGCTGCCCGCATCAGAGAGCTCGCCCCACTCAACGGTTACGTGATGAAGGTGCTGCTGGAGCCACTCGAACCCATGGCGCTGTTCGGCAGCCGCCCGGGCCAGTACCTGACCATCACCAATCCCAACGGCGTCGTGCGCAGCTATTCCCTGGCCAACGATTTCGCCCTCGACCACGTCATGGAATTTCACGTCGGCGGCACGCAGTACGGGCTTTTCACGCGTTGGCTGTTCGATAACGCACGAGTCGGTGATGTGGTGCACCTGCGCGGCCCCGCCGGCGACTGCTACTACGATCCTCGCCACCTGAGCGAGGAAACACCGCTGCTTCTGGCCGGCGCCGGTGCTGGACTGGCACCGCTCTACGGCATCCTGCGCGACGCACTGCGCCGCGGGCACAGCGGCAAGATTCAACTCTTCCACGGTGGCCATTCCGTCGCACGGCTCTACTACGTCGATGAGCTGCGCGAGCTCGCACGCCAACATCCGAACTTTCTCTACCATCCCTGCGTGCGCGACGCCGAAGGCACGGCGCATGCAGGAGAATTCTTCGTCGGGGGCCTCGAAACCGCGGTGGCGCAGCACCTCGACGCCAAGGCAGCAGCACAGACACGCGCCTACGTCGCCGGCCCGCCGGACTTCGTACAGCTCTTGTGCAAACGCCTGTTCCTGGCGGGAATTAAACCTACTCAAATTCACGCAGACCACTTCACCGAACGCACGGTGCAAACGGACTGAAACATGAACACCCTGATTCACTTCGGCGACAGCTTCTATGGCAGCGTCATGACGCTGTTGTCTCACACCTTCATTCTCGCGCTCGGCTTCGGCGTACTGACCGCGATCGTCCTCTACGTCGTCGACATCACGCAGACCAAACACGCGATTCGCCGCAACTATCCGCTGCTCGGACGCTTCCGTTATCTGTTCGAGCATCTGGGCGAGTTCTTTCGCCAATACTTCTATTCGCAGGATCGCGAAGAATTGCCGTTCAACCGCGCACAGCGTTCGTGGGTCTATCGCGCCGCGAAGAACGTCGACAACACGCAGGCCTTCGGCTCCACGCGCCTCACCGATCAGGAAGGTCACGTGCTCTTCGTCAACGCCGGTTTTCCCGTGCTGGACGAAGAAGCCGAACCGATTCCACCGCTGACTTTCGGCCCCTACTGCCGCGAGCCCTATCAATCCACCTCGATCTTCAACATCTCCGGCATGAGCTATGGCGCGATTTCGCGCCCCGCAGTGCAGGCGCTATCGGGTGGCGCGGCGCTGGCCGGTTGCTGGATGTGCACGGGCGAAGGCGGGTTGAGCGACTATCACCTGCAGGGCGGTTGCCACATCGTGTTTCAGATCGGCACGGCCAAGTACGGAGTGCGCGATGCCAACGGCAATTACTCGGTGGAACGTCTGCAGCACATCGCGTCCTTGCCGCAGGTGAAGATGATCGAACTGAAGTTGGCGCAAGGTGCCAAGCCCGGCAAGGGCGGCATTCTCCCTGGCGTGAAGGTGACGCCGGAAATCGCACTGATCCGCGGCATTCCCGTGGGTCAGGATTCGATCAGCCCCAATCGTCATACCGACATCGGCAACAACCGCGAACTGCTCGAACGTTTGCAGTGGTTGCGAGAACTCAGCGGCAAGCCCGTGGGCATCAAGGTGGTGTTGGGGGACGAACGCTGGATCGAAGATCTGCTGCACACGGTGCAGGAGATGGGCGAGGAATTGGCGCCGGACTTCATCACACTCGATGGCGGCGACGGTGGCACCGGCGCCGCACCGATGACCTTGATCGACGACACAGGCCTTGGTCTGCGCGAGTCGCTGCCGCTCTTGATCAACCGCCTGGCCCAGTTCGGTCTGCGCGAACGCATCCGCGTGATCGCCTCCGGCAAACTCGTGAATCCTGCCGACGTGGCCTGGGCCCTTTGCGTGGGCGCCGATGCCGTCAACAACGCGCGTGGCTTCATGTTTGCGCTCGGTTGCATCCAGGCACTGCAGTGCAACCGCAACACCTGCCCCACCGGCATCACCACCCACAATCCGAAGTTGCAGCGAGGTCTCGTGCCCGAAGACAAGACGACGCGCGTCGCCAACTATCAACGCAACATGGTGAAGGAAGTATCCGTGATCGCCCATTCCTGCGGCGTGGCACATCCACGCCTGCTCCGCCGTCACCATGCACGGCTCGTGCTTGGCCCCAATCGTTCCGTGTCGCTCGAGGATTACTACAAGCACTACTGAAGGCGCGCATTCGCTTGACCCAGGGCTCGGAGCCTTGCGTAGGTTGCGGGCGAATCGAACGCCGTGGAAAGTTGCGTTTCGGCCTTTGCAGGCTAGGTGAGTCTGTCAACCAAACCCTATCGAGGAGCAGCGGCAGGATCGCGGTGAGGAGCGGTGGCGAGCAAGCCTACAGGGATGCATTCACGGCGTTCCCGGCAGCCACCGGGCGGCAGAGTCTTGCGCAAGCCCCGCTTTCGATCTCGGACACCGCTGCGCTGATCACTTACGAATGTGCCCGCTGCCAGGCCAACACATCTTCGAAAGCGACATCACCACCGAAGATGTCGAGCGCACTGCCGATGGTGAGGTCGACGCGACCCTTGCCGAGTTGGTGGACACGATCGAGATCGGAAAGACGGCTCACGCCACCGGCATAGGTCACGGGCAAAGGACTATATTCACCAAGTAGAACGATCAGTTCCTCCTCGATGCCTTGCTTCAAGCCCTCCACGTCCACGCCATGCACGAGGAACTCCGCACAACTGTCGGCCAAACGCCCCAGTAGCGCGGCATCGACCCGCTGCTCGGTGAACTTCTGCCAACGATCGGTGACCACATAGTAATGGCCATCGCGTTTACGGCAGCTCAGATCGAGCACCAGATGCTCACGTCCCACACGTTGCACCAACTGCGCCAAACGCTCCTCATCGATGCGACCACCACTGAATACGTAGGACGTGACGATCACATGACTGGCACCCGCATCGAGATAGCTCACGGCATTGTCGGGATTGACCCCGCCACCGTATTGCATCCCGCCCGGCCACGCACGCAATGCTTCGAGTGCGGCCTCCTGATTGCCGGAACCAAGTGAAATCACATGACCACCGGGCAAGCTGGCATCGCGATAAAGCTGCGCGTAATCCGCAGGCGCGCGCGTGCTGACGAAGTTGGTACGCAAGCTGGAAGCCGACTGCTCGTTGAGCGAGCCACCGACGATCTGCACCACCTTGCCGTTGTGCAGATCGATACAAGGACGAAAACGCATGAAGATATTGAACGCTGAAAAGAAAGAGGCGCAAGGATAGCGCAAGTTGTCAGAGCAGTCCTTTCTTGGTGCGTGTCGCACCAATTGATTCACACAGTGATGACGCTTCCGCTGATGAAAGGAAAAGAAGCGATTCGCGCATTGCTTGACCGATTTCCCTGTGGCAGACTGCCCCACAACTCAAGGCAACCAGTGCGAGTTCAATGTATCAGCACGCCCCGGTTCCGACGTCTGCAGCAGTTCCGTTCCGCATTCACAAGGACGCTGACGCAGAGTGAGAGAGCCGCGCCTCCATAGGATACCCACTGCAAGCAGCAACGCTGCTGGGAGGGTAGCCGCCCCCCGATAAAAAGCCCTTCCTTCCCCGATCAAGCCCAGGTACGACACAGTGGTCGTCGTGTCGAGCACGTTCGAGGCAGGCCCCGCAGGTCGCATTACGAACTTTGGTTTACTCAGCGGAGGCAGTCATATGGCAAAGAGAGCCCACGTCAAGCGTCAGAAGTATTCCTGCGAGCATGACGGTCACTCTTACGACAGCAAGTTCAACGACAGTAAACGCAGTAAAGACTCGAGATCCCGCGGCAAACGCCGCTCCTACGAAGACAACAGCAACATCGTCGATCTCAGCGCCCGTAGCGCCCAACTCGCAACGGCCTACGCTCCCCACCGCATCAAAAGTCCTCTCACCGCTCGTACTCCAGCGCAACAGCGCTACATCGACGCCATCAAGAATCACTGCCTGACCTTCGGCATCGGCCCCGCCGGCACCGGCAAATCCTATTGCGCCGGCGCACTCGCCGCAGAAGCACTGGAATCGGGCCGCATCGAGCGCATCATCCTCACGCGCCCCGCAGTGGAAGCTGGTGAAAATCTCGGATTCTTGCCTGGTGAGCTCGAAGACAAATACGCCGTCTACATCGATGCCTTCCGCGACATTCTCAACGAACGTCTCGGCCCCGGTGTGGTCGACTATTGTTTGCGGCATGGTCGCATCGTCGGTGCACCGCTCGCCTACATGCGCGGCAAGACCTTCAACAACAACACCTTCGTCATCCTCGACGAAGCGCAGAACACCACGCCCACGCAGATGAAGATGTTCCTCACCCGCATCGGTGAGAACTCCAAGGTCGTGATCAACGGCGACATCCGCCAAAGCGACATCCGCGGCCCCAACGGTCTGGCCGATGCACTCGAACGCGTGCGTGGCCTGCCGGGCGTGTACATCCACGAGTTCGAGCGTGACGACATCGTGCGCAGCGGCCTCGTGCGCGCCATCATGGACCGCTACGAAGCCTGAACCTCCTCTGAGTAAACCGCGCGGACCAGCTTGCCGGCTGGTCCGCCCCACCGCTACGGTCCCCCTCCGCGCTTTTACTTCCTATAATCGGCCACCTTTGAAGATTTGGCCGAGGCGCAGAAGAATTGCATGAACAGCCTGAATCAACAGGTGCTCTCCGAATTAGTCAGTTGGTTGCGAGCGGGCAAACGCGCCTGGTTGTGCACCATCACCGAAACCTTTGGCTCCTCACCGCGACCGGTCGGCTCGCTGCTTGCCTGTTGTGAAGATGGTCGCTACGTGGGCTCGCTCTCGGGTGGTTGTGTCGAGGACAACCTGCGCGAATCGCTCTTCAAAGGAGAACTCGCCACCGACAAGCCTGCACTCATGCGCTACGGGGTCGCGGTCGAAGACGTGCTCAAGCTGGGCCTGCCCTGTGGCGGCAGTCTCGAAGTGCTGATCGAGCCGCTCGCGCCGGAAGCGGCCCCCCTGTATGCCGAGCTCGCCGCTAAAGTGACGCGGCGCGAGCTCGTGTGCCGCGAAGTGGACATCGCAACCGGCGCAGCGAAACTCACGCCTGCGACAAGTCATGCACCGCTGCGCGTGGCGAACGGCGTGATGTATCACACCTACGGTCCGCTCTTCCGCCTGCTTCTGATCGGCGCCGTGCAGGTGGCCTGGTACCTGGCCGACATGGCCCAGGCCCTGGACTTCGAAGTGGAGGTGTGTGATCCACGCAAGGAATTGGTGGAGAACGCGCCGCACAAGAACTTCCCCATCGTTGCCGCCATGCCCGATGACTGGCTGCGCTCGAAGCAGTTGGATCAGAACACGGCCGTGGTGGCGCTTTGCCACGATCCACGCATCGACGACATGGCATTGATGGAAGCGCTGCCCTCCGACGCCTTCTACGTCGGCGCCATGGGGTCGACCCGCACGTCAGAGAAACGCCGCGAACGCTTGCTGGCGCTCGACATTCCTGAAGAACAACTCGCGCGTCTGCATGCACCGGTCGGTCTCGAGCTGGGTAGCAAGACACCGCCCGAAATCGCCATCGCCATCCTGGCGCAGCTGATCCAGTTGCGCGCTCCTTTGCGTCAGCAGGTACCGAGTACGACATGAGACAACCGCGCATCGGCTGTGTGATGTTGGCGGCTGGCTTCGGACGCCGCTTCGGAGCCGACAAGCGCCGCGCCCTGCTGCCCGATGGCACACCCTTGCTCACGCACACCTTGCGCGCCGCCGCACCCGCCTTCAGTGAACGCGTACTGGTGCTGCGCGAAGAAGACGAAGACCTGCGCAAACGCCACGCCGACTGGCCCTGCGTGATCGCGACCGACGCGGCACTCGGTCTGGGCCACAGCCTCGCCGCCGCCCTGCCCCACATCGAAGATTGGGATGGGATGGTGGTGGCGCTCGGCGACATGCCCTGGGTGCAGACACGCACCTATGCGCAGATCAAGCAACGCCTCGCACCTGAGCTGCTGGTGGTGCCCTACTACCAGGGGCAACGCGGCAACCCTGTCGGCATCGGCAGTGACTTCTTCCCGGAACTGATGAAGCCGCAGGGAGACCAAGGCGCCCGTACTCTTTTCAAGCGCCACAGTTCTTCGCTCGTGGCCTGCGAAGTGGACGATGCGGGAATTCTGCGCGACGTCGATTCACCGCAAGACCTGCGCTGAGCACCGCCCTCACCGTTCCACGCTCTCGCCTCACCGATCCGCGGAATACGCAAGGTCGCGCTGCGCGCGAACGGCATCGAGTCGCTTCGACAATTCCCGCACGATGTTCTCGTACGCAGTACTGCCCAGAGCAAGCCGGAACGGGGGAGCTTCGCTGTCGGCCGCGGCGATCATCGCATCGACCGTGCGACCCGCGTCGCCCTTGATCGCGAAGGCACCCGACGCCACGGCACGGCGCACTTCACCGGCGGGCGTGTCTTCGTAGTCGAGCAAGGGACGGGTGCGGTCCATGCCGTCGACAAAGCGGGTTCCGGTCGGGCCCGGCTCGACCAGCAGGAGCTCGATGCCGAACCGGCGGACTTCCTGCGCCACGGATTCGACGAAGCCTTCGATGCCCCACTTGGTGGCGTGATAGAGACTGAAGCTGGGATAGGCGATCTGCCCGCCTTCTGAAGACACCTGGACGATGCGTCCACCACCTTGCGCGCGCATGTGGGGCAGCACGGCACGGATGAACTGGATCGAGCCAACGAGGTTGGTGGCGATCTGCCGCTCGATCTGCGCATCACTCGCCTCCTCCGCTGCCCCGAAGAGACCATAGGCGGCATTGCTGACCGCCACGTCGATGCGGCCCACGCGCTCGAAAGCATCGGCGACGACACGCCTGAGCGCCGGGGTATCCGTCACGTCGAGGATCAGGACCTGCAAGCGATCCCCATGTCGCGCCTGCAACTCGGCCAAAGTGCCCGGCCGTCGCAGAGTCGCGACGACCCGGTCACCACGTTCCAGCAAACGTTCGGTCATCAGGCGGCCCAGGCCGGCCGATGTTCCCGTGATGAGCCAAGTCTTACGCATGATGTGCACCCCGCGAAAAGGAAGAACGACGAGACGGGATGCTAGGGCTGGATCATTGTTATGATAAGAACCAACAAATTGCACGACATGGTGAATAAAAGACACCAATGAGCAAGCCGACGCTGGCCACGCTGAGAGCCTTCATGGCGGTAGCCGAGCACCGCAGTTTCCGCCGTGCGGCCGATCTCTTGGGGATGACCCGTTCGTCGTTGAGCCACGCCATTCGCGGTTTGGAAGACGACGTCGGCGCCCGCCTGCTGCACCGAACGACCCGCAGCGTGGCTCTGACCGAGGCTGGGGAGCAGCTACTGCGGCGTATCGCTCCTCTGCTCGGTGAGCTCGATGCGGCTGTTGCAGAAGTGTCCGGCACGCACGGGAAGCTGCAGGGGCAATTGCGCATCAACGGCAACGAGGCGGCGATCCGGTTGCTATTGCACACGGTGGTGCCGGAATTCCTCGCGCGCTACCCCGGTGTCGAACTGGATCTCGTGGCCGAAGGCCGTCTGGTAGACATCATCGAGCAAGGTTTCGATGCGGGCATCCGCCTCGGCGAAGCCGTGCCCAAGGACATGATCGCCGTACCTCTGGGGCCGGAGCTGCGTTTCCTGGCCGTGGCTGCGCCGAGCTATCTGGCGGCACATCCTGCTCCCGCAGTACCGGACGCACTGTCACAACATCAGTGCATCCGGCAACGCCTGCCCAGCGGCAAACGTTATCGCTGGGAGTTCGGCAAGCACGGACAAGAGCTGGAGATCGACGTGCCCGGGACACTCACCCTCAACGACAACGGGCTGATGGTGGAGGCCGCCATCGCGGGCTTGGGCATCGCCTACGTGCCGCAGTTCTACGCACAAGCTGCCCTGCGTGACGGCCGGCTCGTGACGGTGTTGGACGATTGGTGCCCGCCGATCCCCGGGCTGTGCCTCTACTTTCCCGGCAATCGCCACGTGCCGGCGCCCCTGCGGGCCTTCATCGACACCATCCGGGAGCTGCGAGATCGCATGGAAGATTCGTCCTCGCCCAAGTCACCGCGCAGAGCGACATCCACTTCCGAACGCCGGGCACGACGCCAGTCATGAGAGCAAGCGTGGGGCATGGAAACCGCACACACGGCTCACTCCGACGAAGCAGAGGCAAGAATCGCAGGCAAAAAAAAGCCCGGTGGTCAGACCGGGCTTCAGACTCATCTACAAACTCATCAGCAATCCCATCGGGGAAAGGTGCATCAGGGGAGAAACCTGTTCACGTAGGGTTTGAGTCGCCCGTTGCGAAGAAAGTTCCCTTGAACAAAAAAATTATTCCAGCCCTCAGAACTGCGACTCGGGCAGGTGGACCACCAGGCCATCCAGCTCTTCGGTCACCTTGATCTGACAGCTCAGGCGGCTGTTCGCCCGCGGCTCGAGTACGCATTCGAGCATGTCGCGCTCCATCCCGCTCGGCCCAGGCAATTTGCCGACCCAGGCTTCGTCGACGTAGCAATGACAGGTGGCGCAGCTGCACGAACCGCCGCATTCACCGACGATCCCGTCGATCATGTTGTCCACGGCTGCCTGCATCACCGAGGTCCCGGCTTTTACCTCGACCTCGTAACTGGAACCATCGTGTTCCACGAACTTCACCTGGGGCATCAGTCTTACCTCGTCAGCTAGCGCGAAAAAACAAGCGGGCGATTATACAGAAGGCCCCTCTTGTGGACAGGGCGCTCACGGTCGTTGGATCGACCGATCCATCGCCATGAACCGGGCTACCCATCCCTCCGGCAAGACGCTATAGTTGCCGGCACTTTGCCACCCCCGCGGGCCATCGCCCAATGGCTATTTTCAGAGAGGACCGGGGACGGCGAGCACGAAAACTCGGGCAACCGAACACACCCACGACACCCAACCTACAAGAAAGGACCAACACATGAAATCACGTGCAGCAGTCGCGTTTTCCGTCGGCAAGCCCCTCGAAATCGTAGAAGTCGACGTCGAAGGCCCGAAGGAAGGCGAAGTACTCGTCGAAATCAAAGCCACCGGTGTCTGCCATACCGATGCGTTCACCCTGAGCGGTGACGACCCGGAAGGTGCATTCCCCGCCATCCTCGGCCACGAAGGTGCCGGTGTGGTCGTCGACGTAGGCCCGGGCGTGAAATCGTTGAAGAAAGGTGACCACGTCATCCCGCTCTACACCGCCGAATGCCGTGAGTGCGAATACTGTCTGCACCCGCGCACCAACCTCTGTCAGAAAGTGCGCGCCACGCAGGGCCGCGGCGTGATGCCGGACGGCACCAGCCGCTTCTCCTTCGAAGGCAAGCCCATCCTGCACTACATGGGTTGCTCCACCTTCTCCAACTACACCGTACTGCCCGAAATCTCGCTGGCCAAAGTCCGTGAAGACGCTCCCTTCGACAAGATCTGCTACATCGGTTGCGGTGTGACGACTGGCGTGGGCGCCGTAGTTTTCCAGGCCAAAGTCGAGATCGGCTCCACCGTGGCCGTATTCGGTCTGGGCGGCATCGGTCTGAACGTGATCCAGGGCGCCAAGCTGGCCGGTGCCAGCCGCATCATCGGTGTCGACCTCAACCCGAAACGCGAAGCCCTCGCCCGTCAGTTCGGCATGACCGACTTCATCAACCCGAACGACGTGGAGAACGTGGTCGACACCATCGTGCAGATGACTGGCGGTGTGGACTACAGCTTCGAATGTATCGGTAACGTCAAAGTCATGCGCCAGGCTCTCGAGTGCACGCACAAGGGCTGGGGCCAGAGCTTCATCATCGGCGTGGCCGGTGCAGGTCAGGAAATCTCCACTCGTCCGTTCCAGCTGGTGACCGGTCGTTCCTGGCGCGGCACCGCGTTCGGTGGCGCCCGCGGCCGTACCGACGTGCCGAAAGTCGTCGACTGGTACATGGAAAACCGCATCCAGATCGACCCGCTGATCACGCACACCATGCCGCTCGAGAAGATCAACGATGCCTTCGATCTGATGCATCGCGGTGAGAGCATCCGCTCCGTGGTGATCTACTAAGCCACGCGCGTGGGTCGGATATGCTGATCCGCTGACGCGACACCCAAGGGGTCAGAGCCAGGCTCTGGCCCCTTTTCATTTCAGCCGTAAACACAGTGAGCGCGGCTTCGGCCGCGACAGCGAAGGAGTTCAAGATGAGTCTGGAACAACTCAGCGCCAACAAGATGTTTGGCGGTAAGCAGCTCAAGTTCAAACACCATTCCCAGGTGCTCAAGTGCGACATGATCTTTTCCGTGTACCTGCCGCCCAACGCGAAGGAAGGCACCAAGGTACCGCTGATCTACTGGCTGTCGGGCCTGACCTGTACCGATGACAACTTCGTGCAGAAGGCCGGTGCACAGCAGTATGCCGCCGACGCCGGTGTGGCCATCGTGTGCCCCGACACCAGCCCCCGCGGCGAAGGTGTGCCCGACGACGAGAACAAGGCCTACGACTTCGGCCTCGGCGCAGGTTTCTACGTGAACGCCACGCAGGCACCGTGGTCCGAGCACTATCACATGTATGACTACGTCACGAAGGAACTGCCACAGGTACTGGCGCAGAGCGATCTGCCGCTCGACACCGCCAACTGCTCGATCATGGGCCACTCCATGGGCGGCCATGGCGCGCTCACCATCGCGCTGAAGAATCCTGGCGTCTATAAAGCCGTCTCCGCCTTCGCGCCGATCTGCTCGCCGATCAACTGCCCCTGGGGTCAGAAGGCGCTCGGCGGCTATCTCGGCCCGGATCAGAAAGCATGGGAGCAATACGACACCTGCGCTCTGATTCCGCAAGCCAAAGAAAAGCTGCACATCCTGGTGGACCAGGGTCAGGACGACAACTTCCTGGTGGAACAGCTCAAACCCGAACTGCTGCAGAAAGTGTGTCAGGAGAACAAGCATCCGCTCACGCTGCGTCTGCACAGCGGCTACGACCACAGCTATTTCTTCATCGCCACCTTCATCGCCGACCACATCGCGCATCACGCCGAAGCGCTTTGGGCCTAAGCCTTCCTTCACGAGCCCCTCTTCGCGCAGGAGAGGGGTTCGCTCCATAGCTTCCCGAGCTTCTTCCGTACACGGTCCAGCTAGACGCGCACGGACCAACTCATATCTGAACGATCAACCCATAACGAACCGCAACTCGAGTCTCCTTGGAAGCATCCCATGTGCGCCAGAGGCCCATCACTCACGGGCAAGATCGAAAGCACGCCGCTATGAACCCAGTGATATCAGACGCCAGGTATCGTTGCCCATGAACTCGAATTCAGCATATGCATGACGGATGAACTGGCCACGTATGTCGCGCAATATGGCGTTGCCGGAAGCGCTCAATACATTGTTGGCACAGAAAACCGTGGCTGCGGTAGCGCTGCGCTTGTGCCAGGTGTGGTAACCGTCGATCACACCCTGATAGCTCAGTTGAATGCGATTGCCACCGATGTCGGGAATGTAGAGATCGTTGTTCGGCAACAGCTCGACATGACAGAAGGACGCCGGTTTGCGCAGCGGCCAGCGCGAATATCGCAAGGCGGCCTTGGCTTCGAGGTGGGTCACGGCCGTCACCTCCTTGGGGTTCGCGTTCATTATTGAATAGCGATCCGCCAGGTGCGCACCGTAGAACGGGAGCTTCGGAAGATTGATCAGGGTATGTCCCAATTCATGGGTCAGTACCCGTTGATCCGCACCGATGTCATAGCGAAGTTCGACGACGTAGCCAGTTTCACTGCAGAAGGCGGCGTAGGCTTTGACAGTGGGAGGAAAGAGATCGTGAGGCCAGGTTTGGGGGGTGGACGTTCTGACGGTGATGGCACCATCGATGCACTGTTGATCGGTGAGCCCTACATATTTGGCTCTGACGCCGGTGCGCTCCGACCAACTCCATGCTGCAAAGGAAATTGCCGCTGCATGACCATTGCCCACCGCATTGGTTGGATTGAAGTAGACGTTCTGTGCTTCGGACGGAGTCGCTACCAGCAACGCTGCAAGTGACAGAGCCCCTCTCAGTAGTACCCGCTTTCGCATCTCATACCTCCGCATTTCGATGCTCGGCGCCAAGGTGGCGTCATGAGCTTTATCGCCGGGCGGGCCTGGCTGCTTGAGTCGGGCCATACGCCGAAAAGCGCGGAAAAATGCGGGGAAATAGCGATAAAGATTTCAGCGGAGCGGCAAGCTCGAATGCCTGCACGATGCCGGTGCAGCAGTGTTCGAGCTTGGTTCGAGAGAGGCTCTAAACAGGAAGGGACAGCAGAGCACGCTGCACGTGCGCTTCATCACGAAGAGTACTGGAGCGGAAAAATGCAGAGCGCAGCAACGCGAGACACCGGAAACAGACGTTCATCCGCTACGTGCACGTCACTGAGCGCACGCAGTGTTGCCGCTATCGATACGTATGGAGGCCGCTAGCCGATCATCAAGACCAACGATGCGCCCGTTCGGCAAAATCGTGGCTCTGCGGCCTGACGACACAGAAACGTTGACCGGTTGGGGCTTCCATCACACACCAGGAGCGCACGCGTTCGACGAGTTTCGCACCCAGCGCTTCGAGCCGTTTCACTTCCGCTTCGACGTCGTCGGTTTCGATGTCGAGATGCACGCGGCTCGGGTGACTCACCTTCTGCACTTCGATGTGTAGTCGCTCATTTGGATCGATGAGTCGCACATAGTTCTCCCCCTCAGTCGCAGGATCGTAGTGAGTCTTCAGTCCCAGTGCCGCGCCCCAGAACGCCGCCGCCTGTTCCACGTCGTCGGTCTGGCAATCGATGATGAAGCCTGCAAGTCGGCTCTTGTGCATGCCCTTCCTCCCTGTGGTTGGCCCGCGCATCAGATGCGCGTCACTTTGCCGGGCAAAGTCTGTACGTTCATCTGACACGGGAATCAGCATAAGATTCGCTCCTTCTTGTGACCGGCCGCGTGCTGCGCGGTTCCATCAAAGGATCTCTACGTGACGACTGCTCTCGAAAGCTTGCGCCTCACGCTCGTACAGAGCGACCTCGCCTGGCAGGACGCAGCGAAAAATCGCAATCTGCTCGAAGCCATGCTGGCCCCTCTCGGCGGCACCACCGACCTGGTGCTGTTGCCGGAAATGTTCACCAGCGCCTTCGTGGTCGGCAGCGGCGCCGTGGCGGAGGCCTATCCGGGTCCCACGCTGACTTGGATGCGGCGCATGGCGCGTGAACTCGACGCGGCCCTGTGCGGCAGCGTCGCGGTACGTGAGGAAGGTCGTCAGCTAAATCGACTGCTCTTCGTCACACCGGAGGGTGCCTGCTGGCACTACGACAAACGTCACCTCTTCCGCATGCTGGGCGAACACGAGCGCTACGCTGCGGGCAACGACAAACTCCTGCTCACCTGGCGCGGGTGGCGTCTGTTCCCGATCGTCTGCTACGACCTGCGCTTCCCGGTCTGGTGCCGCAATACGAGCGATGAGGCCTACGATCTGATGCTATGTGTGGCCAACTGGCCGGCGCCGCGCAGCGAACACTGGAGCGCATTGCTCAAGGCACGTGCGATCGAGAATCTGGCCTTCGTCGCCGGCGTCAATCGCGTGGGGCGTGACGGCAATGGCCTCGACTACGCGGGCCAGAGCGCCGTCTACGGGCCACAGGGCGAAACGCTGGTGCATGCCGGTGATGCGGCGACCCTGGTCACCGCCACCTTGGAGCGCAGCAGTCTGAACGACTGGCGCGAACGTTTTCCCGCCTGGATGGATGCCGACCGCTTCCAGTTGTTCGACTGAGCCGCACTCGCGGGTACAATGCCGCGATGCAACAACTCCCACGCGTCTATCTGGTCGATTCCAGCATCTACATCTTTCGTGCCTGGCACGTATACGACGCCGGCATCCTCGACCGCGACGGCCGTCCGGCCAACGCGGTGTTCGGCTTCGGTGATTTCCTGTTCCAACTGCTGCGCCAGACCAAGGCTGCCCACGTCGCCTGTGCCTTCGACACCAGCCAGACCGATTCCTACCGCAAGAGTCTCTATCCGTCCTACAAGGCCAATCGCGAACCCGCACCGGACGAGCTGCGCTATCAGTTCAGCCGGTGTCGTGATTTCTGCCGCGCCGTGGGCATCGCCGAATTCGGCAGCGATCGCTTCGAAGCGGACGACATCATCGGCTCATTGGCGCACAAATATCGCGAGCAGGGTTTCGCGGTGACCGTCGTCAGCGCCGACAAGGATCTCGCGCAGCTCGTGCGCGGGGACCACGACCAATGGTGGGATTTCGCGCGTGGCATGGTGCTGGACCGCCACGGTGTGCGCAAACACTTCGGCGTCTGGCCACATCAGATCGCGGACATGCTCGCGCTCTCGGGCGACAAGGTGGACAACATCCCCGGCATTCCCGGCGTGGGCTGGGCCACGGCGGCGCGTCTGCTGCACAAGTTCGAGAACCTCGAAGGCATCCTCGCCAACGTCTCCGCCATCGCCAGCATGAAGTTCCGCGGTGCAGCGCGCATCCAGACGCTCGTGAAGGAACATCTGCATCTGTTGCCGCTCAACCAACGCCTGACCACGGTGGTGACGGACATCGCGGACTTCATGGAAGTACCCGACCTCAGTTGGCGCGGCGTGAATGCGGAGCTGCTGCACGCACTGGCTGAGCAGTTGTCGTTCAGCCGCAGCTTCTGTCAGCGCTGGCTCGATCTACGTGCGGCAATCGTTGAAGCCGCTTGACGAAATTTGCACTGCTTAACGAAATGGACTCCCGAAAGCTGGCCACGACGCAGCGAATCCTGCACACTGCCAGCCATGTTTGCTGAACGACGCCCATCATGCCGCGTATTCGCCTCGTTTCCGTCTCGCTCGTTTCCACACTAGCCCTGCTGTTGAGCTCCCCACCGCTCCTCGCGCAAGAGGCGCAAGGGCGAGCCGCATCGCCTGCCGAGCTGGAGCAGCAGGAAAACGATGGCTTCTTCGGTCTGGGCTGGCTCGATCGCACGCAGGCCTTCAGCACCAGCCGCGCCGATGCCCTGGCGCGCAGACTCGACCGCTACTTCGGTGTGGAGCGCAGCGACCTCGAGGCGGCCTATTCTTCGCTGCGTCTGACCACACAGGCATCCTGGGAACACAACGACGGGGCCGACTTCCGCGTGCGCCTGCGCGGCACTTTGCATCTGCCGCGCCTGAACGAGCGTCTGCGTCTGGTCTTTTCCGAGGACCGCGGCGAAGGCGCCACCTACTACAACCAGAACGACTTCCTCACCGAACAGAACAGCACGCGCGCCAACCTCGAAGTGAACCTGGCCGACACCGACTATTCGCGCTTCGACTTCCGCGTAGGACTGCGCTCCAACCTCAAGCTGCGCAGCTCGGTGCGTTGGCGCTACGAACGTCCCGTCTCCGAAGATTGGCTGACCCGCCTGTCCGAAACCGTGTACTTCATCGACGGCACCGGCTACGGCTCGTTCACGCAGTTCCAGCTCGACCGTACGCTCACCGAAAACACGCTCGTGCGCTGGTCCACCGAATTCCGCGCCCAGGAAGATCTGCACGGCAATGAATGGGCCACGGCGCTGCAGTACAACGTGCTCGGCGAGAACAGCGGCGCCATCAGCTATTTCGTGCGCATGGCCGGCAACTCGGCCCACCCCAACGTGGACAGCTACCAGGTTGGCTTCCGCTTGCGTGAGAACATTTATCGCCCCTGGCTGTTCTGGGAATTCTCGCCCGGCTACAGCTGGATCAAGGAAGTGCCTGAGCCCGATTCACCCTGGCAACCCTATGAGAAGGGTTTCTTCGCCATCGTGCGCCTGGAGATGGCGATCGGGCGCTACTGAGCGCCGCATTCCTCCTCTTCTTTTCCATCTGATCGTTTGTCGTTATGGACACTTCTGCGCCCTCTGCCGCCCTGCGCGACTCTCTGCCGTTGCCGCTGATGGCCGGCATCGCTGCCTTGCCACCACTCGCCATCGACATGTACCTGCCGGCACTGCCGCAGATCGCCAGTGATCTCGGTACGGAGATCAGCGTCGTACAGAACTCGCTCAGTGTCTTTCTGATCGGCTTCGGCAGCGGCATGTTGTTGTTCGGTCCCCTGTCGGACCGCTACGGCCGTCGCCCCTTGGCACGCTTCGGTCTCTTGGGCTTTGCCTTGATGAGCCTTCTGCTCACCTTCAGCACGGACTCCACCTTCTTCCTCGGCATTCGCCTCCTGCAAGGTTTGCTCGGCAGCGCCGCCACGGTGACGGTGCCCGCGATGATTCGCGACTGCTACGGCAAGGATGCGGCGAAGGGCATGTCGTCGATGATGATGATCATGTTGGTGGCGCCATTGATCGCTCCGCTCCTGGGTTCTCTGGCGCTCTCACTGGGGCCGTGGGAAGGAATCTTCGGCGGTCTCAGCGTGTATGCGGCACTGTTGCTGCTGATTGCATGGTGGAAATTGCCCGAGACGCGCCCGAGCGGAGGTGAACGGCGCAGCTTCCTCGGCAACTACAAGCTGATCTTCACCACGCGCGGCATCCACATCGATCTGTTGAGCTTCATGCTGGCCTCGCTCGCGTTCTTCACCTATCTCACCGCGATCTCATTCGTGTACATCACGTACTACGGCGTGAGTGAGACCATGTTCGGTCTGCTCTTCGCTGCCTCGGCGAGTGCCTTGATTCTCGCCAACTTCATCAATGCCCGTGTGGTGACGCGGGTGGGCTCGCGTCGCATGCTGCACTTCGGTCAGCTCCTGGCCGTGACCTGCGCAGCGGCGATGGTCGTGGTGACATTACTCGACTGGGGACTGTGGCCGACGGTGATGGCCTTCGTCGGCATGGTGGGAGGACTCGGCTTCTGCGCGGTCAATGGCGACGCGCTGGTGATCGTACGCTTTCCGCACCAGGCCAGCTCGGCTTCGGCGGTGACGGGCACACTGCGCTTCGGCTTCGGTTCCCTATCCGGCCCGATTTTGCATTGGGCCTACGACGGGACGCCGCTGCACGTCGGACTTATGCTGGTGGTGATTCTGGGATTGTCGGGCGCACTGCAGATCCTGCGCGGCGTGCTGGATCAGCCCTAGTCGCCGATCTTCCAGCCCGACGTGATCGGATAGCGGCGGTCACGACCAAAACCGCGCTCGCTCACACGTGGCCCCACCGGCGCCTGGCGACGCTTGTATTCGTTGCGATCGACGAGACGCAGCACTCGCTCCACCGTTTCACGCGCAAAGCCTTCACGGATGATGGCTTCGGCACTGTAGTCGCGTTCCACATAGAGCTCGAGGATGCGATCGAGTTCGGGATAGGGAGGCAGGTTGTCTTCGTCCACCTGACCCGGCGCCAGCTCTGCCGACGGCGGACGTGTCAGCACGCGTTCGGGAATCACCCGTCCGCGTGAATTGCGATAGTGCGACAGTGCATAGACCTTCATCTTCGGCACATCCTTGAGCACGTCGAAGCCGCCAGCCATGTCGCCATAAAGCGTGGAATAACCCACGGCCATTTCACTCTTGTTGCCGGTGGTCAGCACCAGGAGCCCCTTCTTGTTGGAAATGGCCATCAGCAGTACGCCGCGGCAGCGCGCCTGGATGTTCTGTTCGGTGATGTCGACAGGCAAACCCGTGAACTCTTCGGACAGCGTCTGCATGAAGCTTTCGACCATCGGTGCGATCGGCAGCACCTTGTATTTCACGCCCAGCGCCCGCGCTTCGGCTTCGGCATCTTCGAGACTCATCTGCGCGGTATAGGTGTAGGGCATCATCACCGCTTCGACCCGCTCGGCGCCGATCGCATCGACCGCCAGGGCCAAGGTGAGCGCGGAATCGACGCCGCCGGAAAGACCGAGCACGACGCCGGGGAAATGATTCTTTTCGATGTAATCACGCAGGCAGAGGACCAGCGCTTCATAGAGCTCGGCATCGCCGGTGAGCAGCGGTGGCACTTCAGGAAGCCGACCGAAAGCGACGCCGTCATTCTGGACCAGCAATTCCACTGGCAGCAGTGCTTCCTGGAACTGGGGTACCTGCAGGACGACTTCGCCCTGCTCATCCAACACCATCGAAGCGCCGTCGAACACGAGCTCGTCCTGTCCCCCGACCTGATTCACGTAGATCAGCGGCATGCCGCCTTCCTGCACACGCTGCTGCATCACCTTGCGCCGCTGCGCCACCTTGCCCATGTGATAGGGCGAACCGTTGATGTTGATCATCAGCCTGGCGCCGGCGGCGCGCGCCTGCGCCATCGGATCGCGTTCCCACATGTCTTCGCAGATGGTGAAGGCGATCGGCACTCCTTCGAGCTCCAGCACCAGGGCATTGGCCGGGCCTGGGTGGAAATAGCGCTTCTCGTCGAAGACCTGATAGTTGGGCAGGCACTGCTTGCGATAGGTGCCGAGCACTTCACCGTTCTTGATCACGGCCAGCATGTTGTAGAGCTTGCCCTCTTCCCGTCCCGGATAACCGACCACGAGCGTGGTGGGCAGTTTGGCGTCACGGATGCGCGTCAAGGCGCGCGCGATGCGCAGATCGAGGCTGGGGCGCAAGAGGAGATCTTCGGGTGGATAAGCGGTCAGGATCAGTTCGGGAAACACCACGATGGCGGCACCGAATTCATTCACGGCGCGCGCAGCAGCATCGAGCAACAGCCGGGTGTTGCCTTCGATGTCTCCCACCAAGGGATTGAGTTGAGCCAGGACCAGCGTGAAACGGGACGAAGCGGAAGTGGATGTGGGCAAGCGCAGCCTCTTGCGTGACTGAATCAAAACGCTGCGGTATTGTCGGCGAATCCCGTTGCCATGGCAAAACCGTAGTCCTCATGACCCTGATTCGTCTTCTCATCATCCTCGCCATCGTATGGTTTGCATGGCACACCGTACGCCGCTGGTTGCGCGGCGTACAGCCCCAGAGCAAGGGGGCGACCCAACGGGAACAGAAGCGTCCCCTGGTCGGCGGCAGGATCGTCAAGTGTCGCTATTGCGATCTGCACCTTCCCGAGCAGGAAGCAGTGCAGCACGACGCCGAATGGTTCTGCAGTAACGAGCACGCCCGCCTCTTCCTCAGCCAGCGCTGATCCAGCTCGCGCGCCGATTGGCGCGCTTTCCCCGCGTGGACTATGTTGCAGCGCACCGGCAGTTCCTGCTGCCGGCTGGAGCAGCGATGTCCTCAGCCACCGTCCTCTCTCTACCGACTCCCAGCGCCCGAATCCTCGTGGGCAATTCCGTCCCCATGCAGGAGCTGCGGCGACGCCTCACCAAGCTCGCCCGCAGCCCGGCACCTGTATTCATCGGCGGGGAAACGGGAAGCGGCAAGGAACTCGTGGCGCGAGCTCTGCATGCCGAAAGCGGTCGGCGCGAAGGTCCCTTCGTGGCCGTGAACTGCGGCGCGATACCCAATGATCTGCTCGAAAGCGAATTCTTCGGCCATCGCAAGGGCAGCTTCACCAATGCCGAGCGCGATCATCCCGGTTTGTTTCAGGCTGCTGCGGGCGGCTCTCTGTTTCTGGACGAAGTGGCGGAGCTGCCGCTGAGCATGCAGGCGAAACTGCTACGCGCCTTGCAGGAACGTAGCGTGCGACCGCTCGGCGCCACGCGCGAAACGCCAGTGGACGTGCGCCTGATCAGCGCCAGCCACAAGGATTTGCGAGCAGAGGTGAAGGCCGGGCGTTTGCGGCAGGACCTCTACTATCGTCTCCACGTGTTGCACATGCATGTGCCCGCCTTGCGTGAGCGGCGCGAAGATCTAGCGCTTCTGGTCGAACATCTGCTGGTTCGTCTCTCGCGCGAACTGGGCCAGTCGTTTCGTATCAGCACGGCAGCCTTGTCCTTGCTCGAAACCTACGACTTCCCGGGCAACGTGCGCGAACTCGACAATCTGCTGCAGTGCGCGTGTGCACTTGCCGAAAGTCCCGAGCTACAGGCGTGTGACTTCGCATCGCTGCTGCCACGAGAACGAGAGGTGATCGCGGTTGAGGAATCATCATTGCGCATTTCCCTACCACACAAGCTCTCGTCCCTCGCTCAGCAGGAAATCCTCCAGGCCCTGCACCACTGCCGCTGGAATCGCACCGCCGCGGCGCGACAACTCGGACTGACACCGCGCGCCCTGCGCTATCGCTTGCAGAAGCTGGGTCTTACCTGAGGTAGGCATGCGCGGCTTCAGTTTGTTGGAACTTCTGATCGTGCTGGCCGTACTGGGAGTTGCGCTGATGCTGAGCTCTCCCGACCTACGCAGCTGGCAGCGCGAGGCCCGTAGCGAGGCCGTGCTCGTGGAACTCGCAAGACTGCTGGCCGAGGCCCGCAGTACTGCGATCAACCAAGGTGCGCCGGTGACTCTCTGTGCTTCGACGACGCCACCGGCCTGCGACGCCCACTGGCAATCAGCGCTGCTGCTCTTTCTCGATCACGACGGCGATCGAGTGTTCGAGCGCACGGAGGGCGATCGTGTACTGCGGCATTGGATACCGGATGACGCTTCCGGTCAGTTGCTTCTCCGCAGTTTTCCAGCGCGGCCGTCGCTGCAGTTCTTGCCGAATGGTTTTACCGATGGCGAATCCGGTAACTTCACCTGGTGTCCACACACTGCCGAGGCGCGCGCGATTCGGCAGTTGATCTTCACACGTAGCGGCCGCACCCGTCTGGCGCAGGATCGCGACGGTGATGGTGTGCGCGAAGGCGCCGACGGCAAGCCCTTGTCCTGCACCTCATGACTCAGAACGTCGCGCCTTCCTGACGCCAGGCGATGCGACGCGCACGTAAGGGCTGTGCCTCACTCCCTGGCAGGATGACGTAGCGACTCCACAACGCGAGACGGGTCAGGCCAAGCCCCTGCACTTCGACGTGGAGGTCGAACAACTGCGCGACGTTATCCGCTTCCAGCGGCAATTGCGGGTCCCATGGCGTATCGCAGCAACGAGAGATGCGGAAGCGTCCCGTGAAGGTGGAGTTCTCCAACGCCTGCATTTGCGCCGCCGCGGAATCCAACCACTCTTCGTCCTCATGCAACACCGCCTGCTGCAATTGCCGCTCGACCTGCGCCAATAAGGTTTCCGCCGCCACCAGAGCCTCGGTGTGTACCACGTGGTACTTCACCATCCGTTGCTGCAGCAGCGCGGTTTGCAGACCACTGGCTGCCAAGAGTCCCAATGCACTCAGTGTGATGAGCGTGGTGATGAACAAGCTGCCGCGCTGAGTCTCGAGCACCGACATCAGTGATTCCTCAGTGCGATGGTCGTCGTGAAAACCTGATGCAGATGGCGATCACTTGGCGTCCCCTGCCCCAGCGGTAGCGTGTAGGGTCGGGCCGTCGGTTGGACAGCGGTAATGGAACGTAGACTCAAGTGGAGCTGCACGCTGAGTACTCGTGTCCAATCCTCCACTTCATGTGCGCGCACATGGCGATCCACATGGCCGTCGCCATCGCCATCGAGGCCATAGCGCAGCCGCAGAGCTTCGACTCCCGGAACCAACTCCTCCGCCACCGTGTAGAGCTGTTGCGTCGTGCCGTTCACTGCAAGACGTTCACGAAACAGCGCGGGTACGCCGCTGGCGCTGTTCGAGCTGCCGACGTAATAGGCGGCGCTTTCCAGACTCAATGGCGTGAGTCCTGCCACATCGCCACCGTCGATGTCCTGCTGCCATTGCCCCAAGGCCAGCTGAGTGCAATCCGGCGCGACGACGAGCAAAGCCTGGCCTTTGGTCGGAGCACCGCGCAGCGGCGCGCCGTAACGCAGCGCCAAGGCATCGTTGTCGGCGCGTACCGCGGAACGAAACTCTGTGGGAAAGGAACTGCGACCCGCAGCGTAGTCATAGCCTTGCACACCGGGCCGCTCGAAATACCAGGAACTCGCCCCATGCCGAACCAATGGTGTGGCACTGGAACAGCCGCTGTAACCAGCGTGACGGAGTTCGGTGCCGAGAAAGTCGAGCAGAAAACGCGCACTCTCCTGCAGCTGTGCCACTTCGCGCGCGAGCAGCAATTGCTGGCGGCCGTGCAACAGCACACCCAGCGCCGTACCCATCAAGCTCACACCCAACGCGAGAGCGATCAGCAACTCGAGCAAGGTCAGGCCAAGTTCTCGCTGCAGGCGCATGACTACCGACCAACGCGCAGCTTCGATTCCTGCCGCGGAACACCAAACCGCACCACGACTTCATGCGTTTCGGTTGCCACATCGAAGTGCACCGCAGCACTACCTGCCGGCAGATAACTGCTGTCTTCGCTCAGGGTGCGCCACTCGGCCAGTTGCCACTGCACCATCTCTGCAGTGCTGCAACCCTGCTGCCTGCAATCGCGTGTTGGTGAGACTGCTTCTTCGAAGGCAAGCGAGTAATGCGCGCCAGCACCGGCGCGAATGCGCTCGGCCATGTCCTGTAGCAGAAACTGCGCCCGCGTGGCATTGAGCGCATCGAGACTGTGTTCCAAGGCACCTTGCTGTACCCGGCCAAGCCCCAATACGCCCGCAGCCAGCAAGCTCGAAGCAACCAACACTTCGAGCAAGCTGAAGCCGTTGCATCGTGCAGGTTGAAAAGATGAACGCAGCCGCATCCTCACCTCCGCAGAGCAGGAAACGGCTTCGGTATAGACGAGCGCCGCGGCTGCGGCAAATGCAGGATTAGGCGCGCAGTTCGCGTGGCATGGAGAACACCATGTGTTCTTCCACACCCTGCATTTCGACGGGCGGGGTGCCACCGAGCGAGATCAGACGCTCGATCACTTCCTGCACCAACACCTCCGGTGCAGAGGCTCCAGCAGTGACACCGACGCTGCTCTTGCCTTCGAGCCACTCGGGTTGGATCTCGTCGGCCTTGTCGATCAGATAGGCATCGCAGTTGCTGCGTGCCGCGAGCTCACGCAAACGGTTGGAGTTGGAACTGTTGGGAGAGCCGACCACTAGCACCAGTTGATTCTCGAGCGCCAGTTGCTTCACCGCATCCTGGCGGTTCTGCGTGGCGTAGCAGATGTCCTTCTTGCGCGGGCCGCGAATGTTCGGGAAGCGGCGCACCAGGGCATCGATGATGCGTGCGGTATCGTCCATCGACAACGTGGTCTGCGTCACGTAGGCAAGGCGATCCGGATTCTTCACTTCCAGCGTCTCGACGTCCGCCTCACTTTCGACGAGATAGATCTGGCCACCATGCGAGGTGTCGTACTGTCCCATCGTGCCCTCCACTTCGGGATGGCGCGCGTGACCGATCAAAATGCACTCGTGGCCGGACAGGCTGTAACGCAACACTTCCATGTGCACCTTCGTCACGAGCGGACAGGTGGCGTCGAAGACTTTCAAACCAAGTTCATCGGCATGACGTTTCACTTCACGCGCCACCCCGTGTGCGCTGAACACGACGATGGGAGTCGGATGCACGCCATCATCGCGTGGTACGTCGTCAAGTTCATCGACGAAGATGGCGCCGCGACGTTTGAGGTTTTCCACCACGTACTTGTTGTGCACCACTTCATGACGCACGTAGATCGGTGCGCCATAGAGATCGATGGCGCGATCGACGATGTCGATGGCGCGATCGACGCCGGCACAGAAGCCGCGTGGATTGGCGAGATTGATGGCAAAGCGCTGAGTCATGAATGCTTCCTCATTCCGCGGCTTCGACCGCGTGGATCACGGCACGGAAACGCAGCGTACGTCCGGCCAGAGGATGGTTGAAGTCGACGGTGACGTAGCGCTTGTCGAAGTCGACGACGACACCAGCCTGCGAATAACCGGCGCGCTGATCGGCGAAGTCCACCACCAGGCCCTTGCTCAACACGAGGTCGGGCGGAAAGCTGTACAGGGGAAATTTCTGCACATTGTCCTCGTTGACGGGACCAAAGGCACGTTCGGGTGGCAACAATACGTCCACCGATTCACCCGCACGCAGGCCCATCAGCACTTCTTCGAAGTTCGGCAAGAGATTGCCGTCGCCGATCACGCAGCTGAGCGGTGCGCGCTCGAGATTGTTTTCGACGTCCTCTCCATTCTCGAGGCTCAGCGCAAAGTTGAGCTGCACACGACGCCCCGGCGCGACGACGCCGGGCTCTGCTTCGGGCGGCGGTGCCGCGCGTGCGACTGATTCTGCCTGGGGATCGAGTTGTTTGACCTTGATGAGCTCGCTCATGCCGCCGCTCCGCTATCTTTCTTGTCGGCGCCATCCTTGCTCAGGATCACATCCAACACCAGGAGTGCCGCTCCCAGACTGATCGCCATGTCGGCAACGTTGAAGGTGGCAAAGCGCCAATCACCCCAGTAGAGGCTGATGAAGTCCACCACGTAACCGTAGGTCACGCGATCGTAGAGATTGCCGAGTGCGCCACCGAGAATCACCGCCACGGCCCAACGCAGCAGTCGCTGCTGTGCCGGCAAGCGCGTCAACCACACGGCCAGAAAGACACTGACGCCGACGGAAATCGCCGACAGCAGCCAACGCTGCCAACCACCGGCATCGTTCAGAAAGCTGAATGCTGCCCCGCGGTTGTAGGCGAGCAACAAGTCGAAGCTCGGCATCACCGGCACAGGCTCGCCATAAGGCAGACGCGTATTGGCGAGAAGTTTGCTCACCTGATCGATGAAGACCAGGACACCGGCCACCGAGAACAGCAGCAGGTTGTTGGGACGCGCCGTCGCAGCGTCGTTGGAGGTAGAAGAAGCGTTCACTTGGATTCGTTCCGTTGTGCGAAGTAAGCGCGCGTGGCGCTCAGATCGGCCGCCATGGCCGCTTGCAACGCGGCGAGATCGGCGAATTTTTCCTCGTCGCGCAGCTTGTGCAGGAAATGCACGGTCATTATCCGGCCGTAGAGATCGCCGGCGAAATCCACCAGATGCACTTCCAGCGAAGGCTCCGGCACTTCACTCACGGTGGGTTTGAAACCGATGCCGGCAACGCCTGGATAAGTGCGGCCATCCACCGTGGCTTCAACCACGTACACACCGACCAAGGGCAGCACACTGCCGCTCAGGGCGATGTTGGCGGTGGGCATGCCGAGTTCACGGCCAAGCTGACGGCCACGAATCACTTCACCGCTCATGCTGAAGGGGCGCCCGAGCAACTTCGCCGCGCCTTCGCAATCACCTCGCGCGAGGTAGTCACGCACGGCCGTGCTGCTCACACGTTCGCCGTCGAGCAGAAAGCCCCCGATGGATTGCACGGAGTAACCACGTTCGGCGCCAATGCGTTCGAGCAAGGCGAAGTCGCCCCGACGCTGACGCCCGAAGCGAAAATCATCCCCCACCACGAGCGCGCGCACGCCGAGGCGACGTGCGAGATAGTCGCCCGCGAAATCCTCGGCACTCTGTTGACTCAAGGTGATGTCGAATTCCATGCGCAACACGGCATCGAGACCGTATTCGGCAAGGAAGGCCACCTTGTCCGCGAAGGGACAGAGTCGCGGCGGCGCACCCGCCGGATTGAAGAATTCTTCCGGCTGCGGCTCGCTCAGGATCACCACGGTGGGCAGTTTCAGCTCGCGGCCGAGCGCCAGCACCTGGTCGAGGATGCGCTGATGTCCCAGATGCAGGCCGTCATATTTACCGATGGTGGCCACGCAGGGCCCCAGCGTTTCGCGGCAATGATCGGGAGTGTGAAAGACCTGCATCGTATTACCCACGGAAGTCACGCGGACGCAGCCCGGTGGCAAAGAGGACCACGCCATAGATCAAGGCACCGCCACCACAGATGCCGAGCAGCCAGGTGACGCGCAGCGCCGGATTCCAGCTCAGCCAGGCTTCGGTCGCCGGCGTCACCCAAAGGAGCGCCAGCACCATCGCCGCGGTGGCCGCGACGAGTTTGCTCAGGAACCCGACCCAGCCGGCGTTCCACTTCAGCACTTCGCGCTGCACGAGTCCGCGCAGCAGCAGGCCCGCATTGAGCAGTGCGGAGAAACTGGTCGCCAGCGCCAGACCGACGTGCGCCAGCGGCAGGATGAAGGCGAGGTTCATCGCCATGTTCGCCACCATGGCCACCACGCCGTAGCGCACGGGCGTGCGGGTGTCCTGGCGCGAAAAATAGCCGTTCGCCAGCACCTTGATTCCCATGAAACCAATCAGACCGAGCGCATAGGCCTGCAAGCTGCGACGCGTGGGCGCCACGGCATCGGCACCGAATTCGCCGTATTGGAACAGGGTGATCACGAGTTGATCGCCGAGCACGATCAGGGCCGCGCTGGCGGGCAAGCCCACCACCAGCACACAGCGCATGCCCCACTGCAGGGTGTCGGAAAACTTCACAGGGTCGTTGGCATTGTGAATGCGCGACAGCGCCGGCAGGATCACAGTGGCGATCGCCACCCCGAACATGCCGAGCGGCAGTTCCATCAGACGGTCGGAGTAGTAGAGCCAGGCCACGTTGCCGTCACCGTCGATGGAAGTGGCGAGCACCGTGTCGAGCAGCAGGTTGATCTGCCCCACCGACACACTGAACATCACCGGCACCATCAGGGTCAGCACGCGATTGACGCCGCTGTGTTTCCAGTCGAGCTTCGGCCAGGGCAACAGCCGCAACCCCTTCAGGAACGGCAGTTGCACGCTCAGCTGCAGGACGCCCGCGACCAGCACGCCCCAGGCGAGCGCCATTGCCGGCTCACTGAACAGCGGACTCGCGAAGAGTGCGGCGGCGATCAGCACCAGGTTGAGGATCACCGGTGTCAGTGCCGGCACCGCGAAATTGCCGTAGCTGTTCAGGATGGCCCCGGCGAAGCCGGTGAGCGAGATGAACAGGATGTAGGGAAAGGTCACCTGCAAGAGATCCGTCAGCAGGTTGAACTTGGCGGGATCGTCCAGATAGCCCGGCGCGAAGAGGGTCGACAGCCAGGGCGCCAGCACCACGCCGACCACGGTCACGAACAGCAGCACGCTGCCGAGCGCGCCTGCGACGTGACGCACGAAGTCGTGGGTCTTGGCCAGATCGCCCTTGGCGCGGTATTCCGCCAGCACCGGCACGAAGGCCTGCGAGAAGGCACCTTCAGCGAAGAGGCGACGCAGGAAGTTGGGAATACGGAAGGCGACGAAGAAGGCGTCGGCCGCGGCACTGTCCCCGAACAGGGCAGCGAAGACGGTTTCCCTCACCAGCCCCAGGATGCGCGAAAGGAAGGTGGAACCCGAGGTAATGGCCGACGAACGCAGCAGGCCCTTGGCGGGGCCCTCGTGGTCCTGAGCGGGAACGACTGGCGGCGTTGCGGACATTCGATCCGGTTGGGTGGGGAGGTGCAGATGCGATAAAAGCAAAGGCGCGCATGTTACCGGGACAGCCCGCGGCTTGCCAGCAAAGGGCGCAGGATTCGGCGCCGCGCTTGACTTTTTGCCCCCTGCCTAACTATAGTGCACGCCTTTTTTCGGACCCGGCCGCCCCTGGCCTCGCCGAAATATCGGATTTCCCATTTTCGACAGTTTCAGGAGTTTTTCGTGGCCAACAGTGCTCAGGCTCGTAAACGCGCCAAACAGGCGGAAGTTCATCGCCGCCACAACGCCAGCTTCCGTTCCATGGTGCGCACCTACATCAAGAAAGTAGTTGCCGCCATCGCCACCAAGGACTATGCCCAGGCCACCGCCGCTTACAAAGAAGCAGTGCCGGTGATCGACCGCATGGCCGACAAAGGCATCATCCATCCCAACAAGGCCGCTCGTCACAAGAGCCGTCTGAACAGCGCCATCAAGGCTCTGCAGCAGGCCTGAGCCTCAGCTGGGAATCCAGTTACGAAAAACCGGCCCTCGTGGCCGGTTTTTCGTTTGTGCCGATCCTGCAGCATCCGCCTGCGCCACCCGCCGAGGCCTATGAGGCACGCGCGCTGACCTGCAGCCCCTGCGCCCCTCCCACGAAAACGGCTGGGTCATTCGAAGCCGTCATCCGCCGACTGTATTGGCGCGGCGAAACTCCCATCACCCGTTTGAACGCCGTGCTGAACGCGCTTTCCGATTCATAACCGAGCGAGAACGAGATCACCGATACGGAATCGCTGGAATTCTCCAGCTTGTCCGCCGCCAGCAGCATGCGCCAGCGCGTCACATATTCCATGGGCGAAAGCCCCACCGTATCGCGGAAGCGCTGGGCGAAGGCCGAACGCGACATGCAGGCCAGTTGCGCCAGCGACTGCAAGGTCCATCGCCGTTCAGGGTTGGCATGGATCGCTCTGATGGCGGGGCCCAGTTGTTTGTCCACCACGCCGAACAGCCAGCCCGTACCCGTGGGCTGATCCCTTCCGACATGCAGCCGTAACGCTTGAATCAGCATCATGTGCGCCAGGTGCTGCGTGACCAGCGAACTGCCAGCCTGTGGCGAGTTGAGCTCCTGCATCATCCGCTCCACCGACCAGCGCAATGCCGCCTGCTCGGCTTCGCTTTGAATGTGCACCACCGGTGGCAACATCCCCATCAGGATGTCGGAATGCCCGCCACTGACACGAAAGCGGCAGCCGACCAAAAAGAAGTTGCCGCCACCATTGATGGTCACGACCGCGCCAGGACTTGGCGCAGGAAGGTATTTGCCGGAGGGTTCCGGTGGCAGGGACAGATCGGCTGCGAGACGGAACGGGCGCCCACTCGGCAGCACGAAGCAATCTCCTTGCTTCAGATACATGGGCTCGGAAACGCCGTCGACCAACATCCAACATTCACCGCGCACTACGGCATAACACTTGATGTGCGTGTTCTGATCCGGGAATTGCAGTGACCAGTCACCACCGGCATCGATACCACAGGCGAGCGAACAGCACGGCTTCAACAAGGCGAGTACATCGGAAAGAGGGTCCATGGGTTGTCCTCGTTCTACTACTGGACGATCGAAAAGATAACTTGGACGCGATCGCATGGAAGGGGCCTCGATCGGGAACTAGAGTTCCAACCGTAGTCCAAGACATCTGCCATGTCGAGGCAACCATGAGCTGGCAAGGACCAAGCGGGAGACAGTTCCTCCGTCGACACTGCACGACAGCGGTGGTCGCGGCGCTGATGTTGCCAAGCGTCACTGCATGGACACATCACGGCGTCACGGGCGAATACGATACCAGCACCCCGATCGTCATTTCGGGAACGGTCACGCACGGGGTGTTCGCGCCTCCACACCCCGTGCTTTCTGTGCGTGTCGACGCGAGTGAGCTGCCTGAGGGACTCAATGTTGACCGTCCGGACATAATCACAGGACCTCTCACCATACGCGTCGACGATGCGGGCGAAGTGCGCGCAATCGAGTTGCCACCGCTGCGGGCCTTCCATGAACTTGGCAGAAAACTACGTGGCGGCGATCACGTCACGTTGATTGCGCTACGCAATTGCCTGCCACCACATGAGTTGCGCAGTTCCTGGATCCAGCTGCCCGACGGCCACATCGTTTCGCAGACCGGTGATAAGGCTCGCCGGACGCATGGCTGCCAATAGACTGCGCGCAAGCAACGGTGCACAGGTGTGTCCACACATCGAGCGGCAGAACTCTACCCATTCGTTTCGAGGGATGGAACACCACGTCGCGCATGTTCTACATGTTTACGCTGACATGGCGCGCACGAGGACTCAGTGAATAGCGCATCGTGCATGCGCAGTAAAAGAACATCGAGATCCTCTCAGTGATCCAGATGCTGTTGTGATTACACAGACAGTAATGGACGATCGCAAAAGAAATTCGGCACCTCTCGCATGGCCGAGTTTGACCGACTTCCCTATCGTCGCAACAGCGGTGTGCAGCGCACCCGTCGCCAAGGGTAGGCACGATCAAAACAAGTCGAACATCACGAATGAACGACGGCGCGCCCGCCCTTGGCTTCGTCTCCGCTCACATCTAACCCCACTGCCTCATCCACTATCGGTACCTCATCCATGCAGAATTTTGGTGCGAGCCTTCACGGCAAATTGCGGAGTTCACCCCCTCCGACCACGCGCGCAGATCACGCTTCACCCACCCTGATTGTCTCCAATGAGAGCGAGGAGACCCTGCCTATGCCAATTGAAGAACGAACGATCAATATCGAGATGATTCAACCCACAAGACACCGACCGTCTTTGGCGAAGTGGCTCGGTGCCGTCGCCGTGGCCACGACCATGCTCACCGCCTGCGGCGAAGCACAGACGGGCGCAGCGGCTGCCGCCCCTCCCACCGTCCGCGCAGCGTCGGTATTGAGCCGACATGTTCGGCCTACCAGCGAATTCAACGGTCACATCGAAGCCATCGGCGACGTCGAGCTGCGCCCGCGCGTTTCCGGCTACATCGACAGCGTCGAGTACGTCGAAGGTCAGGAAGTCAAACAGGGCGATGTGCTCTTCGTCATCGATGACCGTAGTTATCGCGCTGAGTTGTCACGCGCCTCGGCCGATCTCGCACGCGCCCGTACGCAAGTCGAATTGACGCGCAGCGAAGAGGCGCGCGCGAAAGTCCTTTCGGATCAGAAGGCCATCTCGACCGAGATGTGGGAAGAACGCCGCGCCGCCTACGAACGCGCAGTGGCCGACGTGCAGGCTGCGGAAGCTGCCGTCGAACAGGCACGCCTCAACCTGGAGTGGACCCGCGTGGTCGCACCAGTGGCCGGTCGTGTCGGACGCGCTCTGATCACGCCAGGCAACCTGGTGACTCCGGGCGATGTGTTGGCCACGCTGGTCACGATGGACGAGGTATATGTCCACTTCGACGTCGACGAAGCCACCTTCCTGCGTTTCGTCAACGCACAGCGTGATGGTGCGCTGCCGGCACGCATCGGTTTGACCGGTGAACACGGCTTCCCGCATGAAGCGAGCGTGGACTTCATCGACAACAGAGTTTCGCGCCGCACCGGCACCATCGGTTTGCGCGCAGTGCTCGACAACGCCGAGCGACGCTTCACTCCCGGCTTGTTCGCGCGCGTGCAACTGCCGATCAGCGATTCCTTCGATGCCCTGCTCATCCACGATCGCTCGGTGCTCACCGACCAGGATCGCAAATACGTCTACATCGTCGATGCCGACGGCAATGTTCAACGCCGTGACGTTCAGCTCGGTGGCACCGCGGACGGCCTGCGCATCGTCCAGGAAGGTCTGGCGGCAGGCGACCGTGTGGTCGTCGAAGGCGCACACCAGATCACGCGGCCCGGCATGCCGGTGAGCGTGCAGGACTTCGAGCTAGTCGCGCGCGCAGGGCCTGGACACGCGAGAGCCCCGCATCAGGAGTAAAGCACGATGAACATTTCCAAGTTTTTCATCGACCGTCCGATCTTCGCCGCCGTTCTCTCCATCGTGATCTTCGTGGCGGGCCTGATCGCCTTGCCACTGTTACCGGTAGCGGAATATCCCGACGTGGTACCACCCTCGGTCGTGGTGCGCGCCGTTTATCCCGGCGCCAACCCGAAGGTGATCGCCGAGACGGTGGCGATCCCATTGGAAGAAGCCATCAGCGGTGTCGAGGACATGATCTACATGCGCTCGGTAGCCAGCTCCAATGGGGTGCTCCTCACCACCGTGACCTTCCGTCCCGGCACGGATCCGGACGAGGCCGCGGTGCGCGTGCAGAACCGTGTGGCACAGGCGCAGGCGCGGCTGCCGGAAGACGTGAGACGACAAGGCATCACGACGGAGAAACGCTCGCCGGTGTTCCTCATGGTCGTGCATCTGGTCTCACCGAACAGTACCTACGACACCTTGTACATGCGCAACTACGCGCGGCTGCACATCCGTGATGCATTGGCGCGCATTCCCGGCGTCGGCAGCGCCGAGCTGCTGGGCAGCGGTGACTATGCGATGCGTGCCTGGCTCGATCCGAACCGCATTGCCGCCTTGGGCCTGACTGCCTCCGACGTCATCACTGCGATGCGTGAGCAGAACATCCAGGTCTCCGCTGGCCAGATCGGTGCCGAGCCGATGCCGGACAGTCAGTTCCTGCGTCTGGTCAATGCACAGGGGCGTCTGACCACGGAGGAAGAGTTCGGCGACATCGTGATTGCCACCGGCGAAAACGGCGAAATCGTGCGACTGGCCGATGTGGCACGGCTGGAGCTGGGTGCAGGTGACTTCTCCATGCGCTCGCAGCTCAACGAGCAGAACGCTGCGGCCATCCTCATCTTCCAGTCGCCGGGCGCCAACATTCTCGACATCCGTGACTCCGTCATCGAGACCATGGAAGAGATGTCGACGCGCTTCCCGGAAGACATGCGTTATGAAGCCGTCTACGACACCACGATCTTCGTGCGCGAATCGATCCACGCCGTGATCTCGACCCTGCTCGAGGCGGTGGTGTTGGTGGTCCTGGTGGTGATCCTGTTCCTGCAGACCTGGCGCGCCTCGATCATTCCGCTACTGGCCGTTCCAGTATCGATCGTGGGCACCTTCGCCGTACTGCACGTGTTGGGCTTCACCGTCAACACACTGACCTTGTTCGGCCTGGTGCTGGCGATAGGCATCGTGGTGGACGACGCCATCGTGGTGGTGGAGAACGTCGAGCGCCATATCGAAGAAGGAGCCTCGCCATTGGTCGCTGCGCATCGCGCGATGCGGGAGGTCTCAGGACCGATCGTCGCCATCACCTTGGTGTTGTGTGCGGTGTTCGTGCCGATGGCCTTCCTCACCGGTGTGGCGGGTGAGTTCTACAAGCAGTTCGCCGTCACGATCGCCATCTCGGTGGCCATCTCCGGTCTCAACTCGCTGACGCTGTCTCCGGCCTTGGCGGCACGTCTGCTGTTGCCACACAACGCACCGAAGGATCTTCCTTCGCGCTTGATCGACCGTCTGCTCGGCTGGTTCTTCCGTCCTTTCAACCACCTCTTCGGCGTCAGTTCGCAGCGCTACCAACACTCGGTGTCGCGCCTCCTGAGCCGGCGTGGCGCCGTGTTCGTCGTATACGCCCTGCTGCTGTTCGGCACGGGGTGGATGTTCCAGCAGGTACCGACGGGCTTCATCCCGATCCAGGATCGGCAGAACCTGATCGCGGGTGTGCGCATGCCGGAAGGTTCTTCGATCGAACGCACCGACGCCATGCTGCGTCAGCTGACCGACATCGCGAAGGAAACCGAAGGCGTCGAACATCGCATCAACTTCCCGGGCAGGAACGTCACCTTGGGAACGACCACACCCAACATCGGTGGCGCCTTCTTCCCACTGAAGCCTTTCCATGAACGTTCGCGCAGCGCGAGTGAGATCAATGCCGAACTCAATCGCAAGTTCGCCGCACTGCCCGAAGGCTTCGGCTTCGCGATCATGCCACCGTCGATTCTCGGTCTCGGAACCGCTGCAGGTTACTCGCTGTACATCGAGGATCGCGCCAACCTCGGTTATGGCGCCTTGCAGGAAGCCGTGACCGCACTGCAGAGAGCGATCGCGCAAACGCCAGGCATGTCGTTCCCGATCACAAGCTATCAATCCAACATGCCGCAGTTCGATGTGGACGTGGACAGGGTCAAGGCCAAGGCGCAGGGCGTGCCGCTGACGGAGCTGTTCAGCACCATGCAGACCTATCTGGGCTCGACCTACGTCAATGACTTCACCTTGTTCGGCCGCACCTGGCAAGTGATCGCGCAGGCCGATGCTCCGTTTCGCGACAGCGTCGAGGACATCGGCAATCTCCGCACCCGCAACAGCAACGGCGAGATGGTGCCGATCAGCTCGATGGTAACGATCCGCGACAGCTTCGGACCGGATCCCGTGATGCGCTACAACGGCTATCCCGCCGCCGACCTCAACGGCGCCGCCGATCCACGTGTGCTGTCTTCCGGCGAAGCCATGGCCAAGGTGGCCGAGCTGGCACGTCAGATACTCCCCAATGGCATGACCATCGAATGGACCGACCTGAGCTATGAGCAGGCCGCGCAGAGCAACACTGCAGTCATTGTGTTCGCGCTCGCGGCCCTGCTCGCCTTTTTGGTTCTGGCCGCGCTCTACGAAAGTTGGACCTTGCCACTCGCCGTGGTGCTGATCGTGCCGATGTGCATGCTGTCCGCCTTGTTCGGTGTGTGGTGGACGGGGGGCGACAACAACGTTTTCGTGCAGATCGGTCTGGTGGTGTTGATGGGCCTGGCCTGTAAGAACGCGATCCTGATCGTCGAGTTCGCGCGCGATCTGGAGCTGCAGGGCAAGGGCATCGTCGAGGCCGCACTCGAAGCCTGTAGGCTGCGTCTGCGCCCGATCGTGATGACCTCCGTGGCCTTCATCGCCGGCACCGTACCGCTGGTGCTTTCCAGCGGCGCCGGTTCCGAGATCCGCTCGATCACCGGCATCACCGTGTTCTCCGGCATGGTCGGCGTGACGCTGTTCGGTCTGTTCCTGACCCCGGTGTTCTACGTGGTGCTGCGCAAGCTGGCCAATCGTCCGCTGGTGTCGCACGCACCACAGCATGAAGAACACACGATCGGCTTGCTCGAACACCGCGAGGCATGAGCCGAAGCACGGTTCCAGTGGTTCAGGCAGCGTGGGTGGGAAGGAGTAGTTGTGGCGCAAGGACCGCGCCGCTGCCTTACCTGTCTTCCAGATGAAACGAAGCCGGCGCAAGGCCGGCTCATTGCCAGGGATGCTCCCATCAAACCAGAGCGAGGTTGTCGCGGTGGATCATTTCGGGGTCGCCATCGTAGCCGAGCAACGGAAGGATCTGCTCGCTGGAGCGACCAGCGATGCGCTGTGCCTCGTCGCTGTCGTAGTTGACGAGACCATGCGCCACGGTGAGGCCGGCTTCGTCGATACAGGCCACGAGATCACCGCGTTTGAAGTTGCCGCTGACGGCCTTCACGCCCACCGGCAAAAGGCTCTTGCCCTGCGAGCGCAGCACACGCACGGCGCCGGCATCGATGGTCAGACGCCCACGCACCTGCAGATGATTTGCCAGCCACTGCTTGCGTGCGGCCACGGGTTGTTTGTCGGCCACGAGCAAGGTGCCGAGCTGTTCGCCACGGCGCAGCGAGAGCAGCACGTCCGGACTGCTGCCATGCACGATGCAGGTGGCAGTGCCGGAGCGGGCTGCCAGACGCGCCGCGCGGATCTTGGTCAACATGCCGCCCTTGCCGAGCGCGCCGCTGCCACCGGCAACGGCCAATAGCATCTCGTCGCTGCTCTTGGCTTCGCTGATCAGGCGCGCGTCGGGGTTGTGACGGGGGTCGGCATCGAACACGCCGGCCTGGTCGGTGAGGATCACCAGCACGTCGGCGTTGATCAGGTTGGCGACGAGCGCACCGAGCGTGTCGTTGTCGCCGAAGCAGATTTCATCGGTGACGACCGTGTCGTTCTCGTTGATCACCGGAATCACGCGCAGATCCAACAGCGTACGCAACGTGCTGCGCGCATTGAGATAGCGCTTGCGGTTGGAAAGGTCGTCGTGGGTGAGCAGGATCTGTGCCGTGCGCTTGCCGAACTGGCTGAACTGCGACTCGTAGGCTTCGATCAGCCCCATCTGGCCGACCGCGGCTGCGGCCTGCTGCTCATGTACGGCCGTGGGCCGGCCGGGCAGACCAAGGCGACGTACGCCTTCTGCCACTGCGCCGGAGGAAACCAGGACGACATCGAGGCCTTCGTCCTGCATGGCGCTGATCTGGCGGGCCCAGCGCGCGATGCTTTCGCGATTGAGTCCTTTGCCGTTGTCGGTGAGGAGTGAACTGCCGATCTTGATGACCCAGGTCTTGGCCCGGGTCAGTAATTCCCTGCTCATAAGGGCCTGCTATTGCTCAGTCTCTGACGTATTCCACTTCTACGTCGAAATCATCGTCGTCATCGTCGAAGCCATTGCCGCCCTGACGACGCTCGCGCCACAGCTGACGCGCACGGGCGATGCTCTGACGGATTTCGTATTCCATCTGCGCCTGTTCCTGCTGCCGTGCTTCGCGCAGCTCGGGATTCTCTTCGAGCTCGCGCTGCTGCTGCGAAATCAGCTCCATCAGCGCCTCGCACAACTCGCGCGTGCCCTGACGTAACGCCGCAGAGATCGTGAAGATGCGCCCTTCCCAGCCGAGGGACTCGCGTACGTACTCCACCATGTTCTCGACTTCGTCTTCCTGCAGCAGGTCGATCTTGTTCAACACCAGCCAGCGTTCACGCGCGGCAAGCGTGGGCGAGAACTGTTCCAGTTCGTTGATGATGATCTCGATCGCTTCCAGGGGATCGCTCTGATCCGGCGGCGCCACGTCGACGAGGTGCAGCAGCACCTTGGTGCGGGCGAGGTGCTTGAGGAAGCGGATGCCGAGGCCGGCGCCTTCGGAGGCACCCTCGATGAGGCCGGGAATGTCGGCCATGACGAAGCTGCTTTCTTCACTGACACGCACGACGCCCAGGTTGGGCACGAGCGTGGTGAAGGGATAGTCCGCCACCTTGGGACGCGCGGAGGACACCGCAGCGATCAGCGAGGACTTGCCGGCATTGGGCAGGCCCAGCAGGCCCACGTCCGCCACCACTTTCAACTGCAATTGCAGGCGACGTACTTCACCGGGCTTGCCGTTGGTAGTCTTGCGCGGACTGCGGTTGACGCTGGATTTGAAGACGGCGTTGCCGAGGCCGTGCTTGCCGCCCTGGGCGACGAGCAGGGTTTGACCGGGGGTGATGAGGTCCCCCATGAGCTCCTGTGTGTCGGCCTCGTAGACGCTGGTACCTACCGGCACCTTCACGTAGAGGTCGGCACCGCTGGCGCCGGTGCTGTTGCCCTTGCGGCCGTTCTCGCCAGGCTGGGCGCGATAGCGCGGCTGGAAGCGGAAATCGACCAGCGTGTTCAAACCACTGTCGGCAACCAGGTAGACGCTGCCGCCATCGCCGCCGTTGCCACCGTCCGGGCCACCGCGGTCGATGAATTTTTCGCGATGAAAGCTCAGGCAACCGTTACCGCCCTTGCCGGCTTCCACCACGATTTCTGCTTCATCGACGAATTTCACGACTGCTTCCCGAAAAGTTTTGGCGCTGACTACCGCTAAAAAAAAGCCCTGTACGAAACAGGGCTCTTTTTACTGCATCCAGTACGAGGTGTCAGGCAGTTGCCGTCTCGATGCTGACGTAGGTGCGTTTTTTCGGACCTTTCACCTGGAATTTCACTTTGCCTTCGGCCAAAGCGAACAAGGTGTGGTCTTTGCCCAGACCGACGTTTTCGCCGGGGTGGAACTTGGTGCCACGCTGACGAACGATGATGTTGCCAGCCAGCACGTGCTGACCACCGAAACGTTTGACGCCAAGTCGTTTGGCAATCGAGTCGCGGCCGTTACTGGTGCTGCCGCCTGCCTTTTTATGAGCCATTGTGCTTCTCCCGTAAGCCGAGGTTCCGTGGAACCTTAGCCGCTGATACCCGTGATCTTGATTTCAGTGAACCACTGTCTGTGGCCCTGCTGTTTGCGGTGGTGCTTGCGGCGCTTGAACTTGATGATCGTGACCTTGTCGGCACGACCATGGCCCAGCACCTCAGCAGTGACTTTGCTGCCTTCTACGAAGGGAGCACCGATTTTGACGTCTGCACCCTGGCCTACCAGCAGCACTTTGTCGAAGTTGATGCTGTCGCCGGCGCCTGCTTCGATTTTCTCGACACGCAGCACTTCGCCTTCGGTCACACGATGCTGTTTTCCACCACTTTCAATAACCGCGTACATAGTTTTCTCCAGGGGCCGAGGCACGAACCAGCGTGGAACCGTGTCTGGCGACCAAAATCTCTAATTCGATCAGACGCTTACCCGCGCAACTGCACATGAGGGGTCGTCGAAGGGCGGCAATTGTACGGAAAGGACCTCGATCAAGCAACCGCTCTGCAAACATGCCCTGCCGTGCAACCAGCGGTATTCGTTGAATTGCCCCTTGCCAGGCAGTAGCATGCGGGCCCATTTGTTGCCGGATTCCGGCAGTTCCCGCATTACTCAGCCCAACGCAGTCCGGCCATGGTAAGTCACATTCATCAGATCGTCGCCGACGACTTTTCCCTGCTCAACCAGAAGGTGGTGAGCCAGTTGCACTCCGAAGTGCCCCTGGTCGAGAGCATCGGTCACTACATCGTCGAAGCCGGCGGCAAGCGCATGCGTCCCACGCTCGTGCTACTCTGCGCGCGCGCGCTCGGTTATACCGGCCCGCATCACGTAGACCTCGCTACCGTGATCGAGTTCCTCCACACGGCGACCTTGCTGCATGACGACGTGGTCGACATGTCGGAAATGCGTCGCGGCCGCCCCACGGCCAACGTGCGCTGGGGCAACCCTTCCAGTGTCCTGGTGGGTGACTTCATCTATTCGCGCGCCTTCCAGTTGCTGGTGAACATCGGCGACATGGACATCATGGACGTGATGGCCACCACCACCAACCGCATTTCCGAAGGCGAAGTATTGCAGCTCGTGCATCAGCACAATCCCGACACGAGCGAAGCCGCCTACATGGAAGTGATCCGCAACAAGACCGCGATCCTCTTCGCCGCTGCCTGCCGCACCGCGGCGATCCTGGCACGCGCACCGCAACAGGTGCAGGACTCGCTGCATACCTTCGGTCTCGAAGTGGGCATGGCCTTCCAGTTGATCGACGACGTGCTGGACTACGCCGGTGATTCCGCTGAACTCGGCAAGAACGTCGGCGACGATCTCATGGAAGGCAAGCCGACCTTGCCGCTGATCTACACGCTGCAACACGGCGGCGCCGAAGTGCGCGAGTTGATCCGCAATGCCATCGAGAACGGTGGCCTCGATTCGCTGCAGGCCATCATTGCCGCCGTGCGCAAGAGCGGCGCGCTCGACTACACGCGCAAGGTCGCCGAACAGCGCATCGCCATCGCCCTCGAGGCGCTGGCAGTGCTTCCGGATAATGAGTACCGTAAGGGCCTCGCACTCGTCGCCGATGCGGCGCTCAATCGTTCCAGCTAGCCAGGAGGACTGACAGGATGCGCGGCAAGATACTCATCGGTGTGATCGGTGCCGTGGTCCTGGTGGTCGCAGGGCTGCACTACTACGCCAATCAACGCGCCCGCGAACTCGTCGACGCCCGCCTTGCCGCCCTGGTAGCGAGTGGTCGTTACGATGCGCTCTCCTACGAAAGCCTCAACGTTGGCCTCAATGGCACTTTCACTTTGCGCAACCTGCATATCGAGCAGGAAGGCAAGGCCCTGGTCGTTCAGACCGTACGCGTCAACGACCTCGATCCACTGCACGACATTCCCTGGCATCTCGATTTGCAACTGAGCGGTCTGCAATTCCCGCGTGGCGTCGATGCCTTCGTCGCCGAGCTGCCACCGATACCGCAGGCCGTGGTAACCGACCTCGTCAAAGGCAATACCCTGCCCCTCACCTTGCGCTATCGCTACGAATACGAACCCGAAGCGCGGGAACAGATCGATTCCACCTTCGATGCCGAATTGCCACAGTCCTTCGTATTGAATCTGCAGAGCACCACGCGCGGCATTCCGATCGGCGCATTCTCCGATCCCAATCTGCGCAGCGGCGATCCCATGGCAGCGATGACGCGCATCAGCGCGCTGATGAACCAAGGTGAATTGCCGCGCACCACGCTCACCCTGACCGATCGCGGGCTGCTCGACCTCATCGTCGAACATGGCGCTGCCGACACAGGTCTCACCCCGGAGGAATTCCGCACGCTCCTCATCAGCCGCGTGACGAACCTGCATCTCTTCATGCCGCCGAGCATGCAGAACGTGGTGCAGAGCGCGAGCACCGAAGTCGCCGAATTCCTCGCCGGCAGCTCCACTTTGCAGGTGCGCGTGAATCCCGAATTCGGCGGCAGCTTCGCGCAACTGCAGCCGCAGATCATGGGCGCCATCTTCAGCGGTGAGTTCGACCAGGTGGTGCGACTGTTGCACCTCGAAGTGGAAAATCTCGCGAACTGAGGCCGGAAACGATCACGCACGAAAAAGCCGGAGCAGCTCAGCTGTTCCGGCTTTTCTTTGCTCGTTCTCAGGGAGTGGCAGGCTCGATCTTGAGCAGCGCGCCATCGGTTTCTTCGGTGAGCACGTAGAGAAGACCATCAGGGCCCTGCTGCACGTCGCGGATGCGCTGCTTGAGATCCGCCAACAGCCATTCGCGCTTCTGCTCACCATTGGAATTGAACTCGATGCGTTCGACGTGGCCGGTGCCGGGGATGCGACCCGTCATCAAGGAGCCCACGAAGAGATGGTTGCGCCACTGCGGGAACTTGTCGCCCGTATAGAACACCATGCCCGATGGCGCGATCGAGGGCACCCAGAACAACTCCGGCGCTTCCATGCCTCCCTGCCAGGGAATTTCCGAGATGCGCGTGCCGTCGTAGTCGCGCCCATAGGAAACGACGGGCCAACCATAGTTGGCGCCCTTCTTGATGATGTTGATCTCATCGCCGCCTTGCGGCCCGTGCTCCGATGCCCACAGCGCGCCGGTCTGCGGATGGAAGGCCATGCCTTCGATGGCGCGATGCCCGATGCTCCAGATCTCGGGCAGATAGCCTTCTCTACCGACGAAGGGATTGTCGGCCGGAATGCTGCCATCGTCGTTCAGGCGCAGCAGCTTGCTGATGTCGCTCATCGTGTCCTGCGGTTTGTCGAGATTGCGGCGGAACGGTGAAGACATGAACACCGTGCCATCCGGTGCGAAACGCAGCCGTGAACCATGACCGCCTGGTGCCGTGTCCCAGGCATTCGCAGCGAAGAGATCTTCGACCTCTTCCAGTGCGCTTTCCTCTTCGTTGAGACGTCCGCGCGCCATCACCGTGGTGGCGTAATACTCCGCACCCGGTGGCGGCGTGCCGTTCTGCACATAGGTGAAATAGACCCAGTGGTTTTCGGCGAAGTTGGGATGGAGTACGAGATCCATCAGGCCGCCACTCGAGGCCACCTGCACCTCGGGCGCACCGCTCACCAACGTGATTTCCCCGGTGTCGGGATGAATGAGTTTGAGCTGGCCGGCTTTTTCAGCAACGAGAATGTTGCCGCTCGGCAGAAAGGCCAAACCCCAGGCATTGACGATGCCGCGCGCAACGACGGAAACCTGGATGCGACCAGCGGGTGAATGGGTGTCGTAGAACCAAGGCCCCTCGCCCAGCGCGAAGGTCTGTGCCTCTGCGGTGAGCGCCGCGAGGCTCAGCCCCAGCGCGGTGAGTAACCTAGGGAGTGACATCGAGCGGAGTTCCTTTTTTCCTGAAACTGCTCAGCTGACGCAGGACGCCCTGCACGTCGTACACGAGTCGACGCAAGCCGTAGTAGAGGCCCAGCAAACTCGAAAGGAAGCCACCCGTCAGGAGGATCAGCACGCCGATGTCCCACAACGGGCGCTTGTGATACCAGAACGCGAAGTCGAGGCTGTGCAGACCGTTGTAGAGCCAGCGTTCGACGCGGCTCGATTTGTGGATGATGCTCAGCAGCTCGCCGCGCTGCGGATCCACGTAGACCCAGCTCTGCATCGGATCGTCGAACTTGACGCGCAGTGCCGGCAGCGGCAGTTCACCCTGACGCGAATAGTAGTAGTCGTCGTAGTCGGTCAGCAGGGTGGTTTCGGTGATGGAGGCCTGTGGCACCGCTTCCGCCAGATTTGCCACCAACTCGTTGTGATCGAGGCTCGGGAGCACACGCATGGTGCCGACGTCGATCAGCACCGTATCCGCCTGCCCCTGGCCATTGATGTTGTAGGGCTGGTGCAGACGATCGCGTTTGGCATCCGTATCGCGGCGCGGCGCGCTGTAGTTGGCGAGCAGATAAGGCTTGCCCTCTTTCCACACGAATTCGAGGCTCTTGGTGCCGGCCGGCAACAGCGCAGCGAGCGCCGGCTGGTTGAGATTGGGGAAAGCCGCGAGGTCGAGTTCACCCCCATCGAACACGGTTTCGTCCACGCGCAGACCGCGAGCGTTGGTCCAGGCCCAGGGCTCCATCGAGACGAGCCCGCTGAACACCCAGGTGAAAGTGAACACACCGAACACCACACCCAGGATGTAGTGCCAGCGTAGACCACCGTGATAGGGAATGGCGCGCTTCAGGTTGAAAGGACGGACGTTCTTGCGGAATTGCGTCACACCGAGCGCAAGCCCGAGTACGGCAAGCACACAGCCGATGGTGGCCAGCCATACCACGATCTTGTACCACAGCGGCTGATTCAGACGGAGTTCTTCGTAATAGAGCCAATGAGGAATGGTGCCGAGCCAGGCGAGCATGCGGCTCTTGGCGGTGGTGGCGACCACCACGCGGGCCTGACCGGGAGAGACATAGATTTCGGTTCTGGCCTCATCGTCGAGACGATACTTATAAAGAGGCATCGCCACGCTGTCGGTGAGCGTCCATTGATCGGGCGAGAACACCTCCCGTTCAAATATCAGCGTCTCGGGGGCGACTTGCAGAAACTCGGCCGCAAGCTGGCGGGACTCGGCCTCACTCAACTCGGGATGGAACTCACCGGTGTCGGCGTAGTAGCGATCGACCGGAAAGCCCGGCGTCAAAAGTTCGTATACCGGACGGCCCAGTACGCTGCGCAGCGTGGCGCCGGAGGGTACGTAGTCGGCCGCCGCCGCGAGCTCAGCCGGCGTGAAACTGACCTTGTCGAGCGCCAGAGGCTCTGCCGCGTCGATCTGCATCGCAGGCGTGAGCCGCGGCATGCCACCTGCGTAGATCATGAAATACGCGGAAAAAAACCAGAGCGCGAACATGAAGCTCAGAGGTATTCCGATGTAGCGATGGCTGAGAATCAGTAGGTTCTTGAAGGCACGCATCCGTAAGCCCTCGGCGACATGAGGAGGTGCCGAGTGTACTTTGCGTTCCGATACAGGGACAAGCGAGCGGCTCCGTCCGACCGTAGCTTGGGTGGGCTGAGCGAATAGGAAGCCCTACATGGGATCTCTGGGCATCCTCGAGCGCTCAGGCAGGCCCGCAAAGGGCTTCACACTAGACGCAACGATGTGTCGGAAATCGTTTGTTGGGCTTCGCGTTCACTCAGCCCTACCTGCGAAAGATCCCAACCCAAGGAGCGACAAAAAGAACCCCGACTGCGAAACAGCCGGGGTTAGCTTGGAGAGGCCTTGCCGCTGGTGCGGCGGTGGGCGTAGTGCTTACTGAGCCGGTTTGTTGAGACCGGCGTATTCGTAGAGTGCGGTGATGATGGACTTCTCACCATCCGCCATGCCGTAGGTATTGCCGGCGCCTTCGATGATGAAGAATTCGTTGGCCGCGTGCGCGTTGCCGCCACCACCGACCGAACCGCTCGCAATCGGGATGTTCACGACATCACCGGCGAAGAGATAGGCCGGCCAGTAACCACCGAGGATCGACTCGTGCGAGGAGATCTCGTCGGGTTCGAGACCAAAGGTTTTCTTCATTTCATTGACGGCCAGGTTCAGATCGCTGTCGGTCGTCACCTTCGCCCAGGGCACGTCACCGACCACGTTGATCTCGACGTCTTCATAGCCATGCTTGTCGAGATGCGCACGCAACTTGCGCACGATGTCCATGCCATCCTGTTTCGGCAGGTAACGGAAGTTGTGCTTGGATACGATGCGGTTCGGCAGAATGGCGCCCGAACCACCTTCGAACATATTGCCGCCCCAGATGCCGTCGATGTTCATCGAAGTGCCGTAGCGGGCCATGGTCACGATGTCGAGCGGATCATCGGCGATGAAGCGCGCCACCCCGAGGTTCTTGGCGGCGATTTCGGGGTCGAAGTTTTCCGCGGCCTTGCGCAGACGCGCTTCTTCCTCTGCCGTCAGCGGTTCGATGTTGTCGTAGAAGCCATCGATCAACACCTTGTTGCCGGTTTCATCGACCAGCGTCTGCAGCATCTTGATGTGACGCCAGGCCGGTGCATCCACCGAACGCTTGTTACCGCCATGGATGTCGCTGTAGGTCGGACCTCGGCCCCACGAGGTACCACTCGTGATCAGCTCGACGAATACGCAACCTTCGGAACCGCCACCGCCCCACATGGCGTCGGCGCCGGCGAAAAGTTCTGGATGTTCACGCACGAACTTGCGGTAGCCGATGGACATGCGTTCTTCGTCACCTTCGGCCACGAAGATCAGGTTCACCGGCAGTTTTCCAGTGACGGCCTTCGCCGCCATCATCGCGTTCCAGAACGCCATCTGCCGGCCCTTGGAGTTGGTGGCGCCACGACCGATCATGACTTTCTTGAAGGGCGGCTGCTCGATGATGCGACCTTCGAAGGGAGGCGCGATCCAGAGGTCGGGCTGCGTGATGGGCATGGTGTCGTACATCCAATACACCACCAGCGTCTTCTCCGCGCCTTCATCGCACTTCGCATAAACGACGGGGTTGCCCTGCTGGCCCCACTCGGTGATGCCGACGTCGTAGACCGTGGTTTCCTGACAACCGAGCTGATCGAAGAAACCTTCGACCATGTAGGCGGATTCCTGAATGCCTTCACCGGTGTTGGAAATCGAAGGCTGCTGAATCCACTTCTGCAGGTTGATCACGTGCTCGTCGATGTGTTCATCGATGTAGTTGAAGATGTCCACGAGCTCGGGATTGTGAATGCGGCTCATGTCGATCTCGCGCGTGGTATCACCATGCGGACGGATGCCCAGCGGTTTCGCGGCAGGCGTCGACGCTGCCGTACTGGCAGCGGTGGCGGCAGGCGCCGCGCTGGGTGCGCTGGCGCTGCTCTGGACCGTGTCTTCGCTGCACGCGGAAAGCAACACGACACTGCTGGCCAATAGGGAAAGCCAGGGCCGTGGCTTGGCGGGTTTGAACATGCTTGCGTTTCTCCTTCGATTACGGTGTGTGTTTCAGGTACTGCTGTTGCTCACTGTGGTTCGTTCAATCCCGCCCATTCGTACAGGGTCATGATTGCGGACTTCTCGCTGGCGGCGTAACCCCAGGTATTGCCCGCACCTTCGATCACGATGAACTCATTGGCGGCATGGGAGTTGCCGCCGGCACCGACCTGGCCACTGGCGATCGGAATGTCGAGCACGTCACCGGAGAAGAGATAGGCCGGCCAATAACCGCCCAGCATGGTTTCGAGAGAAGAGAGTTCGTTCGGTGCCATGCCGAAGGCTTCGCGCATCTTGTTGGCAGCGACGTGCAGGTCGCTGTCGTTGCTGCGTTTGGCCCAGGGCACATCACCGACCACGTTGATCTCGACGTCCTCATAGCCGTGCTTGTCGAGATGCGCGCGCAGCTTGCGCACGATGTCCATGCCATCCTGGTTCGGCAGATAACGGAAGTTGTGCTTGGACACGATGCGGTTCGGCAGAATGGCGCCCGAACCACCTTCGAACATGTTGCCGCCCCAGATGCCATCGATGTTCATCGAGGTGCCGTAGCTGCGCATCTTCACGATTTCATAGGGATCATCGGCGATGAAGCGCGCCACCCCGAGGTTCTTCGCAGCGATTTCCGGATCGAAGCTCGCGGCACGTTTGCGCAGGATTTCTTCCTCTTCCGGTGTGAGTGGTTCGATGTTGTCGTAGAAGCCATCGATCAACACCTTGTTGCCGGTTTCATCGA
>CALEJT010000058.1 GCA_937898685.1 uncultured Gammaproteobacteria bacterium | reverse complement strand
CCAATATGAAAATGCCCGCACGAAGCGGGCATTTCATTCCAAGCGTGTTGCTTAGTACTTGTAGCTATCGGGCTTGAACGGACCAGCCGGATCGACGCCGATGTATTCGGCCTGACGCGGCGTGAGTTTGGTCAGTACGCCGCCGAAGCCGGCGACCATGCAGGCGGCCACTTCTTCGTCGAGTTTCTTCGGCAGTACTTCCACCTTGAGCATCTGCTTTTTCTTCGCCGCAGGCTGATCGGCGAACTTGCGTTCCCACAGATAGATCTGGGCGAGTACCTGGTTGGCGAAGGAGCCGTCCATGACGCGCGAGGGGTGACCGGTGGCGTTGCCAAGGTTGATGAGGCGACCTTCGGACAGCAGGATCAGGTAGTCGTCGCTGCCATCTTTCAGTTTGCCGCGGATCACGCGATGTACCTGCGGTTTCACTTCTTCCCACTTCCAGGCTTTGCGCATGAAGGCGGTGTCGATCTCATTGTCGAAATGACCGATGTTGCACACCACGGCGCCGGGCTTGAGCGCCTTCAGCATGTTCTTGTCGCATACGTCGACGTTGCCGGTGGCGGTGACCACGAGGTCGATGCTGCCGAGCAGGTCTTTGTCGACGTCACCCGGTTTGCCGGTATTGACGCCGTTCTTGTAGGGCGAGACGACTTCGTAGCCGTCCATGCAGGCCTGCATGGCGCAGATCGGGTCTACTTCGGAGATCTTCACGATCATGCCTTCCTGACGCAGGCTCATCGCCGAGCCCTTGCCCACGTCGCCGTAGCCGAGCACCAGTGCCTTCTTGCCGGCCAGCAGCATGTCGGTGCCGCGCTTGATGCCGTCGTTCAAGCTGTGACGGCAGCCATATTTGTTGTCGTTCTTCGACTTGGTGACGGAGTCGTTGACGTTCACGGCCGGCACTTTCAGCGTGCCTTTCTTCAGCATCTCGTACAGACGATGCACACCGGTGGTGGTTTCTTCCGTTATGCCGTGGATCTTCTTCAGCATCTGCGGATATTTCTGATGCACGAGCGCGGTGAGGTCGCCACCGTCGTCGAGGATCATGTTGGCATCCCAGGGCTTGCCATCCTTGAGGATGGTCTGCTCCAGACACCATTCGTACTCTTCTTCGGTCTCACCTTTCCAGGCGAACACTGGCACACCGCGTGCGGCCATGGCGGCGGCAGCGTGATCCTGCGTGGAGAAGATGTTGCACGAGGACCAGCGCAGTTCGGCGCCGAGCTCGATCAGCGTTTCCATCAGCACGGCGGTCTGGATGGTCATGTGGATGCAACCCATGATGCGCGCGCCCTTGAGCGGCTTGCTCTTGCCGTACTTCTTGCGCAGCGTCATCAGCGCCGGCATTTCGGCTTCTGCGAGCTGGATTTCCTTGCGGCCGAAATCGGCGAGGTTGATGTCGGCTACTTTGTAGTCGGTAAAACTCATAGTGGATTCCTGATTGTCTGGACGTGGCTTACTTGATCTTGGCGTCTTCTTTCAGCGCGGCGGCGCGATCGGTTTTCTCCCACGAGAATTCCTTGCGACCGAAGTGGCCGTAGGCGGCGGTGGGCAGATACTGCGGCTTGAGCAGGTCGAGCATTTCGATCAGGCCGGCGGGTTTGAGCGCGAAGTGTTTGCGGACCAGCTTGGTGATCTCGTGGTCGGCGATCTTGCCGGTGCCGAAGGTGTCCACGAGGATCGAGGTCGGCTCGGCCACGCCGATGGCGTAGGAGATCTGCACTTCGCACTTGCGCGCGATGCCGGCGGCCACGATGTTCTTCGCGATGTAGCGCGCGAGGTAGGCAGCGGAGCGGTCCACTTTGGACGGGTCCTTGCCGGAGAAAGCACCGCCGCCGTGACGGGCGTAACCGCCGTAGGTGTCGACGATGATCTTGCGACCGGTCACACCGGCATCACCGTAGGGACCGCCGACTTCGAAGCGGCCGGTGGGGTTGATGTGGAACTTGGTCTTCTTGTCGATCCACTTGGCGGGCAGCACTTTCTTGATGATTTCTTCCATCACGGCTTCGCGCAGATCCTTGTTCTTCACGTCGGGGGTGTGCTGCGTGGAAAGCACGACGGCGTCGATCGAATGCGGCTTGCCGTCGACGTAGCGGAAGGTGAGCTGGCTCTTGGCATCGGGGAGCAGCCAAGGCAGTACTTTCTTCTTGCGCAGCTTGGCCTGCTGCTGCACCAGACGATGTGCGTAGGTGATCGGCGCGGGCATCAGCACGTCGGTTTCATCGCAGGCGAAACCGAACATCAGGCCCTGGTCGCCAGCACCCTGTTCCTTCTTCTCGGAGGCGTCGACGCCCTTGGCGATGTCGGGTGACTGCTGGCCGATGGCGTTGATCACGGCGCAGGTATTGCCGTCGAAGTATTTGCGCGAATCGTCGTAGCCGATGTTGCAGATCACCTTGCGGATGATCTCTTCGTAGTTGATGTGCGCCTTGGTGGTCACCTCACCGGCAACGACCACGAGACCGGTTTTCACCAGCGTCTCCACCGCCACGCGCGATTTCGGGTCCTGCTCCAGCAGAGCATCGAGGATGGCGTCCGAGATCTGGTCGCAGATCTTGTCGGGATGGCCCTCTGATACCGATTCGGATGTAAACAGTGCTGCTTCAGTCATAGTGCTTTCCTTCATTCTCACGTGATGGATGTTGGTAGAAGACGCTCGCGTGCAGAGGGCACCGAAGACGTCGTGGCTGTACTGCAATTCGCGCGGATCATGGAATGGGCCGCTCCGCGGGCGGCAGATGGAAGAGGCGCATCTGCACCTGAAAACCGTTGCGCAGGCTGAGGTAGAGGCTCTGACCTTCGCGGAATCCTGCCTGTAGTGCCCAGCCGGCCAGTTCCTCGGGTTCGAAACCCTGCCAGAGATCGCCGCAGTTCTGGCGTACCCACTCCTGGTGATGGCGGCACAGATCGACGATCAGCAGGCACCCGTCGGGCCTGAGCAGGTTGGCGCTGTCGACGAAGGCTTCGGCGGGCGAGGCGAGGTGATGCAGCACCATGCTGAAGATCACGAGGTCGGCCTTGATGCCGCGCGCCAGCGCCACGCCGGGATCGCCCAGTACCAGTTCCACATTCTGCAAATCTTCGGCCTTCACCGTGGCGGCGGCCTTGTCGAGCATCTCGGCGGAGTTGTCGAGCGCGATCACCTTGCTGCCCACCTGCGACAGCAGCGCCAAGAGGCTCCCTTCACCGGGACCCACCTCGAGGATGGTCGCCTCCCTGGGCAGGGCGAGGCCATGCAGGAGGTCGCGCAGGCTGTCGAGGTATTGCTGCAGTTCGGCCACGAGCTCCTGGTTTTCCTTGAACTTGTCGGCCACGCGTTTGAAGAACTCGCGCGAATGCTGCTCGCGCTGCTGCTTCACGACGGTGAGCCGGGCGAGGACCTGTGCATCGAGCTCCACCTGATCGGCGCCCGCGAAGATGCTGCGCTTCTGCGTGGAAAGTGCGTCGTCCGGTGGCAGGAAGGCACGGCGATAGAAGATGGCATTGCCTTCGCGGCGGGTGGACACGAGCCCGGCGTTGAACAGCACCTTCAGGTGGTGGCTGAGCGCAGATTGGCGGATGTCGAGGATGCTGCTCATCTCGAGCACGCCGAGGGAGTCGCTGCGCAAGAGGCGCAGTATCTGCAGACGCAGCAAATCGCCCGCTGCCTTGTAGAGCAGGGCGAGGCGCTCGGCGTGTTCCGACGCGGCGGAGGCGGGATGGGCCAGGATCCGGGATTGGCTATGCATGGTTCGCGGGTCGATGAGCTGCGCACTCTAGCACTGCCAAACAGGCTATATCAAATTTTTTTGATATAGCCTGTCGGGTGTCCTCTCGGCTCCCTCGGCTCTTGCCTCTAGCTTGCAGAGAGGTGCATGGCCGTCAGTGGGTGTCCCCTCCGGGTTGTTCGGTGGGTGTCCCTTCGACATCGGTAAGGCATCGAGAGGGGCGGGAAAGGGCGGGCAGCTCCTGCTGAGCTCGCGCTGCTTGGCCAAGGTGCTCGAGGTTTTGGCCAGATCAGGGTGGCAGGGCACCCCCCTCTTAGAGGAAAATGCGCGTCTTTTTCGCGGAGGAGAATGCAGTATGCCGACTGGTGCCCCCATGCCAGATCAAGTCGACACGCGTAAGGCGTCGCGCAAACAGTGCGCCAATGCCATTCGCGCTCTCAGCATGGATGCGGTTCAGAAGGCCAACTCCGGTCACCCGGGCGCGCCCATGGGCATGGCCGACATCGCCGAAGTCCTGTGGCACGACTTCCTGCGCCACAATCCCAGCAACCCGAATTGGGTGAACCGCGACCGCTTCGTGCTCTCGAACGGCCACGGCTCGATGCTGATCTATTCCTTGCTGCATCTGACCGGCTATGACCTCAGCATCGAGGACATCAAGCAATTCCGTCAGTTGCATTCCAAAACTCCGGGCCACCCGGAATTCGGCTATACGCCCGGCGTCGAAACCACCACGGGTCCGCTGGGTCAGGGACTGGCCAACGCCGTCGGCATGGCGATCGCCGAACGCACGCTCGCCGCACAGTTCAACCGACCGAATTTCCCGGTCATCGACCACTACACCTATGTGTTCGCCGGCGACGGCTGCCTCATGGAAGGCATCTCGCACGAAGTCTGCTCGCTGGCCGGCACGCTGAAACTCGGCAAGCTGATCGTCTTCTACGACGACAACGGCATCAGCATCGACGGCGAAGTACATGAATGGTTCGCCGATGACACTGCCGCCCGCTTCCAGGCCTACGGCTGGCAGGTGCTGCGTGTCGATGGTCACGACGCCGCTGCGATCGAAGCCGCCATCAAGGAAGCACAAGCCAACACCGAACAGCCGAGCCTGATCATCTGCAAGACCATCATTGGTTACGGTTCGCCCAACAAGCAGGGCACCGAAGCCGTACACGGCGCGCCGCTCGGCAACGACGAAATCCAGGCCACCCGCGGCGCGCTGCAGTGGGAATACATGCCCTTCGACATCCCAAGCGAGGTCTATCAGACCTGGGATGCCCGCGAGCGCGGCTATCAGTTGGAAATGCAGTGGAAGGAACTCTTCACGCGTTACGAAGAGGAATATCCGGAACTCGCGATGGAGCTCGTGCGTCGCTTCAAACGCCAGTTCTATTCCGACTTCGAAAAACAGGCCGACGCCTTCATCCAGCAGTGCCACGAGAAGGGCGAAAGCATTGCCACGCGCAAGGCTTCGCAGAACTGCATCGCGGCCTTCGGCGCGCTGTTGCCGGAACTCGTCGGTGGTTCCGCCGACCTCACCGGTTCCAACCTCACCAACTGGAAGGGCAGTGTGCCGGTCTCGCGTGAGGCGGGCGGCAACTACATCTACTACGGTGTGCGCGAATTCGGCATGGCCGCCATCAACAATGGCATCGCGCTGCACGGTGGCTTCATTCCTTACGGCGGCACCTTCCTCGTGTTCATGGAATATGCCCGCAATGCCGTGCGCATGGCGGCATTGATGAAGCAACAGAACATCTTCGTCTTCACGCACGACTCGATCGGGCAGGGCGAAGACGGCCCGACGCACCAGCCGGTGGAACAGCTCACCAACCTGCGCACCACGCCCAACATGGCCGTATGGCGTCCGGCGGATGCAGTGGAAACTGCCGTTGCCTGGAAAGCGGCGCTACTCAATCGCACTGGCCCGACCTCGCTCGTGCTGTCGCGTCAGAACCTGCCGCACATTCCGCGCAGCGAAGCACAGTTGGCGGAAATCGCACGCGGTGGTTACGTGCTGCTCGATTGCGCCGGCACGCCCGAGGCCATCGTGATCGCCACCGGTTCCGAAGTGAGCATCGCACTCGATGCGGTGAAGAAACTGCAGGAAGCCGGCAAGGCCGTCCGTCTCGTTGCCATGCCGTCGACCACCACCTTCGATGCGCAGGACGAGGCTTGGAAAGAACAGGTTCTGCCGCGCGCCGTACGCAAACGTGTTGCGGTCGAAGCTGCCCATACCGACTTCTGGTTCAAGTACGTCGGTCTCGACGGCAAGGTGGTGGGTATGACCACCTTCGGTGAATCCGCGCCGGGTCCGGTCGTGATGAAACACTTCGGTTTCACTCCGGAGACCATCGTCTCTGCCGTGGAGTCTCTGCTTTAAGTGAACGGACGCAGCGCCAGAGTTGCCATCAATGGTCTCGGCCGTATCGGCCGCAGTGTGCTGCGGGCTTATTTCGAGCGCTACGATCTCGGAGCGCTCGAAATCGTCGCCCTGAACGAGCTCGCCGATCTGCAGACGCTCGCGCATCTCACCCGCTACGACAGCACGCACGGCAAGTTTCCCGGCAAGGTGGAAACGCGCGCCGATCAGCTCGTGATCAACGATCGGGTCATGCACGTGACGCAGCAGCCGGACATCCGGCAGTTGCCGTGGCGTGAGCTGGAAGTGGATCTGGTGCTCGAGTGCACCGGTGCCTTCACCGATCGCGCCACTGCGGAGTTGCATCTGGCGCAGGGTGCCAAACGTGTGCTCTTCTCACAGCCGGCCGCACCCGATGTGGATGCCACCATCGTCTATGGTGTGAACCATCACACCCTCAAACCCGAGCACACGATCGTGTCGAACGCGTCGTGCACGACGAACTGCATCGTGCCTGTGATCGTGGCGCTGCATTCGGCCCTGGGCGTGAACAGTGGCGTGCTCACCACGATCCATTCGGCGATGAACGATCAGCCGGTGATCGATGCCTACCACCACACGGATTTGCGCAAGACGCGCAGTGCCTTCCAGTCGATCATTCCCGTCGACACTGGCCTCGCGCGCGGCATCGAACGCATCCTGCCGGAGTTGCGCGGGCGCTTCGAGGCGCAGGCGATGCGGGTGCCGACGGTGAACGTGTCCGCCATCGATTTGAGTGTGGTGGTGCAGAAGCGTGTCACGCGCGAAGAAGTGAACGAGGTGCTGCGCGCCGCCGCAGCAGCATCGACTCCCGGTGTGCTCGATTGCACCGATGAGCCTCTGGCGTCCTGCGATTTCAACCACGACAGCCGCTCCGCGATCGTCGATCTGGGTCAGACACGAGTCAGCGGTGGCCATCTCGTCAAAGTCCTCACCTGGTTCGACAACGAGTGGGGCTATGCCAACAGAATGCTCGATGTCGCGCGTCTGATGGCGGCGCAGCTGTGAGCTGCGCGGACTGCAACGATCGATTTTTGAATCAACCTTCATTGCCTTGCAACGCTCTTCGATCAGAGCTTCCGCAATCCCTACTGCTTGACGGCGGCCGGGACCGCCGTGACGACATCCCTGTAGCCTCGCTCGCAGACGCTCCGGCCACTCGGCATGGCCGAGTGTGGTTCGGCCAGCGCGCAGCGCTATTGCTGCTCGACCATGCCCTCTCCGGAGAAACTGCCACCCGTTGAATACGCGCCTGGCGAAGCGAAGTCCGGCGGGCTATCTCAAAATCTACGTTGAGCTGCGTTGCTGTCGCTGAGAGAGTGGCATCGAAGCGCGCCGTCGAGAAGAGAAGCGAAATGAGAACTATTGGCCGAAGCTCTGCCGCGTGAACGAAAGTCATCGGTGTCGTGCGCAAACCCGACAAACGACGGTCGATCTCACCTTGTTCTCAACCACCCCGCGTTAGGCTTCACCCGGAGAGGTTCAGCCCAACCCGTGAAAGCGGCCGGGTCGATGCTTCGCACGAAGTCGAGCAATGGAGAACGAGGAATCAAAAAAAGGCCGCTTGGTTGCCCAAGCGGCCTCAGGATTCCGGCGCGGGGAAGTTGGATCCGCACCGGTACCACGTGACGCCGTTTTAATGCATCTCTCTCTCAACAGGAGCCGGCGGTGCCCCAGTACTCGTTGGCCAGGTCGACGATGAAACGCAGCTTGGCCCACTGCTGTTCTTCGCTCAGGTTGTTGCCGTGCGAGGTGCTGGCGAAACCACACTGCGGGCTGAGGCCCATGTTGCCTTTCGGCATGTATTTGGCGGCTTCGTCGAGGCGGCTGAGGATGAAGTCGCGCGACTCCAGCTCACCGATCTTGCTCGATACCACGCCGAGCACCACGAACTTGTTTTCCGGCACGAAGCGCAGCGGTGCGAAGTCGCCGGAGCGTTCGTCGTCGTATTCGAGGAAATAGGTGTCCACATCCAACTGGTTGAACAGTACTTCGGCCACCGGCTCATAGCCGCCGGAGGCGAAGAAGGTGCTCTTGAAGTTGCCGCGGCAGAGGTGGATGCCGATGGTGAGATCGTCGTGACCGTTCTCGATCGCAGCGTTGATCACTCGAGCATAGAGCTCCGGCAGTGCGTTCGGATCTTCGCCACGCGCAGCGGCGTCGGCGCGCATCTTCGGATCGCACAGATAGGCCAGGTTGGTGTCGTCGAGCTGGATGTAGCGGCAGCCTGCCTTGTAGAGCGATTCGATTTCATCGCGATAGGCCTGCGCCAGATCCGCGAAGAATTCTTCGAGATCGGGATAGGCCTTGGCATCGATGCCGGCGCGCCCACCGCGGAAATGCAGCATGGTCGGTGAAGGCATGGTGATCTTCACGGTGGCATTGGTCTGCTGCTTCAGGAACTCGAAGTCGCCGAGCAGGATTGGATATCGATGGCCGAGCTTGCCGGTGACGCTCAGTTTCGGCGGGGTGAAGCCCACGCTCTTCTGCGCATCCGAACTTGCATTGATATTCCCCGAAATGCTGACGCCTTCCAGATGCTGGAAGAAGTCGAGATGGAAGTACGAACGGCGGAATTCACCGTCACTGATGCTCGAGAGCCCAACGGCCTCCTGTTTCTTCACCACTTCCGCGATGGCGCGGTTTTCGACTTCGCGCAGCGCGTCGGCGTCGATCTTGCCGGTGGCGAACTGCTCACGCGCTTCCAAGAGATAGCCGGGGCGCAGCAAGCTGCCGACCTGGTCGGCGCGAAAGGGAGGGGACGTCTTACTCATGCAGAACTCCTTACTGATCCTTGTAGTGAAAGTGAGTCGAAACTGGTTGCGGTCATGGACCTGCGATGGTGGTGCATGATAGAGAGGTTCAACGCATGAAAATAATGATATGTTTTGCCCCATTCATGAATTCTGCTCATAGGTGGCAAAACCGTGTTGAACCGCATCCATCTCGAGATTCTGCGGGCCGTGCGCGATGAAGGCAGCGTCAGTGAGGCTGCGAACAAACTGCATCTGACGCAGTCGGCGTTGAGTCATTCCATCCGCAAGCTGGAGCAATATCTGGATGCGAAACTCTGGACCAAACAGGGGCGCTCGCTGCGCCTCACCCGTGCGGGAGGCATCCTGCTGTCGTTGGCGGATCGTGCGTTGCCGGATTTCGAACACGCTGAACAACTCATCGCCAAGTTGTCGAGTGGACAGGAAGGTCTCTTGCGCATCGGCATGGAGTGCCATCCCTGTTATGAGTGGTTGCATCGCAGCATCCCGCCCTTCATCGCCGCCTTCGAAGGCGTCGACATCGACGTCAAACGGCAGTTTCAGTTCGATGGCCTCACGGCCTTGCTCAATCACGACATCGACGTGTTGATCACCCCCGATCCCGTGTTCAAACCACGTCTGAAGTTCGTGCCGGTATTTGCCTACGAACTGGTGTTGGTATGTGCGGAGGCGATGGAATTGAGCAAGAAGCGGTACGTCACCGCCGAGGAACTTGCCGAACAAGTGCTCTACACCTATCCGGTGACGAAGGAGCGTTTGGATGTATTCAGTCAGTTCCTATTGCCGGCGAATCTCGAACCGCGCGAACACAAGACACTCGAGTCCACCGACATCATGTTGCAGATGGTGGCGGCGCGACGCGGCGTGACGGCGCTGCCTTCGTGGCTGGTGGCACAGTACAAGCGCACGTTGGCGCTGCGCAGTTACAAGCTCGGACGACAGGGCATCCACAAGCACATCTATCTCGGCATACGCGTGGAGGATCAGCAGGTGCCCTACATCAAGGGCTTCATCAAGTTGGCGAAGAGCACCAGTTTGGAAGGGGATTGAGCGTTCAGCCTTTGACCAGCTTGTGTAGTTCGGAAACTTCCTTCGCGATGGCCTTCGTCGTATTGGCCATGACGCGTTCGTAGAGTTCCAGTACCTTTTCTCCCATCGGCGTCAGCATGGCGCCGCCGCCGTGCTGCCCGCCCGTGCTGGTCTGGATCAGCGGCTCTTTGTAGTCCTGGTTCATGCGATTCACCAAATCCCAGGTGCGTTTGTAGCTCATGCCGATCAAACGCCCCGTGGCGGAGATCGAACCGGTATCGCGAATACCGCGCAGCACCTGCGCCTTGCCTGGCCCCATGATGGTTTCTGGGCTGAATTTCAGGCGCAGGCGAACGGTTTTTTCCAGGTCGAGTTGCGACATGAGCGGCTCCGGAACGACCGCGCAAGTATAGCTCAGCGTTGGCGAGCGCCTGGCGCGTAGGCGTAGTGCATCAATCCTCGGCGCGCACGCGCAGACATTCCTGTTCGACTTCGGAAAACTCCGCGGCGAGATGATCGATCAAGGCGCGCACGGCAGAGGAAAGTCCGCGCCGCGAAGGAAACACGGCGTGAACCAGGTACATGCGCAACTTCCATTCGGGCAAAAGTGGCACCAGTTCGCCGCGACGCAATTCATCGTGAACGAAGATGCGTGGCATCTGCACCACGCCGAGTCCCGCCACCGCCGCTTTCGCGAGCGTTGCCATGTCGGTGGTCACGAGACGTGGTGTGTGATGCAGCGTGATCTCCGCGCCATCGGGTTCATGCTGCAGAGTCCAGATATGGCGGGTCTCGCGCGTGCCGGAGCCGAGGCTGGGCCAGGCATCGAGATCGGCCGGATGGCTGGGCAGGCCATGTCGTTCGACCAGCGTGGGGCTCGCCACCAACAGCTGCTCCGCTGGCGCCAGGGGACGCACGACGAGGTCGGTGTCCTCCAGGGGCAGGGGTCTGACGCGCAGTGCGACGTCCACGCCTTCCGCCAGCAGATCCACGGGACGATTGACGTCGGTCAGCAGCACGTTCACCTGCGGATAGCGCAATGCGAAGCTGGTGAGCATGCGGCCGACGTGCATGTGCAAAAGACCGATGGGACAGGACAGATGCACCGTGCCGCAGGGTTCTTCGTGCGCGGCATCGATCAGCGTCTGCGCCGCTTCGGCTTCCAGCAGCATGGCCTTGCAGCGGTTGTAGTAGGCCTGCCCGAGTTCAGTCACCTGGAAGCGACGCGTGCTGCGCTGGATGAGGCGCACACCCAGGCGTTCCTCGAGCAGCGCGATGCGCCGGCTCAGTTTCGACTTGGGCATGTTCAGGGCACGGCCGGCCGGGGCGAAGCCGCCGTGTTCCACCACCTGCACGTAGTAATAGAGGTCGTTGAGATCCTGCATCGGCACATTGTTCATCAAATGGAACACTGAAGACAAATTTTGCCGTCTACTGCTATCAGCGTTCTACTTTCATACTCGTCCCCAGCCACTGACACGGAGGATGAGGCCATGAAAAAGCTTCTCGGCATCTACAAACCACCCCATCAGCACTGGGTGGGCGACGGTTTCCCCGTGCGTTCCCTGTTCACCTACGGCACGCACGCCAGGCAGCTCAGCCCCTTCCTGCTGCTGGACCTGGCGGGCCCGACGTACTTCGAGCCCACCACTCATCGTCGCGGTGTGGGCGAGCATCCGCACCGCGGTTTCGAGACGGTGACCATCGTTTACGACGGGGAAGTGGAGCATCGCGATTCCACTGGGCAAGGCGGCGTGATCGGCCCGGGTGACGTGCAATGGATGACGGCCGCGGGCGGCATCCTGCACGAAGAGTTTCATTCGCAGGCCTTCAGCGAGCGCGGCGGCAAGCTGCACATCATCCAGCTGTGGGTGAACCTGCCGGCCAAGGACAAGATGGCGCCGGCGCGTTATCAGCCCATCACTGCCGACGACATTCCTACCGTGGCCTTGCCCGATGCCGCCGGCAGCCTGCGCGTCATCGCCGGTGAGTTCGACGGGCATCAGGGACCGGCGCACACGCACACGCCGATGGCAGTGTGGGACTTCATGCTGAACTCGGGCAGCAGCACCGAGCTGAATTTGCCGGAAGGATGGAACACGGCGCTGGTCGTGCTGCGCGGCGTGGTCCACGTCAACGGCAGTACCCCGCTGAAGGAAGGGCAGATGGTGGTGCTCTCACCCAGGGGCAGCGAAGTACAGGTGCAGGCAGACGAAGACAGTCTGGTGCTGCTGCTCAGCGGTGAGCCGATCGACGAGCCTGTCGTCGGCTACGGCCCCTTCGTGATGAACACGCGCGACGAGATCAACCAGGCCTTGATCGATTTTCAAAGCGGTCGCTTTGGCACGATCGCATGACCGGGGAGCTGCGGCGGCAGTGATGCTCGCGGTGATGGCCGCCGACGTCACCGCACTTCTTTCTCCAGCAAGGGCTGGCGCTGGAAGACCTTGAGATGTGCTTCAGTCTGTCGGCTATTTGACCAAAAGGTATCGAGTTGGTCGGGCTGCAGGTGGGCTGGGGTGCAGCGTCTCCGTCCATGTGCCCGGCATTGCGAGGCCAGGCACATGTCGAAGTTCCATCGAGAAAGGCGCCGGCGTTGCGCGCTGCGACCGCCGGCGTCCTCGCGTTCATTTGGTGGCGCCGAAACTCGCCGGCAGCGGGAAATTGCCTTCGTACGGCGGCCAGTTCGGCACCGCGCGCAGCGGGTCGACGTAGTACATCGCAGTGTACAGACCACGCAGCTTGCCTTCGTCGATGTAGAAGATGTCGCAGAAGTGGTTGCGGCGTTTTTCGTGGCCGGGCTCACGAATGAAGAGCGCAGAAGCCACCACCACCTGCTGTTCCTCATCCACCACGTGCCAGCGACGCGCGGTGACGTTGATCACGTTGAAGGTCGAGGTGCCGGAGCGGCAATCGCTCACACCGTTGACGCCCGCATCGTTGGCGCGTTCGGGCGGCAGCGGGTTGCCGGTGGTCGGCTGACCGTTTTCCTCGCGATAGCAGCCGGGATGCGCATACGGCGCCAGGATGTCCGGGTTGCGGTTCACCACCATGTCCCAATAGGCGTTGGTGATGTAGATGAGTTCCTCGCGCGTGCTGCGCTCGTTGGCGGGCACCGTGCGAATGGCGGGCGGATTGCCGCTGGTCAGATAGTCCGCACTCCACAGCGTGGTGCCGGGCTCGCCGGTCACACCTTCGTCCGCCTTGCGACCCACCCACCACTCGGCTTCGGTGATCTGACGCTTGTCGACGTGCACACGTACGGCTACCACCGCCTGTTCTTCCCCTTCCTCCAAAATGCCGTAGAAGACGGCGTTCTGCGTGACCGGATCGAGATAGTGGCGCTGGATGGCGCCGAGTCCGGTGACGCTCTGCCATAGACCTTCGCCGCGTGGAATCACGATGTCGTTTTCCGTGTGGCGATAAATCGTGGCCAGCGGTGCGCGCGACGGATCGTTGGCGACGATGGCTTGCATGTAGGTGCTGAGTGTCTGGTCGAGGCAGGCGCGGTCGCAGTCCTGTGCGAGGGCCACGGGGCTGAGCAGGGACAGAGCTAATAGACAGGCGAAGCGGGGTTTCAGCATGGTGAGTCCTCTTGGCTGAACTTCTCGTTATCGGGTACCCGAGGGGAGCGGCGATTGTCGTGTCAGCCCTCGGTCAATGGCAAGCCGAGGCAGTGCAAAGCACGGACAAACCAAGACGCTTTGGGTATCATCCCCCGCCTTGTAGCGGCAACTTTCAGGTGTTTTATGACTGTTCTGGCCATGGCCTCTCTCGATCTCGCGGGTAAAAGGGTATTGATCCGCGAGGACCTCAACGTGCCCGTGAAGAACGGCAAGGTCGTCAACGATGCCCGCATCCGCGCTGCGCTGCCGAGCATCCAGCTTGCTCTGCAGAAGGGCGCCAAGGTGATCCTGATGTCCCACCTGGGACGTCCCAAGGAAGGCGTGCCGCTCGCCGAGCAGCCCGACTCCGCACTGGCCCCGGTGGCAGCACATCTGAGCTCGCTGTTGGGCCAGGAAGTGAAGGTGATGGATCCGGCTTTCAGCGAAGCCGATTCGCGTCAGTTGCAGGACGGCCAATGCGTATTGCTCGAGAACGTCCGCATCAACGTGGGCGAAGGCAAGAACAACGATGAGCTCGCCCGTTACTACGCCAGCCTCTGCGACGTGTTCGTCATGGATGCCTTCGGCACCGCTCACCGCGCCCAGGCTTCCACGCACGGCGTCGCCAAGTTCGCGCCCGTCGCCTGCGCCGGCCCGCTGCTCGTGGCCGAGCTCGAGGCGCTCGATAAGGCCCTCAAGAACCCGGTACGTCCTTTGCTTGCCGTAGTGGGTGGCGCCAAGGTATCGAGCAAACTGGGTGTGCTGGAATCGCTGTCGCAGAAAGTGGATTTCCTGGTGGTGGGCGGTGGCATCGCCAACACCTTCCTGGCGGCAGCCGGCAAGCCGATCGGCAAGTCGCTCTATGAAGCCGAGATGATCGAACAGGCCAAGGCCATCATGGCCCGCACGCACATCCCGCTGCCCACCGACGTGGTGGTGGCGAGCGAGTTCAGCGAGAACGCGACGCCTACCATCAAGTCCGTGGACAACGTGACACCCGACGACATGATCCTGGACATCGGCCCGGCATCCGCCAAGGCGCTGACCGACACCATCGCGCAGGCCAAGACCATTCTGTGGAATGGCCCCGTGGGCGTGTTCGAATTCCCGGCCTTTGCCAAGGGCACCGAAGCGGTGGCGAAGGCCATCGCGGAAAACCCGGGCTTTTCCATTGCCGGCGGCGGCGAAACCATCACCGCCATCGAGAAGTACGGAATCGAAAAGGACGTTTCCTACATCTCCACCGGTGGTGGTGCCTTCCTGGAATTCGTACAGGGTGACGTGCTGCCCGCCGTCGCCATTCTGGAAGAACGCGCCAAGGGATGAGATGGCGCCGTGTGTGGGCTGAACGCTGCGCGGTGTGAGCCGCGCAGCTGAACCAAGCCAGGAGCGGCTGCAAGTTTTTCGAAGTTTCGTTCAATTATTAAAAGTAGAGGTAGTAGCCCATGCCAATGATCAGTTTGCGGCAGTTGCTGGACCACGCCGCCGAGCACTCCTACGGAGTACCCGCATTCAACGTCAACAACCTGGAACAGGTGCGCGCCATCATGATGGGCGCCAACGAAGTGAACAGCCCGGTGATCCTGCAGGCTTCTGCAGGTGCCCGTAAGTACGCCGGCTCCAACTTCCTCAAGCACATGATTCAGGCGGCGATCGAAGAATTCCCGCACATCCCCATCGTGATGCACCAGGACCACGGCACCGCACCCGCCGTGTGCCAGCGCTCCATCCAGCTCGGCTTCTCGTCGGTGATGATGGACGGCTCGCTCGCCGAAGACGGCAAGACCCCGACCGACTACGACTACAACGTACGCGTCACCCGTCAGACCGTGGAAATGGCGCACGCCTGTGGCGTGTCCGTGGAAGGTGAGATCGGCTGCCTCGGTTCGCTCGAAACCGGCATGGCCGGTGAAGAAGACGGCATCGGCGCCGAAGGCAAACTCGACCACAGCCAGCTGCTGACCGACCCCGAAGAAGCGGCGCGCTTCGTCGAAGACACCCAGGTCGACGCACTCGCCATCGCGGTCGGTACCAGCCACGGTGCCTACAAGTTCACGCGTCCGCCGACGGGCGACATCCTCGCCATCAGCCGCATCGCCGAAATCCATCGTCGTCTGCCGAACACCCACCTCGTGATGCACGGTTCTTCGTCCGTGCCGCAGGAGTGGCTGAAGGTGATCAACGAGTACGGTGGCCAGATCAAGGAAACCTACGGTGTGCCGGTCGAGCAGATCCAGGAAGGCATCAAGAACGGCGTGCGCAAGGTGAACATCGACACCGACCTGCGTCTCGCTTCCACCGGTGCCGTGCGTCGCTTCCTCGCGGAAAACCCGAGCGAATTCGATCCGCGCAAATTCCTCGGCCCCACCATCCAGGCGATGAAACAGGTAGTGATCGATCGTCTGGTGGCCTTCGGTACCGCCGAGCAGATCTCCAAGATCGGCAAGATCTACAGCCTGGAAGAAATGGCCACCCGTTACGCCAAAGGTCTGTACAAGGCCAAGGTGAACTGAGCGCGCTTGGTTCGTTGCAAACAAAAAGGCCCGCGTTCGCAAGAGCGCGGGCCTTTGGTTTTTTTGGGAGTGGTGATTCAGGCGGGCACTTTGTATGCGCGCGCAATCTGCGCCACCTCGACCGAGTAGGACTCATACCAACGCTCGCGTCCCACGCGCTGTGCCAGTACGTGTTCGGGATGATTCTTCCATGCTGCGATGGAGGCTTCGTCGGGCCAGTAGGAGAGAGCGATCTCTTCGCCGTTTTCAGCGACGGCATGGAAGGCGAGACAACCGAACTCACTGAGCGCGAGGTCGCGCATGCGCAGCGCAACCTGTTCGTATTCATCGTCGTAGGTACGAACCCTGGCGCGGAAGATCACGACGTACATGGACTTTCCCTCTCCATCATCGACGCCGGCCACGAACCGGCGCGTGGTTACTTGGCTTTGACCGTTTTCACGCCATCCTTGGTGGCGAGCAGCAGTACGTCCGCCGGACGCAGTGCGAAGAGACCGTTGGTGACGACACCGGCGATCTGATTCAGTTCGGTCTCGAGTTTGCGCGGCTCGAGAATTTCCAGGTTGTGCACGTCCAGGATGATGTTGCCGTTGTCGGTGACGACTCCTTCGCGATACACCGGATCACCGCCGAGTTTGACGATCTGACGACCGACGTGGCTGCGCGCCATCGGAATCACTTCCACCGGCAGCGGGAACTTGCCGAGCACGCCCACCCACTTGCTTTCATCCGCGATGCACACGAATTCGCGCGCCACTGCAGCAACGATCTTCTCGCGCGTGAGCGCGGCGCCGCCGCCCTTGATCAACTGCAGATGATCGTTGGCTTCGTCGGCACCATCGACGTAGACGGTCACTTCACCCACGGCATTGAGATCCAGTACGGGAATGCCCAGGGCCTTGAGGCGCCGCGCGGTTTCTTCCGAGCTCGCAACGGTCGCGTTGATGTCGTGACGGATGCGGCCGAGTTCTTCGATGAAGTAGTTGGCCGTCGAACCCGTGCCCACGCCGATCACGGCATCGGGCGTGAGCTTACGGCTCACATAGTCGAAGGCTGCCTTGGCGACGGCGCGTTTGAGTTCGTCCTGGGTCATGGGTTGGTTTCTCTATGCAAGGTGCGTGAACGGGGATGATACCAGGCGCGATCGGTGACGATGGCGCGCAACGGCACATCCCACGGTGCCGGTTCCAACTTGTCCACGCGTTGGCATTCGTGCGCGAGCCCAACCAGGGCCGGGCGCGAACGCTGCGAACGACGCAGAAAAGCAAAGGTGTGATCGTAATAGGCGCGGCCCATGCCGAGCCGATTGCAGTCGGCATCGAAGCCAACCAGCGGCATGAAGACGACACTCAAGGCCAGCGGTGAACAGAGCCGTCCAAGGCGCGGTTCGGGAATGCCATAACGGCCTTTGCGCAACGGTGCGCCGCGTTTCCATTCGCGAAAGGTGAGTCGCGTTCTGCCGTAGATGCTGCCGGTGTTCTGCATCACCGGCAGATAGCAGCGTTTGCCGCGACGTGCTGCTTCTTTGCGCAAGAGATCGGTGCTGATCTCGCCATCGCGTGCGAGCGTGAAAGCAAGGCTGCGGCTGAAGCGAAAGAGAGGGCTCTTCACCACGCGGCGGAACAGATCGAGTGCTGCTTGCCGCTGCTGTCTCGGTGTGAGCGCACGCCGTCTGCGTCGCAGTTCACGACGCAGCTCTTTTTTGCGGGCCTGAATGGCGGAAATCGAAAGCGACACGCGTTGCTTCTGACTCGATGCGCTTGCGCCAGCTCACGTCGTGGTGAGGAAAGGGCGCAACGCGCGAAATGAGGACCCCGGAATACCGCTGCTGGAATTGTCCTGAACCGTAAGGTTCAGGGTGGTGGCCAGTCCGACGCTTAAGGCTTTCCGCAGAGCGGACATGCACACTGCGTCATTGGGCAAAGCCTCCAAAGTGGTGATATCGGCTCAAGAACACATCCAACTGGCGAATAGTCCAGGGGCGCGCATTATAACCACAGCCGTGCGCCTGCGTCTGTGAATTTCGGGAGGTGAAGCCGCCGCAATGCCAACACGCACTCGAGCACAGCAATGCATGTATTCGTACATGCGAACACGCACGCAATTAACGCAAGTGCTCTTGCAGTGAGACGCAGCGAGGAGGAGTTTGCCTAGATTTCGATCTGCCGGCTTGCCACCAGCACAGCATCGATCTTCTTCTCGAGCTGTTTGATTTCACGCTGATGATCGTGCTCGTAGTTGTGTGCAGCCGTACTGAGTTTGAGCAGTTCGTGCGTGATGTTGAGAGCGGCCAGCACGGCGATCTTTTCATAGCCAAGCGAAGAACCACGGTTCTTCACCTGTTCCATCTGCTTGTCGAGATAGCGTGCGGACTTGCGCAGCGCCTCTTCTTCTTCAGGCGGACAGCTGATCTGGTATTCGCGACCGAGGATGGTGATGGTGACGGAACGTGCGGGCGTGGGCATCAGAGCGTGTCTCCTTCGAGCGACTTGAGACGGCGCAATACTTTTTCCAAACGTGCCCGTGCCATCTGGTTACGGTTGATGAGGGTGTCACGCTCGTGTTTCCAGCTGTTTTCGCGATCGCGCAACAGCTGGTTTTCCTTTTTCATGTCACTGCACAGCCGAATGAGCTCATCGATTTTGCTCTCGAGGGTCTTGAAGTTGCTATCGCTCATGGCTCGCGTCCTTGACACAAATCAGGGCCGGGCAACTATAAAACGCACCTCAACAGTGGTCAACAAGTGATTGATTCGCGGGAATTTTTGTGCGCACTTCAGCGCAAGGTGTGCACCGTTGTGGCTCTTCGCGCACAGCGAGCGACGCAGGGCGAGGCAGCGGGGGCGTGCTATGATCCGCATCCATTTGTACCAAGCGAAGTCTTTCCCATGCCGGCCGATTACACCTTAGCCGCCCAACTTCTTGCCGATACCTTGCCGGGTGTCACTCCCGCCGCCTTCCATGGTCTGTTGGTGGGCCAGATCTGCAGTGGCGTGGTGCAGCCCGACCCGGACGACGTGAGCGAGCTGCTCACGCACGAACTGCTGCCCGTCGTGCGCAAGTTTGCCGACGGCCTCGTCAGCGAAGCCAACGACAAACTCGGCGGCCTCGAATATTCCTTCCAGCCGCTATTGCCCGACGACGAAATCGCACTGTCGCGCCGCGTGCATGAACTCGGCCTTTGGTGCGGACACTTCACCATGGGCTTTGCCGCCGGATATCTCAGACCCGAATCCGATCTCTCCAGCGAAGCGCGCGAGATCCTGCGCGACTTCAGTCAGCTGTCCAGCTTGTCCGAGGAAGAATCGCAGGTGGACGAGCAGGACGAGGAGAACTACATGGAACTCGTCGAATACGTACGCATGGCGGCGATCACGCTCTATCAGCAATTGGTTGGCATGCGCACCTCGCGCGAAGACGAGGAAACGCCGCCGCGTCCCACCATGCACTGACGGTTTCCCCGCACCGAATTCTCAGCACCGTAATCGTGGAACTCCCTATGCCCATCAGCCAGAAAGAATTTCAGCAACGCCGTCAGGACTTGATGAACCACATGGAGCCCAACAGCATCGCCATCGTTCAGGCGGCGCCGTCGGTGCTGCGCAATGGCGATACCGAGTTCCGCTATCGCCAGAGCAGTGATCTGTACTACCTCACCGGCCTCAACGAAGCGCAGGCGGTGTTGGTGCTGATTCCGGGCCGCGAGCAGGGCCAGTGCCTGTTGTTCTGTCAGGAAAAGGATCCGCTCAAGGAATTGTGGAACGGTAAGTTGCTTGGTCCTGAAGCGGCCATCGAACGGCTCGGCATGGATGATGCCTTCCCGATCACCGACATCGACGACATCCTGCCGGGCCTGATCGAAGGTCGCGAGCGTGTGTATTTCTCGCTCGGCAAGGATCCGGAATTCGATCAGCGTGTGATGGAGTGGGTGAACGTCGTGCGCAAGAAAGTGCGCAGCGGCGCGCATTCGCCCGGTGAATTCCTGGTGCTCGATCATCTCCTGCACGAACAGCGTCTGATCAAGTCCAAGGCCGAGATCGACCTGATGCGTGAAGCGGGCCAGATCGCCGTGCGTGCCCACAAACGTGCGATGCAGGTGACGCGTCCAGGTATGTATGAATACGAAGTGGAAGCCGAATTCATGCACGAGTTCTTCCGTGCCGGCTGCCGCGCCCCTGCCTACACCTCCATCGTTGCCGGCGGTGCCAATGCCTGCATCCTGCACTACACCGACAACGATCAGGTATTGAAGGATGGTGATCTGCTCCTGATCGACGCCGGCTGCGAGTTCGAACACTATGCTTCCGACATCACCCGCACCTTCCCCGTGAACGGCAAGTTCACGCCGGAGCAGAAGGCCATCTACGAACTCGTACTGAAAGCTCAGCTTGCTGCGATCGAGCAGGTGAAGCCGGGCAATACCTGGAACGCACCGCACGACACCACCGTGCAGGTGATCACCGAAGGTCTGGTGGAACTGGGGCTCTTGCAGGGCAAGGTCGACGAGCTCATCAACAGCGGCGCCTATCGTGACTTCTACATGCATCGCGCCGGCCACTGGCTCGGCATGGACGTGCACGACGTCGGCGACTACAAGATCGACGGCCAGTGGCGCGAACTCGAACCCGGCATGGTGCTCACCGTGGAGCCGGGCATCTACATCAGCCCCAACAACACCAAGGTCGACGCGCGCTGGCGTGGCATCGGTGTGCGCATCGAAGATGACGTGGCGGTGACGCGCACCGGCAATGAAGTGCTCACGGCCGGTCTCGCCAAGACCGTGGAAGAAATCGAAGCGCTCATGGCTTCCTCGCGCTGAGTCGCGGCATCAATGACGACTTCCGCCTTTCAACACGACGTGATCATCGTCGGCGCCGGCATGGTCGGCGCCAGCTTTGCCTGCGCGTTGACGCGACCCGCCACCGTTGGTCAGGCCGTGCCGCGCGTGCTGCTCGTCGAAGCCGCACCGATCTCCTTGGCTGGACCACCGCGCCAACCGGGTTTCGACAGCCGCAGCACCGTGCTTTCCGCATCGAGCCGCGATGCGCTCGAGCGTCTGGGCTTGTGGGAATCACTCGCACCGCAGGCGCAGCCCATCGATCAGATTCTCGTCTCCGACCAGGGGCGCTTCGGTTCCGTGCGCATGAGCGCACAGGAACAGAAGGTGCCGGCGCTTGGCTATGTGATCGAGAACGGTCTCTTGGGACAGCGCTTCAACAAGGCGCTGTTGGAAACCGATCGCTTCGAATTGCGCGCTTCCACCCGCGTGCGCGAACTGCGACCGGTGCCGGGTGGCATGCAACTCGTGTTGGAAGATTCCGATGAAGTGTTGCGTGCGCCGCTCGTCGTCCTCGCCGAAGGGGGACGGTCCGATCTCGCCGCCAAGCTCGGCATCGAACAGCGCATCCAGCCTTATGGCCAGAGCGCGGTGATCGCCAACATCGGCCATGCGCTGCCACATGAGGGACGTGCCTGGGAGCGCTTCACGCCGAAGGGCCCGCTCGCCATGCTGCCGCTGCCCGATTACGAAGGAGAACATCGTTGCGCGCTGGTGTGGACGCAACGACCCGAGGATGTCGAAGCGGTGATGGCGCTGTCGGATGCAGAATTCCTCGCGCGCCTGCAAAACGATTTCGGCCACACCCTCGGCAAACTGTACAAGGTCGGCACGCGTGCGCTGTTTCCACTCAATCTGACTGTGGCCAGTGAACAGGTAAGACCGAATCTGGCCCTGCTCGGCAACGTGGCGCACACGTTACATCCGGTGGCAGGGCAGGGCTTCAATCTTGCGCTGCGCGACGCCATGGCATTGGCGCAGAGCGTGCGCAGTGCCATCGCCACGGGTGAGGCTCCTGGCAACTTCAATCGCCTGCAGGCTTATCAGCGTGAAGTGGCCGGCGATCAGGAAACCACGATCGCCTTCAGCCACCACCTCGTATCGCTCTTCTCCAGCGATCGTCTCGGTCTTGGTCTCGCGCGTCAGCTGGCGATGGCGGGGCTCGATCATCTCTCACCACTGCGTCGCCTCCTGGCGCAGCAGGCCATGGGCTATCGCCAGAAGCGAGTGGATCTGGGATGAGCTTGGTAGAGGAAATGCAGGCGCTCGAACTCAAGCTTCTGCACCAGGATCACCGCGCTGCACCCGAAGAACTCGAAGCGCTGCTGGCTCCGGAATTTCAGGAAGTCGCCTCCAGTGGTCATCGCAGCGATCGTGCTGCCGTAATGCGCTGGCTTCTGCAGAAGGACCCTGCCTGGCGCTGGGAACTGCGTGAACTCTCGGTGGATGAACTGACGTCCGAGCTGCGTCTGGTGCGCTATCACGCACGGCAGATCGTGCCGCTGCGCCCCGAGAGCAAGGGTGCCTGGCACAGCTCGCTCTGGCATCGCAATGGCGCAGGGCAGTGGCAGCTGCGGTTCCATCAGGCCACCCGCCTGCCGTAATTCCTCATTCCAAAACATCCTCGCCTTTTCTTAACAATGGAGCTGCACGAGCTCGTGCAGCCATCGTCTTAACCAAATCTTCATCGAATCCTCGCCGAAGGTTCATGCCGGGTTAATTTCGACTTAACCCGGTATTCATAAAGTGCGCGCCATCGCTGTGATCCCACGGAAGAGCTTGCAAGTTCTTCCGATCAGACAAAGAGATGAGTTGATGCAGAACCTTAATAAAACGGCAGTCAAGACGGCCTTGTTGTGCGCTTTGGCCTTGCCGGCGCAGGCGGCGGACAAGGAACTCCTGGACATCCTCCTCGGCAACGGCGTCATCACCGAGGAGCAGTACGACTACCTCATCGGTCGCGATTCGCTCACCGCGCAAGACCTCGCCGCGGCACCACCTGCGAATTCCGCCGTACCACTTACGCCGCGTCCGATCGTGGACATCCTGCCGGACAAGCTCGAAGAGCTCGAAGAACGCGTCGAGCAACAGGAACAGGAAATCGAGCGTCTGATGGATCGCAACACCGGCCTGCCCGTCGCCAGCACCTGGACCGACAGCTTCCGCATGCGTGGTTATCTGCAAACGCGTTACACGACGATGCTCGGTGGCGACAAGGGCATCAACCTGTGGTCGGATCGCTCGGTGGGGGATGATGGGTCGCTGCTCGAGGCCGACAAGAACTATCTGATCCGGCGCGCGCGGCTCGTATTTTTCGGCGACGTGGGCGAGCGCTTGTCGTTCTACGTACAGCCTGATCTCTCCAGTACGCTGAACGGCACGGGCAACGTGATGCAGATGCGTGATGCCTATGGTGATGTCTATCTGACGACCGACCGTGTGCATCGCGTGCGTGTCGGTCAATCGAAGGTGCCCTTTGGTTACGAGAACCTGCAATCGAGTTCCAACCGCATCGCACTCGATCGCAACGATGCGCTCAACAGCGCCGTGCGCGACGAACGCGATCTCGGGCTTTTCTACTACTACACACCGCTCGAAGTGCAGGAAACCTTCAACGCCATTTCTTCCGCTGGCCTCAAACACAGCGGCAACTACGGCATGTTCGGTTTCGGCTTCTACAACGGCCAGGGTTCCAATCGTGGCGACCGCAACGACAACCAGCACGTGGTGGCGCGCCTCAGCTATCCCTGGCAGTTCAAGAACGGCCAGTTCTTCGAAGCCGGCATCCAGGCCTACAGGGGCAAGTACGTGCCGAGTCTCAGCAGCTATCGCGGTCTCGACGATCTCAGCTACACGCCGGTCATCGATCCCGAGTTTGCGCGTGGTTTCAAGGACGAGCGCGTCGGTGTATCACTGCTGTGGTCTCCGCAGCCCTTCGGCATCCAGGCGGAATGGAACTGGGGCACCACGCCCGCGCTCGATCTCGCCCGCAACCGTTTGGTGGAGGACGACCTCGAAGGCGGTTACGTGCAGGCCATGTACAAGCTCGACACCCAGAACTTGGGCACCTTCTTCCCCTTCGTGCGCTGGCAGTACTACGACGGCGCCAACAAGGGCGAAGCCAATGCGCCGCGCAACCACGTCAACGATTGGGAAGCCGGCATCGAATGGCAGGTGGCCGACGAGCTGGAACTCTCCGCGGTGTACCACCGCATGCAGCGCAACAACCTCGTCACCGGCAACCGCGCTGGCCGGCCCGATTACCAGGCTTTCGAAGCGGACGCACTGCGCCTGCAGTTGCAGTTCAACTACTGAGGCTGCTCCCAGCCCTTCTCGTATGGGAGGGGCTGGGAGCGGAGAGCTGCGCACCAACTGCTGCATTTGCAACCTCGTTCCAAGGCCACTGTTGGCGAATCAACAGTTGCTGATGGTTAAACATCAGCACGCTTGGGCAGGAAGCGGAAAGTGTGGCGCGGAGAAAATATTAAATATTTGATTTTTATAGGGATTTTTGCTTCATAAGCTTATCGAAAATCTTGTGTACGCCGTGGCATGGCGCTTGCTGATAGGGGGCACACCACACCCTTATCCATGCATGCGGAGGTACCCATGCCGAAACGTACTCCTTTCTTCAAGCAGGCCCTTGCCGGTGTTCTGCTGTCCGGTCTGTTCGCCGTGCCTGCGGCGCAGGCCCATCACGCCTTTGCCGCCGAGTTCGACGCCAACAAGCCGGTCGAACTGCAGGGCAAGGTCACCAAGGTGAAGTGGGTGAACCCCCACAGCTGGCTCTATCTGGAAGTGGCCGATGCCAACGGCGCCACCTCCGAGTGGGCGATCGAGTTCGGCGGCCCCTATGCGCTTTTGCAGAAAGGCCTGCGCAAGACCGACTTCCCGATCGGCGCCGACGTGACTGTCAACGGCTATCTGGCCAAGAGCGGCAAGCAGGTGGTCAACGCCTCCAACGTGCTGCTGCCCGACGGTCGCGACTTCTACACCGCCGCCGACGACAGCCCGGCCGCGCGCGGTCAATGAGTCCGGCTCAGCTGCGAAGGATGGTTCCCTTGAAACACCTCGACTTCTCACTGGCCGCACCGCGCCTCGTGCTCGCGGTAGGACTGCTGTTCAGCGCCGTCGCGCAGGCGGACATTCCGCGCACGGCTGACGGCAAGCCGGATTTTTCCGGCATCTGGCAGACGCTGAGCGGCGCCGACTACGGTCTCGAGCCGCACAGCACCCGCAAGGATGCACCACCTGGCCCTGGCGTGGTCACCGCGCTGCCCTATCAGGACTGGGCGCTCAAGCGCCGCGATGAAAACTTCAAGCATCGCCACGAACGCGACACCGCCCGTCAGTGCTTCTCGCTCGGCACGCCGCGCGGCGTCTACTACCCGGAGCCCTTTCAGATTTTCCAGCGCGAGCGCGATCTGACGCTGCTGTTCCAGCGCGGTTTCCGCACCCGCACGATCCACACCAATGGCTCCGTCCATCCGGAAGGTCCCATCGGTTTCTGGTTCGGCGATTCCCGCGCTCACTGGGAAGGCGACACGCTGGTGGTGGATGTGGTCGATTTCACCGACCAGACCTGGCTCGACTCGGCCGGCAATTTCCACAGCGAAGAACTGCACGTGGTGGAGCGCTGGAGCTACGTCGACGAGAACACCATCCAGTACGCCGCCACCATCGAGGATCCGCAGGTCTTCACGCAGCCCTGGAGCTTCAGCATCCAGCTGCATCGCATTCGCGAGCCCAACTTCCAGTTGATCGAGAACGCCTGCTACACGCTCGACTACGACCAGTACTACCCGATACCTGCCGCGGAATGAGCGGCTTCTGGAGCAAAGCATGTCTAGACACCCACTCTTGAGCCTCAGCCTTCTGGCCTTGCTCAGCGGTTCTCTCCTCGCTCAGGAAGCCAACTTTCGTGAGAAGACCATCCATGTCGTCGAACCCGGTCCGTGGACCGGTCCGACCCTCGCGGACGGTCAGCCGGACGTACAGGGCCACTGGTCCAACACCATCGGCAACCACAACGACTTCACCGGCACCGAGCGTCAGCCGAGCCGCGTCACCGACCCCGCCGACGGTCAAGTGCCGTTCCAACCCTGGGCGCGTGAGAAGGCGGCGGAATTCGCTGCGTTCCTGGAAAACCCGATTCGTCCCGAATACGTCGAACCCTTCGCGCGCTGCGCGCCGGGCGGCCCGACCAAGTCACTGATGTGGCACGGCTTCGAGATCCGTCAGTACCCGGGCTACATATTGTTCCTGTTCGACTCGGGCACACGCGTGATCCATCTGGACGACAAACCGGCGTTGCCGGAAACGGTGAAGACCTGGAATGGCGATTCGCGCGGCCACTGGGAAGGCAACACGCTGCACGTCACGGTGAGCAACCACAACGCCAAGGCGCGTTTCGGCCGTTCGGGTGAATTCGTGAGTCCGGATGCAGAGATCGTCGAGAGCTACAGCTTCGAGCCCGGTGGTGAGTACTTCCTCTACAAGGCCACCTACACCGATCCCTCGGTGCTGACGCGGCCGATGACGGTGAGTGTCCCGGCCAAACGCATCACGCCGGACACGCCGCCCGATGGCTGGAACAACATCACGTTCCCCGTCGTTTTCGCCGACCCCTCGCACGCGCCCGACATCGAAGTCTGGGAACGCACCTGCGTGGAAAACAATGCCGACCATGGTCAGGTCGCACTGCCGGAATAGGAGGCGGTCATGCTGTACGAAACCTTCTTCGCGATCGAGAACTACCCCACGGTGGTGAACTTCGGTGAGTCGCTGTTCGCCTACCCGGTGGTGCAGGGCCTGCACGTGCTGGGCCTCGCCGTGGCGGTGGGCCTGTTGGCGCTTGCCGACCTGCGTCTGGCCAACGTGCTCTTCACCAGCTATCCGGCGCGCGCCGTGGTGGGCGGGCTGCGGCCCTGGTTCATTCTCGGCTACGGCTTCATGTTCCTCACCGGTGTGCTGCTGTTCCTGCCCAAGGCCACCCAGCTTTATGACAGTGGTCTCTTCTGGGCCAAGATGGCTTTGATCGTGCTCGCCGGCATCAACGCACTGTATTTCGAGCTGCGCTATCGCCGCGAAGCGGACGAAGAAGGTTCCGCCACGCGCCGCAAGGTTGCCGGTCTCGCTTCGCTCGGTCTCTGGGTGGCGGTGATCGTCACCGGTCGTCTGCTCGCCTACTTCTGATACTTCCGGAGGTTTCCCATGGTTCTCGAACAAGTGTTGTGGTCCCTCCAGGACAACGGCCTTTCCCACTTTCTCGACGAGGGCAGGGCGCTGACGATGGTGGTGCAGACCTTTCACATCCTCGGTTTCACGCTGCTGTTGGCGGTGGTACTGGCACTGACGCTGCGCGTGCAGGGGTGGGCGCTGACCGCACTGCCGGTGGAGCGGCTGTCCGCGCTACTGAGCAAACCCTATCGCTGGTCGCTGGGTGTGGCGCTGGCAGCGGGAGTACTGCTGTTCCTGCCGCGTGCCGTGGCCTATGGCGTGAAGGAAGTGTTTCTCTGGAAGCTCGCGATCCTGGCCGTGGCGATCGGCGCTCACGCCCTGGTGCAGCGTCAGGCGCGTGTCGTGCCCGTGGGGGCGGCCGCCGGTGCTCCGCTCAGGAGCCTGGCGCTCGTGTCGCTTTTTCTGTGGTTCACCTCTGCCGCCGCCGGCCGCGCCATCGGTTTCGTGTAAACGCCGCGCGGCATTTTGAGTTTGCTTCTAAGCAAAGCAGTAATTCTTGGTTCTGTCGCAACGCAGCGGGCCGTATCGTACGCGGGCTCGAGTGAGTTGAGGCCCATGTCTTCTCTTACCGGATTCAGGTTCAGACCAAGGCCACCGTCGTGGTGGCACTACTTCAGTCTCGGCGCCTGGCCCGGTTTCGGCGGGGTGCCGGAACTCCTCGATTACCCAGTTCATCATCGTTTGCAGAATGCGGAGAACGACATGTCGATCGTCGCCATCAACGCCCGAAATCAGTTCAAGGGCATCGTCAAGGAAATCATCCGGGGACCGGTACTGTCGGAAGTCGACGTCGAGACCGCCGCCGGCATCGTCACCTCGGTGATCACTTCCCGCTCCATCGACGCACTCAACATCAAGGTGGGCGACGAAGTGCTGACCGTTTTCAAATCCACCGAAGTGCTGCTGGCCAAGGTCTGATCGGAGTAGTTGGAGTATCCACCGATGTGCCTCGTGATCCACAAACCGCGTGATATCGAACTGCCCGATGCCCTGCTCGACTCCGCTGCGGACTACAACCCGCACGGCTATGGCCTGATGGCCTTCGCCGACGACGGTGATCTGCAGATCATCCGCAGCGCGGAAACACGCAAGAGCGAACTGCTGGCGCAATACCGCGAATTCCGTGATCACGAGTGCGTCATCCACCTGCGCTATGGCACCAGCGGTGCGATCGACGGTCCGAACACGCATCCGATCGAGATCACGCCTCAGCTGTACGTCGCGCACAACGGCACCGTCAATCTCGAGCGCCACGTGCCGGAACGCTCCGACACCTGGCATCTGGTGAACGACTACCTGCGTCCGATCCTGTCGCGTCGGCCGGAATTGCTGTACGACCGATTTTTTCAGGAACTGATGACCACCTGGTGTGGTCCACATAACAAGTTCGTGTTCATGGATGGCGCGCAGAAGCGCACCGTGATCGTAAATCGCCAGAGCGGCTTCGAAGTCGAAGGGTTGTGGTTGAGCAACACCCGTTGGTTCGATGCCTCGCGTTTTTCCTGGCGTCAGGCGAGTGCGACGCCGGAACCCGTGGGTCCGCGTCTGCAGTTTTCGATCTGAAGGTTAAGAATCCCCTCTGCCCAGGTTAATCATTTGGGCGGCTTATCGGGATGGGGCCTTCCCATCCCGTCTTTTATTCGAAGTGATAGAGCTAGGTGCAACATGAGCAACGCGGTGTTCATCATTCCAGGCTTCAACGACAGCGGCCCGACCCATTGGCAGAGCTGGCTCGAAGTGCGCCTGCCGAAGGTAGGACGCCTGCGCGGCGTGGATTGGGCCCGTCCCGATCTCACGCACTGGGTGGATCAGGCGCAACTGCAGGTGCAGGCGCTGGGTGAACCGGTGTGGCTCGTGGCGCACAGCTTCGGCTGCCTCGTTGCCGCCACGCTCGCTGCCATCGCACCCGAGCTCGTCGCCGGAGTCGTGTTCGTCGCACCCGCAGAGCCGCGACGCTTCGCGGTGAGCGGTGGTCTGCGCAATACGCGCTTCGATCAGACGCCCAACGAAATTCCGAGCCTGGTCGACATCGTGCCACATGCACTGCCGGCTTCGGTGCACAGCGTGGTGCTGGCCAGCGAGAACGATCCCTGGCTGAGTTTCCCCAATGCCGAAGCGATGGCCGAGGGCTGGGGCAGTCATTTCGTCAACCTGGGCGAAGCAGGGCACGTCAACACCGATTCCGGCTACGGCCCCTGGCCGGCCTTGTTGCAACAGCTGGAGCGCACGATCCAGGAGGGTTCGCAAGCACTGCGCAAATGGACCAGGCAGGCGCTCGAACGCGGTGACAGCGCGGAATTTGGTCTCGGCCCGGCTAAAGTCTGGTCTCACGAGGACGCCCAGGGGCTGCCGCGTTTCGCCTTCTGAAGCGCCGCACCCACATAGGAACGATTTCAACAAAAGGAGAAGAAAAACATGTCACTGCGCATCAATGACATCGCACCCGATTTCACTGCGGAAACCACTCAGGGTCCCATCCGCTTCCATGAGTGGATCGGTGACAGCTGGGCCATCCTGTTCTCGCATCCGAAGGATTTCACGCCGGTGTGCACCACCGAGCTCGGCTACATGGCCAAGCTCGAGCCCGAGTTCGCCAAGCGCAACACCAAGATCATCGGCTTGAGCGTGGATCCGGTGGACAGCCACTCGCGCTGGGCGAAGGACATCGAGGAAACGCAAGGTGCCGCGGTGAACTACCCGATGATCGGCGATCCCGAACTCAAGGTCGCCAAGCTCTACAACATGCTGCCCGCCGATGAACCCGGCACTTCCGAAGGGCGCACCGCCGCCAACAATGCCACCGTGCGTTCGGTGTTCATCATCGGGCCGGACAAGAAGATCAAGCTCACGCTCACCTATCCGATGACCACGGGTCGCAACTTCGACGAGATCCTGCGCGTGCTCGACTCGATTCAGCTGACCTCGCAGTACAAGGTGGCCACGCCGGTGAACTGGAAGGATGGTGACGACGTCATCATCGTGCCGGCGGTGAGCGACGAAGAAGCCAAGGGGCTCTTCCCGCAAGGCTGGAAGACGCTCAAATCCTATCTGCGTCTCACCCGTCAGCCCGGCAAGTAAGCACTTCACCACAAGGCCCACGTTCGCGTGGGCCTTGTCGTTCATGGACCAGCACCTACGCCCAAGTCGTCGCTCACGCAACGTCGTCGCTCACGCAACAGTGCTAGGCGACGTTCTCTGTGGTGAACTCCTGCTCGAGACCATTCACCAGCAAATGCACCTGGTGCCGGATTTCCTGCAGCGCCGTGCTTTCCCACAACGTCGCTTTGGCAGGTGGCCCCACCAACACCAGTCGTCGTTCGACTTCACCGTCACTGCGTATGGCTTCACCTTGCAGTGTCGTCAGCACTCCCAAACCACTCGCATCGCGTTGCACCAGAGCTCGGGCACATAGTGCGTGATAGAGCGGAGAGGGCAGCTGGCGCTGATCCGTTTGTGGTCCCGTGCAGTTGATCACCCAATTCACCGAGAGTTGCTGCGGCTGCGTTTGTCCACGTGAGACGTAGTCGATGCGCAAGGTATCGGGTGTGGTGAGCGTCAAACCCGAAATGCGGCCGGCCAGCACACGCAGTTTGTCAGCGGCAATCAGATGCTGCAGACGTTCCGCGGTCGGCTGAGGAATGCGATGACGATGGATTTCCCAGAAGGGCCGCAGATGCCGCATGAAACGCTTGCGCTCGCGCAGGGGCAGGGCGCTCCAGAGTATGGGAATTTGCGGACGCAGTGCTTCGATCACGGCGCGGAAACAACTGCCGCTTTGCTCGGCACGGTGAATCTCGTTCTGCAGCCATTGCGCCAGGCCTCGTGCAGTCGGCGATGAAGGCAGCGACGTCGATAGTCGATAGGGCTCGAGTGAGCCATGTGGTAAGGGCAAGAGACCACGACGCGACATGGCGATCACCTGTCCGGCGAAGTCCGGCCTTTCCTGCAGGCTCATCACCTGATCGATCATGCTGAGACCGGTGCCGACCACGAGCACGGTGTCTTCCTTGCCGACGTGCCGAAGGTAACTGCCGTCCCAAGGTGAGGCGATGTAGCGGCCGCTTTCGCGCACGCTGAGGTCCATGCCTGGCAATTCACCGGGCGGGAAGTTGCCGGTGCAGAGATAGACGCGATCCACCATGCGCGCCTGCGCATTGGCCGCTTCGATGCGCAGCCCTTCATCGACTGGCACGAGGTCCACCACTTCACTGTCGATGCGGATGAACTCGTGTGGTGTCGCTGCGGCAAGTGTCTGCGCGAAACGTTCACAGAGATAGTCGCCGAAGAGGCGACGCGGCACGAAATCTTCCGGCTTGTGCCTTACGCCACGGACTTCGAGCCAATGAACGAAGTCGTCGGGTGCTTCGACGAACAGGCTCATCTTCCCCGCTGGCACGTTCAGCAGCTGGTAGGGCAGCGAAGAGGAATAGGCCACGCCGCGGCAGAAACGCTGCGGTTGTTTTTCGTAGAGAGCAATGGAGAAGGGGCCATGGCTGCTGCGCAAGAGTCGCATGCAGAGTAGTGCGCCCGTCAGGCCGCCACCGACGATGGCGATGCGTACTGCCTTACTTCCGCGCATCGCGGATTCGAACATCGAGAATCCCTCCTTAGCGAGCGAGGCCGCATTGTGGCATCTGCTTCGGCACAGGAAAACGCGGCGGAGTACGAGAGGGACTACTTTGCTGCGAGCGCAGCAAAGTGCGCTTGCAGCTGTTGTAAAGGCAACAGGTGTTTGCGCGAAAAGGCCGGCAAATATAGGGAAAATGCGGATTTTGGTATTGGCATGGCCCCTGCATCGACAGCGACGACTGCGCACGGCGCAGCAACGAGAACTTCTAGCGCAAATCGATCAGGACTATTCCATGGCAAGCACTTTCCGTTTTCCCTCTTTGCTCGGCACTTTCGTATTGGGCCTGAGTCTCGGCACTGCGTCCCTGGCAGCCACCGATCCCGCTTCGGTCGCCGTGTTGGATCGCGCCAAGGTCGATGCCTTGTTGGCTCATCCCGAGGACCTCGTGATCATCGATCTGCGTCGACCGGATGAGCTCACCAACATCGGCGGCTTTCCCGTGTATCTGAGCATCCAGCTCAGCGAACTCGAAGAACGTCTCGCCTACATTCCGAAGGAACGCACGGTGCTGACCGTGTCGAATCACTCCGGCCGCGCCAAACGCGCGGCGGCGCTACTGATCGATGCAGGTTACAAAGTTGCCGGCGCCGCCGGTGTGCAGGACTACGAAGCCGAAGGAGGCACCCTGGCGAAGATCCAACCACCAGCGCCGAAGTCGTAAACAAGAAACAAAAAAAGACCCCATCCTTGCGGGTGGGGTCCAAGTTTCCGAGTTGGAGGGAGGGGAAAGAAAACTCAGGAAAGCGCGCTGACTTTGTCTTCGGAGTTGAGAAAACCATGGCGCTTGAGCAAGGTGCGCACGACGTTGCGCGAAATGCCGAGCAGGTTGGCCGTGTGCACCTGGTTGCCACTGCTCAGTCGGTAGGCCTCGCTCACCACCAGACGTTCGATGGTGTCGAAGTGCGGACCGGGAGGGCCTTCGAACAGCTTGCGCAATCCTTCCGTCAACAGTGCCTGCGCGCTGTCTTCCGTCGTGACGCTCGGTGCTACCTTGGCGCGCACACTCGAGCCGCCATCCCAGCCACCGGTCACCTTCAAATGTTCGGGGCGCAGTTCCGCATCACCCGACACCAACAGCGCGAAATGCACCACGTTCTCGAGTTCGCGAATGTTGCCGGGCCATTCGTAGGCAAGCAGCAGACGTTCCGCTTCTTCGGTCAACTGCGGCTGCGGCAACTGCATGCGCTTGCAATAGACACCGATGAAGTGGCGCACGAGCGGCAGGATGTCGCCGGGTCGCTCGCGCAGGGGCGGCAGTCGTACCTGCGCGATGTTGAGTCGGTACAGCAAATCGCGGCGGAAACGACCGGCTTCCACCGCCTGATCGAGATCGACGTTGGTGCCGGCAAGCAGGCGTACGTTCACGGGAATCGCTTTACGCGAACCGATGCGCACGACTTCGCGCTCCTGCAACACGCGCAGCAGTTTCACCTGCAGCGACAAGGGCATGTCGCCGATTTCGTCGAGAAACAGCGTGCCGCCATTGGCCGCTTCGAACCAACCTTCGCGGCGCGTGGTCGCACCGGTGAACGAACCTGGTTCATGACCGAAGAGTTCGCTTTCCGATAGATGATCGTTGATCGCACCGCAGTTGATGGCGAGGAAGGGCCCTTTGCGTCCACTGAGCAGATGTATGTGGCGCGCCACCAGCTCCTTGCCGGTGCCGGTTTCGCCGTTGATCAGCACGGGAGCTTCGCTCGGACCGATGCGCTCGATGTAGTCGAGGATCGCGCGCGAGGTGGGATCGTGGAACACCAGCGCCTTGGCTCGCACGGATAGCGGTTGCGCATTGGTGCCGTCGAGCTCGAGTACTGTGGGACGTTCCGCTGTCTCGGACATGGCTACCTCTTTGTTCTTTGACGTGAATTACCGCCTGCGTCGGGCAGGCCACGGGAACGGGGCGGTATTCTAGTCAAGCCCCAGGCAGCTGATTACCAACTTATCCTGGAATGGATATGAACGATTCTGGGTAGCGCGGCATCCTCCCTATATGGCGGGGCTGATTGTTGCTCAGGGTTGCGGCAATGCGACTTCACCGTGGCCTTCGTTGTTTTCCACGCAAGTACGTTCCCACACTTCGTGGATGAGTTCGGGGCCATCGTGCTCCGCCGGGAAAGCCTCGTAGTGCCAGCTCGACCAACGCTCCGTACTTTCGTCGTAACGAATCGCCGGCACCGTCACCGTCCATGGCTGAGTGAAGGCGGTGGGATCGTCGATGGTGGCGTAGTAGGTGAAGCGGCGCCCGTCGTCGTCGAACACGAAGCGCTCCGTGATGTGGGCATTCTCGGTGTAGAACTCACCCGTGCGTGCCAGACGCGCCTTGCCGTTGTCGTTGGTGACGTCCACCACCAGCGTGTTGCCTTCCCAGTGTCCACGGGAATCCCCGTTCCAGAGTTTGATGTTCTCCGGCAGATGCGGCTTGTCGTCGAGATGGATCAAGCGGCTGCTCGAGGCAAAGATGAACAGGATGTAGCCCGGATACTGCCGAATCTCATAACCGTGCCAATAGAAGGACTTGATCGGGCCGCCCGGCGCGCAGCGCGCGAAGGGATCGACGTATTCCTCGCGCGTGGGGTGGAAGAAGTTGGCCAGCAATTCTTGCTGGATCGCGCGTGCCCAAGGCTGGAAGGGCGGCTGCCCATCGGCTGGATCGGTGACGCGACTGGGCGCACGTTCACTGCGCGGCGTTTCGGCTCTTCTGCTGCCGATCGCGGCAGCACCGCCACCGCCGGCGCCGTCGGGGTCGCCGGGAATGCCGCCTTGCGGATCGGTGAAGTTGTCGTGATTGCCGATGGTGTTGGACCAATGGCCCTGAATGTCGGGCTGCCCGTCGGGCAGACGTGGACCATTCCACGGCCCGGATTCGATCAAGGTCAGGGTTTTCTCGGTGCCGATCTGCGCGGAAACGTCGAGTGGAGCGAGTATTGCGGCAACGAGCGCCAGCGTCAGCGCTCCTCCATTCAGGCGTGAATGCAAGGGATGGAAGCGGTTCATTGCGGCTGACGCTCCTTCGGAAACGGATAGTAGTCGTCGTACTCGTGCGTGTAGCAGTAGTTCTCGATCAGCTGAAAGTTGGGCTCGCGATGGCGATAGAGCACCACCTGCAAGGTCCAGGGCTCGGAGAACACGTTCGGATCTTCGAGCGTGGCTTCGTAATTGATGGTGTTGGCATCGATGAAGCTCCACCGCTCGGTGACGTGCAGCGCTTCGCTGTGGAAGTTGCCTGAGCGGTCGAGCCAGGTTTCGTCGGTGAAGTCCTGCACGCTCACCACCAGGGTGTCGCCCTCCCAGTGGCCGCGTGAATCGCCTTGCCAGAAGCCGATCGGCCCCACCACGTGTTTGGTGCCGTTGGTGTGGATCGTGCGCACGGCACCGAACTGCCCGACGATGGTGACGTCACGCGGACGTTGCAGAATCTGAAAGGGCGCCGGGAAATACACCGAGCGCGGCACGCCAAGCGAGTAACAGTTCAGACGCGTGAAATCCGCGGTAGCTCTTTCCTCGAAATTCTTTTTGCGTTGCGCAAGCGCCTCCGGGAGATAGGGAATCCTGCCACCCACCACGACTCCTGCACCGGGCGGTGCGTCGCTGCGACCACCGTGAGGTTCGAGGTCGTAGTCGGCGCCACTCATGCTTTCCCAGATGCCGGAGAAATCCGGCTTGCCATCCGGCGTGCGCGGAATGTCCTGCGTCACGGTGACGGGCTGGGCCACCACCGGCGCTGTGTGATCGAGAAAGAAGACCAACACGGCACCGCCGAGCGCGAGGCCGATGGCGCTGAAGGTTCGGGTTGGCGGCCGCTGGCGTTTGCCATGGTCTGGCGGCGTGTCGTAGGGCTGGCTCATGCGTCGTTCCTGATTCAAGCGGCGCCACCATGTTCAGCAGCGCGGAGAACGCAGGGTTAGCAGAAAGCGTGCCAGTGCTTTGCCATGGCAGAGTCGGGCGTGGAGCCGCAGATTCAGGGCCATTCAGCCTTGGAGGAAGAGAGGAGCGCGCGCGATTTGTTGGCTATGCAGCAGCTGAGCCGTGGCCGTTTGTTGCGATCGCAACAGCGAGCTCTGGCCGCAAACAAAAAAATTCCCTCCGGCAAGCCGGAGGGGAAAGGGGCCCCGGAGAGAGTGTGGGCCGAGGGCTGAGGAAGTTCGTCATACGACGCGAAGCGGGGGCTCGACGCGTTCACGCCCTCCCCACGGTTCGCTGCCGATCAAGGTGTCGGGAAAGATCTGCAACAGCGTGCGCACGAAGGCCGGTGTCTGCGGCGCATGCGTCAACTGCGGGCCCTTGCGCAGCCCGCGCCGACGCAGTTGTGCCAACAGATCCGACCATTCGGGTTCCAAGTCACCACTGCTGCGTGCCACGTGGACGAGCTCGTGACGACCGTCTTCGTAGAGTCCGACGATGAAGGCGAGATAGGGCTCGTCGTCTTCGCCGTCCTTCAACACGCGCGGCAGTAATCCCGCCCACCAGCAAAGATGCATGCTGGTCGTCAGAGAACGTTCGGACCACAACCTCCACTGCAGTGACCACTGCGAGGCGAGCTCGTTGACGAGTAGCGGCGGCAGCTTCTTCACATGCTCACCGAGCAGGATGGATAGAAAGAGCTGTGGGTCCTGTGTCAGACAGCTTTGCAGCCACGCTTCGGGCAGTCGCGCATCGAGCCGCGAACGTGTGTGATAGGGCGGCACCAGCGCACTGGTGAAGTTGGTGGAACCTCCGCTGCGATCGCGCGTACGCGGCACCCGCACCCGAATCCCACCCACACTCGTGCGCAGGATGCGTGGCGGCAGATAGCCGTTGCGCACCACGGCCTGGCTGCCGTCTTCGAGCCGGATGTCGGCGTGCGCCAGCAGAAAACCGCGTAATTCGGTTTCGAGCGCCAGCGCGAGAAAACGTGTCGCAGCTTCGTTCACGAGATGCTGCAACACCGACAGCACCTGGGTCTGCGCGCCCGCACTTTGAGTCCTGCTGCTCATGGTCATCGAATTCCTCTCGATGGGGGTGAGGCTGTCCATTGCTTGTTGTTCTCCTGCTTCATTTGGCGCGGGAAGTGAGTCCTTGACTCATCGTTCTGAAACGCAGCACCGTGCCTTGTCCTACGACATAGAGCCAACGTTTGTCGCTGCCGGCAAAGGCCAGGTTCTGGGGTTTCACCGGTAGTTGAATGACACCCAGAGCCTTGCCGTCCGCGGCGAACACCTCGATGCCCGCAGTGCTCGCCACGTAGAGACGTCCATCGGCATCGACGGCGAGGCCATCGGCACCACTGGTGCCTTTGTTCGCATCCCAGCCCTGCAGCGCCGCGAAGGGACGCGGTGCGCTGGCCTTGCCATGCGCGTCGAGGGCGATGGCGACCACGTGCTCACCCAAGGTGTCCGCCACGTACAGGGTGCGTTCATCCGGGCTCAGCACGATGCCGTTGGGACGTGCCAGCGAGGTGGTGATCCGTTCCAACCTGCCGTCTGCTGCAAGGCGATAGACGGCGGGTCCAGCGCTCTCTGCGGTGGCGTTCTGCGCACTGTCGGTGAAGTAGAGATCACCATTCGTCGCTCGCACCACATCGTTGGGGCGCGTGAAGGCCTTGCCTTCGAAATCCCGTGCCAGCACGGTCTGTTTTTCCGGTGGATGCACGACACCGACTCGTGGCTCCACTACCTGCACTGCAATCAGCGTGCCTTCCGGCGTCAGTGCCAGGCCATTGGCGCCATTGCTGCGTTCGAGGAAGGTGCTGAGCGTGCCGTCCTCGGCCACGCGCACGATGCGTTGCGCGCGGGTTTCCGTGAACAGAAAGCTGCCATCGGGCAGGCCGAGCGGACCTTCGCTGCCCTCATGGCCCTCGCTCAGCTTCTGGATGGCGAGGCCACCGGCGGTCACGCCGGGGATGGCCGGCGTGACGTAGTCGATCAGCGGGTTCTGTTGGGCCAGGGCGGCGCCACTGCCGAACAGCAGTCCGCCCAGAAAAGCGATGCCCAGCGCGCGAGAAAGTGTGTTGCTCACGATCTTCATGCGTCGTACCTCGCGTTACTTCAGAAACTGCCCTGCACCATGATACCCAGCCACTGCGGTTCAGGCGGGATGTAGCTGCTCCAGCTGCGCGACAGCGGCGTGTCGTCGTCGAAGAGGTTCTTCGCGATCAGGCTGACGGTGTAGTTGCCACCGGCCGTGCCGTAGCCGAAGGAGGCATCCACCAACGTACGCGCCGGGATCCAGCCGTATTCGGACAGAGAGTTGTCGCTGTTGTACTTGTCGGAGTAGGCGGCGTTGGCGTTGATGAAGATCTTGCGGCCGTCGGCCAGCGGCTTGCTCCACTCGATGCCGATGTTGCCCGAGTACTTCGCCACACCAGGCAGCGTCTTGCCGGAATAGTCGGCATAGGGGTTGGCGCCCGGCCAGTTGTTCTCCGCGGCCAGCGCAGCGTTCGGGAAGTCCTTGTAATAGGCGTCCGTCCACGCCAAGGCGAAGCGGATGCGCGTATTGGGCAGGAAGCTGGGTGAGTAGATGCCGTCGATCTCGATGCCCTGGGCACGTACCTTCGGTACGTTGCCGGTGAGCGTCAGATAGGCCGTGGCCGGTTCGACACCGGCGGCGATGTTGAGCGCGGTCTGATATTCATCCACCACGCGTACGCCCTGCTGATAGTTCTTGATGTCGGCCCAGTAATAGTCGGCGTTGAACACCAGGCTGCCGTCGAACAGCACGGACTTGATGCCGATCTCGTAGGCATCGTTCTTCTCACCGGCGACGTTGTACGACTCCCCGGCGCGGGACTGCGAAATGCCGGCCTTCTCGCCGTACTGCCAGGCGAAGTAGAGATTGATGTCGTCGTTCAGATGCCAGGTCGGGCTGATCACGAAGGCGGGCTGCGTTTCCTTGAAGGGCTCGGCCTCGATCAGCGGATGTACGACGCCGATGCGGGCCTGACGAATGGCCTTGGCATCGGCTACCTGGCGCAGCTGTGCCTCAGTCAGCGAGCCGTAGGCAGCACCGGGCACGTCGGTCGGCTGCACGCCGAAGTATTTCTTCGCCACCAGGTCGGCGAGTTGCAACTGTTCGAGCGAGTTGCCCGGCAGGAGCGCACCGGTGGCGCTGTGCGAGGCAAAACCGCCCAACTGCACGCCCCGGATCTCGACGGGGTTGAGTTCATAACCGTCGCCGTTGTCGAGGATCAGTCCACGCGAGAGACTGCGACGATCTTCACGCGTGAAGCGGATGCCGGTGGTCAGCGTCAGGTTGTCGGTGAAGTGCCAGTTGGCCTGCGCGAAGACGGCATTGCTCTTGTTGAGGATGTCCTGCCAGCCCGCGTTGCCCCCGGTGGCCACCTTCAGGCCGGCAGCGGAGTTACGCAGCAATGCCGGGCCGCCACTGACGCTGCCATCGGGATTCACCGGCACGTCCAGGCGTTGATACTGCGCGTTGCTGGCGAACCAGGCACCAGCGTCGGGACCGTAGAACTGGTTGTACTGCGCGACGTTGTGCACGCGCAGGAAGTAGAGGCCGGCCTGATAGTCGACGAAACCACCGAGGTCGGACGTAATGCGAAACTCCTGACTCGCCTGACGATAGTCATTCCAATAACCACCCGAGTTGAGACTGATGGTCCACGGCGTGCCTTCGTCGTTCATCGCGTTGAAGTGATAGTCCTGATAGCCCGTGATCGAGGTCAGGCTGAAGGGGCCGACGTTGTCCCAGTTCGCTTCGAGGATGCCGCCATTGCCGCCGGTATGCAGACCACGTGCGGCTTCGTTTTCCACCCAGTTACCGTGATGGTTCGGATCGCCGCTGCCGCCGTAGTAGTAGTTGCCGTCGAGCGTGTAGCTGCCGCGCTGTGTGAAGTAGGGCCGCGACAGGCGCTGCTGATCGTCGAGCGAATTGTTCGGAGCGCCGTTGGCGTATGTCGACGGGCGCGGCACGTTGATGGTGCGACCGTTGGTGGTCTCACCGGCGCGCGGCGTCTTGGTGATCTGGGCCCGTACGCTGAGATCAGGCGTAGGCGTGAACAACAGCTGGATGCGGCCCGAAACGCGATCCTTGTTCTGGTAGGTGACGTCAGGATTGAAGCGGTTGACCAGATAGCCTTCGGCCTTTTGCACGGTGAAGGAACCACGCCAGGCGAGCAGGTCATCGATCACGGCCCCGCCGAGTGCGGCGCGGCCGATGAGGGTGTCGCGTTCACCGATGCTCAGCTGAAAATCTGCGCTGTCCTCGAAGCTCGGACGACGCGTGGTGATGTTGACGACGCCAACGCTCGCGTTCTTGCCCAGCAGTGTGCCCTGCGGACCACGCACCACTTCCACCGTTTCCACGTCGTAGAAGTCAAAGCTGTTGGTGAGCGCGTTGTAGGCATAGCTGATGCCATCGACGATCACGCCCACACTGGGATCCTGTGCTTCGGTCTGCGCCTGCTTGCCGATGCCACGAATCGACAGGCTGCTGGTGCGCTGGTTGCCCTGGTTCCAAGTGATGTTGGCCGTACGCAGCACCAGTGAGTTGATGTCGTTGGCCAGCAATTGATCGATCTCCTCACCGCGCACGACCGATACCGAGATGGGCACATCCTGCTGACTTTCGAGACGATTGCGCGAGCGAATCACCAGTACTTCGTCGATGCCTCCGGCGGGTGCTTGCTGTGCAAGGGCATCCTGCGCCGTGATCACGGCCATGGCGAGTACGGAAAGTTTCAGTAGCTTGCCTCTGCCACTGCGATTTTCTGTCTTTCCATTCGATGAAGGTGTTGTGCGCGCACCGTGCGGGCGCTGCTGATCGTGCGTGTGCATCTCATGACTCCTGATGAGAATTGATTTCTTGATCTCGTAACCGGTGTTCATTCTGTACTGACGAGTAGTGAACGATGGTCACAGGTTTGAGTCAGCGCTTTAGCACATAGCGTGCCATTCCTACTGATCGGCCAAATTCCCCAGTTTTGCGGATGTAGATATAAAGATGGGTCGCTGGCATGGCGGTGATCAGAAATGCCTGCTGCGCTGTGCATACACACAATTGCGGTGCTGCTGGCTGCACAGCTGCTGGACGGCCATGTTGGGTTTACAACATTTCTCGTGTGCCAGAATCACAACGGCGCTGTCCATCGCCGTCACCACGACTGCACGAGGATGATGCCGTGCTTTCGATGTGAAGGTGGTGGAGAGCAGAGGTTCGAGCTGTGTGAAAGAGATTTGCAGAAACACAAACTACGTTGCTCGCTTTCGCGCAGTGTGATGTTGGATTTTTAACTGCTGTCGTTGCGCCTTGGTGCTGCAGCTGCTGCCAAAGCTGTGTAGCAGCAAAGCTTTTCAAAAATCCGGGGTGTATACACAAATGATGCGGTAAAAACCGGCTTTTTGTCGCGCTTGGATTCTCCTTCTTCCGCTTGGCATGGCAGTTGCAATCGCTGAAGCGCTGAGCAACACCCTTGCTGAAAGATGTCAACGAAGGTCTTGGAGAATCCCATGAAGATGAAACGATTGCGCCTGGCGATTGCCGCCTTGTCGCTGATAACCACGGCAGTGGTCGTGCAGACCAATGCCGAAGAACGCGTCGCGAAGGCAGGTGACGCGAAGGTAACGCAGGATGCCGCGCACGCGGCACAGCCGAAATCGGACCATTGGTCCTACCAACCGATTCGCAAGCCGAGTATTCCACAAGTCGCACACAAGGAATGGGTGCGCACGAACGTGGATGCCTTCATTGCGGAACAGTTGGAAGCGAAAGGGCTTTCGCCTTCGCCGGATGCGAGCAAGGAAACGCTCGTGCGCCGCTTGAGTCTGGATCTTCTCGGTCTGATCCCGGATCCGGCCGTAGTGAAGGCCTTCGTCGAAGACAGCTCGCCGGACGCCTATGAAAAACTGGTCGAGCGCTTTCTGGCTTCGCCACAGTACGGCGAACGTCAGGCGCGCAAATGGCTCGACCTCGCACGTTACGCCGACAGCAGCGGTTTTCAGAACGACAATGACCGCCTGAACATGTGGCGCTATCGCGACTACGTCATCAACGCCTTCAACGACGACAAGCCCTACGATCGCTTCATCCAGGAGCAGATCGCAGGCGATGAGCTGTTCCCTGGAGATGAGCAGGCGCTGATCGCCACCGGCTTCATGGCGCAATATCCCGACAACAGCAACTCGCGCGACATGGTGCAGCGTCACTATCAGATCGTCACCGACATCACGGACACCGTCGGTGAGGTGATCCTGGGTCAGACCTTCGAATGCGCGCGTTGCCACGATCACAAGTTCGACCCGATCTCGCAGAAGGACTACTACTCGCTGCAGTCCTTCTTCTCCAACATCAGTGTCAGCGACAACATTCCCGTGAGCCAGCCCACGCCGTGGGATGCGGCCTACACCAAGGCGGCGCGTGAATACGAGGAAGCCACGCGTGAGATCAATGCCAAGATCGACGCGGTGATCGACCTCGATCGCGAGGAAGCGCTCAAGTACCACAAGGAACGTTATCTGACCGACACGCGCGAAGCGATCTTCAAGCCCGAGTCGGAATGGACTGCGCTGGACCGCTGGATCAACCATCGGCTCGGCAACGTCACCGGCCGTGGCTCGCTGATCAACTACTTCGAGGAACGCGCGCGCAGCGTCGATCCCGAATTCCATAGCGATTGGCATGCCGAGAAGTTGGCGGAGATCGAAGCGCTGCAGGGCGAGCTCAGAGCCTTCAACAATCTGCGTCCCGCAGCCGAACTCGGTTCCAACAAGATCACCGCTATGACCGAGCTCGGCTACAAGGACGCGCCGCCGACCTACGTGTTGTTCGGTGGAGATCACGAGCGTCCGCTGGAAGAGGTACAACCTGCCTTCCCGGCGGCTTTGACCGGCGCGCAGCCCGAGATTCCCGATCTCGACTTCTCCTCGGGACGTCGTGCTGCGCTCGCGAAGTGGCTGACGAGCGCAGACAACCCGCTCACTGCGCGCGTCTACGTCAACCGCATCTGGGATCAATACTTCGGCCGCGGCATCGTCGAAACCGTGAGCGATTTCGGCAAGGCCGGCACCAAACCATCCAATCAGGCGCTGCTGGACTATCTCGCCGCTCGCTTCATCGAAAGCGGTTGGAGTGTGAAGGAGCTGCATCGCGAGATCGTGCTATCGAGCGTCTATCGTCAGTCTTCCGCCGAGCGTCCCGAAATCGTGGCCGCAGATCCCGAGAATCGTCTGCTCGGTGTGTTCCCGCGTCGCCGTCTCGAAGCCGAGCAGATCCGCGATTCGCTGCTCGCCGCCTCGGGCAAGCTGAATCCGGAAGTCGGTGGTCCCAGTGTATTCCCGCCGCTGCCGAAGACGGGGCGCAGCGGCGCCGACAGCCGTGGTCAGAACAACATGTGGCGCGTGTCTCAGGACGAGTCCCTGCATAACCGCCGCAGCCTCTATGTGTTCACGCGGCGCAGCCTGCCCTATCCCCTGCTCGACGTATTCAACATGGCTTCACCGCAGGAAGCGCACAGCAAGCGTGAAATCACCACCACGCCACTGCAGGCACTGACGCTGATCAACAGCGAAATCATCTACGACTGGTCGCGCGCCCTGGCTGGTCGCGTGATCAACGAAAGTGGTCTCGATGAAGACGCCAACTTCGATCAGCTCTATCAGATCCTCTTTGCACGTTTGCCGAGCGACGAGGAGCGTGAAGTGCTGAAGAACTTCCTCGATGCGCAGGAACAGCTCATCCGCGAACGCTCGCACAACGGTGCCGAGGAAATCGCCTTGCCGACCGGCACGAACGTGGCGCAGCTGAACTCTTTCCGCGCTTCGGCCTTCGTCGACCTGGTGCACACCGTGGCCAACTCCAACGAAGCCATCTACCGCTACTAACGCATCATCACTGAGAGACAAACACATGAAATTCGCACATACCCGCCGCAGTTTTCTGCACAAGTTCGCCATAGGTACGGGCGGTCTCGTCACCAGCACCTACCTGCCTGGTGGTGGCATCATCTCGGGCGTCTTCGCCAACGATGCGCCCTTGGCACCGAAGGAACCGCACTTCGTACCGAAGGCCAAGACCGTGATCTGGCTGCATCAGGCCGGCGCGCCGAGCACGCTCGATCTCTTCGACTACAAACCTGAGCTGATCCGCCTGCACGGCACCGGTGTGCCGGAATCCTTCCTGCAGGGCATCAAGACTTCGACGCAGGGCGGTGTCACCAAACTCATCGCCACCAATCGCACCTGGAAGCAATATGGTGAAAGCGGTGCGTGGTTCTCCGACTTGTTGCCGAACCTCGCACAGCACGCCGACGACATCGCCTTCATCAAGTCGAGTGTGACGATCGGCGCGACGCACGACATCTCCATCCTCAAGTTGAACACCTCGAGCTTGAACCCCGGACGTCCTTCGCTTGGTGCCTGGGTGCAGTACGCACTCGGTTCGGCCAACCCGAACCTGCCGGCCTTCGTGGTGCTCTACGACGACACACGCGAACCGCGTGGTGGCGTGACCAACTGGAGCTCCGGCTTCCTGCCGGCGGTCTATCAGGGCACGCCGTTCCGTCCGGAAGGCTCGCCCATCCTGCACATCGACAATCCCGAGCTCCTGAGCCGCGCGCAGCAGCGTCAGGCGCTCGATCTCCTGAAGAAACTCAACGAGCAACACGCTGCCGCCTATCCCTCCGACACCGAACTGCGTTCGCGCAGCGAGTCGTACGAGCTCGCCTATCGCATGCAGGAGACCGCACCGGAAGCGGTGGATCTGAGTCAGGAATCGGAAGCGACGCGCGAACTCTACGGCCTCAACAACGAGCGCAGCCGTCGCTATGGCGAGCAGCTCCTGCGCGCGCGTCGTCTGGCCGAGCGCGGTGTGCGCTTCATCCAGATCGTGTCCGGCCGCACGGACGTGGCAGGCGAGATGGAAGATTGGGATGCGCACGTCAACATCGAGGAGAACCACGGCAAGCACGCGGCGACGGTCGACAAGCCGATCGCAGGTTTGCTCACCGACCTCAAGCAGCGGGGACTGTTGGATCAGACGCTGGTGGTGTGGACCTCGGAATTCGGACGCAGTTCCTGGAGCGAGTCCGGCAACGGTCGCGACCACAACCCCTGGGGCTACACGCAGTGGCTGGCTGGTGGCGGTGTCAAAGCGGGTTACACGCACGGTGGTACCGACGAAATCGGTCTGCAGGCGATCAAGGGCACGGAGGTCGATACCTATGATCTGCAGGCAACCGTGCTGCATCAGCTCGGCCTCGACTACAAGCGCGTGATCTTCCGCAACCAGGGGCGCTCGGAGCGCCCCACTCAGACCTACGGACGGGTCGTTCAGGAAATCATTACCTGAGTGTGGTCGGCCCGTGCACGGTTCTCGTGCGCGGGCCTTTCTTCGTCATTTCTTTCATCCAGTCATCGCTCATGTCTTCTATGCACAAGTCGTTGCTTTTCTCGTTGTTCATTCTCTTGTTTGCACCACTCACCACGTTCAGCGCTGCCCAACCCGACTTCGATTTCGAGGAGTTGATGGAAGGGGTCGAGTTCGATCTCAACGAGATGCAGGCGAGCATTTCACTGGAGGAGCCGGAGTCCGCCATCGAGTTGGCAGAGCGGTTGGAGCAAGCCTTCGCGCAGATGGAAGCATTCTTCGCGTCCTGGGGTTATGCGGAGGATGCGGTGTTGTCCACCCAGCAGTATCAGGAGCGGGCGCGGCGCGTGGTGGAGTTGATCAAGGCCGGTGACTACAACAAGGCCTATGATGTGTCGGTGGAGTTTTCCGATCATTGCAAGGCCTGCCACGATAATTACAAGCCGTTGCCGCTGTAGTTCTCTGCCGCTCCGGGTTTCGTCGCCCCTCGCGTGCCGTCGAGCGCTTGAAATGTAGGTCTGGCGCTTGCTGAAGGACGCACGCCAACGGTGCGCGTGCTTCGCGGTGTCAGATTGGTTGCCTTCATTGTCTCTATGTCTATTCGGCAATGACATGGCTGCCTGCGGCTGCATCGACACCGCTCATCCTCGCCGCGCTCCCGCCGTCGATGCCAGTCGAGTGCGGTGACGCTGCATCGTTCTCTAAGGTGGGCGCGGGAAGCGCTTGCGGCGCATCGCGGCGCGCGCCGACTGAGCGATACGCGGCGATGCTGTGTGGCTGGAGCAGAGCGTAGAGAAGCCCAACACGCGATCTTTGGTTTTGCAGCGAAGCGTGAAAATCCCACGTTGGGCTTCGCCGCTTGCGCGGCTCGGCCCAACCAGGGGAGAAGCGAGAGCTTCGACCTTATTTCGCGCGAGTGCTGAGGCCGGGGGTCAACACGGGGAAGCGATAGGCGGCGCCGCGGCCGACGACGTAGAGCCAGCTTTTGTCGGGACCACCGAAGGCAAGGTTCTGTGGTTTGACGGGGAGGGGAATGACACCGAGCGCAGCACCGTCGGTGTCGAATACTTCGATGCCGGCGTTGGAGGCGACGTAGAGGCGTCCTTCATCGTCGACGGCCAAGCCATCGGCACCACTCGTCTTTTCGGCGGCGTTCCAACCTGCGAGTGCCGCGAATTCCTGCCGTTCACCCAGCGTGCCATCGGCGTTGATGGCATAGGCGAGCACGTGTTGGCCGAGCGTGTTGGCGACGAACAGGGTGCGTTCGTCCTTGCTGAGAATGAGCCCGTTGGGGCGTTCGATGTCGTCGATCAGGCGTTGGATCTCACCTGCCGCGCTGATGCGATAGACGGAAGGACCACCGGTTGCGGGCGTGGCGTTCTGCGCGCTGTCGGTGAAGTAAATGTCGCCGCTCGAAGCGCGCACGATGTCGTTAGGACGCGTGAAGGGTTTACCGTCGTAACCTTCGGCAAGAATCTTCTTCTGTGCTTCCGGATGTACCACTCCCACGCGCGGCGGTTGCTGCAGTACGGCGAAGAGCGTGCCGTCGTCCGCAGCCGCGAGTGCATTGGCGCCACCGGTGTCGTCGAGAAAGGTGCTGATGCTGAGGTCGGCGCCGATGCGTGTGATTTTCTGCACACGCGCTTCGGTGAAGAGCAGGCTGCCGTCGGCCAAGGGCAATGGGCCTTCGCTGCCTTCACGTTCACTGGTCAAGAGTTCGATAGCAGCACCTGCGTTGCTGACGCCGGCAATCGCCGGCGTGGTGTCGTTGGTCTGCGCATTCACGCCGAAGACCGGCGCGATGAAGAGCAGGGGCAGTAGCGCGCGGCGCAACTTGGCTTGAGTCGACATTGAGGCTCCTTGAGGTCGTGTGATTGCTGATAGTGAAGTCGATGAAGCAGGAGTGCTGCGATGCGGTTCGGCTCAGCGCAGGACGGCATCGCCGAAAAAGGAGTTGGGCTTCGTTTGCACTCGGCCCAACTCGACACCCTACGTTCGGAAAGAAACGGCCCTCCTTGGCCAGAGGTGTGATCAGAAGCGGGTACGGAAGATCACCGACGCAAAGCGCGGTTGACCGATCACCTGGGTTTCGGCGCCGGTTCCGGTCCAGTTGCTGTGGGCCAGGTTGTAATCGACGTCGAAGGCGTTGCGCAGCAGCACACTCACATCCCAGCTGTCGTCAGGAGCAGAGATGCCGAAGCTGAGGTTGCTCAGCACGTACGACTTCTGCCAGGTCAGCGGTGACTGGATGTCGCTCAGGTAATAGCCCTCGCGCCAGCTGTTGCTCAGCGTGATGCGACCGTTGTAGCGACCGAGCGGAATCTCATAGGTGCCACCGAAGTTGATCGTGGTCTTCGGCACGTTGGCGATCTGCTGACCTTCGGCGTTACGGAACTGCGTGGTGGGTAGGAAGGGAATCTGCACCAGCCACTCGTCTTCGTAGGTGGCGCGGTTGTAGGCGCCGGCGAGGTTCAGCGTGAAGTTGTCGCTCACGCGATAGCGGGCTTCGAGTTCCAGACCCTGCGCCAATACTTCCGGAGCGTTACCCCAGCGCGTTACCACGGCAGCATCGTCGCGTGGATCGGTGCGCGTCCAGGAAGCCTGATAGTCCGTCACTTCCGTGCGATAGAGGTTGAGGTTCAAGAGCACCCGATCGTCGAACAGCGTGGACTTGATGCCCAACTCGTAGTCGCGGGCTTTTTCCGGACGGATCGTGGTTTCGAAATCTTCGTCACCCGGCAGCGTCTGCTGTTGGAAGTAGATGAAGCCGGATTTCACGCCTTCACCGACCGAGCCGTAGAGCAGGATGTCGTCGGTGAGCTGATAGCTCACACCGAAGTTCCAGGCCTGCAGCGAGGCGTCGATCGGTTTGCCTTCCACCCAGTCGAACGCAGGAGTGATGCGCGAAGCGCGCGTACGTTCGGCTGCGGCGATCTCGGCTTCGCTGGCACCAAGCAGAGCGCCGAGAGCGCGCAGATTTTCGCCTGTGCGATCGTGTTCCTGACGAATGCGGTTGGTCTTGTCTTCCCAGGTCTGACGGAAGCCGACGTTCACCGAGAAGCGATCGGTCAGATACCAATCGGCCTGACCGAAGAGTCCCAGGCTCTCCACCTGTGCATCGGTCACGGACGATTCCCACACGTGATCGAGCGACTTGCGCAACAGTTCACGGCCGGTGCCGCTGCTGATCAGGAGCGTGTAGTCGGGCACCGATGCATAGAAGGCACCGGCATCCTGGTAGTAACGGCTCGGGTCGTCGCTGTAGACGCGTGCATCGAGGTAGTAAAGACCTGCCTGCCAGGTGAAGTCACCCGGACCGGAAGCGATGCGGAATTCCTGCGAGAACTGTTCGTTCCACAGATCCTGGCCGCTGTTACTGATCTGGAATTTGCCATCCTGCGAACCGTTGTTGATGGCGAAGTCCTGATAACGGTAGGCAGTGATCGAGGTGAGCGCGTAGTCACCGACGTTCCAGTTGAACTCGGCTGACACACCGTGTTGGTTGGTCAGCTGCGGCCGCGCCAGAGCGTTCTGGATCTCGGTGGTGCCCAACTTGGGTTGGAACACGCTGCCGTCATCGTTGTGGAACCAGGCCGAACGCTGCGTGTAGCGACCGAGATAGCCGTAGTCGACATAGTCACCGACCGGCTCGTAGTTGATCGGACGCAGACGCGGACGCGGCGTGCCGTCGGCCCAGGTGTCGGGACCATTGGAGACCACGATGTTGCCGGTGTTCACACGCTCCTCGGAGCGGAACTTGTCGATGATGAAGCGACCGCTGAAATCGGGAGTCGGCGTCCACAACAGCTGTACGCGCCCCGAGATGCGGTTCTGCTCACGCCAGGTTTCCTTGGTACGGCCACTGCCATAGAAGGTGTTGTTGTAGATGCCGTCGACGCGATCCACGGAGAACGCCGCACGGTAGGCCAGTACGTCATCGATCAGAGGACCGGTGGAGGAGAACTTGCCGCCGAGCGAGTTGTAGTCACCGGTGCTGATCTCGAAGTCGGTCTGACGTTCGAAGCTCGGCAACTTGGTGACGATCTTGATCGCACCGAGGCTGGTGTTCTTGCCGATCAAGGTACCCTGCGGGCCACGCAGGACTTCGATGCGCTCGAGGTCGACGTAGTCGGACCAACCCTGGCCGGAGTAGTAGAGCGTCACGCCGTCGACGATCACGCCCACGCTTTGCTCCATGGAGTCGTTGGCACCGCCGCGGCCAAGACCGCGGATGCCGGGGCTCACCTTGCGCGCGTTCTCGTTCGGGTTGTTGAGCTGCAGGTTGGGAATCTTGAACGGAAGGTCCCAAAGTGTGGTGATGTCCTCGCGTTGCAGTTCGGCTTCACCGAGTACCTGGATCGGCAGCGGTACGTCCTGCGCCACTTCCTGGCGGTTACGTGAAGTCACGTAGATTTCCTCGACCACGCCTTGCGCAATCGCAGAAGTGCCGGTGGCGACGGCCAGCGCCAGAACGGAGAGGCGCGAGAGTGAACCCGCGCCGACACGTAGGTGAGGTTTGAATGATTTGTTGAAGTACATGGCGTTCTCCTGATGTTCGCAAAATGAATTCGTGGTTGTGAGCAACTTAGGCCGCCGCCATTGCACCCAACGTGCCAGGTCGCAGCGCCATCGTGCGAACGAAAGGAGAACTGCCGGTTTTAAAAGGAAATTTTGTTGATGCGCAGAAAGACTGCTGCAGTCAGATGAGTTGTTCCGCTGTTGTGTTTTGCTGTTGCGATTTCAACAGTTGCGCTCTCTGCTGTTGGCCTCTGCGCACATGCGAGGTCGTTATCAACAAATCTTGCTAAGCAATCCCAAATTTCTTGGTTCGTCCTGAGAACGTAGCTCATTAGAGTGCCGGCCCTAACGAGCACACCCGCTTGTGTGGAATGAGTAACGAATAATTAGACAGGAGAAACCATGAAACACACGTACCGACTGGCCTTGCTGGCCCTGGGCTCCGGAGTGGCCCTGAATGCTTTCACTCTGGCTGCCAATGCACAGGAAGCGCAACAACGTCAGCCCATTCTGCTGGCAGCGAATGCCAACAATGCGATCGAAGAAGTACGTGTGACCTCGCGTCGTCGCGAGGAGCTCGCGCAGGAAGTACCGATTCCGGTCACCGTCGTCGGTGGCGAGTTCGTTGCCGACAGCGGTGCCTTCAACGTCAACCGCGTGAAGGAACTGATTCCTTCCGTACAGCTTTATTCTTCCAACCCGCGTAACACCGGTATCAGCATCCGTGGTCAGGGCACCACCTTCGGTCTGACCAACGACGGCATCGATCCGGGCGTTGGCTACTATATAGATGGTGTGTTCTTCGCCCGTCCGGCCATCACTACGATGGACTTCATCGACGTCGAACGCATCGAAGTGCTGCGCGGTCCGCAGGGCACTCTGTACGGCAAGAACACCACGGCCGGCGCCTTCAACGTCACCACTGCCAAGCCCACCTTCGACAAGTCCGCCCGCGTCGAGGTGAGCACCGGTAACTACGACTACGCGCAGTTGAAAGGCACCTTCACCGGTGGTCTGAGCGAAAACGTTGCCGGTCGCTTCTCCTTCGTCACCACCGATCGTGACGGTACGCTGACCAACGTCAAAACCGGTCAGGACGTCAACGACATCCAGAACTGGTCCGCGCGCGGCCAGTTGCTGTGGAACGTTTCGCCCGACACCGAAGTGCGCGTGATCGCCGAGCTGACCAAGCAGGATCCCGTGGGATATGCACAGGTGTTCGCCGGCTCCGTGCGCAACCAGCGCTCCGAATATCGTCAGTTCGAAAGCATCATCCGCGATCTCGGCTACGAGCCGCCGAGCCGCAACCCCTTCGATCGTCTGATCGACCACAACACCGATTGGCGTTCGGGCAACGACATCGGTGGCTTCTCCGTGAACATCGACCACGAGATCTTCGGTGGCACGCTGACCTCGACCACCGCGTGGTACTTCTGGGATTGGCGTCCGTCGAACGACCGCGACTTCCTCGGCCTGAACGCATTGGCGATCTCGCAGGCCCCTTCCGATCACGAACAGTGGTCGCAGGAATTCCGTTGGGCCGGTGATCTGACCGATCGCGTCAGTGGTGTGTTCGGCCTCTTCGCCATCAAGCAGGAACTGGAGTCCGATCCCTTCCATCGTGAAGAGCTCGGTCCCGATCAGTGGCGTTTCGTATCGCCGAACGCAGCGAGCGAAGAACTCTATCGCACGCCCGGCATCTTCGAAGGCTTCGGTACCGACAGCAGTCCGGGTCTGGAAACCTTCAGCGCCGCGCTGTTCGGTCAGTTGGATTGGACGCTCACCGATCGCTTGAACCTGTTGACCGGTCTGCGCTTCAACTACGACGAGAAAGACGTGAACTTCCAGCGCTTCGCCAACGGTGGCGCACCGCTGAACGATCCGGCGCTCGAAGCGATCCGTCGTGCGCAGTACAGCAACCAGTCGTTCCAGGCCAGCATCGATGACGACAACGTCACCGGTACGCTGACCCTGAACTACGCGCTGACCGACACCGTCAACGTCTACGCCACCTACAGCACCGGCTTCAAACCGGTGGGGCTGAACCTCGGTGGTCTGCCGACCGATGCCGGTCGTGTGATGACCGAACTCGCCGTGATTCGTCCGGAAGAAGTGAAGCACTACGAAATCGGTGTGAAGACCACTCCGCTGCGTGGCACCACGTTGAACTTCGTGGTCTACCAGACCGACATCGAGGACTACCAGGCGCAGGTACAGACGGCCGACATCGGTGTGAACCGCGGCTATCTGGCCAACGCCGAAGAGGTGAGTGTGAAAGGCTTCGAAGTGGATGCTCGCGCGCTGCTCGGTCCGTTCACGCTGCAGGCTTCCTACGCCTACACCGATGGCAAGTACGAGAAATTCATCAACGCGCCGCTGCCGCTGGAAGAAGTGGGTGCCCCGGTGTCCTTCAAGGACGTCTCGGGTCAGAGACTGCCGGGCATCTCGCGTCACGCCATCTCGTTCACCGGTGAGTACACGCAGCCGCTGACGCTGCTCGGCAACGATGGTGAGTTCTTCGTGGGTCTCGACAGCTTCTACCGTTCCGATTTCTCCTCGAGCCCCTCGCCCTCGCGCTTCCTGAACGTCGATGGCTATACGCTGGTGAACGGCCGCATCGGCTTCCGCAGTGATGACAGCTGGTCCGTGTTCATCTGGTCGCGCAACCTGACCGACCGCGACTACTTCGAACAGCTGCTGCCCGGTGCCGGTAACTACGGTCACTATGCTGCAGTACTCGGTGATCCGCGCACCTACGGCGCCACCGTTCGCTACGCCTTCTAAGTTCTACGAAGGTTGCAACGAGAGCCCGCCAGCAATGGCGGGCTTTTCGTTTTGGGACTTCACCACGAACTCAGTCTTGCTCGGATGCAGTGACTTCTTCGATGTCCAGCAAGTCCCCGGGTTTGCAGTCGAGTTCTTCGCAGAGGCGGGCGAGGGTATCGAAGCGTACGCCTTTCACCTTGCCCGTGCGCAGCAGCGAGAGATTGGCTTCGGTGATGCCGATGCGCTCGGCCAATTCCTTCGCTCGCATCTTGCGCAGTGCGAGCATCACGTCGAGACGAACGATGATCCGTTTCATACGAAGGCATCGTTCTCAGCCTTGAGCTGAGCGGCAAGCGTGAGTACGTGGCCGATGGCCGTCACGAACAGCGCAAAGGCGAGCAGACCGAAGTATTCGGGTTCGATGCGCAGGTCGAATCCGCCGCGGCTGCGCAGCCAGCGCTCCAGGTTGGGAACGATGAGGATCATCGCGACCATGGCGATGGTGGCGTGCTTGCCGGCCTGGGCCACATGTTTGGCGCTTTGCTCACTGAAGAATTCGCCGTTGCTGAAGAGCCGCAGTGCCTGACGCAGGCGATTGATCGCCTCGAACAGGAATGCGGCAGGCAGCAGCGCGAGGAGTACCAGGGAAATACTGGCGGCGCGTTCTCCGACACTGACTTGGGCATCGAACAGATGAGCACCGATGGCGATGCCGGCGCGCAAGACGATGGCGACGGCGAGATAGGCCAGGCCAACGATGGCCGCGACATGGGCAGTTGCTGCGATCTTGCGGACCTGCGACGAGCTGGGGTTCATGGGAGGTGCCTCCACTATTAAATTAGGCAACAATAAATTATCGTTAAACAATAATAAATGCAATCATTGCGAAAATTATTTTGCGGTGAGCCGGGCGCTTCGAGCGGGAGGGGAAGCGGGGGCTTTTCCCGGTTTTCTGCTAAGCAATGCAGTAAAAGTTGGTTTGGTGGAATAAGGCACCGCTGCACAATGCCGCCCCTGTTGTCAGACCTGACCATGGAGTGTGTGCATGTCCTTGAGTTCATTCAAATTCCTTCCTTTCGCTCTCAGCGCTGCGCTCCTCTTGGGCGGTTGCGGCGGCGAAGGCGGCAGCACGCGCACCCTGCTCAACGTGTCCTATGACCCGACGCGCGAGCTCTATCAGGAGTTCAATGAGGCCTTCGTCAAGCATTGGGAAGCCGAAACCGGTGAGCGCGTGCAGGTGACGCAGTCGCACGGCGGTTCCGGTTCGCAGGCGCGCTCGGTGATCGATGGTCTGCAGGCCGACGTCGTGACTTTGGCGCTGGCCTATGACATCGACGCCATTGCGGAACGTACGTCCAAGATTCCGGCCGACTGGGAAAGCAAGCTGCCGGACAACAGCTCGCCCTATACCTCGACCATCGTGTTCCTGGTGCGCAAGGGCAATCCGCTCAACATCCAGGACTGGGATGACCTGGCGAAGCCCGGCGTTGGCGTGATCACGCCCAACCCGAAGAGTTCGGGCGGCGCGCGTTGGAACTATCTCGCGGCCTGGGGCTATGCGATCAAGCAGCCCGGCGCCACCGAAGCCAGCGCACGTGATTTCGTGCAGGCGCTCTACAAGAACGTATTGGTGCTCGACTCCGGCGCGCGTGGTTCCACCACCACCTTCGTTCAGCGCGGCATCGGCGATGTGCTGATTTCCTGGGAAAACGAGGCTTTCCTGGCGCTCAACGAGCTCGGTCCCGATCAGCTCGAGATCGTGGTGCCTTCGGTATCGATCCTGGCCGAGCCACCGGTGGCCGTGGTCGAAGCCAATGCCGAAGCCAAGGGGCAGGCCGATCTGGCGCGCGCCTATCTCGAATATCTCTACTCGGCGGAAGGTCAGAGCATCGCCGCCAAGAACTACTACCGTCCGCGTCACCCCGAACTGGCCGGTGCCGAAGACGTGGCGCGTTTCCCGCAGCTCGAACTCTTCACCATCCGTGAGGTGTTCGGCTCCTGGGGCGAGGCGCAGCGCACCCACTTCGATGACGGCGGCGTGTTCGATCAGATCTACGGGCTCTGAATCCCAGCGCAGCCCCACTACCGTTCGACCAGTCCCCTCGTGCTTCACCCTCTCCCTGTTCATCCCCTTGAGGGGAGAGGAGTGAAGTACCCCTTCCAGTAGCCAAGAGCACCAGAACGGGGCAAAACCTCATTGCTTTTCCAGGATTCCTGGAGTAGGCGGTCTTCTTATCCAGAAATCTTGATAAGCAAATGAGGTTTTCTTGGTTCGGTCGGGATAGGGGCTGTCCGTAGACTGCCGCCCCGTTTTAGCTAGGAACCCTGACTCATGGCGCTTACCAAAGGCGCGGCGCAGAGCTCCCGCCGCGTGTTGCCCGGCTACCGACTGACCCTGGGCTACACCTTGTTCTATCTGTCGTTGATCGTCCTCATTCCGATGGCGGCGCTGTTCCTGCGCGCTGCGGAACTGGGACCGGCCGGCTTCTGGGAGGCCATCACCGAGCCCCGTCTGGTGGCGTCCTACAAACTGTCATTCGGCGCCTCGCTCCTGGCGGCCGCGATCAATTCCGTGTTCGGGCTGCTCTTGGCCTGGGCCCTGGTGCGCTATTCCTTCCCGGGGCGCCGCATCGTCGATGCCCTGATCGATTTGCCCTTTGCCTTGCCGACGGCCGTGGCAGGTATCTCGCTCACGGCGCTCTACGCCAACAACGGGTGGCTGGGCAGCATCGTCGAGGGGGTATTCGGCATCAAGGTGGCCTTTACGCCGCTGGGTGTATTGATCGCGCTGGTGTTCATCGGTTTGCCCTTCGTCGTGCGCACGGTGCAGCCGGTGCTCGAGGACATCGAGACCGAACTGGAAGAAGCCGCCGCCTGCCTGGGGGCTTCCCGCTGGCGCACCTTCCGTCATGTGTTGTTGCCGCTGCTCACGCCGGCATTGCTCACCGGTTTCGCACTCGCCTTTGCGCGCGCGGTGGGCGAATACGGTTCGGTGATCTTCATCGCCGGCAACATTCCGCTCGTCTCGGAAATCACGCCGCTGCTCATCATCACCAAGCTCGAGCAGTTCGATTACAGCGGTGCCACTGCAGTGGGCGTGGTGATGTTGGTTTTCTCGTTCCTGATGTTGTTGGTGATCAACTTGTTGCAGAGCCTTAGCACCCGCCGGCTCGGGAGGAACCCATGAGTGCGACTCCCATGAGAAAGCCCGGCTCGCAATCGCGTTACGAGCGCAATCCCGCCACGAGCGAAAAGCCGTGGGTGAAGTACACGATCCTGGGACTCGGGCTTGGCTATTTCGCCCTATTCATTCTCATGCCGCTGATCGCCGTGTTCTATGAAGCACTGCGTCGTGGTTGGGGCCCGTACTTCAGCGCCATCGTCCATCCCGATGCGATGGCTGCGATCAAGCTCACGCTGACGGTGGCGGCGATCTCGGTGCCCCTGAACCTGGTGTTCGGTGTGGCGGCGGCCTGGCTCATCGCCAAGTTCGAATTCCGCGGCAAGCAGTTGCTGCTGACCATGATCGACCTGCCGTTCTCGGTGTCGCCGGTGATCGTGGGCTTGATGTACGTGCTGCTGTTCGGCGCCAACGGATGGTTCGGCGTGTGGTTGGCCGAACATGGTTTCCGCATCATCTTCGCGCTGCCCGGCATCCTGCTCGCCACGATCTTCGTCACCTTCCCCTTCGTGGCGCGTGAACTGATTCCGCTGATGCAGGCGCAGGGCAAGGACGAAGAAGAAGCTGCGGTGGTGCTCGGTGCGAGCGGTTGGCAGGTGTTCTGGCATGTGACGCTGCCCAACATCAAATGGGCCTTGCTTTACGGCGTGATTCTGTCGAACGCACGCGCGATGGGTGAATTCGGTGCGGTGTCCGTGGTGTCGGGCAAGATCCGCGGCGCCACCAACACCCTGCCGCTGCAGGTCGAGATCCTCTACAACGAATACAACTTTGCCGCCGCCTTCGCGGTGGCTTCGCTGCTGGCCCTGTTGGCGTTGGTGACGCTGGTGATCAAGACCTGGGTCGAGCATCGCGCACACGGGCGTGATGTCGTCGTGAGTCCAGAACGTCCGCTTCCGCCCGCAGCCACCGTGCAGCCCGCTTTGGAGAAAGTCGCATGAGCATCGTAGTTCGCAACATCAACAAGCGCTTCGGCAACTTCGTTGCGCTCGATGACGTCAGTCTGGATTTTCCGGAAGGCGAGCTCGTGGCGCTGCTCGGCCCCTCGGGCTGCGGCAAGACGACGCTGCTGCGCATCATCGCCGGCCTCGAACAGCCCGACAGCGGCACGGTATTGCTCGAAGGTCGCGACGCCACCAATGCCCACGTGCGTGAACGTCAGGTGGGCTTCGTGTTCCAGCACTATGCGCTCTTCAAACACATGAGTGTGTTCGACAACGTCGCATTCGGATTGCGCATGAAGCCACGCGCGCAGCGTCCTTCGGAAGCGAAGATCAAGGAGAAGGTGCACGAACTCCTGAATCTCGTGCAGCTCGATTGGTTGGCGGATCGCTATCCTTCGCAGCTCTCCGGTGGTCAGCGTCAGCGTATCGCACTTGCACGCGCACTCGCGGTGGAGCCGCAGGTGCTGCTGCTCGACGAACCCTTCGGTGCTCTCGATGCGAAAGTGCGTAAGGAACTGCGCCGTTGGCTGCGCAAGCTGCACGAAGAACTGCATGTGACCTCGATCTTCGTGACGCATGACCAGGAAGAGGCACTCGAAGTGGCCGACCGCGTCGTGCTGATGAATCACGGCAAGGTGGAGCAGCAGGGTTCGCCGGAAGAGGTCTACAACCATCCGGCCACGCCGTTCGTCTATGGCTTCCTCGGTTCGGTGAATCTGTTCCACGGCCGCGTGGAAGAGGGCGCGGTGCAGGTGGGTTCGGCGCGTCTCGCCCATGACGCTGCCGATTTCGATGAAGGCGTGGACGTAGTAGCCTACGCGCGGCCGCATGAACTGACGATCGTCACCGATCCTGCGGCCACGGACGGACTCGCCGCGCGCATCACTCGCGTGCTCTTCCTCGGCGGCAACAGCCGCATCGAATTGGAAGGCATCGAGGAAGCTCAGTACTTCGAAGTCGAATTGCCGCTTTCCGAAGTGCAGCACCTGCGCCTGGAACTGGGCCAGCAGGTACGCTTGGTGCCTTCGCGTCTTCGTCTGTTCGAGCGCCGTCAGGCGCCCCCGGCTCCGGCCGGCACGGGTGCCTTATGAACGAGAGGATCGCGATGAATTTTCAGCAATTGCGCATCGTGCGTGAAACCGCGCGCCGCAACTTCAACCTGACCGAGGTGGCCAATGCGCTCTATACCTCGCAGTCGGGTGTGTCCAAGCACATCAAGGATCTGGAAGACGAGCTCGGCGTCGAGCTCTTCATCCGCAAGGGCAAACGTCTGCTCGGTCTCACCGAGCCGGGCAAGGAGTTGCTGAAGATCGTCGAACGCCTACTGCTCGACGCGCAGAACATCCGCAATCTCGCCGACCAATACAGCCGTCAGGACGAAGGCGAACTGACCGTTGCCACCACGCACACGCAGGCGCGCTACATCCTGCCGAGCATCGTGGCGCAGTTCCGTCAGCGCTATCCGAAGGTGCGTTTGCAGATGTTCCAGGGCAGTCCGCAGGAAATCGCGCAGCTGCTGTTGGAAGGTCGTGCCGACATCGGCATCGCCACCGAAACGCTCGCGAGTGTGGAAGGCCTCGTGTCCTATCCCTATCACCGCTGGCATCACGGCGTATTGGTGCCGGAAGGTCACAAGCTCACGAAGGTGAAGCCATTGACGCTCGAAGCCATCGCGGCCGAGCCGATCATCACGTACCACGAAGGTTTCACCGGTCGTGCCGTAATCGAGAAGACCTTCCACGATGCAGGACTGACGCCCGACATCGTATTGGCCGCCTTGGACGCGGACGTCATCAAGTCCTACGTCGAGCTCGGCATGGGCGTGGGCATCGTCGCGGCACTGGCCTACAACCCCGAGCGCGATCAGAACCTCACGCTGCTCGACTGCACGCATCTATTCCCGGAGAACGTCACGCGCCTGGCAGTGCGTGAAGGGCAGCTTCTGCGTCACTACGCCTACGACTTCATCGGCCTCTGCAGCGAGCGCGTGCTCGAACAGATCCGCATCTTCAATCGCGGCAGCTAATTCTCTTCGGGCGGCGTGACTTCCAGTGTGAAGCTGAAGGGGCCTACCTCACGCTCGCCCGGATTCTCATAGCGCTGTGAGCCCGGCTCGATGGTGAAGGGCTGCGCCACGTAGTCGTGGTTGCCATAGCGGCTCACGGCTTCCACGTTCAGCACGTAGTCACCTTCGAGCAGTGATGCGCCGCTTTCGTCCTTGCCGTCCCAGGTCAGTTGATATTCACCCGGGCCGCGCGTCGGACGCGTGACGTTGAGCGTGGCGAGGCGCGTGCGGCTACCGACGCGTCGCCACCACAGTGAGTTGCTGCTGGCCCAGCGTTGATCCTGTCCCAACAGCAAGAGATTGCGCAGCGGATTGCCCTGACGATCGCTGATCCAGATCGCGACGTAGGGCCGTTCATAGGGGCGCTGCTTCAAGCGCGGAATCGTGTACTCCATGTTGAACGAGATTTCCGCGCGCAATTGCCGCCGCATGTCGCCGCCCAAGAGATCCACCCAACCGGCGGAATGCCACACACGGTTCTGCTTGTTCACCAGCAGCACCTGGGCATATTGCTCGTGTTCCTGTGCCCACTTGAGACCGTTGTCCAAGGACTGTGCGGCGAGAATCGTGGCGATGGCATCGGCGGTGACGGCATCGTCGGCACTGGCAACGGCGTAGGTGCTTTCCGACGTGGGCCAACCGCGGCGACTGTCGAAGATGTGGCTGTAGTTCAATCTGCCGATGGTGAAGGTGCGACTGCTGTGACCACTCGTCGCCACCGCCTTACCAGCGAGTGAGAGCTTGGCGATGAAGGCCCCGTTATCCGCAGTGAGCTCCGGATCGGCGACCAATACATCCCAACCGTTCGTCTCGGGCGGCGCACCCCAGTAGACGGCGTCACCACCGATGTCGAGTTTGATCGCGGTGGCGTCCGGCACTTGCGCGCGCAACACCGCCATGGCGCGATCGATGATGTAGCCCTTGGCGAGTCCCGAAGGTTCGAGTTCGATGTCCTCGCCGAGCGCGATGGCGCGACGTTCGGCATCGATGGCGAGTTCGGCCTGCGCGATCTGTCGACTCAGATCGAGCAGTTCCTTCGCTACCGGCAGCTTCTGTTCTTCCTGCGCCTGTTGCCAGATTCTTGCGACCTTGCCGAGGCGGCAGGTGAAGACGTTGGCCGAACGTTCGCGCCAGGTTTCGCAGAGTTCCACCACCTCGATGAGTTCCGGCGGCAGGTTTTCCCCATTACGTTCACGATTGAGCTGCATGATGGCCGATTCTTCGCGCCAGGTAGAGAGAATGGCGTCGAGACGTTCGATCTCCGCGAGTGCCGCGGCGATCGCTCGTTCCGCGCGCGCGGCATCGGGTGCGTGAATGCTGAGGTCCAAAGAAGTGCCGAGCACACCGTCGTAATGTCGTTCGACCGGCTGTGCCAGCACGGATGTCGCCCCCAGCAAAATGCACCATAATCCGCGGCGCAGTCGCATCGGCGACAGCCCAGGGGGGAAGGCGCTGCATGCGCGCTTCAGTAAATCGATCAGGCGCGTGTCGTTCGTCGCAGCGTCTATAAAGTCTTTTCGAGTTTTCATGGCCATCAATCGCAAACTGCTTCAGTGGTCACGCACTGTACACATCTATTTTTCGATCGCGCTGTTCTTGATCTTGGTGTTCTTCGCGCTCACGGGCATCACGTTGAACCATGCCACGTTCTTTACCGGAGAGCCGCAAGTGACCGTGCAAAGGGTCGATGGCTTGCCGGACCTGCCGCTGGACGAGGACGGGATCATCGCCGACTCCCCCGAGCTGGCGCAATTCCTGCGCGAGGAATTCGGCTTGTCGCGCAGCGTGGTCGAGCTGGATGCCGTGGGAGACGTGCTCTTCGTCGATTACCGCGCACCCGGACGCAGTGGCCTATTGGAAATCGATGTCGCCACCGGCACCGCGCAGTACGAGTTCACCAACTATGGTCTGATCGCCACCTTGAACGATCTGCACAAGGCTCGTGATACCGACGTGCTGTGGAAGTGGTTGATCGACATCAGTGGCGTGTTGCTGGTGCTGTTCTCGATCGCCGGTTTCATTCTGCTCCTGCCCAACCGCTACCGCTTCAAGCGTATCGCGCTCTATTCCTTCGTCTCCCTCGCACTGATCGCGCTGGTGTACATGGCGGTTTGATTCAAGTGCGCTCGTAGGTTGGGCGAAGACAAGCGTTCGCGGCGCATCGCGCCGCGCGCTTCCGATGGCGGTGCTTGGTACCAGTGTTCTGAGCATCGATGCACCTCCAAACACAAGCTTTGCACGATCGCCCATTTGACAAGCGCCGCTGCCCGCGCGCATCATGCGCGCCCATGAACATCAACCACAAATTCAATTGGTGGTGGCCCTCACACTGGGCTGCCTCCTTCCAAGGGAGCGAAGCCGCACGCTAAGCGTACGACTCCGCTCCGCCGTGTTCACGACACGACGACTGAAGGCCGCCCCGCAACGAGGCGGCCTTTTTGTTGCCCAGCAACAGGCCACGAAAGGTTCGCCTCCCACCGACTACGTAGGAGATGAACCACATGCAGATCGAACCCACCCATCACTATCGCACTGACGGCGGCGTGGCCGTCTATCGCGCCAGCATGGCGGCGGACTACGTCGAAGCCAGACGCGAGCTCATCGCTGCTCTCGACCAAAGCCCCGGTGTATTGCTGAGCTCCGCCTATGAAGTGCCGGGGCGCTACACACGGTGGGATGTCGGCTGCGTGAACCCGCCGCTGCGCTTGACCGCACGCGGACGTACCTGTGAACTCGAAGCCCTCAATGCGCGCGGCGAGATTCTGCTGCGCTTCTTCATGCCGCTGTTGGAACGCTGCGAGGATCTGACAGAGTTTCAGCTCACTGCACAGCGCATACGCTTTCGCGTGCGTGAGCCGGAACCCGTCATGCTCGAGGAAGAGCGCACGCGCCAGCGCGGTGTGTTCAGCGTGTTGCGCCTACTGCTCCAGCATCTGCGCAGCCAGGAAGATCAGTATCTCGGCTTCTACGGTGCCTTCGGTTACGACCTCGCCTTTCAGTTCGAAGCGGTGAAGTCGCGCCTGCAGCGCACGCAGGATCAGCGTGATCTCGTGCTCTATCTGCCCGACACCATCCTCGTCGTCGATCACAAGCGCGAAGTGGCGCAGATGCACTACTACGATTTTGAACAGGTCGTCGGTGAGGAGTTTCTGAGCACGCGTCATCTGGCGCGGCACGTACCTGCCGATCCGTTCAAACCGGCGGCTCGAGCGAGTGAAGCACTGAACTGTGATCATCGGCCCGGTGAATACGCTGCCACGGTGCGAAGCGCACTCGATTATTTTCGGCGCGGCGATCTCTTCGAAGCAGTCCCTGCGCAAACCTTCAGCGCCGATTGCGCGGAACGACCATCGCAACTGTTCCTGCGTTTGCAGCAGCAGAATCCAGCACCCTATGGCGCGTTGATGAATCTGGGTCAGGGTGAATTCCTGGTCGCTGCTTCACCCGAAATGTATGTGCGTGTTGCGGGTCGACGTGTCGAAACCTGCCCCATCTCCGGCACCATCGCGCGCGGCAGTGACGCGCTCGAAGACGCCGATCAGATTCGCGCGCTGCTCAATTCCGACAAGGATGCGGCAGAGCTGGCGATGTGCACCGACGTCGATCGCAACGACAAGGCACGCATCTGTGAACCCGGTTCGATCCGCATCTTGGGACGCCGGCAGGTGGAACTCTATTCGCGTCTGATTCATACGGTGGATCACGTCGAAGGCGTACTGCGTCCCGAGTTCGATGGACTCGATGCTTTCCTCAGTCACGCCTGGGCAGTGACCGTCACCGGCGCGCCGAAACACTCGGCGATGCAGTTCATCGAAGATCACGAGAAGTCGCCCCGTCGCTGGTACGGCGGCGCGATGGGCTGCGTGCTTTGCAACGGCGATGTGAACACGGGCCTCACCATCCGCACGCTGCGTTTGCAGGATGGGTGCGCCGAGGTGCGCGTGGGCGCGACCTTGTTGGCCGACTCCGATCCACAGGCGGAAGAAGCGGAAACGCGTTTGAAGGCTGCGGCCTTGCTGGCGGTGCTGCGTCGTCGCGCGCCGGTGCAGCCTCCGGAGCAGGCGGTGTTGCAGCACGAGGGCAGGGGACTGCGCGTCCTGATGGTGGATCATCAGGACTCCTTCGTGCACACGCTGGCCTCGTATCTGCGGGAAAGTGGTGCCGAAGTACGTACGGTGCGCCCGCATGCGGTGGCGGCGCAGTTGCACTCGAGTGAGCCGCCGCACTTGGTGGTGCTTTCACCAGGTCCGGGCCGTCCCGAGGATCATCGGCTGCATGAGACCCTGCGGCTCTGCGAAGCGGCAGGAGTTGCGGTATTCGGTGTGTGCCTCGGCTTGCAGGGAATGGTCGAGTATTGCGGCGGTAGGCTGAGCACACTGCCGTTCCCGATGCATGGCAAGGCCTCGACGCTCAGCTATTACCACGGTGCCTTGTTCGACGGCTGCAAGGGTGAGCTACGCGTCGGACGCTACCACTCGCTCGTTGCCGATGTCGTACCTGAATGTATGGAAGTGCTCGCGCGCAGCGACGATGGTGTGGTGATGGCCGTGCGCCATCGCAAGCTGCCGATGGCTGCCGTGCAGTTCCACCCCGAGTCCTTGTTGAGTCTGGAAGGAGAGGTCGGACGCAAGGTGCTGCGCAATGCGCTGCGGATGTTGGTG
>CALEJT010000057.1 GCA_937898685.1 uncultured Gammaproteobacteria bacterium | reverse complement strand
GCCACATTCACCACCGCCGAGCGTACCTTCTTTTCCAGTGCTTCGGCTTCCTGCGGCAGGTGATGGGCGAATTCAACGAGACGAACAATCTCGCTTTCCGGTTCGCCGACAAACTGATACTTGGTCAATCCGCCGCTATGGATTTCACCCAGCAGATGGCGGATCTGCTCATCCAGCTCCAGCAACTGGCGGCAGTCAGTCAGATAAGTCTGCAGCCGTTCGGCCAGTTGTTCCGGCGCAAACTCGGGCTGGGCCAGCCAGGGGTGGTGTGGCAACTCGGCCAGCCAGGTGAACGGGCCTTCGTGGTCGATGCGCTGATGACGGCGTTGCTCGATCTGCCGGTGTTGCTGCTGCAAGGCCGCCAAATCCTGTCGCCGCTGCTGCCGCTGCTGATCCAATGCGCGGTGCCGCTCTGCCGACTGCGCCAGACTGGCGCCGAGGTCGGCGAGCTTTTTCGCCAGTGTCTGCAGCCGCTCCTCGCGCTCGGCCTCGCTTTGCCGCAAGTCCTGCATGTGCGCGTAGTCCCGCAACTCGGCATCCAGTTCGGCTAGTTGCTGCTCCAGCGCTTGGCGTTGCTGTTTGACGTTTTCCAGAGCCAGGGCGGTGGCCAATTGTTCTTGCAGCTGAGTCTGCTGTTGCTGCAACTCCTGCTGCAATTCGCTCAGTTCCGCCAGGGTCCGTTGCTGATACTGTGCCGGCAGGGCTTCCAGCCGCAGTTGCAGGCCAGGCAAATTGAATTGCCCGGCATTCGCATCGACCAAGGCCGCAAGCAGGGCCTTGCCATCAAGGCGGAAATCTTCGTTGCCCAGGGTCAGTACCGGCTTGGCCAGCACCTTGTTCAGCGCGTTGAGTTGTTCCGAAGATACGACACTGGCCAGTTGCTGATAGAGGTTCTGCCCCTGGGTGCGCAACTCCTGCGCCAGCTGCGCGGATTCCCGTTCGATCCGTGCCAGCTCGCGCTCGATGGCCGCTGGCGTGCGGCTCTGGGCCTGGCCGATCCGTACCACCAGCGCATCCCGTTGTTCCTGCAGCTCGCGGCGGCGCGCCTCCAACAGGGCGCGTTCAGGGATCAAGGCAAAACGCTGCTGCAACGCGCGCAACTGTTCGCTTTGCTGGCGGAGCTGCTGTTGTTCCAACTCGCACTCTTTCTTCTCGCCAGCCGACTGCATATCCTGTTCGCGCAGGTGCTGCAGCTCGGTATCGCACTGCGCCAACTCATGCTGCAAGGTTTGCTGGCGGGTCTCGTAATGCTGTTGCCACTGGCCCAGTGCTGCGTCGATCAAGGGACGCCAGCACAGCAATTTGCCGCGCAACACCAGGCGGGCCTCCTGCTTCTGTTCCAGTTCGCCCAGGGTGGCTTGCAGCCGCACGGCGGCCAGGTACTGACTGCGTTCGGCGTTGAGGTCGGCAAACGCCTTGTCCCATTCGGCCTTGAAGTCGATGCTGGCATCCGGCAGATCGCGGCGGAAAATCTGCAGCAGATAGTCCTTTACCTCGCTGGAGCGCAGTTTGTCCAAGCGCAGTGTGCGGGTCAGCACCCGCTGAAAAACGCTGGCATCGCTGGCATGCTCCAGCCGGAAAACGCAGAAGTCCTGCTGACTGGCGAGCTTGCGGCTGCGCCCGCCATACACCATGTCGGCAAATTCGCTGCTGCTGTAGCTGAACACCCGGCGCCCAAAGCTCGCCAGATGGCTGGCCAGTTGCGGTTGTGCCACCAAGGTGCCATCCGGCAGGCAGAACTCCTCGACCTTCAGCGGCCCGGCATAGGCGAAATACTCGTACTCGAAGCTTACCCCTTTGCCCACGCAGCCCAGCACTACGGTGCCGGACTCCGGCAGCGACACCTCCAGCAGCACATACGCGCTGTTGTTGGGGAAATAGAAGCGCCGGCTCTTATCCACATCGTGCGCACCAAAATCCATACGGCGGCGGTCGATGATCAGCAGAAACTGCAGGGCATTGATCAGGCTGGTCTTGCCGGTATTGTTGGGCGCCACCAGAGAGACCGCACCATCGAGCGGCAGCTCGGCGCGCGAGTAGCCGGCGCTGCCCAGCAGGACCAGACGTTGGAAGCCGTACTGCATCAGGTGTTCTCCTCGTCGTCTGGTGCATCCGCAGTCCAGTCTTCCCCTGCGGGCGTGCTCTCTTCGTCGCCATCGGTCTTGGCCGTCAACGCCAGGCTTTCGAAATGATCGAGGTAACGGCATACAGCGGGCAGCAGTCGCCAGCCCGCCGGCTCTGGCACGGCAAAGCCGAGGTTGCAGGCGCGGCCCATCAGCTCCACCAGGGCGTCGGGGTTGAGGCCCTCGGCATCCAGCAGGTCTTGCTGTTGCTTGTAAACCTCGGCCAGCCAGGCGCTGTCGATCAGCCAATCGGTAAAGCGCTGCAGGGCCTTGCCGGCGTTGGCCTGGGCATCGAAGATCACCATGAACAGCAAGGCCAGCTGGCGGCTGATTTTGCCGATGTTGCTGTTGGCGTCACTGTTGTGAAACCAGGCAAAGCCCCTGGCATCCAGGCGCAGTTCGAACCCCAGCGCGGCAAACAAGCCGACATAGCTGGCCTCGTGCTGTTCCAGCTCCGCCCACAGCGCGGGCTCGGCCATTCGATTCAGGTGTTTGCCGGAGAGAAACAAGCGGAACAGCTCGGCCAATGCCGGCATTTGCGACAGGGCGGCTGCCAGAGCATGTGGGATCGTCATTGCGGAATACTCACGCGGTGAGGGTGATGCAGGACGCGAATCGTCTGCAGCGTGGTTTTTTCAGGCTGGCTGGCTGCCTCGAACTGCCAGCCGGGCTCCTGTTGCAGGTCATGGAACAGGCGCAGCAGGGTGGCATCCTGCAGGTGGGCGTAATGGCGGTGCAGCCAATCGAGCAGATTTTCCACCGGCAGGCTGCGGGCCAGATGCGCACGAATAGCGGCTTCGTCCACCTGCTCCAGCAAGGGAGCGTCATCGCCGGGTTCATCCTGCGGAAAGGCCACCGCCTGCGGCTGGTATTTGCGCGCGGCAGCCATGACCGCCCGTACCTCATCGCCCAATTGCAATTTGAAACCGCGCTCATTGCGCCAGACGGGGAGTGCGGTCTCATCCGCCGGGCGCGACAGTGCGCGACGCAGGCCGCGTTTGCGCACCTGCCCCAACAGCAAGCTGATGGCACTGGTCAGTGCGTTGTGCTGACGCAGCTCTTCGCGCAGGGGCAGCAGTGTATCGGCGCACTGTTGCGCAACCAGCCGGCCAAAGCGCCGCAGCTCCTTGGCCTGGTGCGCCACCTGACGTAACTGCAGGCGATGCGAGTAGAGCGCACCCTGTACCGACAATTGCTCTAGGCCCAAGTCGAGCGCACGCTCCGCTTCTTCCAGATAGCGATAGAAGGTGCCCTGCGAGCCGCTGTCCATCATCTGGTTCATCGGCTCCACATAATGATCGTAGGCTTCCAGCACCTCGCGGTAGCGCTGGCTGATCGGCATGCTGCTGTCGGCGCTTTTGGCGTTTTCCGCCAGCTCAAAGAGCGCGTGCCGGTCCTGATCGAGCTGCAGGCTGATCTGGCGGAAGAGTTCTGCCAGCTTGTTGGCGGCTCCGCGCACGCGATCCATGTCGGCCCCGAGCATCCCTTCATTGAGTGCTTCGGTGGCTTCACGGATGGCCGCAACACGCGCCTGCAGTACGGCAGCCAGGCCCAGCTCATGTTCACGGGTGAGGCCGCGCACGAACTCCAGCACATAGGCATTGAGCTGCAGATCGCTGCTGCGCGGCAAGGTTTGCAGGATGTCCGCATTGACCAGGGCACGCAGCACCGCGCCCTGCGTTTCGGCATCCCGTTGCCCGGATACCTTGGCAATACCGTTCAACACCTGATCGCTGGTCAGCACGGCAAACTCGCGCGACAGCCGCACCAAAAGCTCCACGGTGTCCCAATGGGTGTAAAGCGCGTAAACCAGCGAGCGAGGGTTGGCCATGTCAGTTCAGTCTCCCACCACCGAGCAGGCATCCCCTGTGCGGCATGCGCTCACCCGCCAGCCGCACAGGGCGGCAACCCGGCGCATGGCCGCAGCGGGGTTTCATAAGGTGCAGGCTGGACGCATCGACCATTCGTTGTCCCCACGCCGCCGCGCCCGATTTCTGGCGAAATCGAGCCCAGCGGCCACATTCTTTGTGCTCTCGAGAGCCAGCACAAAGAATCTGCTCATCGTGCTGGGGACAAGCGACTCTCGGGCTGCGTCCCGGCCGGAATGTGTCAGGCATGGTGGCAACACTGTGTGCACAAAGTGGCGTCAATGTGGTGAACAGCGTGGCAACATTGTGTTGAACATGGCGGCAGCATTGTGGCGACATGTGGGTCACCGTGTGGCAACAAGGTGGCGCTGACAGTTCAAGCGACCGCATGGATGAAAGCATTCAGTGCCGCCGCGATGCGTTTACGGCGCTCCTGCAAGAACGCCTTGTAGTGATCCAGTGCCAGCAGTTCCTCCTCCACCGGGATGCACTGTGCGGCGAATGGTGCTGCACCGTGCTGCGCCACCAGCGGCAACAGGTAGGTCACAGGCGCTTTGTCGCTGATCGCACGATTGGTTTTGCCGCCGATGAAAGCCAGGTTGGCGATGTCGTCGGCCTCGCGAGGGGTGTAGCTGCCGCGCAGCAATGCCTTGGGGAAAATGTGATGAAACTGCAAGCGGTGCTGACTGCCCGAGTGATCCAGGGCAATGGCAAGGTGGCTGCGCCAATCCTTGGCACCTGCCGCACGAAACGCCAGAAACATGGTCTTGAACAGTGCGCTGCGCTGGTTGCGCCCTTCCAGCTCTTCCGGCGTGATGTCAAGGCGGCCGAACTGCAGACGCAGCCGGTCGATCAGTTCATTGACGCCGCCGCCATTGCGGATGGTCGCCAAATCCTGATCCAGAATGGTCTCACTGGAACCCCGTGAGAAACGGCCTTTGGCATTGGCGGCCAAGGCCCAGTAGCGCAACTGCTGAGCCTCGTCGTTGCTCAGCGCATAGTTGCGGCTATGCCCGAAATACGCCAGCACCACCAGCAGGAAGGGCGACGACAGCAACGCCGGGCTATCGATGCCCAGATTGCTACGCGCGAAGTTGAGGGCATACTCCATTCCCTCGCAGGCTTCTTGCCATGCCTTCTGCAGCTTCTCCACACTAAGGCTGGCGACGATCTGGAACCGCGATTGACCGGTGGCAAACGCCATCAGGTTCTTCAAGTGCAAGCCGAGATCGAGGTCAAAGCCCGTGTCTGCGCAGGCTTTCTGAAAATCCTGGAA
>CALEJT010000056.1 GCA_937898685.1 uncultured Gammaproteobacteria bacterium | reverse complement strand
CGCCACCCCATCCTCCATCTCCCTCTGCGTAATCTCCACCACGAGACTTTCCTCGTGTAGTTGCCGCGCCGCTTCGACGCGCTCGGCTTCCTCCGCCTGGCGCACCTTCTCGGCGTCGTCCTGAAACAGTTCGGCGTTCAGCGAGAGCTGACGGGTGAGGTGGTTCTTCAGGCGGTCGACGACGCAGGTCATGACCTCCAGCGTCTGGCTCAGTTGTTCGAGCGTCATCAGCGCCTGCTCGGCGTTTTCTTCGAATTCGGTTTTATCGGTTGCCATGTAGGCGTTCCTCTGCAGTGAGTGGTGGTACTGCTGTCTACTGCGTTGCGTGGTGCGTACTAATGTTCGTTAACATCGAAAAAGGCCGGCAGTGAGCCGGCCTCTTGTTGATCAATCCCAGCTCAGGGCGCCGCCCGTCTGATACTCGATCACGCGCGTTTCGAAGAAGTTCTTCTCCTTGCGCAGGTCCATGATCTCGCTCATCCACGGGAAGGGGTTCTGCGCGCCGGGGAACTGTTCCTTCAGGCCGATCTGTACGAGACGGCGGTTGGCGATGAACTGCAGATACTCTTCCATCATCACGGCGTTCATGCCGAGCACACCGCGCGGCATGGTGTCGCGGGCGTAGTCGATTTCGAGCTGCGTGGCTTCCAGGATCATCTGCGTCGCAGCCTGTTTCATTTCGTCGTTCCACAGGTGCGGGTTCTCGAGCTTGATCTGGTTGATCATGTCGATGCCGAAGTTCAGGTGCATCGACTCGTCGCGCAGGATGTACTGGAACTGCTCGGAGGTGCCGGTCATCTTGTTGCGGCGGCCCATCGACAGAATCTGCGTGAAGCCGCAGTAGAAGAAGATACCTTCCATGCAGCAGTAGAACGCGATGAGGTTCTTGAGCAGCTGCTGGTCGGTTTCGACGGTACCGGTCTTGAAGTTCGGATCGGAGAGCTGACGCGTGTATTTGAGGCCCCAGCTGGCTTTCTTCGCCACGCTCGGCACCTCGTGATACATGTTGAAGATCTCGCCTTCATCCATGCCGAGCGATTCGATGCAGTACTGATAGGCGTGCGTGTGGATGGCTTCTTCGAAGGCCTGGCGCAGGATGTACTGACGGCACTCGGGGTTAGTGATCAGACGATAGATCGCCAGCACGAGGTTGTTGGCCACGAGCGAGTCGGCGGTGGAGAAGAAGCCGAGGCTGCGCTTGACGATGAGACGTTCGTCGGCGGTGAGGCCGTCGGGGTTTTTCCACAGCGCGACGTCGGCGTTCATGTTGATCTCTTGCGGCATCCAGTGGTTGGCGCAGCCGTCGAGATATTTCTGCCAGGCCCATTCGTACTTGAAGGGCACGAGCTGGTTGAGGTCGGCGCGGCAGTTGATCATGCGTTTCTGATCGACGGTGACGCGTTCGGCCGAGCCTTCGAGTTCGGCGAGACCTTCGCTCGGATCGAGTGCGTCGACGGCGGCCTTGGCCTGCGCCACCGGATCATTGGACACCGGTGCGGCAGGAGGGACGAAACGCGGCGCGGGGGCGTCGGCCGGTTCGATCTCATGCGCCACTGCAGTGGCAGCCGGGGCGGGAGCAGGCGCAGATGCTGCAGCGGCTACCGGTGCGGCAGGCGCAACCGGGGCAGCGGCAGGGGCGGCTGCTTGTACGGGAGCCGCAACGGGCGTCTCCTCGAGCTTGGCGCGAGCGGCGGCGTTGGCAGCAGCGTTGGTGCTGGCCGGCGTGTCGTCGCTGTAGAAATCGTCCCAGCTGAGCATGGCTTTTTCCTCTTTCGTATCTTTCTTCACTCTGCGTTCTTGTCTCGAATCATTCTGTATTTCTTGGTCTGCGGCGGCGCCGACTGCTCTGACTTCTCCTGTGAGCAGCCGGCACCGCTACAGGCCGCCGATTTATTGGCAGGCCTCGCAGTCCGGGTTGTCGATGGAGCAGGCCTTGGGTACTTCGGCGGGGCCGGCGGCCATGGCTTCATCGATGGTGGCGGACACCTTGTTCAGCGTGCCGGTAGCCACCGTGCTCTTCTCGGCGCTGGTAGCGGCCAGCGCGCGCAGGTAGTAGGTGGTCTTCAGACCGCGCAGCCAGGCCATGCGATAGGTGATGTCGAGCTTCTTACCGTTGGCTTCGGCGATGTACAGGTTGAGCGACTGCGCCTGGTCGATCCATTTCTGGCGACGGCTGGCGGCGTCGACCAACCAGCGCGGGTTGATCTCGAACGCGGTGGAGTAGAGCACCTTGAGGTCGGCCGGAATGCGATCGATCTTCTGCACGCTGCCCTCGTAGTACTTGAGGTCGTTGAGCATCACCGCATCCCACAGGCCACGCTCCTTCAGATCGCGGATCAGGTAGGGGTTCACCACCGTGAATTCACCGGAGAGGTTCGATTTCACGTACAGGTTCTGGTAGGTGGGCTCGATGCTCTGCGATACGCCGGTGATGTTGGCGATGGTGGCGGTGGGGGCGATCGCCATCACGTTGGAGTTGCGCATGCCGTGCTTCTGCACGCGGGCGCGCAGCGAATCCCAGTCGAGCGTGCGCGAGGTGTCGATGTCGAGGTATTGCGCACCACGTTCTTCACGCAACAGTTCCAGCGAGTCGATCGGCAGGATGCCGCGATCCCACAGCGAACCCTTGTAGGTTTCGTAGGTGCCGCGCTCTTCGGCCAGCATGCTGGAGGCTTCGATGGCGTAGTAGCTGATGAGCTCCATCGAGCGATCGGCGAATTCCACCGCGGCTTCGGAAGCGTAGGGGATCTTCTGCACGTAGAGCGCATCCTGGAAGCCCATCAGACCCAGGCCCACCGGACGGTGCTTGAGGTTGGAGTTCTTCGCCTGCGGCACCGAGTAGTAGTTGATGTCGATGACGTTGTCCAACATGCGCACGGCGGTGTGGATGGTCTTGCGCAGCTTCTCGCGATCGAGGCCCTGCGGCGTGATGTGCTTGACCAGGTTGATCGAGCCGAGGTTGCACACGGCGATCTCGTCCTTGCTGGTGTTGAGCGTGATCTCGGTGCAGAGGTTGGACGAGTGCACGGTGCCGACGTGCTGCTGCGGCGAGCGCACGTTGCAGGAGTCCTTGAACGTGATCCACGGATGGCCGGTTTCGAACAGCATGCTGAGCATCTTGCGCCACAGTGCCTTCGCTTCGACCACCTTGTAGATGTACATCTGACCGGCGCGGGCTTTTGCTTCGTATTCCAGGTATTTCTCTTCGAAGGCGCGGCCGTGCAGTTCGTGCAGCTCGGGCACTTCGTTGGGCGAGAACAGGGTCCATTCGCCGTCTTCGAAGACGCGCTTCATGAAGAGGTCGGGGATCCAGTTGGCGGTGTTCATGTCGTGCGTACGACGACGGTCGTCACCGGTGTTCTTGCGCAGTTCCAGGAACTCTTCGATGTCGAGGTGCCAGGTTTCGAGGTAGGCACAGACGGCGCCCTTGCGCTTGCCGCCCTGGTTCACGGCGACGGCGGTGTCGTTCACCACTTTGAGGAAGGGCACCACACCCTGGCTCTTGCCGTTGGTGCCCTTGATGTAGGCGCCGAGGGCGCGTACCGGCGTCCAGTCGTTGCCGAGACCGCCAGCGAACTTGCTCAGCATGGCGTTGTCGTGGATGGCGCCATAGATGCCGCTGAGGTCGTCGGGCACGGTGGTGAGGAAGCAGGAGCTGAGCTGCGGACGCAGGGTGCCGGCGTTGAACAGCTGCGGCGTGCTCACCATGTAGTCGAAGCTGGAGAGCAGGTTGTAGAACTCGATGGCGCGGCCTTCGCGGTCGGCTTCGTTCTTGGCCAGGCCCATGGCGACGCGCATGAAGAAGAACTGCGGCAGCTCGAAGCGGATGCCGTTGCTGTGCAGGAAGTAGCGGTCGTAGAGGGTCTGCAGGCCGAGGTAGGTGAACTGGTCGTCGCGTTCGGCGCGCAGGGCTTCGCCGAGACGGGCGAGGTCGTAGTTCAGAAGATCGGGGTCGAGCAGTTCCAGCTCCACGCCTTTTTCGACGTAGGTGCGCAGGGTGGCGGGATAGCGGTAGTGCATCTCGCTCTGGGTGGCGCTCTGGGTGACGCCGAGGAAGCTCAACGCTTCGCTGCGCAGGCTGTCCATCAGAAGACGCGCGGCGACGTAGCTGTAGTTCGGTTCGCTTTCGACGTGGGCGCGGGCGGTCATCACCACGGAAACGCGCACGTCCTTGATGTTCACGCCGCTGTAGAGGTTCTTCAGGGCTTCCTGGAACAGTTTTTCGTTGTCGACCCCTTCGAGGCCTTCGCAGGCTTCACGCACGATGGTGCGCAGACGGTGGGTGTCGAGCGGCTTCTGGGTGCCGTCTTCCATGGTGACGAGCAGGTCGGGGCGCTCGGGTTCGCGCTGCTGCTGCGTCTCGCGCTCGCGGGCGCGCTCGTTGCGGTAGATCACGTAGCTGCGCGCCACCTTGTGCTCGCCCGAGCGCATCAGGTGCAGTTCGACCTGGTCCTGGATTTCTTCGATGTGGATGCTGCCGCCGGAGGGCATGCGGCGTTTGAAGGTCTGGGTGATCTCGTCGGTCAGACGGGCGACGGTTTCGTGGACGCGCGAGGAAGCCGCGGCGACACCGCCTTCGACCGCCAGGTAGGCCTTGGTGATGGCCACGGTGATCTTGGTGGGGTCGTAGGGAACGACGGCGCCGTTGCGCTTGATGACGCGCAGCTGGCCGGGGGCCATGGTGCTGATGGAGTCATCGGCGGCGGGGACGGTGCGCGCTGCTGGGCTGCTGGGCTGGTAGCTGGGTTCGGTGTGCATTGGAGGCTCCGTGCTGTATTCGTTTTTTCTTGTCGTGTGATTCGTTGCTGCTTCGACCTTCCGCTTCGAGCGGCTTTCGTTTTTGTATGACCACAATATCTAGTGGTCGTTCACCGGAGGAAAAAACGCCCTGCAGCGGCTGAAACCGCCCAGCGTCTACCGGTGAAAAGTCTGGGAGAAGGCGTGAAGGACTACTGACGGCCTTTGAGGCGCGTCGCTGCATTACCCTCTCCTCAAGCCCGGCCCTCTGCGGGGCCGGTGGTACTGCTGTCTCGTGTTGCGCGGTTCGGAGCCGCGTCGTCTTGTCACCTTGGCCGCGATGTCGTGCACCGCTGTAGTGGCTTCCATGCGGGCTGGTGGGAGCCCGGTTTTTCCCACTTGGCCGGAGCAGCTGGCCGGCGATCGTGTCACTTTCTCTGCACTGGCCCGGCACCCTGCGGGGGCGGGCGACCTGGCTGCCCGTCGTACGGGAAGCTGGCCAGAGGGACACAAGATATTGGGAAAGAATGTATGGGGCGCACTATATCGGGGGTGTTTTTTTGTGACAAGGGGTATTTCTTGTGAATTTGAGGTGGATAAGTGGGCACTCATCTGGGGATAAGTTCGGTATAAGCCAGGGATAACTCAAACTGCGATCCGGGCCGCATTTTCTGAGGAAGGGGACAGCCACTTTCGTGCCAACTTTGCGGGGAGGGACAGTCACCTTGTAGGGGGCGCTTGATGGGACACTCACCTTCGCGTCCATCGAAAGGTGAGTGTCCCCTCCCAGAACGAAGGTGGCTGTCCCCTGTTGCTGGGTGAGTGTCCCCTTCTGCAAAACGCTCTTGGAAAAGCGTCGATAAGTTGAAGGACGACACGTTGCAGCGCTGTTGTGTCAGTGTGTCAGAGGCGCGCGAAACCCTGTGATTTTCAGGCTTTGGCGTTATCGGGGTGACCACAAGATATTGTGGTCAATTGTGTGAAATTCCGATCGGAATCAGGCGGGAAAGAGGCGCAGGTGCTGGTTGCTGAGGCGCAGGTTGACCTCGGCGCCGTGCGGCAGACCGGCGAGCGCTTCGTCGTGGCTGGTGAGGACGGAACCATCGCTCAGACGCAGCGTGGTCTGGGTGTAGGTGCCGATGAACTGCTGGTTCTCGATGCGCGCCACTGCACCACCGGCGGGACTGTAGTGCACATTCCAGGGGCGCAGCAGCAGTTGCACGGCGCGGCCTTCGGCATGCCACTCGGGATGCGGCTTTTCCAGTTCCACTTCGCCGAGCAGGGTCTGCACGCGTGTCGGGCTGAGCAGCGTGGCGCGCAGGAATTGTCCGTGCGAGACGAAGGCGGCCACTTCGGGCGACACCGGCTCATGGAACAACTGGTGCGGGGGGGCCCATTGCAGAAGCTTGCCGCCCGACATCACGCCGATCACGTCGCTCATCGTGAATGCTTCGTTCTGATCGTGCGTGACGAGAATCGCCGTGGTCTGGTGCTTGCGCAGGATGTCGCGCACTTCGAGGCTGAGCGCGCGGCGCAGTTCGGTGTCGAGATTCGAGAAGGGTTCGTCGAGCAACAACAGCTTCGGACGCGGCGCCAAGGCACGCGCCAGCGCGATGCGTTGCTGCTGTCCACCGGAAAGCTGATGCGGATAGAGAGCCGCATATTCCTCGAGTCGGATCAGCGCGAGCAGTTGCGCGGTACGTTCGTTCTGTTCGTGTTTGCTCAGGCCATGCAGGCCGAAGGCGATGTTCTCGCGTACGGTGAGATGTGGAAACAGTGCGTAGTCCTGGAACACCATGCCGACCTGGCGTTTTTCCGGTGGCAGGTTGTGCGTGGGCGTGCTGAGCGTAAGGCCGGCGAGCTGGATGCTGCCCGAGTGGATCGGTTCGAGACCGGCGATGGCGCGCAGGGCAGTGGTCTTGCCGCAGCCGCTGGCGCCAAGCAGACAGGCGATGTGGCCTTGCTCGACCTCGAAGCTGAGGTCACGCAGCACTTCCTTGTCGCCGTAGCGGCACGTGATGCTGTCGATGCGTAGCCAGTGGCTCATGCCGGTGTCAGTGCCTCCTGCCTCAGCGGCAGAGCAGGAATTCCAGCAGCGCCTTCTGGGCGTGCAGGCGATTTTCCGCCTCGTCCCACACCACGGAATCGGGATGGTCGATCACTTCGGCTGCCACTTCTTCGCCGCGATGGGCGGGCAGGCAGTGCAGGAAGATGGCATCGCTGGCGGCGCGGCTCATGAGATCGGCCGTCACCTGATAGGCCGCGAAGGCTTCCTTGCGTTTCAGCTGTTCGCTTTCCTGGCCCATCGAAGCCCACACGTCGGTGGCGACGAGCGAGGCGCCTTTCACCGCTTCTTCCGGCTTGCGCACGATGCGGACGCGATCCTTGTTCGCTTCGAGCAGGGATGCCATCGGTTCATAGCCTTCGGGGCAGGCCACCACGAGTTCGAAGTCGAGCAACCGTGCAGCGTCGATGAAGCTGTTGCACATGTTGTTGCCGTCGCCGACCCAGCACACGGTCTTGCCGCTGATGTCACCGCGGTGTTCCTGATAGGTCTGCATGTCGGCCAGCAACTGGCAGGGGTGATGATCGTCGGTGAGCGCGTTGATCACCGGCACTTTCGATACGGCCGCCATGCGCTCGACTTTCGAATGTTCGAAGGTGCGCACCATGATGGCGTCGCACATGCTGGCGAGCACGCGCGTGGTGTCTTCGATCGGTTCGCCACGACCGAGCTGCGTGTCGTTGGGCGACAGGAAGATCGAGCCGCCGCCGAGTTGGATCATGGCGGTCTCGAAGGAAACGCGGGTACGTGTGGACGCTTTCTCGAACACCATCGCCAACGTGCGGTACTTGAGTACCTCGTGGCGCAGCCCGTTGCGCAGTTGTGTCTTCAGTTCGCTGGCGCGCTGAAGGAGCTGCTTGAGCTCGCTGGGGCTGAGATCGGTGAGTCTGAGAAAGTGTCTAACGGCCATGACAGAACTCCTGCACGAGCGTGACGACCGTCGCCGCCAGGAAGTCGGCTTCGGTCTGTGAAAGCACCAGAGGCGGCACCATGCGAATGGTGTTGCCGCTGGCGATGTTGATCAGCAAACCGCGCTCGCGGGCGCGAGTGGCGAGTTCGCCGCATTCCTTATCGAGTTCGATGCCGAGCATCAGGCCCTTGCCGCGGATTTCGCGGATGCCGGGCACGTTGGCCAAGTCGCGGCGGAAACGTTCGAGCAGATGAGCGCCGATACGTGCCGCGTTGCCGCAGAGATCTTCTTGTTCCAATGCTTTGTAAACCGCCAGACCTGCGGCGCAGGCGAGCGGGCTGCCACCGAAGGTGGAGCCGTGATGGCCGGGCTGGAACACGTTGGCGGCAGGACCGGCGGCCAGACAGGCGCCGATCGGGAAACCATTACCGAGACCTTTGGCGGTGGCCATGATGTCGGGACGCACACCTTCGTGCTGACACGCGAACCAAGCGCCGGTGCGACCGTTGCCGGTCTGAATCTCGTCGAGGATGAGCAGCAGGTTGTGCTTGTCGCAGATATCGCGCAGCGCCTTCACGAAGCCTGCCGCCGGCATGCGCACACCGCCTTCGCCCTGGATCGGTTCGGCGAGAATCGCGCAGATTTGCGGGTTGGCGGCGACGGCGGCTTCGACTGCGGCCACGTCGTTGTAGGGCACGCGCACGAACCCTTCGAGCAGCGGCGTGAAGCCTTCCTGATATTTCGGGCTGTGCGTGGCGGTGAGTGCGCCAAGCGTGCGGCCGTGGAAGGCGCCTTCGAACACCAGAATCGTCGGCAAACTCAGGCCACGCGCGTGACCGATCTTGCGCGCGAGTTTGAGCGAGGCTTCGATGGCTTCGGCGCCGGAGTTGCAGAAGAACACCTGCTCCATGCCGCTGCGGCGGCAGAGTTCGTTCGCGAGTTCTTCCTGCAGGGGAATGCGATAGAGGTTCGAGGTGTGAACGAGCGTGGCCACCTGCTGTTGGATGGCAGCGATGAAGCCGGGATGGCTATGGCCGAGGGCGTTTACGGCCACGCCCGCTACCGCGTCGAGGTAGCGTTTGCCGTCGCTGTCCACCAGGTAGCAGCCTTCGCCTTTGACGAAGGCGACCGGGGCCCGGCCGTAAGTGGTCATCAGCGTGGCGGGTATGCTCATCGGGCACGTTCCTTTCGTGGCGAATGTGGACGACTGCTCTTGCTTCGCGCCAACTTTGGGCGCTTTTCTCGAACTCCGAAAACGAAAAGGGCAGCCATGGGCCGCCCGAAGGCGGCGATTCTAGTGGAACAAGGCGGGGATGAAAAGCACCTGCGGCGATCCCGGAAAAGGCGGGTTTGTGGCGTCGTTTGGTCGGTATGTCGACGGTTTGGACCGGTTGCTGGAGCTCTTTCGTTGACGAAGCAGGTGCTGCGTGTGAGGTGTGTGTTACGCGGAGTCGGGCATGACTTGCGATCGAGACGGTGCGTAGGTTGGCGCCGAGCGCAGGCGAAGCCCGACGCGGGGGTATGACTTTGGGTCGTACGCCGCCGAGATGCGGCGAGATCGGAGTGAAGGTGGATTTGCGAGGAACTCTCTTCGCGGGGCTTGATGCTCACTTCGGGATCGCTGATGGAACGCAGCATCGCAAGCAGCTCGCACGTCCTGTCCTCGCCCCAGCAGACACTCCGCCACTGCAACTTGCTCGATCGCCAAGGATTGGGACCTTTTCTGTGAGCGGTGAATGAGAGGAAGAACAGTGGGTGCACCATTTGAAGTGCAACGCTGTTTCTGACATCGCTCGTTGGGCTTCGCCTGCGGCGCAGCGCCAACCTACACAGCCTGTCGCAGAACCGGCGCCCACCTACGTAATACCTGCGCTATAGTGCGCGCTTCCTCTGCTGTGGATGCTGTTCATGATCGACACCATCGAGCTCAGTCTGTTCGTCAGCCGCCTGGAAGCCATCTGCAATGAGATGGGCGTGGTGCTGCGGCGCAGTGCGTTCTCACCGAACATCAAGGATCGTCTCGATTTTTCCTGCGCCTTGTTCGATGCGCAGGGGCAGCTGTGCGCGCAGGCCGCGCACATTCCGGTGCATCTCGGCAGCATGGCCTATGCGATGGCGGACGTGGTGCAGGCCTTCGAGTGGCGGCACGGTGATACGGTGATTCTCAACGACCCCTTCAAGGGCGGGACGCATCTGCCGGACGTCACGCTGATCACGCCTGCCTTTCATGGCGATGAGTTGCTCGGCTTCGTGGTGAATCGTGCGCATCACGCCAACATCGGCTCCGACACGCCGGGCTCCATGCCGAATGCGAGTCGCCTCGAGGAAGAAGGCCTCCTGATCAGTCCGCAATACCTGGTGCGCGCCGGTGAATTGAATGCAGAGTTGTGTCGCAGGCTCGAGGCAGCATTGGGACTTGCGCCAGCGCAGCAAGTGCGCTTGCCCGGTGGCGATTTCACGGCGCAATACAGCGCGAATCAGGTGGGTGTTGAACGGCTGCTGGCGCTGGTGGAGCGACAAGGTGTGGCGGATTTCCGCGCGGCGCTTACCGCGCTGCAGGATTACGGCGAAGCATTGAGTCGAGCGGCGTTGGCGGATCTGCCAAAAGGTACATGGCAGTTCAGCGATGTGATGGACGACGATGGACAGGGCAATGCCGACATCGCGATTCGTCTGACGTTGAGCATCGATGAACAAGGGCTTTGTGCCGATTTTCACGGCACGGCACCGCAGGTGGCAGGCAACATCAATTGTCCGCTCGCGGTGACGGCGGCTGCGGTGTTTTACGTGCTGCGATGTTTGTTGCCCGAGCAGGCGCCGACTTGCGCGGGAGTGTTTCGTCCCCTGCGTCTGGTGGCAGAGCCGGGATCGCTCGTGCATGCGCGTCATCCGGCGGCAGTGGCGGCGGGCAATGTCGAAACCTCGATGCGTTTGGTCGACGTGATGTTGGGCGCACTGGCGCAGGCGCTGCCGGAACGTATTCCCGCGGCGAGCCAGGGCACGATGAACAACGTGGCGATGGGTGCACGCAGCGCGGCGCGGTCGTGGGATTACTACGAGACCTTGGCCGGTGGTTTGGGGGCGGGCCCCAACGGCCCGGGCATGAGCGCGGCACATGCGCACATGACCAATACGCTCAACACACCGGTGGAAAGTTTGGAACTGCACTATCCCCTGCGCGTACGCCGCTATGCCGTGCGTCACGGCAGCGGTGGTCAAGGACGACATCGCGGTGGTGATGGTCTCGTGCGCGAGTACGAATTTCTCGAACCGACAGTGGTGAGTCTGCTCACCGAACGGCGGCGTCATGCACCGTGGGGCCTGGCCGGTGGTAAGGCCGCGGCACCCGGACGCAATCTGCTCAATGGCGAACCCTTGCCGGCCAAGACGTCGTTCACCGCGCAGCCCGGTGATGTATTGACCCTCGAAACCCCAGGCGGCGGTGGATTTGGGTGAGCGCGGAAACGAGCGAGCCAACAGTTTGGCTCGCTCCCGCGCGAACGACGCGAGCTCTGCGAGCGGCTGGAGAGATGCTGGAGGCCAAGTTGCACAGGATCGGAGAAAGTAAGCCAACAGTTTGGCTCGCTCCCGCGCG
>CALEJT010000055.1 GCA_937898685.1 uncultured Gammaproteobacteria bacterium | reverse complement strand
GAACTCACCGACTACTTCTTCACCAAACTAGACTCCTGGCGCGTCGAAGACTAGGACGCGCCAGTCCTATTCCTCCCCTAAGGTCATCAAGCTCGCATTGCCGCCGGCGGCGGTGGTGTTGATGGTGATGGTCTTTTCCACGCTGAATCGTCGCAGGTAGTCAGGTCCACCGGCTTTGGGACCGGTGCCGGAAAGACCCATGCCGCCGAAGGGATGCGTGCCGACGACGGCGCCGATGATGTTGCGATTGACGTAGATGTTGCCGGCGCGGATGCGGCGGCTGACGTATTCGATGGTGGAGTCGATGCGGCTTTGAATGCCGAAGGTCAGACCGAAGCCGCGGGCGTTGAGCGCATCGATCACGGAATCCAAATCTGCGCGGCGATAGCGCAGTACGTGGAGCACTGGCCCGAAGACTTCGCCCTCCAGTTGCTCGAGGCGTTCGAGTTCGAAGGCAACGGGGGCGAAGAAGGTGCCATGTTGGGTCTCCTCTGGCAGCGTGCAGCGGTGGATCACGCGCGCTTGTTGTTCCATCCGTGCACTGTGCGCCAGCAGCATCCGCCGCGCATCTTCATCGATCACGGGCCCAACGTCGGTGGAAAGCAAAGCGGGATCACCGACCGACAGTTCCGCCATGGCACCAGCCAACATCTCGATCATGGTGTCTGCGATGTCGTCCTGTACGAGTAGGAGGCGCAGCGCCGAGCAGCGTTGTCCCGCACTTTGAAAGGCGGAGCTCAGTACATCGGCGCAGACTTGCTCCGGCAACGCTGATGAATCCACGAGCATGGCATTGAGCCCGCCGGTTTCGGCGATGAAGGCAGCGATGGGGGAGTCGCGCTTGGCCAAGGTGCGATTGATCACCCACGCGGTGTCGGTGCCACCGGTGAAGGCGACGCCGCTCACACGTGTGTCGGCCAGCAATGCCGACCCGATCTCTGGCCCAGGCCCCGGCAGGAACTGCAGCACGTCTGTTGGAACGCCGGCTTCGTGCAATAGCCGCACCGCGGCATGTGCGATCAGAGAGGTTTGTTCGGCGGGTTTGGCGATCACCGTGTTGCCGGTCACCAAGGCCGCGACCAGCTGTCCCATGAAGATCGACAGCGGAAAGTTCCACGGACTGATGCATACGAACACACCGCGGCCTTCACGCAGGAGCCTGTTGTTCTCTCCAGTAGGACCGGGCAGCGCGATGGTAGTGAAATCTTCGCGCGCGCGTAGTGCGTAGTAGCGGCAGAAATCCACTGCTTCGCGCAGCTCGCCCACGGAATCGGCGAGCGTCTTGCCGGCTTCGGCCTGGCACAGCGCGACGAAGTAGGGCAGGCGCTCTTCCAGTAGGTCGGCAGCTCGCTCGAGGCTTGCGGCACGTGTCGCTACATCCGTACCGTTCCATTTCGCGAACGCTGTTTCCGCTTGCGCCAGAGCCAGCTCCACGTCCTGTGCTGTTGCGTAACGAACCGTGCCGAGGCTGCGGTGGCGATCGGCGGGCGAGGTCACTCCGATGATCGGTCCCTGCTTGGTCGTATTGGGCAACAAAGGCTCCGCATGGTGTTCGGTGGCAAGTACCGTGTTCATCGCTTGCTGCAACTGCTTCAACACCAGGGTGTCGCTGAGATCGAGACCCATGGCGTTCAGTCGGTCGCCATAGAGCTGGCGTGGTAATGGAATGCGCGGGTGGGGCAATGGCTCAGTGCGCGCCAAGCTCGTGCGTGGATCGGCGATGATCTGTTCGATCGGCGTCTGGTCATCGGCAATGCGATTGACGAAAGATGAGTTGGCACCGTTCTCCAAGAGACGCCGCACCAGATAGGGCAGGAGCTGTTCGTGGCTGCCAACGGGCGCATAGATGCGACAGGCGATGCCCGTGTCACGCAGCATCGCTTCATGCAGCGGAACGCCCATGCCATGCAGGCGTTGAAACTCCATGTCATCCGCACCGACGCCGGCTTCTTCCGCCAGCTCCAATACCGTCGCTACCGTATGCGCATTGTGTGTGGCGAACTGTGGGTAGAAGCACTGCGGATCGGCCAACAAGGATTTGGCACACGCGAGATAGGACACGTCGGTGGCGGCCTTGCGCGTGAAGACGGGATAGCCGTCGAGGCCGCGTTCCTGCGCGCGTTTGATTTCACTGTCCCAATAAGCACCCTTGACCAGCCGCACCATCAGGCGACGTTTATGTACGCTTGCTTCTTCACGCAGCCAGGCAATGAGATCGTAGGCCCGTTTCTGATATGCCTGTACTGCGAGCCCCAAGCCGTCCCAGCTACGCAGCGAAGTGCTCTGCATCAACTCACGCAGCAGGAGCAGCGATGGTTCGAGTCGATCTGCTTCCTCCGCATCGATGGTGAGGCCAATGTTTGCATCACGCGCGGCTTCGCAGAGTTCGAGTAGACGAGGCAACAGTTCCTTGCGTACACGTGTGCCTTGCGCGAACTCGTAGCGGGGATGCAGTGCCGAGAGTTTGATCGAGATGCCGGGTGAAACGATGGGCCCACCCTTGGCCACCTTGCCGATGGCGGCGATCGCACTCAGGTAGGCCTGGTGATAACGCTCGCTGTCGGCTCGCGTGCGTGCCGCTTCACCGAGCATGTCGTAGGAATGACGAAAACCGCGTTCTTCGTCGATGCGCGCACGTTCCAACGCGGATTCGATGTTGCGTCCCATCACGAACTGGCGACCGAGGATGCGCATGGCATGCCGCAACATGGCGCGCATCAAGGGCTCGCTGCTGCGTTGCAGCAAGGCGCGCAGGACGGTGTGGCCCCGCGAGCCGAGCACTTCGTCGGCGCGCAGCACGCGGCCGGACACCATCAGGCCGAAAGTAGATGCGTTGACGAAGAGCGAGTCGCTGTTGCCGAGATGTTTTTCCCAGTCTTCCTGTTTCAGCTTGTCGCGGATGAGGAGGTCGGCGGTGTCTTCATCGGGAATACGCAACAGGGCTTCGGCGAGACACATCAGCACCACGCCTTCGGGAGTGGACAGCTGATACTCGTGCATCAAGGCATCGATGCCGCTGCCTTCGCGGCGGCGCTCGCGTACGGTCTGCACCAGATTGCGCGCGCGGCGCTGGATGCGCGCCAACGCCGGTGCATCCTGTTGCGCCACTTCGAGTAGACGCTTTACCTGCGTGCTTTCATCACAGCGGTAAGCCTGACGCAGCGCTTGGGTCGCTGCGGAATCGGGAAGAAGCTCGTCGAATTGCATGCGGACCTCCGAAGGACGCGATGATGATAGCGTCTTCGGTGCTCCGCGCGAGATGGCAGAGGGAAAACGGCGCACCGAAGTGCGCCGTTCCGACTCAGTTCACCAAGCTTTGAATCGGTGCCGGTACACGGCCGCCGTAACGCACGAAGGCATTGGGCAGAGTGCCCTGATTCACCGCGATGATCGGACCTTCGCCCAGGAGACCGCCGAACACCACTTTCTCACCGGCTTTCTTGCCGGGCACCGGAATCAGGCGAGCGGCAGTGGTCTTCTTGTTGATCACGCCGATCGCCATCTCGTCGGCGATGATGGCGGCGATCATTTCCGCCGTCGTGTCACCCGGGATCGCCACCATGTCGAGCCCCACCGAGCACACGCAGGTCATCGCTTCGAGTTTTTCCAGACTCAAGGTGCCCGCTGCAGCGGAGGCTGCGATGTTGAGGTCTTCACACACCGGGATGAAGGCACCACTCAGTCCACCGACGTGCGAACTGGCGAAGGCGCCGCCTTTCTTGACCGCATCGTTGAGCATGGCGAGGAAGGCCGTGCTGCCGGGAGCACCGATGCAGGGCAGGCCTACGGCCTGGAAGATTTCGCCGACGCTGTCGTTGTAGTTCGGTGTAGGAGCCAGCGAGAGATCGACGATGCCGAAGGGCAGGCCAAGAGTCTCGGCCACTTCGCGGCCCACCAGTTCACCGGCACGGGTGAGGCGCGCGGCGGCCTGTTTGATGATTTCCGAGACGCGGCTGAGATCGATTTTCTTCTCATGATCGATGGCGCGCAGGATGGCGTTCTTGACCACGCCGGGCCCGCTCACGCCGACGCTCACCACCGCGTCCGCTTCGCCGATGCCGAGATAGGCGCCTGCCATGAAGGGCACATCCTGCGGGATGTTGGCGAACACGACGAGTTTCGCAGCGGCGAGACCATCGCGATCCTTGCTCAATTCCGCCGCTTCCTTGATCACCTGGCTCATGCGGTTGATCGCATCCATGTTGAGGCCGGCGCGGGTGGAAGCGACGTTCACCGAAGCGCAGAGACGCGAGGTTTCGGAAAGCGCACGCGGAATGGCATCCATCAGATTGCGATCGCCCTGACTCGTGCCTTTCTCAACCAGTGCAGAAAAACCACCGATGAAGTCGATGCCGAGATTCTCGGCGGTGTCGTCGAGCTGCAGCGCCACTTCGACCAATTGGTCCGCACTGAAGGGGGCGCCGACCACGGCGATCGGACTGATGGAGATGCGCTTGTTCGCGACGTCGATGCCGTAGCGACGACCGATGCGATTGCAGGTGGGTACGAGCTTGTCGGCGGTACGCATCAGCTTGTCGTGGATCTTGCGTTTGAAGGTGGCGAGATCGTCGCTGATGCAATCGGTGAGGTTGATGCCGACGGTCACCGTGCGCAGGTCGAGGTTCTCCTCCTTGACCATCGCCAGTGTGGAGAGAATTTCTTTGTTGCTGAGCATGGGTATTCCTGTGCGACCTAACGGTCGATGTGGCTCACCGCTTCGAAGATCTTGCGGTGCTGGATGTTGAGGTCGAGACCGCGTTCATTGGCAACCTGCGCGAGGTCGGCACGCAGATCGTCCATCACGGTGGCGCGCGGCACGTCCACTTCGAAGATCATCACGTTGTCGAAGCGTGAACTGAAACCAGTGAGACGCGCGTAGAGGTTGGTGATGTTCAGACCGTGACGTGCCAGCGTATCGGCGATGGCAGCGATCAGACCGGGCTGATCCGGGCCACTGGCGGTGACGACATAGGGTTGGGTTTCCGGCTTCTCCACCGCAGATGGTGGTGCGTAGTGGTCCACGTGCACGAACAGATGTTGCTCGGCGCAGGCTTCGCGTAAGGCTTCCTTGAGCGATGCCGGGCTTTCCTCGGCGGGAATGGAAGCGATGATCAGCGCCCCGAAGATGTCCTGCAAGAGCGCCTGGCTGACGTTCTCGATGTTGCCACGGTGAGCTGCGATCTCGCGCGCCAACGTGGCGATGATGCCGGGCTGATCCTGGCCCAGTACGGAAATGAGCACCTTGTTCACATTTGCCCCCTGTGCGTGAGTGCTATGACGAATCAGCCCCAACGTGCGCGGTGGCGACGAATGGAACGATCCCGGGGAATCATGGTATTCCGGCCTGCGCTCTTAGCGCTTGTTGTTCAGGGGGCCGCCTGGCGTCGGCAGGGCTGGCTGGATGAGCCCGCGCTGGTGCGCGGACCGAGGCATTTTAGGCCTGCGGGCTGGCGCATGCCAGCGGACGATGCTCAGCCGTAGCGCGGACCGTTGGCCGGAGGCCTGGGGAAGTCGCCCATCGGTGGGCGCGAGAAGAAGAATTCCTCGATCGAGCGCCACAAGCGCTGGCGGCGCAACGCGGCCACGTGTCGCTCCAGCGCGTCGGCCCATTCCTGAAAGTAGAAATCCCGCAAGCCCATGCCTCCACCCATCAGATCGGTGGGGCCGTGGACCGCATGACCGTGTTCGTCGGTGCCGCTGTGGCTGTATGCCGTCGCGCCGGGACTGCGCTCACTTGCTGAGAGTCCGTGCCCCGGATGATCGAGCCCTATGAAATGGCCGAACTCGTGAACGGTCGCGATCTGTGTGTGCCCCGGTGCGCTGGAACGTTTGCGGATCGGGGTGTTGTCGTGTTCGTCCAGTGTGGCGTGGGTGCGGCTGCTGCTGGAGGTGCGGTGCACGCCAGTGGGGTTGGAAGACACATCTACGTCCCAGTCGCAGAACGGCCAGTTCCCACCTCCCGGCATCAGCATGATGTCGACCAGTGGTCGATAACCCTCGTCGATGTTCCTTTGTGGCAGCACGTCCGAATACGACTGCGGTGGTTTGATGACGAAACTACTGTTGTTGAAGGTGTTCTCGATGGAGTGCTCGAACTGGGTGCGGAATGTATTTCTGCGCGTTTCCGTCCACGCGGTTCCGTTCAAGATGTCGGCCAAGGTGTCGTTGAAATTGAGGTTCACCAGGAAGTTGCGCTCGATGGTGCGCGCACTGTCATCGATCTTCCAGAATTCGCGATGAACCGTATTGGTGGAGGCATCTTGCGTGACGTGCGCCAATTCGTGCGCAAGCAAGTGCAGGCCTTCGTTGCTGTGGGGTGCGTATTGTCCGTAGGCGAAGCTGATGACGTTGCCGTAGGTGAAGGCACGCGCACTGAGTGCATGGGCTTCGAGCGCCGCTTGCCGATCGCTACGGATGCGCACGTGATCGAGCCTGGTGCCGAAACGGGGTTCGAAGTAGTGGCGTACGTGATCAGGCAGCGTTTGACCCGAGCCACCGCCGGACGTGCTACCGCGCGCTGAAGGTTCGGCTTGGGTCGGCGGCGACATGGACAGCACGCGTTCGGCGGTGCGATGTGCTTGAAGTTCCCGATGATCTCCGGGCTGACTCAGACCGCGGCCGGCGAGAACGCCGTCACGAAGATGTTGCAGCGCCTGATTGCCGAGTGCGAGGGTAGTGTCGTGGACTCGTGTGTGGCGCGAGGGTTTGCGTCTGGAGGACGAGGAGGAAGTCTGTGAGCCATCCTTCGCATTGGAAGGAAGGGCTTCACGGCGGGTGCTGCGCATGGCATGTCCCTCGTCCATGGGGTATTGGGCGCGAGTATAGCCATCCTCATCCACCGCTGCTCATCGTGTGCAACGAAAGACAGTGTGCACGCGAGTACCGAGAGTTTCTTCAATCTGGGTTCGCATCAGGACTGCGCGCTCTGCATGAAGCGAAGAGCGCGAAAGCGCAGTGAGGGAGCTCAGCCGTAGCGCGGGCTTCCTGGCGGCGGTACCGGGAAATCTCCCATTGGCCACGGCCGCAACAGGTCGTTGATGTTGTTGATGAGCCGCTGAATGCGCAGCCTCGCTACATGACGGTCCAACTCCCGTGCCCATTCTTCGAAGTAGAAGGCACGGAGCTCCATCCCGGTGCCCATGAGGTCAGTGGGACCACTTACATCATTGCCGTGAACGTCTTCTCCCGTGTGGCCATATTCACTGGCACCTTCCACGCCGTTACCCGGATGGCCCAGCCCGAGGAAGTGGCCGAACTCATGCACCGTTGCGACCTGATCCACGCCCTCCGGTGCGCCCTCCTTGTGAAGCGGTCTGTTGTCATCCTCGTCGAGATTGCCGATGGAGGTATCGGCAGTGGATCTCATGAAGACCTGATCAGGGTTGGCGGCTACGGAGACTTCCCAATCCGTGACGAGGCTCGGCCACTTGAGATTGCCTGGTGGCAGGATGATGTTCACCAGCGGTTTGTATCCCTGATCGATGTTTTCCTGAGGCAGGACATCGGAATAGGACTGCGGTGGTTTGATGACGAAACTATTGTTGTTGAACGTATCTTCGATGGAACTTTCGAAGCCGGCGCGGAAAGTGTCCTTGCGGGATTCCGTCCAGGCCCTGCCATTGTCGATATCGTCCTGCGTTTCGGTGAAGTTGAGATTCACGAAAATGTTGCGATGGATCTTGCGGGCACTGTCGTCCACGGCCCAGAACTGACGATGCACGGTGTTGCTGTTCTGATCCTGGGTCACATGGGCGAGCTCATGCGCCAATAGCTGCAGGCCATCGCTGCTGTGCGGGGCGTACTGTCCATACGCGAAGCTGATGACGTTACCGTAGGTGAAGGCGCGCGCGCTGAGGGCTTCCGCTTCCAGTGCTGCCTGCTGGTCGTTGCGGATACGCACGTGTTCGAGGTTGGTGCCGAAGCGCGGCTCGAAGTAATTGCGCACGTTCTCGGGCAAGGGCTGGCCGGGCCCACCGCTGGGCGCACCTCTGCGCGATGGAGGCTTGTCCGCCGCCGTTGTCGGCATCGACAGCACGCGCTCCGCCGTGCGATCCGCCTGTACTTCGCGCTGATCTCCCGGCTGGCTCAGACCGCGACCCGCCAGCACACCGCTGCGCAGGTGTTGCAGAGCCTGGTTGCCGAGCGCGTGGGAACTGTCGAGGGAGCGTTCGTGGCGTGAAGGTTTGCGTTTGAAGGTCGAGGACGGCGGCGTTTGCGTCCCATCCTTCGTTCTGGAATGAACAGCTTGTCGGCGGCTGCTGCGCATGGTGAGTCCCTCATCCGTGGGATTTTGGGCGCGAGTATAGCGAGCTCCGCCGCCACAGCCCATTCGCTGCCGCGGGAGACAGCGTGCACGCGATGAGGTAACAGGGAGACAAGGTCGCGCGTGTGGTGTGGGTCACATTGGCGGAAAACCACCCAGCGGGACCCACCACGGCAGACGATCTAGCACTTCTCTACGCTGCTTCCGAGCGCGGAGTGCGGCGACATGGCGATCGAGAGCCCTGGCCCAGTCGTCGAAATAGAAGGCGCGCAGTTGCATGCCGCTGCCCATCAGATCGTTCGGGCCATCGACGTCATGCCCATGTCGATCCTTGCCCGTGTGACCGTACTGATTGGCACCGGGGCTGCGCTCCTTGGCCGACAGGCCATAGCCAGGGTGATCCAGACCAATGAAATGGCCGAACTCGTGAACGGCTTCGATCTGCTTGACCCCCGGCGCACTGGATTTCTTCTCCGTGGGATCGACATCGGCTTCATCCAGGTTTGCCTCCTTGCGATCGCTGCTGGATTCACGATCTTCCCCTTTCTTGTTGGAAGTTACCGTCACTTCCCAATCCTCGCTCACCGACCACTCATCCTCAGGTACCAGTTGTACGTCGACTTGCGGTTTGTAGCCCTGCTCGATGTTCTCCTTCGGCAGCACGTCTCCGTATTCCTGCGGCGGTCTGATGATGAAGGAGCTGTTGTTGAAGGTGTCTTGGATGCCGCTTACGAATTTGGAACGGAACGTTGCTTTGCGCTCTGGCGTCCAGCCTTCGCCCAAGAGGCGGTCGCGGGTGCGGTCGAAGAAGTGCAACTGAACCAGAACGCCACGCTCTATCGTCCGCGCACCGTCATCCACCTTCCAGGCCTCGCGATGGACCGTGTTGCTCGACGCATCCTGGGTGACATGTGCAAGCTCGTGCGCCAGCAGTTGCAAGCCTTCCCTACTGTTAGGTGCGTACTGGCCATGGGCAAAGCTGATGACGTTGCCATGGGTGAAGGCTCGAGCATCGAGAGCGTGTGCTTCGAGTGCCGCCTGGTGGTCGTTGCGGATGCGCACGTGTTCGAGACTGGTACCGAAGCGTGGTTCGAAGTAGCTACGGACGCTTTCCGGCAGGGACTGCCCCGTCCCGTTGCCGGAGGTACTGCCATTGGGCTGAGATTTGATCGCCTGCGTCGGCGTCGGCATGGAAAGTACGCGTTCCGCCGTGCGTTGCGCCTGTGTCTCGCGCTGATCTCCCGGCTGGCTCAGGCCGCGTCCGGCGAGCACACCACTGCGTAGACGTTGCAGGGCCTGATTGCCGAGCGCGAGGGTACTATCGTGGGAAGCTGCATGATCGGCAGCCTTGCGTCTGAGAGGTGTAAAGGCCGGAGCTCGAGCTCCATCCTTGGTGCTGAAGTGACCGGCTTCACGGCGGTGGCTGCGCATGAGTGACCCTCATCCTTGGGACATGGGCGCGAGTATATACAGTCGCGTCCTGCGCCGCCCATGCTCATCGGTGGAGGTCACTGTGCACACGCCAAGCTCGACGGGGCGTGCGGGTAGCCAACCAGATCGGTCAAGAACCGGCTGCGGTGCTGGCGTTGCGTATGGGATCAACCGCCCTGGATCGGGGCGACGATGTCGATGCGCATCCCCTCGCGCAAAGGTTGCTCGGCACGGCGTTCACGGGGAACGAATTCTCCGTCCACTGCAGTGGCGACCTGTGCGGCGCCGTAGCCGAGTGTTTCCAGCAAAGCCGCAAGACTCGAGCACTCACAGTCATGCGGGGTACCGTTGACCAACAACTTCACGGACGAAACACCTCCGCGGCAGTTCGCGAAGAGCGAGCTGCTTCCACCTTGGCGCCGAGGATCTGCACCGCACGCGAATAGTCCTTGGCCTCGGTGATGGCACGTACGACGGCGACGCTTTCCACGCCGGTGGCCAGCACATCGGATGCGCGCTGGGTGTCGATGCCGCCGATCGCGGTGAGCGGATAGTGCGAAGACAACATCTGCACCCATTCACGTAGTTGCGACAGACCCTGCGGCGCAAACTTCATCACCTTGGTCGTGGTGGCATAGATCGGACCCAGGGCGAGGTAGGACGGTACCAGTGCGTGTGAGCGCGCGAGTTCATACCAGGAGTGGTTGCTCGTGCCGAGGCGCACACCCGCATTGGCGATGGCATGCAGATCGGCACTGTCGAGATCTTCCTGACCGAGATGCACGCCGTAGGCGCCGTACTCGAGTGCGAGCTGCCAATGATCGTTGATGAAGAGTTGTGCATCGTAATGCCGCTGCAGCGCCACGGCGCGCTTGATCTGATTGCGCAGTTCGGGCTCGGGTAGATCCTTCAGACGCAGTTGGATCGTTTCGACGCCCTCCATCAGAAGCTTTTCTACCCACGTAACGCTGTCGACGACAGGATAGAGCCCAAGCGAGCTGCAGGCAGCGAAGCGTGGGCGTTCGAAAAGATCGGGGCGGCTCGTGAGTAGGCGCGGTAGATTGCCGATGCCGCCTTGTACCACTTCCTCCCAGCGCACATGCGCCACGGCGCCCGTGCTTTCACCGATGCCACCTGCGGCGCGTAAGCCGGCGGTGACCAACATCTTGCCAAGTACTACCGATTCACGCAGGGGATGACCTTGTGCCATGAAGCCGGCGATCGCTGAAGACAGTGTGCAGCCGGTGCCGTGCGAATGCGGAGTCGATACGGTTTCACCTTCGAGCCAGAAGCGATGCATGCGGCTGAGATAGAAGTCGTAACGGTGTTGTGGGTCGTTGGGTAGATCGCCGCCGGTGACCAGCACCGCATGTGCGCCGAGTTCCAGCAAGCGTTCTGCCGCCGCTTCCATCGAAGCGTAGTCGTGCACGCGCATGCCGGTGAGCAATTCCGCTTCGCGCGCATTGGGTGTGAGCAGGGTGAGCCAGGGCAACAGCTGCAACAATGCCTGCTTGCCTTCGTCCTTCAGGAGCTGGCCACCAGCGGAGGCGAACATCACGGGGTCACAGATGACAGGGCAATCGCAATACGACAAAAGTTCGGCCACGGTGTTGGTCAACTCGGGCGTGGCGAGCATGCCGAGCTTGACCGCATTCGGTGGCGTCTCAAGAAACAGTGAGGAAAACTCCGAACGCAGCTGTTGTGGTGAGCTCGGTACGATGTTCTGCACGCCGTGACGATTCTGCGCGGTGAGGGCGGTCGTGATCGTACAGCCATGCACGCCGAGTGCATGCAGCGTCAGTATGTCGGCCTGAATGCCGGCGCCACCACTGCAATCGGATCCGGCGATGGTGTAGACGACTGGTTTGCCTGTCATGGTGTTGTCTCCTTGAAATCAGCGTGCCAGAACGGGGTGCCGAGTACTGGCGTGCTGGGTACCGCAGTCTGGCGCTTGGGCATGGCGCCAGCTCTGAAACCAAGTCGACCGGCCTCTACTGCCGACTTGAAAGCCGCCGCCATCATGACGGGATCCGCAGCGCGTGCGACGGCGGTATTGAGCAGCACGGCGGAGTAACCCATCTCCATCGCCTGTGCCGCATGTGATGGCGTTCCAAGGCCAGCATCGATGATGAGTGGAACCTGCGGCAGGCGTGTGCGAAGTGTCTCCAGTGCGTAAGGGTTGAGCAAGCCCTGACCTGTGCCAATTGGTGCCCCCCAGGGCATCAATACTTCACAACCGGCGTCGATTAACCGTTGGCAAAGCACCAGATCGTCCGTGCAGTAGGGGAAGACCGCGAACCCTTCCTTCACCAACGCGCTCGCCGCCTCGACCAACTGGAAGGGGTCGGGCTGCAGATTGTAGTCGTCGCCGATGACTTCCAATTTGATCCAATTGGTCTGAAACAGTTCGCGCGCCATCTGTGCCAGCGTGATGGCTTCGCGTGCCGTATGACAGCCGGCCGTATTGGGTAGCAGGCGTTTGCCGAGCGCGCCGATGTAGCGCCATAGATTGTCGCCACCGCCCGCAGATGGTGCCTGACGGCGCAGCGATACCGTCAGCACTTCGGCACCGCTGGCCATGACGGCGGCACGCATCGTCTCCGGGGATGGATAGAGCGCGGTGCCGAGTAGCAATCGGCTTTGCAGCGTGACGCCATAGGCTTGCCAGGTGTCATGCATAGGAGGGTTCCTTGTGTGCGTCATGGAGATCGCCGACGACTTCGATCGGAGGTCGCGGCAGTTCGTCGCGCAAGAGATTCAACGCGCTTTCGACCAGCAATGGCCCAAGAAGATAGCCGTGGCGATAGAGCCCGTTGAGGCGAAGTAAGCCGGATTCCGCAATGAGCCGCGGCAAGTTGTTGGGAAAGGCAGGGCGACAGTGGCTACGTGCTTCCAAAATGCTAGCTTCGCTGAAACCTTCATGGACGCTGTAGAGCGCCGATAGTAATTCGAGTTCCGAACGCACCGTGACAGGTGTCATCGATTCGCTTTCGAGTTCCGTGGCGCCGATCACATAGATCTGATCGGGACGCGGCGCGATATAGAGTTGATAGCGCGGATGCATCAGGCGTATAGGGCGACTGAGATGAACTTCCGGCGTGTGCACCCACAAGAGCTCGCCACGTACGCCACGCAGGCCTTGCAACTGTTCCTTCGCGCCGAAGCCGCGACAGTCACACACCAGATCAAAGCGGTGGCTTCCCTGTTCGGCTTCTATGCAGTGATTGCTCAGGGAATGCACCTTGCAGTCGCGGTACCAAAGACCCCCATGGCAAGTGATGGCCTGTGTCAGGGCATGGAAGAGCGCGCGGTTGTCGAGGCAGGCTTCCTGCGGCAGATAGAGTCCTTCGTCGAAGGCAGTGAGTGCAGGTTCGAGTGACCGCAGCGTCGGGCGGTCGAGCAAGGGAAAGTCCTGGATTTCTCCACTCGCAAGTGCCCGTAGTTTTTGTTGGAACCACTGCAATTCTTTGCGGTCGAGCGGATGCGCCACGACGAGACTGCCGCGTTGTTGCAGGAAAACGCGCTCACCAACTTCTTCGTGTAACTCGTTCAGCCACTCCTGCCACAGTGCAATGCTCTGCAAACCCGGTGCGAGCAGGTCATGGCCAGTGCCCACCGTCTCGCTATAAGGCGCCAGCATGGCCGCGGCGATGAAGCCCGCCGCTTGTTGGCCGGAGCCATCATCCTGGTCGAACAGGCTCACGCCGTGGCCTGCGCGCAGGAGGCGCCAGGCGAGCAAGCGTCCAACCAAACCTGCGCCGACGATCCCGATGTTCATTCATTCACTCTCGCCATAGAGCTGGCTGCCGCGTGCGCGAAACTCGTTTGCCTTCTGCGCCATCGCATCGTCGAGGTCGACGACGCCGATGCGAGCGCTGTCCTGACTGGCAGCGAAGTCGCGCACGTCCTGCGTGATCTTCATCGAGCAGAATTTCGGACCACACATCGAACAGAAGTGCGCGACCTTGGCGGATTCCTTGGGCAGGGTTGCGTCGTGATAGGCACGTGCCGTGTCGGGATCGAGACCGAGATTGAACTGATCTTCCCAGCGGAATTCGAAACGCGCCTTGCTCAGCGCGTTGTCGCGCAACTGTGCACCCGGGTGGCCCTTCGCGAGATCGGCGGCATGGGCGGCGAGCTTGTAGGTGATGATGCCGGTCTTCACGTCATGTTTGTCCGGCAGGCCGAGATGTTCCTTGGGCGTGACGTAACAGAGCATCGCCGTGCCGAACCAACCGATCATTGCGGCGCCGATGCCGGAAGTGATGTGGTCATAGCCCGGTGCGATGTCGGTGGTGAGCGGGCCTAGGGTGTAGAAAGGCGCTTCGTGGCAGTACTGCAACTGCTTGTCCATGTTGTCCTTGATCATGTGCATCGGCACGTGACCTGGACCTTCGATCATCACCTGCACATCGTGACGCCAGGCGATCTGGGTGAGTTCACCGAGGGTTTGGAGTTCACCGTACTGCGCTTCGTCGTTGGCGTCGGCAATCGAACCTGGGCGCAGTCCATCTCCGAGCGAGAAGGACACATCGTAGGCCTTCATGATTTCGCAGATTTCCTCGAAGTGCGTGTAGAGGAAATTCTCCTGATGATGGGCGAGACACCACTTGGCCATGATCGAGCCGCCGCGAGAGACGATGCCCGTCACACGCTTCGCGGTGAGCGGGACGTAGCGCAGCAGTACGCCGGCATGGATGGTGAAGTAGTCGACGCCTTGCTCCGCTTGTTCGATCAAGGTGTCGCGGAAGATTTCCCAGGTGAGGTCTTCGGCAACGCCACCGACTTTCTCCAAGGCCTGGTAGATGGGCACGGTGCCGATCGGTACCGGTGAGTTGCGAATGATCCACTCCCGCGTTTCGTGGATGTGCTTGCCGGTGGAGAGATCCATTACGGTGTCAGCACCCCAGCGAATGCCCCAGGTGAGCTTGGCCACTTCTTCTTCGATCGATGAGCCGAGCGCGGAATTGCCGATGTTGGCGTTCACCTTCACCAGGAAATTGCGGCCGATGATCATCGGCTCGATTTCGGGATGGTTGATGTTGGCTGGAATGATGGCGCGGCCGGCGGCGACTTCACTGCGCACGAATTCGGGCGTGATTTCGTTGGGGATGTTGGCATCGAAGGATTGTCCCGGATGTTGCACCCCCAGCGTGCCGAGTTCACGTGCCTGCTGCAGTCCCATGTTCTCGCGGATGGCGATGTATTCCATCTCCGGCGTGATGATGCCGCGGCGGGCGTAATGCAGCTGTGTGACGTTGCAGCCGGCGCGAGCTCGTCGTGGAGGACGTGTCAGTTCGAAACGCAGTGCGGCGAGTTCGGGATCGTTGAGGCGGGCGCGGGCGTAGGTCGAACTTTCCTGCGGCAGGAGCTCGGTGTCACCCCGTTCTGCTATCCAGGCTTCGCGCAGTGCGGGCAGACCGCGCCGGATGTCGACGCGCAACGATGGATCGGAATAGGGCCCCGAGGTGTCGTAGACACGAATGGGTGGATTGGCCTCCTCTCGCACGGAGCCATCGCGCAGGGCTACGCGGGTGGGGCTTTGGCTGATCTCGCGCATGGCCACACGCAGATCGGGCCGCGAGCCCGTGACATAGATCTTGCGCGAAGCGGGGAAGGGCTGAAGCACATCCTCATCGGTTCGGGCTGCGTGGCTGAGAACTTTCAGAGCTGGCTGGTGCGGCATGACTTGGGCCTCCTAGGCAGTTGCTGCCGGATGCCGCTAGCGCATCGAGCTGTGGAGGCTGAAGGGTCGAATCACGCGCCAGCGAAGTGGCGGAACGTCGTGATTGCGAGATGAGCAGTGACGAAAGCGGCGGAACGCCGTTCTTGTTCCCTACGCAGGTATTACCCCAACAGGTTCCACGGGTGATCTCTCAGCCTTGCTAGAAGGCACCCCGACAAGAAGTTCGGCAACCGTAATGAATTAAGGGGAAGCTTGCAAGGGCACTGCCACGGCCAATGGGATTGTTTGCAAGGCCATCTAGGCAGAGAATGCCCTTCTTTGCGGCGCGACGCGCAGGAGAAAGCCATGACCACACGAAACAGCACCGGTCGGATCCAGGATTTCACTCAGCTCAGCAAAGAGCTGGTCAGATTGGGCACGGTTGAAGCTCCACCCAGTTTGCCTCCGCTCAGTCGACGCCAGTTCTTCCGTCTTTCCGGTTTCGCCGGCGGTGGTCTGGTGCTCGGTCTTGCCGTGGGCGGTAGTCGCAAGGCCGTCGCGCAGGACGCTCAAGCACAGGCGAGCGAAGCCATAGAATTCAGTCCCTACGTGCAGATTCGCCCCGATGGGCGCGTCAACATCTTTTCGAAGAACCCCGAATGCGGGCAGGGCATCAAGACTGGTCTGCCATTGATCATTGCCGATGAGTTGGACTGCGCGTGGGAAGACGTCGACGTGCTGCAGGCCGACATCGACATCGAGCGTTACGGCACGCAGTTTGCCGGTGGCTCCTTCTCCACGCCGATGAACTGGATGGCGATGCGTCAGGCCGGCGCCACCGCGCGTGCCATGATCCTCGACGCGGCTGCTCAGCAGCTCAACATTCCGCGCGAAGAACTGAGCACCGGCAATACCAAGGTGCGTCATGCTGCGACCGGTCGCGAATGGTCCTATGGAGAATTCGCGGCGCTGGCTGCGACCTTGCCGGTTCCCGATCCGGATTCGCTCACGCTCAAGCAGCAAGGTGAATTCACGCTGATGGGCAAACGCATCAGTGGTGTCGACAACCCGGATATCGTGCGTGGTCGCCCGCTGTTCGGCATGGACACGCGCATGCCGGGCATGGTGTTCGCCACCTTTACGCGTTGTCCGCGCATCGGCGGTGTGCCGGTATCGTTCAATGAAGAACACATCACGCGCATGCCGGGAGTGCTCGCAGCCTTCATCGTCGAACCCTATGGCGATGCCAAGCTTTTCGATCTCGGCAGCGGTGCGCATTTCGGCGGAGTGGCGATCGTGGCACGCAATACGTGGGCAGCGATCAAGGCCAAGCGCGAACTGGAAGTGGAGTGGGATTACACCAACGCCGAAAGCTCCTCGTGGTCGGAGTGGGTCGAGCAGGCCAAGGCCATCGCGCAGCAGGATGGGCCGATGGAACTCAAGAGCACCGGTGATGTTGCCGCTGCCTTCCGTGATGCTGCGAAGGTGGTGGAAGCCTTCTACGAATATCCCTATGTCTCGCATTCGCCGCTCGAGCCGGAGAACTGCACGGCACTTTTTCACGGCGACAGCATCGAAGTGTGGGCGCCGAGTCAGGCACCGCAGGGGGCCGAATCCGGTCTCGCCGCGCGTCTGGGTTTGCCGGCAGAGAAGGCCGTCGTGCATCAGACGCGTATCGGTGGCGGCTTCGGTCGCAAATTGGCCAACGACTTCGTCTACGAGGCCGCGATGATCGCGAGTCGCATTCCCGGCGTGCCGGTGCAGCTCACTTGGACGCGCGAAGACGATATGAGCTTCGATTATTTCCGAGCCGGTGGTTTCCACTCCTACAAGGGGGCGCTCGATGCCAATGGGCGCCTCACTGCCTGGCAGGATCACTTCATCACCTTCACCGCCGATGGGGAGCAGCCGATTTCCTTCGCCAACCTCGATCCAGAGACCTTCCCCGGCGACGTCGTGCCGAACGTGAAGATTTCGCAGACCATGTTCAACGTGGCGATTCCCACGGGCCCGATGCGTGCACCAGGTTCGAATGCCTTGGCTTATGTCTACCAAAGCTTCCTGCATGAGCTGGCCGTCGCGGCGGGCAAGGATCATCGCGATTTTCTGCTCGAGACCCTGGGTGAGCCACGTTTCACGAATCCGGAGTCGCCACAGTCGCTGCATACGGGACGCGCCGCTGGTGTGATTCGCGCTGTGACCGAACAGGCGGGCTGGGGTAGTCGCACCTTGCCGCCGGAGCATGCACTCGGCCTGGCCTTCTACTTCTGCCATGCCGGCTATGTGGCTCAGGTGGCCGAGGTCAGCGTCAATGCCAACAAGCAGGTGAAGGTGCACAAGGTGTGGGTGGCGGTCGACATCGGCTTCATCCACAACCGCAGCTCCGCCGAGAGCCAGATGGAAGGCAGTGTGCTCGATGGCTTGAGTCAGGTCTTCAACGCCAAGATCACCTTCGAGAATGGCGTTATTCAGCAGCGCAATTTCCACCAATATCCGCTTCTGCGCATGCCCCAGACGCCGGAATTAGAGGTGGTGTTCCTGGAAGATCCGAACACTCCACCGACTGGCGCGGGCGAGCCCGGCATGCCGCCGATCGTCCCGGCCATAACCAATGCCATCTTCGCTGCCACCGGTGAGCGCATCAGAAAGCTGCCGCTGTCCGAACTCGGTTACACCCTGGTGTAAGCCGGCGCTGAAACTGTTTTGTAGTCCCTATCTTCTTGCTGCCAGCGATCCATCGGGTCGCTGGCGTGCTCCATACTTACGGCGGATCGCCCGCAGTTTCCAGAGGGATCTGCGCCGGAAATTACTGATGTGCATCGCGTGTGTACGCAGAGTTGATCTCTGGAATTTACGAGAACATTACGCGGTGTGGGGCGGTCGTCGCAGTATTGGATTCTATGTTCAATAACTGCTGTGCCTCATCGGTAGAAATGAATCTCGCCTGATTGCGGCCCGAGCGGCGCGAGTCCTGCGCTGCGCTCGTGTCGTATGGGGTCGGTTCCTCCCCAAACTGCGGTCCATTCGCGCCAGGGGGTGGGGCTGAGTGCACTTTGGGCCCCGATGTGACCGTTCCGGGTTGAACATCCCATCTCGGGCTGTCAAGGGGCTTTGCTCTCGTGAGGGGATGCTTCACCAGTTGTTCCACCCACTTTTTATATATGGAAACGGCCACTTTTTTGACGGCAGTGCGCGCGTATAGGGCAGATTGGAACGGGCGGGCGGATATTGCCAAGCAAGGTTTTGAAATGAAAGGAAAATTTATCGGTCGTTTAGTGCTGTGGCGCTTGATTTTTCGACGTGGATTCTTGAAAAACGGCCACATTCGGAGAGGGCTTTGCACCAAATTAGTAAAAACGATGGAATAGTTTGTCCAGAGCTGGACCCGGCTGGACCCGCATTGTCGATCGGTCTATGCTCTGTCGACCCTTGATAGAGGGGAAAGGGGATTTCAAAAGGGGATAGTGCCGAATCGTGCGTTCGTCGGCCGTTCCCGCCCGCTTATAAAATCCTGATGCTGACAAGCTATCACTAGGCAGGAACATTATGGGCCGATCAACCGCACTCAAAGCACTACCGCGTGCCTTCGCTATCTTAGGAGGCATGGCCATCTGTACTCCGTTTGCCTTTGCCCAGAATGCAGAGGTGGACACTGGAGCGTTGCTCACTGAGTACTGCACCAAGTGTCACAATTTCGACGACTACGCTGGCGGTATCGATCTCGAAGGGGTGGGCCCCCACAACATTGCCGACATGGCCGAGATCGGTGAGAAGGTGATCAAACGTCTGCGCGCCGGCATGATGCCACCTGAAGGTGAGCCTCGTCCGGAACCCGCAGTGTTGGACAAAATGGCTGCAAGCCTGGAAAACGCCATCGACACCCGCGCCGCTGAAAAAGGTCTTCATCTCCCAGCACCCGGTTTGCATCGTCTGAACCGTGCCGAATACACCAACGCCGTGCGCGACCTCTTGGCATTGAACATCGATGCCACCAAGTTCCTCCCGCCGGATGACTCCAGCTATGGCTTCGACAACATGGCTGGCACCCTGACCACTTCTCCGGCACTGATGGAAGCCTATCTTTCCGCCGCCGGTAACATTGCTCGCCTCGCAGTAGGTACCGAAACCGCTCCCACGCTGGCCGTATTCGACGTTCCGGTCGATACCTCGCAGAACGGCCATATCCCGGGTCTGCCCTTCGGTACTCGCGGCGGCATGTTGATCGAACACGAATTCCCGGCCGATGGTGAGTACATCTTCACCGTCAAAGGTATGACCGGTTACTTCACCGCCGTACTCGGTAACGTTCGCGGTGAGAAACTCGAAGTCACCGTCGACGGTGAGCGTGTCTACCTGTACGACTGGGACAGCGAAATCGGTAACAAGCAGAGTGACGGTGGCCGTACGCCTGCGATTCCGATCAAAGCTGGCTTCCATCGCATTGGTGTCACCTTCCTCGCAACCAGCGACTTGCCCGACACCGGTCTGAACAAGTCCTTCGTGCGTACCATGAACTCGCCGGGTGCGATTTCGGGTTACACCTTCTATCCGCACGTAGGTCAGGTATTCATCGAAGGTCCGTACAACGGTGCTCCGGCCACTGCCAAACAGAGCCGTGACAAGATCTTCGAATGCTATCCGCAGAGCGTTAACGACGAGCTCAACTGCGCACGTCAGATCGCTACGACTCTCGTCAGTCAGGCCTTCCGTCGCCCGGCAGTGGATTCCGACATCGACGTGATGATGGAGTTCTTCCGTGCTGGCCGCGAAGAGGGTGGCAGCTTCGACTACGGTGTCGAGGCCATCATTCAGCGCATCCTGGTAGATCCCGAGTTCATCTATCGTTCTGAGATCGAATCGCAGCAGGTTGCCGAAGGCGAGCCGTACCGCATCAGCGATCTCGAGCTTGCCTCGCGTCTGTCGTTCTTCCTCTGGAGCAGCATTCCGGATGCAGAACTGATTCAGCTCGCCACTGCAGAAAAACTGCATGATCCCGAAGTGCTCGAGAAACAAGTCAAGCGCATGCTGAACGACCCGCGCGCTGAGTCCTTCATCGAGAACTTCACCGGTCAGTGGCTGAACGTTCGTGGTATGGCTGCCAGTGAGCCGATCGTGGAGCTCTTCCCCGATTTCGACAGCACGCTGCGTGATGCCTTCCGCGAAGAGATCGAGCTCTTCTTCACCAGCATCATCCAGGAAGATCGCAGTGTTCTGGACATGCTGACCGCCGATTACACCTTCGTGAACGAGCGTCTTGCCAAGCACTACGGCATTCCGAACGTCTACGGTGAACAGTTCCGTCGCGTGGAGCTGACCGGAGATTTGGAAGTGCGTCGTGGTCTGCTCGGTAAGGGTGCTCTCCTGACGGTTACCTCCGAGGCGTCCCGTACTTCGCCGATCAAGCGCGGCAAGTGGTTCCTCGAAACCTTCCTGAACATGAGCCCGCCTGATCCGCCGCCCGGTGTTGAGACCGACCTGACTCCGAAACCAGGTGAAGGTCCGAAGACGCTGCGTGCCCGTTTGGAGCAGCACCGTACGAACCCGAGCTGCGCTACCTGCCACAAGATGTTCGAACCCATGGGCTTCGCCATGGAGAACTTCGACGCAGTAGGTCAGTGGCGCGAGCAGGATTCCGGCCTGCCGGTCGACCCAACGGGTTACATCACCGATGGCACCTATCTGGACGGCCTGGAAAGCCTGCGTCAGCTCACTCTGCGCCGCAGCCACCTGTTCGTTCAGGGCATGGTTGAGAAATTGCTGACCTACGCCATCGGCCGTGGTCTCGAATATGAAGACATGCCGATGCTTCGTGCGATCACGCGTGAGGCTGCCAAGGAAGACTACCGATTCTCTGCAGTACTGATGGGTGTCATCCAAAGTCCGGCCTTTACGATGAACCAGAAGGCCCAGTCCGAACTGGCCATGAGAGAGGAGTAATCCACATGATTATTACCAAAAAGCACATATCTCGACGTGCACTGCTTCGTGGGGCAGGCGTCTCGCTTGGACTCCCTCTGCTGGATGCGATGATTCCCGCAGCGACCGCGCAGGAGAAAACGGCCGCCAAAACGCCTTCTCGTTTCTTCGGTGGCTTCGTTCCTCACGGCGCAGCGCCGGGTCATTACTGGGTGCCTGAGAAAGAAGGTGCCCTGCCGGCCGAGCTGCCCTTCATCTGGAAACCGCTGGAGCCTTTCCGCGATCAGCTGGTGGTATTGTCGGGTCTGCACTCGCGTTCCTCTGAACCGCCTCCGGGCGAAACCGGTGCCGACCACTGGGTAGCCGCCGCATTCCTGTGTGCCGAGAAACCCAAGAAAACTGCAGGTGCCGACGTTCGCGCAGGCCACACCATCGACCAGATCATCGCATCGCACATTGGCCGCGAAACCCTGCTGCCGTCGATGGAAATCTCCGTAGAGGATCCGGGTTCAGGTGCAAGTAACTGTGGTGAAGGCTACAGCTGCGTATATACCAACACCATTTCCTGGGCATCGCCGACCACGCCGCTGCCGATGGAATTGAACCCGCAGGTGGTGTTCGAGCGTATGTTCGGTAGCGGTAGTTCGCCTGAACAGCGTGCGGCTCGCCGTATGCGCAACCAGAGCATCCTGGACTCCATCACGGACAAGATCGGTTCTTTGCGCAAAGAAATCAGCGCACCGGACCGCATGCGCCTCGACAGCTTCACTGAGAACGTGCGCGAGATCGAGCGTCGTCTGCAGATCGCAGCGAACGCCACGACTTCCGCACCGGAAGATTTCGCTGTTCCGCCGGGCATTCCGCAGTCCTTCGATCAGCACATCAAACTGATGTTCGATCTGTTGGCTCTGGCCTGGCAGGCAGATATCTCGCGCGTCGGCACCATGCTGTTCGCACGCGACCTCACCGGCCGCGTATACCCTGAAAGTGAAGCGCCGACCCTGGGCTTCCACAGTGGTTCGCACCACGGTGAGGACCCGGCTCGAATCGACGAGTTCTCGAAGATCAACCAGTACCACGTCAAGATGCTTGCCTACTTCGTCGACAAGCTGGCCAAAACCGAAGACGGCGATGGCTCGCTGCTCGACCACTCGTTGCTCCTCTACGGCAGCAACATGGGCAACCCGAACCAGCATCTGCACTACGACGTTCCGCACATTCTGATCGGTGGTAACCACGGCAAGCTGAAAGGTGGACGTCACCTGGCGTATCCCACCAAGACAGTGCCGACCGGTAACCTGTTGTTGAGCATCCTGGATCAGTTCGACATCCATCGGGATAGCTTCGGTGACAGTACCGGACGTTTGGACAAATTGGTTTGATCGGAATAGGTCGACGAAGTATGCAAAAGGTTGGAATGAAGGCGCTTGCGCTGGCCCTGATGTTGGCGTCTTCAAACTTTGCGTTAGCACAGTCTGACGTAGCGGACTTGGCGATGCAGCGTGACGCCGAAGCAGTGCTGCGCGTGCTGCAGAATGGCGCCGACGTAAACGGTAAACAGCCGGACGGTGCTACCGCGTTGCATTGGGCTGCCTACCACGGCGATGTGAAGCTGGCCGAGGCTCTGCTGCAGGCTGGCGCCGATCCCAGCGTAGCGAACCGCAATGGCTCCACGCCGCTGTGGCTGGCTTCGATCCGCGGCGACGCGGCGATGATCGCGACGCTGCTCGATGCTGGTGCTGATCCGAACGAAGAGCTGCCGTTGGGGCGTCGTCCTCTGATGTTGGCAGCTCGTTCTGGTGTGGTCGATGCCGTACGTGTGCTGATCGAGCGTGGGGCTGATCCCAACGCCAAGGAATCGCAGCGTGGCACCACGGCTCTGATGCAGGCTGCGGACCAAGGTCATGCCGAGGTCGCCAAATATCTCATCGAGCACGGTGCCGATTTCGCTGCTGTTTCCGCTCCCGTAATGCGAGACGGCCGTACTGCCGCGCTGGGACAGGCAGGCGATCCCAGGATCGAGGTTCGTCGCCAGACCATCGTTTCCATCTGCGAGCAGGATAATCCCGATCTCGACGTTCTGAAGGCGCTGGTACAAGACGGTGCCACGGATGAGATGAGCAAGGACTCCGTACTGGAGGAGTTCGTCAACTCCGGTGCTGAGCAGAACCGCGAGAACATCTGTAGCAAATTCGAGCGTGGCAACCTGGGCTTTGCCGTCGTGGCTGGCGTTTCTGACCGCCGCTTCGCCAATGGGCCTCCCGGTCAGCGTGAGCCCGATGGTGGGGAATTGACCGCGCTGGTTTACGCCGCGCGTACCGGTTCCATCGAAGTTGCCAAGGTGCTGCTCGAAGCTGGTGCCGACGTCAACCAGACGACTCGTTACGGTTGGAGCCCGTTGTTGGCAGCCACTCACAACCAGAACTACCAGATGGCGAAGTTCCTGATCGAGAACGGCGCGGATGTGAACCTTGCCAACAAGGGTGGCTGGACTCCGCTCTATCTGGCCACGGACAACCGCAACATCGAAGGCGGTGACTATCCGACGCGTACTCCCGACATGGATACGCTGGAGTTCATCAAGTTCCTGCTCGATAGCGGTGCCGATCCCAATGCTCGCATCATCGAGAGCACGGAAACTCGCACGGTGTTCACCAACCAGTGGTTGGATGAAGAAGGCGCCACAGCATTCCTGCGCGCTTCGCAGTCCGGTGATTTGCCGCTGATGAAGATGCTGATCGAGTACGGCGCGGATCCGCACATCAACACGGCACTGAATATCACGCCGCTCGCAGTGGCTGCGGGTATCGGCTGGGTTGAGGGTGTTACTTTCGAATGGTCGACTGAGCAAACCATCGAAGCAGTGAAATATCTGCTTGAGCTCGGTATCGATCCCAACGTCCAGGCAGCCACGGGACGTACTGCACTGCACGGTGCTGCTCACAAGGGCGCCACCGAAGTAGTGAAGATCCTGGCTGCTGCGGGAGCGAAGTTGGATACGCGTGACTACGGCAACACCGACAACCGTGGTAGCCCCGAGTTGGCGGCGCATACGTGGCAGGCCATCGACTATGCCGACGGTCTGGTGCGTGTGGGTGTGCAGTCTGCAATCCCTCATCCGGAGACTGCCGCTGTATTGCGCGAGCTGATGCTGGAGGCTGGTCTGCCGGTTCCGCCGGAAGGTCGCACGTTGGAATCGATCTGCATCGTGGAAGTCTGCTCGGTGCACTACGATCCGAACTGATAACGATAATTAGATGTACCACCTTAGCCCGGCATATGCCGGGCTAAGGTTTTCAGAAGGCTGCGTTTCTGCGCCTTCTTTGAGAAGTGATGGCGACGGTTTGCTGCGACTAGCAGCGCGAGGGGATCCCGAACCAGCACCTGCATTACGACTCATCCCATCCCTGGGAATAGGGGCGAGCTGAAGGACGGTACGACCTAGCGTACTCCACAGCAATCCGCGCCAAATGACTTGGCTCGGAGGACTGACCTATGCGTACGCTCGGAAGAACGGCTGTCATCGCCTTTTTCCTTTCCTTCTCTTCCTTTGCGCTTTCTCAATCCGAGTTGGTGGTCGACGCGGCGATGCGTCACGACACGGATGCCGTGCAGCAGTTGTTGGCTGCTGGTGTCGATGTGAATTTTCCTCAGGGGGACGGTGCCACGGCTTTGCATTGGGCTGCCTACCACGGTGATGCCGAGCTGGCGAAGATGCTGCTCGATGCAGGGGCCGATCCTTCCGCTGCGAATCGCAATGGCTCCACACCACTGTGGCTTGCGGCCGAGCGCGGTGAAGCCGCAGTGATCGAAGTCTTGTTGGCAGCCGGTGCCGATGCCAATGAATCTCTACCGCTCGGACGCAGGCCGCTCATGTTGGCGGCTCGCTCCGGTGTGGCTGAAGCAGTACGTGTACTTCTGCAGCACGGCGCCGATCCCAATGCGCGTGAAGCGCAGCGCGGCACCACTGCGCTGATGCAGGCGGCAGATCAAGGTCATGCCGAGGTTGCAACCTTACTCATAGCCAATGGTGCCGATGTGGCTGCTGTGTCCGCTCCTGTGATGCGCGATGGGCGCACGGCAGCATTGGGGCAGTCGTCGGATCCTCGCAGGGCAGTGCGCCGTCAGGTGATCTCCGTCATGTGCGAACAGGACACGGATGATCTCGACACACTGAAAGAGCTCGCCTTGTCGGGCACGAATCCTCTGATCAATGACCTCACGGCAGACCAGCTCACGATCGAAATCATCTGCCAACGTCTCGGTGGAGGTGGTTTCTTCCGGGACGACAGCGGCAACGCACGTCCCACCGAGCCCGATGGTGGTGAGCTCACGCCGCTCATCTATGCTGCGCGCACTGGCTCGATCGAAGTGGCCAAGGTGCTGCTCGATGCAGGCGCTGATGTGAATCAGGTCAGCCGTTATGGCTGGAGCCCATTGCTCGCCGCGGTACAGAACCGCAACTACCGTATGGCGAGTTTCCTCATCGACAACGGGGCGGATGTGAACCTTGCCAACAAAGGTGGTTGGACCCCGCTCTATCTCGCCACGGATAACCGCAACATCGAAGGGGGTGACTACCCCACACGCGTCCCGGACATGGATGATCTCGAGTTCATCAAGCTGTTGCTCGACAAAGGCGCAGATCCCAATGCGCAGATGATCGAGAGCTCCGAGACCCGCACGGTATTCACCAATCAGTGGTTGGACGAAGAGGGCGCCACTGCTTTCTTGCGCGCATCGCAGTCGGGCGACATAGAGCTCATGCGGCTTCTGCTCGAATACGGTGCTGACCCTCATATCTACACCAAACTGGGTGTAACTCCGTTGGCCGTTGCCGCGGGCATTGGCTGGGTGGAAGGCATCACCTTCGAGTGGTCACCGGAACAGACGGTCGAAGCAGTGAAGCTCCTGTTGGAACTCGGCATCGATCCCAACTATCAGGCGGATACCGGCCGGGTAGCCTTGCATGGGGCTGCACACAAAGGCGCTACTGAAGTCGTGAAAGTGTTGGTTGCGGCCGGTGCTCGCCTCGATGTGCGCGACTTCGGCAACACCGACAACCGTGGCAGTCCGGAATTGGCAGCGCATACTTGGCAGCCCATCGACTATGCCGATGGCCTGGTGCGTGTCGGGGTGCAATCCGCCATTCCGCATCCGGAGACTGCAGCAGTGATCAGGCAGCTGATGATCGAGCAGGGGCTCGAGCCGCCGCCCGAAGGTCGCACGCTCGAATCGATCTGCATCGTGGAAGTGTGTTCCGTGGATTACAACCCGATCGACTTGAACTGAGTCTGAGGCTCAACGAAAAAGCCCGGCCAAGGCCGGGCTTTTTACGTAGTGATCAATTCGAACCTTGATCGTCGGATCCTTCTCCGCCGCCCTTCTGATTCTTGCGGTTTTCTCGGCTCTTCCGTTGATACACCGGGCTGTACTCCATGCCGTACGGTGTCTTCGCCTTGGTGGCAGCCTTTTCTTCGAAGAAGGCTGCACTTGCTTTCTTGCGCTCCTCGATTTCTTCCGCAGAGCCATCACGCAAGGTCACCTCTTCACGAGGCACGAAGAATACTTGGCCGATGGGTAGGTTGTGCGACACCGTGATGATGTCACCTGGCGACAGGATGTAACGGAACTCGGAGTCGTGAACGTACCAATCCGTTTCTACGCGTGTCACCAGCACCGGTGCTACTGGGCGCGTCGGGTTGTTGATGACTCCCGTATAAACCGTGTCCCAACCTGGTGGCGTTTGGAAGTTATAGGCGCCACGTAGCGTCACTCCACCTTCGGGAGTGCCGATGTCGTCGGGTTCGATGAACATGCGGGCGATGGACAGCGCAGTCTGACGAAAGCCCGGCGTTTCAGGCACCATCAGTTTCACTTCTTCCTTGCGCAAGCCGATGCCGCCCATCGACAACTGGTAGGTCACGAAGAACACCTGCTCCCACTTCCGTCCGGTGGGATTTACGGCGTAACCGAATTGATAGAGGCCTTCGCCTTCGTAACCGATGTGGAACTGTTCGTTTTCGGCGAGAGAGGGATAGACCAGAAAACCCAAAGAGCTTCCCGCCTCGAGCACAGGACAAAGCCTGGCATGCTGAGGCAACGAAGGACGTTGAGCTTCTTTCTTGGGACGCAGGCCGATGCCGGGACGGCGTGGATTTGGAAACAGAGTTACTTGCATCCGCGCAGTATAGCGGAACAAGTAGACGCAACAACCGGTGGAATGTGTCGGCGTTGATCGGAGATGAGTGGGGCAAGGACTGCATACCTTGCCCCTGGTGCCTCATCAGAAGGTCAGGTTCAGTGTCAGCTGATAGCGACGACCGAATACGTCGTAGTCGTTGCTGACCGTCTGAGTACCGAAGCGAGAGTTGAAGCTCGGGATGATTGGAGGTTCACGATCGAAGAGATTGGTGATGTTGAGGCTCGCGCGCCAAGCAGCACCCGATTGCAGCTCTCCACCGTAGCCTATGCTCGCGTTCCAGACGGTGTTGGACGCCGTGGTGTTGTCATCCACATCCACGCCTTCGACCCATAGGTTGTTGAGGAGCACGGAATCGTAGTAGCGGCCACGCAGCATGAAGCTCCAGGGACCCACGTTGTAAGTACCCGTTATGGTGGTAGTCCATTCGGGACGTCCCGGGCCACCCGCCTGTTCCAGCTTCGTACCACCAAGGTTGGTCTGCGAGTTCTCGCGCAAGTAACCGGCCAGCGCGCGAATGCTGAAGGTCTCCGTCTCATTCGCGAAGAAGTCCGGATCCATGGTGTACGCAATCTCCGCATCCACACCGCTCACCTTGGCCGCGTTGATGTTCTGGAAGACGTTGCGCACCCTGTTGACCATGCCGGAGACAGGATCGCGCTCGATGTAGGGGCACTGGTTGGTGTTGCCGTTGAAGCATTCATCCACGATGCGCTGTTGTCCCAGCGAGCCCACCAGGCCATCCACGTTGATCGAGTACCAGTCGAGAGACAACTGTAATCCGTCCAACCAATTGTTGAAGGAAGGTTGGAATACGACGCCCACGGTATAGGTGTCGGCTTCTTCGGGCTCAAGATCGGGGTTGCCGCCGTTCACCAACGTGATCTGGTAAGTCGTGCCGTTGAGCGCTGGGTCGTTGATCTGACCAGCCGTACCCTGCTGATCGAACAGCTCGGAGAAACTAGGCTCGCGCACGTCCCGCGAAACCGTTCCGCGCAAGCGCAGACCCTCCATCACCTGGAAGCTCAGGCCGGTTTTCCAACTGACGATCTCGCCGCTGCGCGAGTAATCGGAGGAACGACCGGCCATGTTGAATTCCAGTCGCTGACCATTGGCATTTTCGAAAATGGGGACGTTCAACTCGGCGAATGCTTCCCACACATCGAACTCACCATCGATCACCGGTACACCACCGAACATGTACATGTTCGTGCTCTGAGCCGAGTAACCGGCGGGAATGCCGCGAATACCCAGATGGGGTGCATTCAACGGCGGGCCGTCGAGCGGGTCGGGACCGTTGGTTTCGAAACGCTGCCAGAAGGAGTTTTCACGCCAGGTGAAACCGGCAGCGAGCGAGATCGGGCCAGCACCAAAACCTTCGAACAATTCACCGTCGATCACCAACTCAGCGAAATCCTGCTGCACATTGGTGAGGCCGATACGGTCGTCGGCTACATAGTCGATCGCCGCCTGCGAGTTGTTGCCAACCCCGAAGATGTTGATCGGTTTGCAGTCTCGAATCGAGTTGTCGATACCGACGGGAGAGATGCGCGTTATGGGCTCTTTCTGCTGTCCCGCAAACGTCTGGCCGGCAACTGCGGCCGCCAATTGCTCTGGAGTGGGGTTGTAGCGTTGCACATTACAGATGATGCCGCCCTTGTCGTCGCGTACCGCATCGATCGCCATGAACAGCCGATCCACACGTACTTCGTTGTAGATGATCGTCGTGCGATCGGTCTCACCACTCTGATAACGACCGGTGAGCTTCCAGTTGCCGTCGATGTCGAATTCGAAGCCGGCGCTGGCTGTCCACATTTCGAAACGGTTGTGCTGCGATTCGTTACTGTCGAAATCGGTGATGCCTATCGGTTGGCCGAGCTTCTCGATACGAAGCGAAGTAAGCCCTTCTTCCTCCATGATGCGACGCACACTGTCGGGGATGAACGGGTTCTCGATGTAGATGGTTGCCTGCCAGGGAGTCTGCAGGTGTGGAATGCCGGGCTGGTTGTAAGTGTTGGACTCGGTGTTCGAGAGAATCAGATCGCCGTAGATGCTGAAGCGATCGCTCACATCGAACTTGAAGCCAGTGAACAAGGATTCCTGTTGTACCTCATTGCCGAAGGGACCGGCGTTGAAGGAAAGGTCGGCAAGATAAGCCTCGGGACCACCTGATTGCGACTGGGTACTGCCTGGGCCACTGACGCTGGCCACGTCGCCAAGGACGAAGGGACGCACTCCACTACCATCTTCGAGAAAGGTCATACGGTCGAGGCGCGAGCCTGGCATGTTGATAAGACCAGTCGGCGTGTGGGCCGTCGAATGCACATAGGGCAGGGTGAGACGTTGAGGATTGGTGCCGGGCGGATCGGTGGGCTTCCAGGCGGGGTTGGTCACATGCCCCCAGCGTTTGAAGCTCTTCCACTGTCCCGACGTCGCGGTCATGTCACGGTCGATCTGATGAATACGACGACCTTCGAGAGAACCAATTAGATGCAGGCGATCACCGAAACTGCGGCCACCAGCAATAGAGGCGTTCCAGTTCTCACCATCGCCCTCTTCGGTGATACCGGTCGAGGTGGAGATCTTGAGTCCTTCGAATTCCCTATCCAGGATGAAGTTCACTACACCCGCCAGAGCGTCGGCGCCGTAAGCGGCGGATGCACCGCCCGTCACGACTTCCACGTTCGAGATGAGAGCAGTGGGGAAGACGTCGACGTTCACCTGGCTTGTGCGGTCATTGGGTACCACGCGTGAGCCGTTGAGCAGGATGAGAGTGCGGTTGCCACCGATGCCTCGCATGTTGACGAAGCTGGCGCCCGAAGAGCCGGTGATTACGCCGCCGCGCTGAGCGCTTTGGGTCTGGAAGAATTGTGGCAGTTGGTCGAGCTGCTCGGAGATGGTTGCTTCTGGTTTGTAGTTTTGGAGTTCGCCGACGGTGATGGCGGTAACCGGAACCGGCGTCAACATGCCGGAGGTTTGACGAATACGCGAACCAGTCACCATCACTTCTTCGACATTGGTGGTCTGTTGCGCTGATAGTTCAGTTGCAGCACAGGCTGCGATGATGGATACCGTAAGACTTTTTTTGCTGAAATGCCTGATCAAGCGCGTCTTCATGCTTCTTTCCCCTCTGAGGTTTTTCTAGTTGTTCTACTTTTGTTCTTAGAAAGAGAAGTGTTGCGCGTCTTGTTTGTTTTCGTACCTCCTTACATATGTTTTGAATGGTATGGACAAAAATGAGAAAGGCCCGGTTTAGCCGAGCCTTTCGTTGTGAGAGCGAACCTTATTCTTCCATCTCGTAGGTGTGCCAGTTGTCGTAATCTGGCGCTTTCAAACGGCCCTCCCAGATGCCGCGGTTGTTCTCTTCGCACGAATACTCCAGAAGGCCGAGGCCGTCCTGCATGCGGGTGAACACGCGTTTGTTGTTCCACGGTTGGGTGTAGTAGATCGGGTCGTCGATGATGATTTCGTAGTCGATGGTGTTGGCATCACGCATCGTGAAGCGTTCGGTGACCACGAGCTTGTGGCTGTGTGGATGACCGACCGTGTCCAACTTGGTCTTGCCGTTGTAGTTGCGGGTAGTGACCACGAAGGTATCGCCGTCCCAATCCCCACGGGAGTTGCCGTACCAAGTGGCGGGCAGATCCATGGTGATGTCTTCGCCACCGATCGGGAAGGCGTGGTGCCAGGTGTTCACCTCGAACAGATAGGCGAAAGCGGTATCGGTCTGGAAGAACTGCACCGGGTTGGGCGAGTTCATCGAACGGACGTGTCCGAAGGGCAGGCAAGCACCCGTATAGTCGCCCTCGGAGGGGTTGTAGCGTTCGAAATTCAGTTTGCCGGCGGGAGTGAAGGGCAGTTCGCCCGGACCGATCATGGTGCGGCCATTGCCTTTGACCGACATGTCCGGCACGTAGGGGAATTCCCACACACCGTTGAAATCGGGCTTTCCGCTGGGCAGGCGCGGGATGTCTTGTGCGCTCGCATCGCCGACGAATCCGGCAAAGAGGAACGTAGCGGAGCAAGCCACTAAGAGCTGTCTGGTGAAATTCATTGCACTCTCCTGGATGACTTACTGATTACCGGCGCGGCTGAATACAGGCGTTCCGTCGTCGAGAGTGATCCGGCGCGTGCTGCAGGTGTTGGTTCCGTCGCGTGCAGGGTTGGCCGAAGCACGAATGACGGTGCCGAGCGGCAGGTCATCTTTCTTCCAGCCCTGGCGAATGAGCTGGTTGGGAGAGCCCATCTCGCATTCCCACTTCTCGATTTCACCCTTGTCGTTGGTTACGTCGAGGTAGATCCAGATATGCGGGTTGGTCCACTCCAGTTTGGTGATGGCGCCGCGTATCTCGAAGTTGACGCTGGTGTCGAACTCGCCAGCAAGCGAGTGATGGGCAGAGGCGGAAGTGCTCAGTAACAGTGCAGAAACGGAAAGTGAAGCGATTCCGACTAGTAGTTTACTTTTTGTAGTGTTTTTCATACCTTCCCCTCCAAATTGATAATAAAAAGAATTGATGACTTATCTGGTTCATCCATTCCAGGATGCCGAGATTAAGCGAAACCGGGGGCAAAATGTATGGATCGCGACTCAGTTTTTCTTGCCCGAAGGGGATTTCTAAAAAAATCGACGGTCCTGACTGCTCTTGCCTTTCCGTTTGCTACTTCGCCAATCTCGTGGGCTCAGGCCCGCGAAGTAACAGCGACGAAGTTAGGGGACAAGACGCTGTTTGTGAAGGGGCCCGAAAGCAATGTACTGGTTACTGACAGCAGTGAGGGCCTGATCCTCGTCGACGGCGGGCATGCTGACTGGTTCGGAAGTCTCCAAACTGCCGTTTCAGACAATTTCCCTGGCCGTCCTTATCGAGCGTTATTCAACACCCACTGGCATCCTGAGCAAACGGGCGCCAACCTGCCTTTGGGAGAGCAGGGTGTCGAGATCATCGCTCACGAAAATACGATGCTCTGGGAGAGCACGGAAATCTGGCAGCGGTGGTCCGGACAGACCTTCAAGCCCTTGCCGGATGTGGCGTTGCCCAAGCGCACGGTGTTCGAAGACGGTTCGCTCCAGATCGGCGACCGCACGGTGCATTATGGATATCTACGGAATAGTCATACGGATGGGGATATCTGGGTCTATTTCGAAGATGAGAACGTATTGGTAACCGGCGGGCTCGTGTCCAATGGGCGCTGGCCTGAAATTGATTGGTGGACGGGCGGCTTCATTGGTGGCTTCATGGACAGCTGGGTTGCCCTCATGACGGTCCCGAATGAGAACACGAAGATCATCCCAGCCTATGGGGATCCGATGACCTTGCAGGAACTGAAGGCACAGAACCAGATGTACCTGACGATTTTCGACCGGATACATGCTTCGTTCATCAAGAGCGACACGCTCGAGGATCTGCTGCGCTCGAAGCCGACGGCAGAATTCGACGCCATGATGGGGGATCCTACTCAGTTTCTCACGTTGGCGTTCCACAGCATTCAAGGCCATATCCGCGACCCACAGAACGATAGGTTCCTGAACATACCCTGACGAATTCGACCATGATCCGACGCTCCATCATCACAGCACGAAAAGCATTGGCCGGCACTCAGCTAGGGTGCCTGCTCGGCTGTACGCTGTTGCTTGCGAGCTGCGGTGAACCCTCAGCTCCGTTGCGTATTCAGTCCAGCGCGCCGGTCGTGCCGGCTCAGTCCGAGCTGGACCAACAGGCAGAACGGCAATGGGCTTTCCTGAACGAGTTTTGCGTCGATTGCCATAACGTCGACGATTTCAGTGGCGGCCTTGCCTTCGACCTCATGAGTCACGACAACCTCGTGAAGGATGCGGAAACCTGGGAAAAGGTCGTTCGCAAACTGCGTGGCAGGATGATGCCCCCCCCCGGCCAGGAGCGACCGGATACAGAAGCCCTGGATAAATTCGTGGCTTGGCTCGAAGGCAATCTCGACCAACCCCACATCGCTCGCCATCCCGTAGATAAACCTCTGCATCGCCTCAATCGCACCGAATACGCCAACGCCATCCGCGATCTGCTCCACCTGGAGATCGATCCTTCCGGGCTCCTGCCGGTGGATGGTGCGGAAGATGGCTTCGACAACATCGCCAGTGCGTTGCATGTCACTCCTTCTTTCATCGACCAATACCTCGGCGCGGCGCGAGTCGTGAGTGAACAGGCGATCGGCACACCGGCGGCGCGTCCCTCCGGCACGCCCTATACATTCTCGCCCGTGGGGCAGTCGTTCCACGTCGACGGACTGCCGCTCGGCACGCGCGGTGGAGCAGTTGTCGAGCATTACTTCCCGAGCGACGGCAAGTATCTGCTCAACATCGGCAACATCGCCTCAGGTCTTGCCGTTGGCAGTATGGAGCATGAGAACACGCTGATCGCCACGATCGACGGCAAGAAGTTTTTCGAAACCACGATCGGTGGTCTCGAGGAAGCCGGCCGTCTCGATACCCTGCGCGCACCTGCCATCGATGAGCTGAACGCGCGTCTGCGTGACATTCCGTTCACGACCACCGCGGGTCCGCACAAAGTTGCCGTGTTCTTCTTGCATCGTTCATTCGCCGAGTCCGACTCGCCGCTACAACAGATGACACCGCGTCATGGTCAGGATGCGATCGTGCGTCTCGGTTCCTTTGAAATTTACGGTCCGGTCGAGCCGACTGGTCTCAGCACCACCCCGAGCCGCGAGAAAATCTTTTCCTGTCATCCCGACCAGGATGCCGAAGAACTCAGCTGCGCCCGTCAGATCGTCACTACTTTGGGCAACGAGGCTTTCCGGGGCACGCTGGCGGATGAAGACACCGAGTTGTTGATGCGCATGTACGATCTCGGTGCTTCCGAAGGTGGTTTCGAAAAAGGGATCAGCTTTGCACTGTCGGGCATCCTGTCGCATCCCAAATTCCTTTACCGCATAGAACCAGTCCAGGATTCGTTGCCGCCCGGTACCACGTACGAATTGACCAGCATCGAATTGGCTTCCCGCCTGTCGTTCTTCCTGTGGAGCTCCGTACCCGACGAAACCCTGCTGGAGATCGCAGCCGACGATGGTCTGAAAGATCCCGCTGTGTTGGAGCAACAGGTGCTGCGCATGCTGCGCGATCCGCGCGCCAAGAACCTCGCCAACAACTTCGGCTATCAGTGGCTGGGTCTTGCAGAGCTAGAGAACATTACGCCTGATCCGCAGCTGTTCCGCGATGTCGATCGCGACATTCGTGCAGATCTGACGCAGGAAACGCTGCTGTTCCTGCAGAGCATCTTCGAAGAGGATCGCAGCGTCCTCGATCTGCTCACCGCCGATCACACTTTCCTCAATGAAAACGTCGCGCTGCACTACGGCATCAACGGGGTTCGTGGCAGCGCCTTCCAGCGTGTGCAGCTCGACGACGAGCGCCGTTTCGGTCTCTTGGGCAAAGGTGCAGTGTTGATGGTGTCCTCCTATCCCAACCGGACTTCGCCCGTACTGCGCGGTAAATGGTTGCTCGAGCGCATCATGGGCACACCGCCCGCAGCGCCGCCGCCGGATGTCGAGGGATTTGAGGAAATCGAAATCGGTCAGGAATACAGCACGGTGCGCGAACGACTCGAAAAACACCGCGCCAATCCTTCGTGCAATGGCTGCCATGGCGTGATCGATCCGCTCGGCTTCGCGCTCGAGAATTTCGATGCCGTGGGCCGCTGGCAGGACATCGATCGTTGGGCGAGAACCCCGGTGGATGCCTCCGGCGTGATGGCGGATGGCACGCCCGTGAATGGCCCGGTGGACCTGCGCAACGCCATCCTGCAGCGCCCGGAACAGTTCGCGCAAACCTTTACCGAGAAATTAATGACCTTCGGCCTCGGTCGAAGTATCGAGTATCAGGACATGCCCACGGTGCGTCGCATCGTGCGTGAGGCAGCTGAAGACAATTACAGATTTTCAACGTTGGTCTTGAAGATCGTCGGCAGTGAGCAGTTCCGAATGAAGAGCACTCCCAGCGTGGAAGTTCTGGCGGCAAGCAATGCCGTGCAACAGTAGGTAAATACAACCGTTGCGGAACCGAGAGGGTCGGCACCATGTTCATCACCAAGAAACATCTTTCGCGTAGGGCTTTGTTGCGGGGCACCGGGGTGGCAATGGCATTGCCTCTGCTCGATGCCATGATTCCGGCCGGTACCGCATTGGCACAAACGCCGGCCGCACCACGGCCCAAGCTCGGCTTCTTCTATTTCCCGCATGGCGCCATCATGGATAAGTGGACGCCCACTGCGACTGGTCGTGATTTCGAGATCACGCCGATCCTGGCGCCGCTCGCGAAGTACAAGGAGCAGATGACGATCGTCAGCAACCTGCGCAACACCGCCGCGGAAGGTGCTGGCGTACACGCCACGCAGCCCGGCACCTGGTTGAGCTGCGCTTCCCCATTCACGGTGGACCAGAACGATCCCAACTACGGCATCTCCGCCGACCAGATCGCTGCGCAGCAGCTGGGTCAGGACACGCCGTTCCCTTCGCTCGAACTCTGCACTGAAGTGAAGTCTTCGAGCGCCGGTGCCTGCGATGCCAACCTCGGTTGTGGCTATGGTTCGACGGTATCCTTCCGCACGCGTACTCAGCCGCTGCCGATGGAACACAACCCGCGCAAACTGTTCTTCCGCATGTTCGGGCAGGGCGATACCGCGCAGGAGCGCGAATCGATCATGAACCAGAAGTTCAGCCTGCTGGATCTGGTGTCCGAAAGCGCCAACTCGCTCAACGGCAAACTCGGTGCCTCCGATCGCATGCGCATGGAGGAATATCTGGATTCCGTGCGCGACGTCGAGCGCCAGGTGCAGAAACTCGGTGCGCAGGACCTCAGCGGTCTCGATCTGCCGGATGCTCCGCTCGGTGTTCCCGGCAATTGGGAGGAACACATCAACCTGATGTTCGATCTGACGGCGCTCGCCTACGAAGCCGAGCTCACGCGCGTCGTGTCCATGATGGTTTCTGCAGAAATCAGCATGCTGACTTACAACCAGATTGGCATCTCCGACGCCTACCATCCGCTGTCGCACCACCGTTACGTGCCCGACAAGATGGACAAGTGCGCCATGGTGCAGACTTATCATTCCAAACTATTCGCGCGCTTCCTCGATCGCCTTGCCTCCACGCCAGACGGAGATGGCACGATCCTCGATCACTCCATTCTCCTGTGGGGCAGCAACATGAGCGACTCGAACGCGCACAACGCCGATCCGCTGCCGTCCGCGATCTTCGGCACCGGCTATGGTCGCATCAAAGGTGGTCAGCACCTGTCGTATGCAGCGAACACGCCGCACGCCAACCTGATCCTCACGATTCTCGAGCGCGCCGGTATCCAGGGCGTCGAGAAATTGGGTAACAGCACCGGAACCTTTGCGGAAGTCTGATATGGGACGTGCCGTGTCACACGTGCGACTGACCAGCCTGGCGCTGGCGAGCTCTTTGTTGCTGGCGCTACCCGCATACGCGATCGACTCCTTGCCGGATCTCGTGAACGACGGCGAACGGCAGGCTGCAATGCGTCTCATCGCCAGCGGTGCCGACGTCAACGAGCCTTCGGTCGATGGCACCACTGCGCTGCACTGGGCCGTCTACCGCAAGGATCGCGAACTGGTGGAACTGTTGCTGGACGAAGGCGCAGATCCCAATCGTCGCAACGACTATGGCGCTACGCCGATGAGCGTCGCCTCCGAGCACGGTGATTACGCCATCATGAAGGCTTTGATCGATGCCGGTGGCGACATCGAATCACCCAACAGTGAAGGTCAGACCTTGCTGATGGCCGTAGCCCGCACCGGTCAGGTCGAGACGGCCAAGCTCTTGCTCGACAAAGGCGCCAACATCAACGCCCGCGAAAACTGGGGTGGTCAGACCGCTCTGATGTGGGCAGCGGCCCAACGTCAGCCGGCGATGGTGCGGCTCCTGGTGGAACATGGTGCCGAAGTGGATGCGCGCAGCAAGGATCACAATTGGCCGCGTTGGATCACGTCCGAACCGCGTGTGAAGCCGCTCGACCCCGGGGGCTACACGCCGTTGCTCTACGCAGCAAGAGAAGGTTGTGTCGAATGTGCTGCCGCATTGCTGGATGGTGGTGCGGACATCAACCTCACCGATCTCTGGGGCCAGACGCCCCTACATCTCGCCACGCTCAATCTGCATTACGACACGGCAGCGCTATTGATCGAACGTGGCGCCGACGTCAAACGTTGGGACTGGTGGGGCCGCACGGCGCTCTACAATGCCATCGACCTTCACCAGATGACCAGCAGCAGCCGCGGAGATCTGCCTTCGACCGACAAACACACTGCGCTCGATGTTGCGCGCATGATGTTGGACCGTGGCGTCTACGTGAACATGCGTCTCAAACACGAACCGCCTTTCCGTGGTGGTGACCGTGGCTATACCGACGGTAGCCCCGATTCCCGCGTGTTGAGTGCCGGAGCCACTGCACTGCACAAGGCGGCAAAAGCTGGCGACATCGAAGCCGTGAAGTTGCTGCTCGAGTACGGCGCGCGTGTCGACATCCCGAACATTCTCTTCGAAGTGACTCCAGTTCTCGCCGCCGCAGGTGTGTGGCGTGTCTATGGCATCTTCCGCGAAGTGCCGATTTCCGGGGAGTTCACCACTGGTGAGCAAGCGCGCGAAGTCGTGCAATTGCTGCTCGATGCCGGCGCCAACATTCACGACGTTGCCGCCAATGGTCAGAACGCAGCACACGGTGCTGCCAAGGCAGGTTGGAACGAAGTGCTGCAGTTGGTCCATGAGCTCGGTGTCGACATCACGGCGAAGGACGTCGGTGGTCACACGCCGCGCGATCTGGCAGAGCTGAAGGGGCATACGGAAACCGTTGCCTTCATCGATCAACTCCTGAGTCAGTAACATGAAGTCGTTCGCAAGGATCAGTCTTCTCCTGCTTCTTTCTTTATTCGCCTTTGGTGCCCAGGCCCAGAAGGCGAATGACGTCGCCACGCAGAACGCCATCCTCGCCGCGCTCCCCAAAGGGGTAACTGCGGAAACGGCTACGGTGGATCAGATTGCACAGGCAGCCATCGAAGTCGCCTTTGGGATGGAAGGGGATCTCGAAGCCAACGTCACTCAGGTGACGGTCGCTCTTGGTGAGATGAGCCGGGCCGGTAAGTTTCCGAAGGCGCCGCGCTTCGGTGAGAACACCCCGCCCGGACGCTTCTACACCAAGGTCATCAACCTCGCCTCGAGCAACCTCGACGTGTCGTCCACCACTTACTACGGTTTGACGGTGCAGGACATGACCCGCCTCGCTGCCGCCGTGCGCAATGGTCAGAATTTCCTCAACGACGCCAAGGCCAATCCCATCACACGTAAGTGAAACTTCT
>CALEJT010000054.1 GCA_937898685.1 uncultured Gammaproteobacteria bacterium | reverse complement strand
ATTTCCTGAACCAGCTTGGCACGCGCGTCGATGTTGGCGGCAACTGCCTGCTTCAATTCAACGCTGGCTTCGGCGAAGGCCGATTCCATCGGCAGCACAGCGGCGATGGACCAGGCGGTGGCAAGAGCGGCTTTGCGGAAAACCGGAAGAAAAGTTGGCACAGGCATAGACATGCGGGGACTCCAGTTGTGAGCTTGGGAGATTTAGATACCGGCCACGCCACTTCCCGCGCACCGGCATTACGAGCAAAGAAATTGCATGAAGCATGCCAAGCGCCAAATTACGTGCTTTCGCGACGATTTGGCTGCGTCGATGGCGCCTGAAAGCAGTGAAACGCACCGCAACGACACAGCTCGCGCACTATCGCTGTGCTTGTGTCAGAGCCGTTTTCGATGGGTTGAGGCCTCTATGCTGCACTTTGCTACGCGGTGCACCACGAGGAATCGGCCAAAAACCGCCAGAATGGATCGCGACCGTGCAGTTCTGATTCAAAGCGGGGCAGGCATCGATCTTGCTTAACTTTGGCGAATCCACACCAAGTGTTAGGAACGATCGCCATGACCATCGTCCGTAAATCCACCCAAGCTTCGCTCCACAAGTTGCTGCTGGCTGTAGGCTTCTGTGCCATTGGCTTGTCCGCCAGCGCACAGACCTACGAGAAATTGGAATGGGTGGCATTGTTACCACCCGAGGACTATGAAGCGCTGATGAGTGCACCGCCGCTCACGCATGACGGTGGTGATTTCGGAGGTCCACAAACCTCACTCGATGCCAGTTCCTATCTCGAGACCAATTCAGGCCTGGGCAGCCGCTTCGAAGAAGCACTGCTTTCGACCGCGGTGCGTGAGGAGCTCGATGGCAAGGAAGTCGAACTGCCCGGCTTCGTGGTACCGCTGACCTATGACGCCAACGAAGCGGTGACGGAATTCTTCCTCGTCCCCTATTTCGGCGCCTGCATCCACGTGCCACCGCCGCCGCCGAATCAGATCATCTTCGTGTCCTATCCCGAGGGCTTGCCGCTCGCGTCGATCTTCGAGCCCTACACGGTACAGGGCAAACTCAGCACCAGCATCACGAGCAACGACACGGCCTTGTCGGCCTATCGCTTGGATGCCGCTGCGGTGGAGCTCTACCAGGCACGTTGAGTGAAACGCTCACGGCTCAACCGCGAGCCGTGAGCGCATTGCCGAGGGAACGGCGATAGGCGGAAAACGCCGGCACCAGCGCCAACAGCGCAGCGGCGGCGAGCACGATGCCAACGTAGAGCGCCGTACTCTCGGTCCAGGGCAAGCTGCTGAGACTCAATCCGTACTGACGCTGCAACCAGGGTGCTACTGCGGCCTGCAACAGCGCAGTGCCACCGAAGCCGACCACGAGGCCACCGATGGTCAGGAGCAAGGCTTCGAATTCGATCAATAGCAACAGAAAACTCGGCCGCGCCCCGATGGCACGATAGAGCGCCAGTTCGCGCTGCCGCTGGTGCATCGAGGCCAGCAACATCGTCGCCAGTCCCAGTAGCGACGCGATGAGCACCACGCCCGAAATCACAGTGAGCACGCCTTCGACGAGGCGCATGCTCTGCCACAGTTCCGCCAGCGCCACACCCGGCAGAATCGCGCTCAGTGCCTCACCCTTGTATTCGTTGACGTCGCGTTGCAGCGCAAAGACCGCGGCACGCGACTTGAGTCCCACCAATACCGCACTGACTTCATCGGGTTCCAGATGCCCCAACTCGTGTTCGGACAGTTGCGGTGCCGAGCCCGGGATGTGTACGCCGTGCTGCCACTGGCGATGGCTCGCCGCCATGCCCTGCAGCGAGATGTAGATGCCTTGATCCACCGGCGTGCCCGTGGGCGCAAGAATGCCGGTGACGTGAAAGGGATGATCCGTGTGCTGCGAAAAGCTGATTTCACCGAGGCCGTGATTGAGTACCAGCTCATCGCCCAGTGAATAACCGAGACTGCGCGCCACGTCGGCACCGAGCACGGCCGAGTCCACCGCGGCGAAACCAGCATCGCCCTCGCGCAGACTCAACTGCTGCTGATCCCCATAGCGGAAATGCCTGAAGTACTCAGCGGTAGTGCCCACCACGCGAAAGCCACGGTGTGAATCACCGAGCGCCAAGGGAATGGCCCAGGCGACGCGACCATCCTGTTGGATGAGTTCGTAGCTCTGCCAACTGAGCGCAGTGCTGACATTGCCGATACGAAACACCGAAGCCAGCAGAAGATTCAACTGACTCGTACGTGCACCGACGATCAAGTCCACGCCGGCGACGGTGCGGGTGAAACTCTGACGTGTCTGCGCACGGATGTTCTCCACCCCCAGCACCACCATCACGCTCAAGCTCAGTGACAACAGGGTCAGCAGCACGCTGCTCTTGCGATCGCGCAGACTCTGCCAGGCCAACTCAAGCAGCAACATCGCGCGCCCCTACTCCGCTACTCTGCAGCGCCCGTAATTCCACCACGCGATCGAAATGTTCACTCAGGCGCCGATCGTGACTGACGAAGATCACGGTGGCACCGCTGTCGCTGCTGACCTTGCGTAAGAGCTGTATGAAGGCATCCTGACTGTCGGCATCGAGTGCGGAGGTCGGCTCGTCGGCAATGATCACGCGCGGTTGATTGACCAGCGCCCGCGCCACCGCCACACGCTGTTGTTGACCCACGCTGAGCTCGCTCGCGCTCCGTGTGGCGAGCGCCGGATCCAATTGCAGCTCCTCCAACAAGGCGGCCACCCGTGCGTCTTCGAGCCGATTACCCGCGCCGAAGTGCACGGCAAGGCGGATGTTCGTCGCCACATCGAGATAGGGGATCAGGTTGAACTGCTGGAAGATGAGTCCGATGTGGCGCGCCCGGAAACGATCGAGCTCGCGCGCACTCAGGTTGTTGAGTTCCGTACCACCGATGAAGATGCGCCCGCGCTGCGGCCGCAGAATGCCGGCGAGCAGGTTCAGGAACGTCGATTTGCCCGAACCCGAAGCACCGACCACGAAGACCTTCTCACCGGCCTCTGCGCTGAAGTTGAGTCCGTTCAGACAGGGCTTCTGTTGCTGCGGCCAGGTATAGGTCAGTCCCTCCACTTTCACCATTGCGTTCATCACCACTGTGTTCTGCCAAGGTTCCGCTTCGCCCTCACGAAGGCCGGCACCGTTTGGGTGCGCTTTGCACGAACCTGCACTCGTTGCAGTGCAACACGAGCCCAGATCAGTGCCAAGTTCACCTTCATTGCGCATGCGAACATGCGCTCGAGTCGAACGGAGCAAGCGCTGTGCCAAAGCTTGCTACAGATCGGTGCGAGTCAGTCTTCTACGGTGATGCCAGCGCCATGAAAGCAGCAAGATCACAACCAGCGATTGCCACCAGAAGGAGTCCTTGGATGACGGGGACGGGAGTCGCGCCGGAGAGGATGAGGTTCTTTCTATCCGCTGCATCGCATAGCCCTGCACCGCCACTGGCGCTCGGCCTGCCATGGCAGCGGCCTGTCTACGCTCCAGGCGCGCTTCGTTCTCCGCCACGAAGGTTTCGAGTTCCTGCACCCGCACGGCGAGATCGGCACCAAGCACTTCTTGCAACTGCGTCTCGAAATCGGCGATGAGCGTTTCAGATAGTCCTGCTGCCACGGCTTCCTGCACGATGAATTGCAGCAGCCGCGGATTGGCGCAGGTCTGCTCGCCGCACCCGATGCCATGACGCGCCACGCTCTCCAGATAGTCTTCGACAAGGGTGGCCGTCTGCGCCGCATCGGCCTGCCAATAGCCCTTGCGGATCGTTTCCAACATGCGCGCCGTGAGTGCCTGATGGGCATGAGGTGAGTGCGCGTCGAAGAACTCGCGTAACGCGAGCTCATACTTATCCGCGACATAGACTTCGAACACCTCGTTCCACATGTCTTCGTCAATGACTTCCGATACGGTGACATCCCAGCCCCACAAGGACTCAACGAACCGCGTCATTTCTGCTGCGCCGGCGTAGCCTTCCTCCTGCATGCCGGCGATCCAGCGTGGATTGACGTAACGCGAGCGGAACTCGGTGGCGATGAATTCATTGATGCCGGTCAATCTGGCTCTGCGCGGATCGCGGGTGTCCGTTACCAACATGGCGGGGGTAGTGCCATCGATGCTGCGTACTGCAGCGGCGAGGCCACCCATGTACATGAAGAAGTCGTCGTTATCGAGCGTGCCATAGAGATTGGAAGAACTGCTGTGAACGACCTTCTCGACACCGGCAAGCGTGAGACGGAACGCGTCCTCCATCGGCTCGCCCCAGAAGCCGTTGCCGAAACCGTGGCCCATCTTCTTGATGTAGTCGTTGGCCATGCCGAGATCGCTATCCCAGGTGCCGCTGGCGCTGGCGATGCGGGCGGTATTGAGGTTGTGACTGCCCGGTGGTTCGTCGAAGATGCGCACACCTGCCATGCGTTCCGCTTCTTCCGCCGAATATCCTTTGCCGATCAGTGCGGCACGTGTGGCGAGAAAATGCTGACGCACGAAGTTGTCCACTTCGTCCAAGTTCTTCACTTGCTGCGCGGCCTTGTCCAGCAATTGGGTCAAGTTGCCGAACATGCCTTCGGCGGCGCTGGCGATGACGATGTCCACACGCGGGCGTTGCAGTTGGCTGCGAGGTACGACTTCGATGTCGACCACTCTGTCGCGGTTGTCCCACACCGGGCGCGTGCCCAACAGGTGCAGGATCTGCGCTTCCAGCACCCCCTCATGGCGCAGGGTTTCGCCGCCCCAGATCACGAAGGACACCTTGGCCGGATAGCGCCCGTTTTCCGCAAGATGGGTGGCGAGCATCTCCTCCGCCAGTTTCACACCCAGCTCCCAGGAAAGTTTCTTGGGAACCTTGTTGGGATCGATGCCGTAGAAGTTCTTGCCCGTGGGGTAGGCTTCGGGATTGCGGATGGGCTCGCCGCCGCTGCCGCCTGGGAGATAGGCACCAGAGAGCGCGCGCAAGAGACTGGTTGTCTCACGTTCGGCCGATAGCTCGATACGCTGCCGCATGTCTCTGGCCAGGGCGGCGGCTTTCTCGCCACTCAGCGTCGGATCCGTGTCGACGATGGCTGCAACGGTGGCGTCTACCTGATCTTCTGGTGGCAGACGACCGAAAGTGTGCAGGCCGTAAGGAAGTTTCTGCGCTTTTAGTTCCAGAATATGGTCCTGCAGACGCCCTATCGTGTCCTGGTTCAAGCTGAGGTCGCGGTCCGTGGCGGGCAGGCCGAGCGGCGCCGCAAGTCCCAGCGACTCGATGCTTTCCCGAATTTGCTCGGCATAGAGCGCGCTCAGTTCGGGATTCTTGTTCAGATTGAGCTGATATTCCTCGATGGCTTCGTTCAAGCTGGCGAACTCGCCATAGATACCCGCTTCCGTGAAGGGAGGGGTCATGTGGTCCACGATAGCCGCAGCGCCGCGGCGGCGCGCCACGAGGCCTTCGCCGACGACATCGACGTTGTACACGTAGAAATTCGGTACCGCGCCAAGCAGGGCTTCCGGCGCATCGTCGAGCGACAAACCGCTGTCCTTGCCGTCCAACCATTCGAGCGTGCCGTGCGTGCCGAGATGGATGAAGGCATCCACACCAACGCTGCGGCGCAACCATTCGTAGGTGGCAACGTACTGATGCGGTGGCGCGAGATCCTGCGCGTGGTAGAGCTTTTCGAGGTCTTCGCCCCAACCGCGCAAGGGTTGCGGCAGCACGATGACCTTGCCGAACTGCAACCGTGGAATCACGAAATTGCTTCCGTTCTCGCCGTACTCGGTCATCAGCGTCGCTGATTCCGGTTCGCCCCAATCGCGATTGATCTTGTTGCGCAATTCCGCAGGAAGTTGCTCCAACCACTCGCGATACTGCTCCTGCGAAACGCGCACCGCATCGCCGCGCTGCAGCATGGTTTGCAGTTCGCCCGGCGCATTGCTCGCCACGTTGTAGGCCTGCGAGGTCATGGCGTCGAGAATGTCGTCGGCATCCAGGGAAGAGGACCCTGTGTCATAACCGGCCTCGCGTAAGCTTTGCAGAATCACCGCCAACGATTCCGGCACGTTGAGATAGCTCGCTCCGATCGATGCGCGGCCGGGCGGATAGCTGTAGTAGAAGAGCGCGAGCTTCTTCTCGGCATTCGGCTTGCGGCGCAGGCTCGCATGGGCAAAAGCGCGCTCCACGGCATGCTCCACCTGCTCGGGTATCGGACGGTTGGCCACTATGGTGAGACCACTCGTCGCGTGGCGCACCGTTTCGAGACTGCCGACCACCGTGGGTGCCACCAAGCCTGCCAGTTCCGGCATCGCCATCTGGAAGGTTCCCTCGAAAGTCGTGAGTCCTTCACGCGATTGCCGCCACTCGGCGGCACTGCGACCGTAGAGCGTGATCAGATTGATGATCGGGACATCGATCTGAGCCAGGACTGCCGCCGTGGCCGGTTGTGCAAAGCGCAGCGAAAAGGCCATCACCACGTCGGCACGGCTGCGGCCCCGCTCATCCAACAGCAGGTCGCGATAGGCGACTTCATCGGGATAGCCGAAGAATGGAATCGCCGTCGCACCCCGTGCTTCGATGGCACGGATCACCGCATCGATCACTGCCATGTCACCGTTGTCGTAGTAGGAGCTATAGAATCCCACGGCGACACGGATGGCCTCATCGGCTACCTTCCCTGCTTCCCGTTGCCAGCGCTCGAATGCGTCCCAAGTGGCGAACAGCGGCGTCGGCGTTGCATCGGGGTGGTAGTAGCCAGAATCCGGGTTGGCCATAGGTGACGGGACTTCGAGCTCCTCGTGGCCAAGATGGCGCAACAGGTACTTGAGCAAGGCATAGCTGTTGTCGGCGCCGCCGTAAGCAAAGTACTCGCGTAGCTGGTCATCCCAGAGCACGCCGCGCTCCGTGTAGCGCTCCGGCGGCAAGGGTCCGTCTCCCACACCGAAGACTTGCCCATGCTCCTGCGCGGCCGCGATCAGATCGATGCCATGCCGCTTCTCGAAGCGATCGAGGCTTTCGAGTTCGTGTAGGCTGAGCAGCAAGAGGTCGACCTTGGCGAAACTCTTGGCGTCAGCTTCCTCCACCTGTGCGCCACTGAGTACTTGCACCTCCACCTCGGCGGCGATCTCCGGGTGTTCCCGTTGCAGGCGTTCCAGTGCCGTCGCCACCGTCGCAGTCTGGGTGTCGCCCACGAAGTAGGCGAGCTTCAAGACCTGCCCACATACGAAATTCGAATAGCAGCAGAAGAGCAAACAGCCGAAGAATCGCTTCATGCGAATTCCCTTTCGTCAGAACAGTGAACGGAGCGTCGCTCGCGGCGAAATCTCGCAATGGTTTGTTATAATATAACATCACTAACGCACAGCAATGCAAATACCCACCACCGCATTGCTGCGGCAGCTCGTTGCAGGGAGGGATCAGGGAAACCTTATTGGCAGACGCGGCAGAGACCAGTGATCTCGATGGTCTCGTCGTTCACCTTGAAACCGACACGCTTGGCATTGTGATCGATGCGCTCGGTGATATTCGGATCATCCAGTTCAGCCACTTCACCACAGCGCTGGCAAATCAGGAATTGCCCCTGATGCTGGCGGCCGGGGTCTCCGCAGCCGATGTAGGCGTTGAGGGATTGGATCTTGTGCACGAGGCCCACCTCCTGCAGGAAGTCGAGCGCACGATAGACGGTGGGCGGTGCGGGACGCTCGTGCACCTGCGACAGCTGCGCCAGAAGGTCGTAGGCCTTCACAGGCTTGTGACTCGACCACACCAATTCCAACACGGTGCGACGCAGCGGTGTGAAGCGTTCGTTACGCTCAGCACAGATCGCCTCCGCCTGCGCCACGGCATCCTGCACACAATGCGCATGATCGTGTTTGGCGGTTAGGAAGTCTTGGATGACGATCTTCTTGCTCATGGTCTCTGACGACCAACGGGATGTTTGCGAGGCGGTTGCCGGGCAGCGGTGGATCTTACGGTACCGTGCCGAGGCCTGTGCGGCCTGCCGCAAGCAGGCCGCAGCGGAAAGTGATCAGGCGGAGGGTTGTTCACCCAGCGCTTCTTTCAGCGCACGCACGTACACCTGACGAGCGGTCTGCAGCACGGCCATCTGGGCCTGCAGGCGACCGAGCTCGGTGTCCACGAAGCGCAGGTTGATCAGCTGCGCCTTGCTCTGGTCGTTCAGCTTGTCGGTATCGTAGTCCTTACCGTCGATTTTGATGATGGCCATGGGGTGCTCCTCTGTCTGGCGGCTTGTCAAAGGGCTGCTTTTTACCAGATCGGACCAGCAAAGTCGCCGTTCGGAGCGGATCAAAGCATGGGGGTGGTGTGCACCTCCACCCGCAGGCCATCCGGATCCCAGAAACTGAAGCCGTTCGGCAGCAAGGTCTCGATGATGCCGCCCGCAGCGAAGACGGCGTTGGCCGCCTCTTCCAGCTCGGTGTTGGCGATGAGGATGGAGAAATAGCTGACACCGGGCTTCTGACCCACCGGTGTCTGCGACAGGCGCAGACGGGAATTGCCGAAGTCGAACCAGAGCGCGCCGGCCTGCAACACGCCGGTACGGCCCAGAAGGCGCGCATAGAACAACGAATCCACTTCCAGATTGGTGACGCTGAGGCCGATCTCGTCGAGATGCAGCGGTTTGAAGATGGCGTCAGTGGCGGCGCTCTGCCGTGTCGCCTTGGCACTCACCTGCGCCCAGGAATCGGCGGGCAGCAGGAACGAGCGCACGCCGTCGCGATCTTCCACCCACAGTGCGGCATCGCCCGCCTCCGCCTGCCAACGCAGTGCCTCGCGCTCCAGATAGCCCTGTAAGGTGCTCGGGGTGTAGTTCTGCACGCCCAGTCCCATCTGCGCCACGCGTGGTGGGTCGTTTCGGCGTAGGCGCAGATAGCTCTTGCCCAGCACCAGGTAGTTTTCGTCCCCACTCTGCCAGACCTCCGCGCCGAACACGCGACTGTAGAAGTCCGCGGAACGAGCGACGTCGTTCACCTCAAGCGTCAGATGATCGAAGCCGACGTACACCGGCACGTCGGAGCCCTGTGCCCAGGCTCTGCCCACCAGCGTCAGCAGCATCAAGATAGTCAGGAAAAAGCGACCAAAGCGGATATTCATGCCTCTTACCCCGCCGAATAGAATGAGGCCGGACTATAGCGAACTTTGAGGTTCGCGTGCGACGCCCCGTGCAGCGGGAAGGCACAGGCGACGCACACGGTCTGTGCAACAACGGACGCGCCGGCGTCACGCGCATCCGCCCGACAATAACAACGACGTCCACGATCATGCGCAGCCAACACCCACTCTCCATGTCCTTCGCCCGGCCTGCCCTCTTCCTGCTGTTGCTTGGTTCTCTGGCTCAGGCGCAGCCCAATACCGAAGTCACCCGTCTTCTGTTCGAACCCGTGCCGATTCCGGCCGATCCCAGCACCGAGTTGCGTCCGCTCGTCTCGTTCAAGGCAGCCGAGACGGCACTGGTGCCGGCGGCGGAACAGAGTCGCCTGACGGCGCGTGAACGCATCGAGCTCGAAGATGAGATCGCGCACTATCTCTCGGTGCTCGGTGAGTCCGAAGCCACTGAAGGCCCCTACGCTTACAGCCTGCACGAGGATCTGCTGTCGGTCGGCAAGATGTATCAACGACTCGAACGACATCCCGAAGCGATACGCATGTTCGAACGCTCCCTCAACGTCGCGCGTCTCAATGAAGGACTGCGCGACATCGACCAGGTGCCGATTCTCGAAGCGATGGCCGAAAGCTATGAGGCGATGGGCCGCAAGAGCAATGCGGACGCGATGATGGATGCCACGGTCGAACTCGCCAACAAGACCTTCGGTGCCGGCAGTTCGGCGACTGCGCCCTATCTCGCGCGTCTGGGGGACTGGAACACGCAGGCGTTCATGAACCGCTCCAGCATCCTGCTGAACATCCCGCGCATGAACGTGCAGAGCTTTCTGCTCGATCCACGCAACTACATGCAGAACACCGATGCCGAGCTGCGGCAGAGCCCGGCCTTCAAACTCTATGAAGCGCGCGGCGCCTATCTGAATGCGATCAAGTCGATGATCGATGCGCGTGATTACCGCAACGAGAGCTTGCTCGAACTCGAGCGCAAGCTGCTCACCAACTACTTCCTCTCGATGCACCGCGAGAACATCGTGTACGAGCCCGACTTCTATCTCTCGCGCAAGAAGTCCAAGACCACTTCACGCCTGGACCGCAACGCCATCGAACTTTCCACCGCCGACGAATACGACGAAGGCCGCAAGGCGCATCAGCGCATCCAGCAGTACCTGAAACTCGACTCACCGCCGCGTTACTACCAGCTCGCACGCGCCTTGTTGGAGGAAGCCGATTGGGATCTGTTGTTCCGTCGCGCCCGTCCGAGCGAAGACCGCTACGACAAGGCCTACGCCTATTTCCACGACGACCCCGCGCGCATGACGGATGAAGTACGCGCCCTGCTCTATCCCGAAGTGCCGGTGGTGTTGCCCACCTTTCTGCCGGCGCCCAACAGTCGCGAAAAACTGGGCATCGCGGAAGATGCCGAAGTGAATTTCTTCGGCTACATCGACGTGCGCTTCGAGCTCACGCGGCATGGCAAGGCGCGCAAGATCAAGATCCTGGGCAAGGAAGGTGAAGTGACGCGCAACATGGAAATCCGTCTCGGCCAATATCTGCGCAAATTGCAATTCCGGCCGCGCTTCGTCGATGGTCAGCGTGACACCACGCCGATGGAACTGCGTTACTACATCGGCATTTGATGTTTCCCCAAAAAGAAAGGCTGCATTACGCAGCCTTTCTCTTTGGACTCGCCGCGAGCTTATTCGCGCAGACCGAAGACGAAGAGTCCCGCTCCCGCCGCCACCGCCACGTACTGCTTCCCTTCGAGTTCAAAGCTGATCGGCCCCGAGGCAATCTGACCGCCCAGGGACTGACGCCACAGCTCTTCACCGGTCTCCGCATCGAGCGCGTAGAAGATGCCTTCTCGGCCGCCGGCAAAGACCACGTTCGTCGCTGTGCTCAACACGCCGCTGTCGGTGACGTCGGTCATCACGTGACGCCATACGATCTCGCCCGTCTTCGGATCGATGGCCTGAATCGCGCCCAGCCCTTCTTCCGGCAGACGCTGGTTGGTCAGACGCACACTGAGGGCCGGCATGGCCATGGTGGGATAGGCGCCGACATAGGTCTGACCCGGAATGTATTCCACCGGTCGCTTGGTGTAGACCGAATAGGTATCGAGCCAGGTCGGCACGTAGAACAGTTCCGTTACCGGGCTGTAGGACGGCGGATACCAGTTCGTTGCGCCCTGGTTGTTCGGCATGATCAAGGTGCCGTCTTCGGTGGGTGACAGCACGCGATTGGGACGCCCCTTCTCATCGAAGGTGCCATCCATCCAGTTCACGGCGACGAAGGGTTTGCCGAGCAGGAACTCTCCACTGGTGCGATCCAATACGTAGAAGAGTCCGTTGCGGTTTGCCGTGATCAGGAGTTTGCGTGGCCGACCTTCCCACTCCATGTCGACGAGCACCGGCACCTGCGTGGCGTCGTAGTCCATCTCGTCGTGTGGTGTGAACTGATAGTGCCAGGCAAGCTCGCCGGTATCGGGATTCAATGCCACGACGGATTCGGTGTAGAGGTTGTCGCCCGGACGGGAATCACCGTTCCAGTCAGGGCCCGGGTTGCCCACGCCCCAGTACATCAGGTTGAGTTCGGGATCGTAGGAGCCGGTGGTCCAGATCGAACCGCCACCGAGCTTGTAGGCTTCCTGTTCGGGATCCTGCCAGGTTTCGAAGCCGGGCTCGCCGGGGCCGGGAATGGTGTTGAAGCGCCACAGTTCTGCACCCGTTTCGACATCGTAAGCCGCGATGAAACCGCGAATGCCGTACTCACCACCGGCGGGACCGACGATCACCTTGTTACCGATGACGAGCGGCGCCACGGTGAGCGCATAGCCGAGCTCGGGATCACCGATCTTGATGTCCCACTTGAGCTGACCCGAGATGCGATCGATGGCCAGCAGATGACCGTCGATGGCGCCCATGAACAAGGTGTCGCCATGTACGGCCAAGCCACGATTCACGCGACCACAGCACACCCGCGCATTCTGATCGGGCGTGTAGTTATAGCTCCAGAACACGCGCCCCGTCTTGGGATCCAGCGCAATGACGTCGTTGGGCGGGCTCACCGTATACATCACACCGTCGAACACGAGCGGCGTGGCTTCGAATTTTTCCGAAGCACCGGCGCGCGAGCGCACCTGCCAGATCCATTTCAGCTCGAGATTGGATGCATTCTGGCGCGTGATCTGCGACAGCGTGGTATGACGCTGACCGTTGTACTTACCGTGATAGAGCAACCAGCTGCCGGGTTCGTTGGCAGCATCGAGAAGGCGTGCGGGGCTCACCTGGGCGTCGGCAAGTGGCGAGAAAAGCGGCAGCGCGACGGCGGCGAAGAGAGCGGCAAACTTGGTCGGCTTCATGTGATTACTCCGCTTTCAGAGAAATGAGATAGGCAACGAGATCGGCGATGTCGGCAGCCGAAAGTACGTCGTTGTACGAGGGCATCTGCGAAGGCAGGAACAACCAGCTGTCGAGATCCGATTTGAGGAAGGACACGAGTTTTTCATCCTTGCTCATCATCTGGATCGAGTGCGTGTCCTGGTTGAGCAGAAGACCCGTGGTAGTGACACCCTTCTTGTCCACCACCTGCATGAAACGATGACCTTCACGCACTTCGGCGTCGACTGCGATCAAGGCGTTCTCGAGCGACACGGGAGTGCGCTGCGAGCCGATGCCGGCGAGATCGGGATAGAGGCGCGAACCACCGCCACCGACACCATGACAGCTATTGCAACCGGCACTGCCGAAGAAGAGTTGTTCGCCGCGGCGCGCATCACCGATGGCAACGTCGCGCGACTGCGCATCCGCCGCACTTTGCGTGCGCATCGTGCGCAGGAAGGCGACGAGCGCGAACAGCTGGCCGTCGGACAACTGCGGCCGCGGAATCATCAAGGTGCCAGGGATGCCGGTGCGGATCAGGTTGGCGAGCTCCTCGTCACTGCTGACGCGACGAAAGCGGCCGCTGCCGAGATCGGCACCTTCCACTGCATTGCCCTGATCACCATGGCAGCCCAGGCAGTTGGCCTGATAAAGACCACGACCGTTCTCGATGTCGGCGGGAGAGTAACTGTGTTCCTGGGCGAAGACCTGCGAAGCGCACAGAAGAAGCGTCGCAACGAGACCCATGCAGCCTCGGCGAGCGTGATGGCGGCTCATGATTTCCCCTCTCAAGAATGTTTTTGTTTTGATTGCGCCGGAACACCGAGCGACTTGAGGCGCGAGACTAGTACAGGTCGCCTCGCCGACGCAACGCAGCAGCGATACCGTACCGGAAGGTTTGGGAAGGCAGGGTTTAGCTAGAGTGCCTCACAGAGGGGACGCAGATACTCGACGAAGTCACTGTCGTAGGCGCGCTCCACCAGTCTGACCTGAGACAGCTTTTCGTATCTCATGTTCTTGCTCACCTGTGCCACGGCTGCCTGTAGTGCATCGGCCACCTCCATGCCGTAGACCCGCTTCACGCGTTCGAACACCTCGCGCAGGATCTGATCGTTGGTATCGTCATTGGCATCGAGGGAAGCCAACGTCTCACGTGCTTCGTCCTGCGTCACGGACATGCCGGCCAACAGGTGGGTGCAGAGCGGTTGCAGCTTCTCCTGGGAGACATGGGCCTGCATGTCCTGGTAGTCGTTCAAGAGAAGAAGCAGCGAACCAAGCTCGTCCTGTGGAATGCCCAGCTCCTTGGCGTAATGCGCTTTCTGGCCGCCCTTGTTTCCCTCGACCGCGCTGACCAGCTCCACCAGGTACGCAGTGAAACCGGCGAACATGGGGGCGGTACCGATGGGGTATTTGATGCGATCCGAGTCGGGGAGGCCGCTGCTGCGTGTGGGACTAGTTGCGCCACCGGTGAGGCTGGAACTGAGAGGGTGCAGTGTTTGCGCTTGAGCAGTGGTAAAGCCAAGCACTGCCAATATCGAAGCGACTGTAGACACCCACCTGTGCTTGTTCATCGTGCGCCCCTCTTTTCTTCTTCTCAGTCGACGAGGTTTGAGCCGATTGCCAAAAAGTCGCAATGGTGGACCGAGCCTACGCCCGCTGGTGAAACGGGGTCAACAGTCAAACGCGACGGTTTGCTCGTTCACTCACGCTTGACGGTGTTGGTCCTGCCAAAGATGATTCCGGACCAATCAGACCACGAACGTACGAGGGATCGGGTTCGACTGAGCAACCGGAACTGAGTTCCCAGCGGAAGTCTTGGGCGGGACGCCGTGGATTTCGTGCTGCGCTTGACCGAACGAGATGCAACCCAACAGCAGTCGCTCTCTGAAACTCGCCGTCCTTACCGGTCTTTATCTCGCGCTCTCCTCCCCCGCTCCCCAGGCGCATCCAGGCACGCTCGATGCTTATGGCTGCCACAATGAATACACGACGGGCACCTATCATTGTCATGAAGGAGTTTTCGCAGGACGCAGTTTCGCGTCGAAGAATGCAATGCTCGTCGCGCTCACGGGCGACCCCAACTTTCCGTTCCTGCCCACCTACAACCGCAACGACTATCTCCCGTCCTGGGCGGATGCCGATGGCAACTGCATCAACACGCGCCACGAAGTGTTGATCCAGGAAAGCCTGATACCCGTCACTATGGATGCGCGGGGCTGCTCCGTGCGCAGTGGCCTGTGGTACGACCCCTATACCGGACTCACCTTCACCGATCCTTCCGATCTCGACATCGACCACGTCGTACCACTCAAGGAAGCGCACGATAGCGGCGCCGCCTGGTGGCCGATCGAAAAGAAACGAGCCTTTGCCAATGAGATCCATAACCCATTGGTGTTGCTGGCAGTCGACGACGCCACCAACAGCGCCAAGGGCGACAAGGATCCCGCGCGCTGGCTGCCGCCGAATACCAGCTTTCACTGCGAATACATCAAGAACTGGGTGGCGATCAAAGACGAATACGAGTTGAACATCGACCTCGCCGAACAAGCGGCCATCGATCGCATCCTCTCCGCCGGTGCTTCTGCCCTGCCCTATAAATCGGAAGGCTGGAGTTTCACCACGCAGATGAATGGGCTCTATCCCGATGTGCGCTTTGCGATTGGGTTGGAAAGGAATGGGTACTGCGGTTACTTCGATGGCGCTTTGTTGAACGAAGAACTCACCATCGTCGGCACCATTCATCCACCCGCGCATCATCGCGGCAAGATCGTGGATCTCTTCGTGGTGGATCGCGTGAACATGGAATTCACCATGCAGACCGAAGACGGCGACTTCATTCCCTGGAACACGCGCGTGCCCGATCTCGTTCCCACGCTTCGTAACGTGGAACTCGCAGGTTCACTTACCTTCAAGATGTTCCAAGGTCACTTGCAAGAACCCGGCGATCACCGCTTCTTCCTCGGCTACAAGGTCGATGGGGTGCTCTACTTCACACCAGAGCCCGCAAGGTACATGGTGTTGCAGTAAAGCGGCTCCTACGCACAACGCGTATCGATTCGAAGAAGCCGGGTAGTGCACGAGTTTGCAACGAACGAGTGCACTGCCGAGCACTTCGGTCGAACGTCATTGCATGAAGTGCTGCGGCACAACGAAGCGTTTTCGCAAATGCCAGACGCACGAAAACCGAAGCAGAACTTCGAGTGCTGAAGAAATATCGATGAGGGAGTTTTAGAGAAGCCAGCGCCGAGCTGGAAGACCGAAGATGGCGACCCGGACGGGACTCGAACCCGTGACCTCCGCCGTGACAGGGCGGCATTCTAACCGACTGAACTACCGGGCCATCTTCCGATGAATCAACGCTGCTGTGGTGGGTGCAGAGGGACTTGAACCCCCGACATTCGCCTTGTAAGGGCGACGCTCTACCAACTGAGCTATACACCCGTCGCCGCGTTGAGGCTGCGCATTTTACCCAGCCGGACGTGGCTGTCAAATGCTTTGCGAAAAAATTTTTAAATTTTTTTAGTGCACCTGAAAGACACCTGAAACTTACTTGCTGGTGAAGTTGTAAGTGCCATCCCAGTCCTGCAAATCGTGTTCATTACGCAGCTGCGTAATGCGTTCGAGATACAGTGCGTATAGCCGCTGTTGGGGTTCTTCCTGCCGCAGTTCCAACCAAAGTTGCTCCGCCTCATTCCACTCACGTGCGAAGTAACGTGCAAGCGCGCGTTCATGCTTTTCGACTCGCGCCAGAAGCTCGGCAGTCGCTTCCTGTGCGAGACACAGCGGCTGATAGATGCGCACCGGCTCATCCTTGCCCTTCACCCTCACACGATCGATTTGACGGCACAGGAAACCTTGCAGGCCCTTGTGCGTCTCCTCCCCGATCAAGAGCGGCACGCCATAGATCTTGGTGCAGGCTTCCAGACGTGAGCCGAGGTTCACGGCATCACCCAACACCGTATAGGCACGACGATAGCTCGAGCCCATGTCACCGACGTTCATCATGCCGGAGTTGATGCCGATGCCGAGTTGGATGCGCGGCAGGCCACGCGCCTGAAACTCGGGCTGCAGTTCGTCCACCTTCTCCAACATCTTCAAAGCTGCCGCGACCGCATGTCGACGATGCTGCGGATCGTCCAGCGGTGCGCCCCAGAACGCCATCAGCATGTCTCCGACGTATTTGTCGATGGTGCCGTTGTGCTCGAAGATCACGGTGGTCAGTGGCGTGAAGAGTTCGTTGAGCATGCGCTTCAACTCAGAGGCATTCAGACGCTCGGAGATGGCGGTGAAGTCACGCACGTCGGAGAACAACACGCTCAGCTCCTTGCTCTCCCCTTCGAAGTTGTAGCGCTCGGGATCGTCCAACATCGCATCGATGTGCGCCGGTGGCACGTACTGCCCGAACATGCCCTTGATCACCTTCTTGGTATGGCCTTCACGCAGGAAGCCATAGGCGAGGTTGGCCAAGGTCACCAGGAATACCAGGAGCAGCAGGATGACGAGCGAGAGATCGAGGTTGTAGTTGCTCCACAGCAGAAAGTTGAGGACGGTGAGCCCCGTCATGCACAGCGTGGCGACGAGCAACAGCAAGGCCGGACCGAGATAGGGATAGAGAAACGACAAAGCCACTCCCAACACCACGATCGCGGCGCGCACCGCACCGCTCTGCCAATCCGGTCGCCGTGGGAAGGGGCTGACGCGCTCGGCCCGTGAGCTTTCACTCAGGCTGCTTGCTGCAGCTCCCACTTCCAATTGCGTAGAAGAACTCAGGAGCGCTTCGAGGATGTTGGCGTGGATCTCCACTCCCGGATAGACGGACTGCATCGGTGTGGGCCGCAGATCGTAGAGGCCTGTCGACGTCGTACCGATCAACACCAGACTGTTGACCAGCAGCTCGCGCTCTTCCGCACTCAAGGTGTCTCGCAGTACATCCGTGGCGGAGATGTAGGGAAAACTGCGCGCAGGTCCGATGAAGGGAATCAATACGCGACCGCTTTCGTCGGTAGGAATCAGTACCTTGCCCATGCGGATGCCGATCAATTCACTGCGACTGCCAGTGAGGTCCTGTTCCATCACCGGCGTGAACTCCTCCTCGAAATAGAAGAGTCGCGCCATGTCGAGCGGCAGTGTGGGATAGAGCTTGTCCTCGTACTGCATGAAGAGCGGCGCGCGGCGCACGACGCCGTCGGCATCGGGGATGGTGTCGAAGAAGCCGGCCCCTGCCGCTGCTTCCTGCAGCACGTCGACGTTGCCGGTATAGCCGCGCTGCGGCACTACCGAAGGCGTCCAGGTGCCTGCTTCGGAGAGATCGAAGATGGGCTGGGGCAATACACCGCTCTGAACGTCTTCGAGACGGAAGGAGAAGCCCAACACGACCTCGGTCGCTTGCATGGCTTCCGCGAAATACCGATCTCCATCGAGCAGGTTGCCGAGCATCTCCAACTGCGGCACGAGCGTGTTCAACGCATCCCGCAATGCCTGGTCGTCCTGCAGGCGCGCATTGAGCTCGTTGGCCACGTTGCGCTCGTATTCGGGAAAGAACACGTCGAAACCCACCACGAGCGCGCCGGCTTCCGCCAGCCTGGTGACGAGATCGCCGAGCTTGAAACGCGACCAGGGCCACTGCCCTTCGGCCTCGAGGCTCTTCTGGTCGTAATCGACGATGACGATGCGATGTTCGCTGCGCCGCTCGGGATCGAGCATCACGTTCAGGCGCAGGTCGTAGACGACGTAGTCGAGGCGCTCGAGCAGATTCGCCACGAAGCGCGGTGGCGCGATCGCCAGCATCAGGACGAAATAGGTGAGGAAGAGGCCAAGCGCGATCTGCAGCCGGGCGCCGCGCAGCAGGAAACGCCGAAGACGTTGCAGCAGCTGCTGAAGAAAACGCTGGAAGGAAAGAAGCTGGCTCATGAGGGCTCACGCTCGGGCGCCTGGATTATAGGCAGCTGAAGCATTCACAAGCCATGCCCGCGGCAAAAGCGAGCGCCGGCGGTTACGGAGCCCCCTCCGAATCGGGTACCATCGCGCGCTCGATCACGCCGTATTCAGCCCGCATGGACATCTACAAGGAATTCACCTTCGAAGCCGCCCATCTCCTGCCGAACGTGCCTGCCGGGCACAAGTGCGGCCGTCTGCATGGCCATTCCTTTCGGGTGCAGGTGCACGTGCGCGGCCCGCTCGATCCGGTATTGGGTTGGGTGATGGACTTTGCCGACCTCAAGGCGGTGGTCAAACCCGTGATCGCGCGGCTCGATCACTACTTCCTCAACGACATCCCCGGTCTCGAAAACCCCACCAGCGAAGTCATCGCACGCTGGCTATGGCGTGAGCTGCACGGCAGTCTGCCGCAGTTGAGCAAGATCGTGGTGATGGAGACCTGTACCAGCGGCTGCGTCTACACCGGTGACTGAGCCGGCGTGGGCATGCTGACTTCGTCCGGCAATTGCCAATCGATCGGCGTCTTGCCCTGCGCGCGCAGATAGTCATTCGCGCGTGAGAAATGGCCGCAGCCCAGAAAGCCGCGGTGCGCGGACAACGGCGACGGATGGGCGCTTTCCAACACCAGATGCCGTTTGCGACTGATGTACTGCCCCTTCTTCTGCGCGTAGCTGCCCCACAGCATGAACACGAGTCCTTCGCGTTCTTCGTTGAGCACGTTCACCACGCGATCGGTGAAACGTTCCCACCCTTTGCCCTGATGCGAAGCCGGCTTGTTGCGCTCCACCGTCAGAACCGCATTGAGCAACAGCACGCCCTGCTCCGCCCAGGATTGCAGATAACCGTGACGCGGCGGTTTGAAACCAACGTCCCGTTCCAATTCCTTATAGATGTTGAGCAGCGACGGCGGCGGCTGCACGCCGGGCAATACGGAGAAGCACAGCCCGTGCGCCTGACCTGGATTGTGGTAGGGATCCTGTCCGAGGATGACGACGTTGACCTTCGCCAGCGGCGTGGAATTGAGCGCATTGAAGATCAAACTGCCGGGCGGATAGATGGCCTTGCCCGCTTCCTTCTCGCGTTTGAGAAAGGCACGCAGCTCCTGCATGTAGGGCTGCTCGAACTCCGCACCCAGCGCCTGGTACCAACTGGGCTCCAGTTGCACCTGACGCTTGGTGGAAGCTGCGGAGTCGGACATTGCGCTCGACCTCAAAGAGGACGCATGTGCGGGAACAGCAGCACGTCGCGGATCGACGGCGAATCGGTGAACAGCATCACCAGACGGTCGATGCCGATACCTTCGCCTGCCGTGGGCGGCATGCCGTATTCGAGTGCGGTGATGTAGTCGGCATCGAAGTGCATGGCTTCATCGTCGCCCGCTTCCTTCGCCGCAACCTGCGCGTGGAAACGTTCGGCCTGGTCTTCCGCATCGTTGAGCTCCGAGAAACCATTGGCGATTTCGCGGCCACCGATGAAGAGCTCGAAACGATCGGTGACTTCCGGATTCCGGTCATTGCGACGCGCGAGCGGCGACACCTCGGTCGGGTACTGCGTGATGAAGGTCGGCTGCTGCAGTTCGTGCTCGACTTTGAGTTCGAACAGTTCCATCTGCAGACGGCCCTTGCCCCAGTCTTCCTTCACGGTCAGACCAAAGCGCTGAGCCAGTGCCTTCAGTTCATTCATATCCTGCAGCTGCTCGAGCGCCACACCCGGCACGTAGCGCACGATGGCCTCGCACACGCTCAGACGCGCAAAGGGCTTGCCGAAGTCGATCTGCTGACCCTGATAGCTCACCGTGGTATTGCCCAGCACTTCCTGCGCGATGGTGCGGAACAGTTCTTCCGTCATGTCCATCAGGTCGTGGTAGTCGGCATAGGCCTGATAGAACTCCATCATCGTGAACTCGGGATTGTGACGCGTGGACAATCCCTCGTTACGGAAGTTGCGGTTGATCTCGAAGACCTTCTCGAAGCCACCGACGACGAGGCGCTTGAGGAACAGCTCCGGCGCGATGCGCAGATAGAGATCGATGTCGAGCGCGTTGTGATGCGTGATGAAGGGACGCGCGGAAGCACCGCCCGGGATCACCTGCATCATCGGCGTTTCCACTTCCATGAAGCCGCGACGGGTCATGAAGCTGCGGATGGAATCGATGATGCGCGAGCGGGTGACGAAGGTGCGGCGCGTATCCTCGTTCACGATCAGATCGACGTAGCGCTGGCGATAGCGCATCTCGGTGTCGCTGAGACCGTGATATTTGTCGGGCAGAGGACGCAGCGACTTGGTGAGCAGACGCAGTTCCTTCACCCACACGGTGAGCTCGCCCTTGCCGGTGCGGAACAGATGGCCTTCGACACCGACGATGTCGCCGAGATCGAGGCTCTTGTTGAGCGCGTTCTGTTCTTCGCTGTATTCCTTGTGATTGAGATAAAGCTGGATCTGTCCGCTCTGATCCTGCAGCACCATGAAGGGTCCGCGCATGCGGATCAGACGACCGGCCACCTTGGTCTGGATCGGTTCGCCGGCTTCCAGCTGTTCCTTGGTCGCTTCGGCGTGGCGCTTCTGCAGCTCTTCGGCCAGATCCGTGCGGCGGAAATCGTTGGGGAAAGCGATGCCCTGCTGACGCAGGGCCTTCAGTTTTTCGCGTCGCTGCGCGATGAGTTTGTTTTCATCCTGGGCGGCAGCAGCCTGCCCTTTGCTTGCATCATGTGCGTCGGTCATGCCGTAGTCCTAGAGAGTGTCCACCCGCCGTGATGAGATCAAAGTCCCATCTTCAGGCTGGCTTCCATGAAACGGTCGAGATCGCCGTCGAGTACGGCGTCGGTGTTGCTGGTTTCTACGTTCGTGCGCAGATCCTTGATGCGTGACTGGTCCAGTACGTAGGAGCGGATCTGGCTGCCCCAACCGATGTCGGCTTTGGAATCTTCGATCTGCTGCAGCGTTTCGCGCTTCTTCTGCATTTCCAACTCATAGAGTTTCGCCTTGAGTTGTTTCAATGCCATGTCGCGGTTCTTGTGCTGCGAACGCTCGCTCTGACACTGCACCACGATGCCGGTCGGCTCGTGCGTCATACGGATCGCGGAGTCGGTCTTGTTCACGTGCTGACCACCGGCACCACTGGCGCGATAGGTGTCCACGCGCACCTTGCTCATGTCGATTTCGATCTCGATGTCGTCGTCGACTTCCGGTGATACGAACACGGAAGTGAAGGAAGTATGGCGACGGTTGCCGGAGTCGAACGGCGATTTGCGTACCAGACGATGTACGCCGGTTTCCGTGCGCAGCCAGCCATAGGCGTATTCACCCTGGAAGTACACGGTGGCGCTCTTGATGCCTGCCACCTCGCCCGGAGAGACCTCCATCAACTCGGTCTTGAAGCCCTTGGAGTCGCCCCAGCGCAGATACATGCGCAGCAACATCTCGGCCCAGTCCTGGGCTTCGGTACCACCGGAGCCGGCCTGGATATCGAGATAGCAGTTGTTGGCATCCATCGGGCCCGAGAACATGCGCAGGAATTCCAGGCGCTCGAGACCGGACTCGGCCTTGTCGAGTTCCTTCAACGCTTCCTGGAAGAGATCGGCGTCGTCGGTGTCGTCGGCAAGCGAGATGAACTCTTCGCATTCGGCGAATTGCTTGTCGAGAGAAAGGATGGTGTTGACGACTCGCTCGAGTTCGGCGCGTTCGCGGCCGAGCTGTTGCGCATATTCGGGCTTGTCCCAGACCTTGGCGTCACCAAGTTCCAGGGCGACTTCGGTCAGGCGTTCCTGCTTCTGATCGAAGTCAAAGATACCCCCTAAGCACCTCGAGGCGCTTCTGGCAGTCGCGAATACGTTGCAATGGGGCGTTGACTTCAAGCATGGGCGTACTCCGAGAAAAGTGCGGCATTTTACTCAATGCGCCCCGCCCTGCCTATGCGTGTGGTGCGTTGCAGGGTCGCGGCTTGGTTGGAGGACTATAATGCCGGCTTTTCGTCCGTATGTAGTGAGTCATGAACAGTTCTTCTCCCCTGCTCCACATCGACCAAGTCCGGAGCCCGCACCTCTCGATCGACTCCTGGCAGCTCCTGCCGGGGCAATGCTGGGTGGTGCTCGGTCGCAACGGATCCGGCAAGCATTACCTGAACCAGCTGCTGCAAGGCACCCTGGAGGAGGTCAGCGGCACCGTCAGCCACTCCTTCAAGAACGTCACCGTGCTGTCCTTCGAACGTCAGCAGGCCTTCTACGAACAGCAGTTGAAGGAAGACGACAGCGATTTCAGCGAAGCACCCGATACCGGCAGGACCGTGCGTGAAATCCTCGGAATCGACGACGCGATGCCGGAGTCGCTGCGTTTCCTCGGCCTCGAGCCCCTGCTCGATCGCGGCTATCGTTTGCTCAGCAGTGGTGAGGCGCGCAAGGCGCTGTTGGCACAGGCCGTATTGAGTGAGCCCGACTTCCTGATCCTCGATGAGCCTTTCGACAGTCTCGACGTCACCATGCGCGCACAGCTCGCTGCCTTCTTCGAGCAGCTGAGCCAACGCGTTTGTCTGCTATTCCTGCTCAACACGCAGGAAGATCTCTTCCCCTGGCATACGCACGTTGCCGTGCTGGAGAAGGGACAGCTGATCGCCCAAGGCACGCGCGAGATTCTCGCTGAACCCGAACTGCAGGCACTTCTGAGTTTCGATGCGAGCTCCTTGCCACCCTGGCCCGAGCCGCTGCGCACGGAGGTGCCGCCCGATCCTCTGCTTCAGCTCGTCAAAGGCAAGGTGGCCTACGGCGACACGGTGATCTTCGACGGCGTCGATCTACTGTTGAACAAGGGCGACCACACGCTGATCACGGGCCACAACGGCGCAGGCAAATCCACGCTCCTGGGTTTGATCACGGGCGATCATCCGCAGTGCTACGGCAACGAGCTCTATCTGTTCGGCGTGCGCCGCGGCAGTGGTGAAACGATCTGGGAACTCAAGCGCCATTTCGGCATGGTGACACCAGCGCTGCATCGCGATCATCGTGTGCCCGGTTCTGCGCTGGAAATCGTGGTATCCGGCTTCTTCGACAGCATCGGTCTCTATGAAACGCCATCGAACAGCGAGCTGCAGCACGCCCGCCGCTGGCTCGCCTTGGTAGGACTCGAGTCACGTGCCAATACACCCTTCAAGCAGCTCTCGTATGGAGAACAGCGCCTGGTGTTGATTGCGCGTGCGCTGGTGAAGCAGCCACCGCTGCTCATCCTCGACGAGCCCACGCAGGGACTCGACGACATCAACCGTCACCGCGTGCTCTACTTCCTCGAACATCTCGCCACGCAGAAGACGAGCACGATCATCATGGCGAGTCATCGCCGCGATGAGTTCCTGCCGCTCTTCAAACACCACATCCACATGGGGGGATGAAAGTAAAAACCCGGCATTTGCCGGGTTTTTTCAATACTGGCGGAGAGAGAGGGATGACTCGCTGCTTCGCAGC
>CALEJT010000053.1 GCA_937898685.1 uncultured Gammaproteobacteria bacterium | reverse complement strand
GAGCACACGGATAGTGCCCCAGACCATGCCGGCGATGAGTAGGAAGATGAAGAAGAGATGCGGCTGGATGACACGGAAATCGATGAAGCCCTCCTTCAGAAGGCCGCCCTTGTGCGTCACGTCGAACTTGCCCTTGGTGGGATCGAGCAGCGTCAGAAGCGAAGGCTTGAGCAGGTGGAAAGTCAGCACCGTTTCATAGATTTCGTTCCAGAACGTGTAGCGGAATTTCCCCGTCAGTTTGGAGTTGGTGTAGACCACGCAGAAGAGATGCGGCAGCACGTAGGCGGCCACCTGCTGCGGTGCGGCTTCGATGATGTTCAGGCTGAAGAGCAGATAGGCCAGCGGTGCCGTCAGGAACACGAAACGCGCGATGGGGAACTGGAAGTGCAGCATCGCACTGAGATAACAGAGCCGCTGCGGCAGGGTCAGTCCCGGCCCGAAGAGCGGGTTGTCCACGCGCAGGATCTGCGTCATGCCACGGCACCAGCGGCCGCGCTGGATGATGTGCAGTGCCAGACGTTCCGTGGCGAGACCACTCGCGAGCGGCAGGCCCAGATAGGCGGTGCTCCAGCCCTTGCGCTGCAGACGCAATGCCGTGTGTGCGTCTTCGGTGACGGTCTCGACTGCGAAACCACCGGTACTCTCGAGCGCCTTGCGGCGGATCACCGCGCAGGAACCACAGAAGAAGGTGGCGTTCCAGTAGTCGTTGCCCTTCTGAACGGGACCATAGAACAGCGCACCTTCGTGCGGCACTTCCTCACTGCCGGCGAGGTTGCGCTCGAAGGGGTCGGGCGAATAGAAGTGGTGAGGTGTCTGGATCAGTGCGAGGTTCGGGTCCTTGAGGAAGGCACCGACGGTGGCTTGCAGGAACGCGCGCGTGGTGATGTGGTCGCAGTCGAATACGCAGATGAGTTCACCATTGGTGAGCTTCATCGCGTTGTTGAGGTTACCGGCCTTGGCGTGCTTGTTGTCGTTACGCGTGATGTAACCCACGCCCACTGCCGAGGCAAAGGCGCCGAACTCCGGACGGCGGCCATCGTCGAGCAGATAGATCTTCAGCTTATCCTGCGGGTAGTCGAGGTTGGTGGCGGCAAGCACGGTGTCGCGCACCACGTCGAGACTTTCGTTGTAGGTGGGGATGTAGACGTCCACCGTCGGCCACAGGCTGACGTCATCCGGCAACGGCACCATCTTGCGCTCGAGCGGACGCGCCGACTGAAAGAAACTCAGCACGAGCACCAGCCAGGCATAAAGTTCCGCCCCCAGCAGGCCGATACTGAAGAAGGAAGAGACGAACCCCTCGAGCACGAGGGTCTCGGTGACGCGCCAATACATGTAGCGCGTGGCGCTGATCACCGTCAGCACGATCATCACCATGCGTGCCCGCGGCGTGTGCTCGCGCATGCGCGAGACGATGAAGAGCAGCACGATCGTCACGAACCCGAAGACGAGTTGGTTCCGCACGCTCATGGGAGTGGCGATGATGACGGCAGCGAGCGCGGCGCAGCACAGCACCACGATAGTCGTCACCAGCCAGCCGATCAGTCTGTTCATGTTTGCTCAACCATCCGATACACCACCCTTGCGGGCATCGCCCTGCCGCAGGGCCGACTACTACCAATGAGGCGAAGAAAAGAATGGCGCTTGCTGCTGTTCTTCGATGCCGTCGCCCACGCTGAGCAGACGTTGAATGTTTCTCGCGATATTGGTCAGGTCTTCCACTGCCGCCGAGGCATAGGCGTGCTGGAACACGGAAATCTGCCGGGCATGGGCTTCCTTGACCGCTTCGTCGCGATGGACGAGGCCCAAGAGCGCAGCACCGAGACGCTCCCGCAGGAAAGCGGAAACATCGCGATTGAGAGCACTGCGGATGTCGTATTGGTTGACTACGTAGAAGGTGCGACCGATCGCATTGGGGCCGAAGAATTCGCCGCGCTCGATGGCTGGCAAAAGCGCGGTCGAAGCGGTGTCGGCCAGAAGTACTGCCACACAGAGCGGGTTGAGGCGGCAATAGGCCTCGAGTGCGGGGGACGGTCCGGGCGGCATGTCTGCCAGAAGGACCGCATTGGGCTCGCCGAACAAAAGTGGGCGCAAACGCTCCACCAAGAAGTTGGGATTCTGTTCCAGCGTCATGTCGAAACGCCGGCGTTCCTCATGAGTGGCATCACCGTACACCAACAGGCGCACACCGCTGCGCGTTTCGCGCAGGAAGGGACGCCAGTCGTCGGTGGACAGACAGGAACTCACATAACCACGACCATCTTCGAGACTGATGCCGAAGTGGTGGCGCAAGGCATTCTGGGGGTCGAAATCGATGACCACCACGTTCATGCCGAGTCGCTGCAGGGCGTACGCGATGTTGGCGGTGAGCATGGTCTTACCCACGCCCCCCTTGGGAGAACCGAAACAGACAAATTTCATGATCAACTAATGCGCCTGAACAATGCCTTCAAAGGAGTTCCACCCTGGGGAGGTGCTACAGAGTCTTCTCGCTGGCGCTTGAACAGATGACCGAACCCCGTGGGTTCGGGTTGAGGCGTGGGCGCGGGCGACGGATTGAATGCGGCAGGCGGCGGCGCGGGCGCCACGGGAGGCGGCGGTGCCCATTGAGTCTGAGGCACCTGAGGTGCCGGAGCCTACGCTGCAGGTGCAGGCGGTACCACCGGATTCGTTGCCGGGATCGGCGGCGGCACCATGGAATTCAGGAAACCCTGCGTGAAGGAAGGCTCCGGCGTAGGCGCTGGAGCTGCAACCGGGGGGAACGGCGTGGGTTCTGCCGACTCACGACGCAATTCGGGGCGGGCTGGCTGACGCGCCACGCTGTCCAGGATGGCCCACAGCCCCTTTTCACCGGCAGGTGTGGCGTCATCTCTCTTGAACTGGCGAAATCCGGGGGGTCACGCCGCTGTCCGCGTCGGAGGAGTCCCACTCCCAGTTGTCTGCCATGTTTCGAGTCCTTTTGTGCTATAGCCTATACAGATACACAGGAAAAGCATCGGCGTCTACTGGAGATATACGTAGCCGTCTGTGACGTACTCCACACTTTAGGTCATCAATTCGTTCATTTCCCTGACCTTGTCCTTCAACTCTTCCTTGAATTCGGCCAGGCGCTTGGCCACCCGCTCGTTGCTGGCGCCCAAAATCGAGGCCGCCAGGATGCCGGCATTGCGGGCACCGTTGAGTGCCACGGTGGCCACGGGAATGCCGGCCGGCATCTGCAGAATGGAGAGCACCGAGTCCCAGCCGTCGATGGAATTGGTGGATTTGATGGGTACTCCGATCACCGGCAAAGTGGTGAGCGAAGCCACCATGCCCGGCAGATGAGCGGCACCGCCGGCACCGGCGATGATCACCTTGAGCCCGCGTTCACGAGCGGACTTGGCGTAGTCCACCATCTGTTCCGGAGTGCGGTGCGCGGAGACCACCTTCATCTCGGCGACGATGCCGAAGCTCTCCAGTACATCCACCGCTTCCTGCATGATGGGCTGGTCTGAACTGCTTCCCATGATGACGCCAACCACGGCGGGCTTGCGCGTCTGGGTCGCCAGTTTTGTCTTGTTGAGTTTCTTTTCCTTGCTGCTCATGAAGAGGCTCCGGAGCTCACGCCACTACACGAATGGTTTGCTTGACCTGCGCCACTTTCTGCATGAGGCGCTCGAGGTCGTTATCCAGAATCGTGACATGCCCCATCTTGCGTTTCGGGCGAGTGAACTTCTTGCCGTAGAGGAAGAGGTTCACACCGCTGATGGACAACAGTTCATTCAGGCCTTCGTAGCGGGCCGGGCCACTGTGCCCCTCCTCGCCCAGCACGTTGACCATGGCCGAGGGCGACTTGAGAGCAGTCGAGCCGAGCGGCAGACCGAGAATGGCGCGCAGATGCTGCTCGTACTGTGAGGTGTAGTTGGCATTGATGGTCTGGTGTCCACTGTTGTGGGGGCGCGGTGCCACCTCGTTGACCAACACTTCGCCATCACGCGTGACGAACATTTCCACTGCCAGAATGCCGACGAGCCCCAGGCGGTCGATCACCATGCGCGCGATTGCTTCGGCGCGTTCCAGAATGGCGGCAGAAGCCTGACTGGGAGCGAGCAGATAGTCGACCAGGTTGTAGCGCGGATCGAATACGCATTCGACCGCCGGGAACACGGCGATTTCGCCTTGTGCGTTGCGCGCCGCAATCACCGAAATCTCACGATCGAAGTCCACCAGTTTTTCCAATACGCCCGGCGCATCGAAGGCGCGCTCGATGTCTGCGGCACCATCGAGTCGACGTACGCCGCCGCCGTCGTAACCGCCACGACCGAGCTTGTTGAACGCCGGAAGGAAGTCGAGGTTGGCGGCGATGTCGGCCTTACCGTCGACCAGGATGAACTCCGGCGTCGGGATGCCGTTGTCACGATAGAACTGCTTCTGCGTGCGCTTGTCCTGGATGATGTCGATCACTCGCGGCTGTGGGTAGATCGTCAGCCCCTCGCGCTCGAGTTGATAGAGCGCCTGAACGTTGACGTTCTCGATTTCGATCGTGAGCAGATCCACTTCCTTGCCGAAGCGATAGACGGTTTCGTAGTCGGTCAAACTGCCCTGAACGAAACGGGAAGCGAGATGACGACACGGCGCTTCGGGGTCCGGATCGAGGACCACGTTGTAGACGTCGTAGTTGGGACAGGCTTGCAGCAACATGCGGCCAAGTTGACCGCCGCCGAGAATGCCCAGGCGAAAATCCTGATAGAACGCTTTCATGCCAAGACACGGCCCTGGAAAGAAAGCGGCGCATCATACCACCGAGACCCGCCATTTAGAATGGCGAATTCCTTATCTTTCGGGGGCTCCCGGGGTGGTTTTGGCGCGCTGCTGGAGCTTTTCCAACAGCTCCCTGGCTTCCTCATGGGAGGGATCGAGCGCCAGCGCCCGTTCGAGGTCGGAGCAGGCGCGCTCGATCTGATCGATTTCGGCCAAGGTCTGGCCACGCAGGAAATAGACGCTGGGCTGGTTGGGGGCAATCTGCAGCGACTGTTCGAAGCATTCGAGTGCCACATCCACATAACCCATGCGGCGTAGAACCATCGCGCGATTATTTAACGCACGATAATTGTTCTTGTCGCATTGGTAACTGCGATCGAAATCGCTCAGCGCCTGCGTTTCGCGATTCAGCATGAAGTAGCACATGCCGCGGTGATTGAAGACGATCGAACGCACCGCGATTTCCGGATTGAGCGTGAGTACCTGGCTGTAATGCTTCACCGCCGTCCAGTAGTCCTTCTCGTTGTGCGCCTTCAATCCGGCCAGCAGATGTCGTTCTATCTCGTCGCGCTTGTTGCCCAGCGGCAACTCCAGCCCAGGCAGCGAGGCCTGCGGACCGAGCTCTTGCTGCAGGTGATTGAAATCCTGCACCGCGAGCGCCGAGCTCTGATCGAGCATGGCCTGAAAACGCTCCCTGCCCCAGCGCGCCAAGGCCTTCTGGGTGTCGCGGATTTCCTGAAAGATCATGTCGGCGAGACTGAGGCTGGCGTTCACCGCAGCCAGCTTCTTGCGAATGGAATCGTTGTTGGGAAAGCGAAAGTGATTCTTGTAGATCAGTTCGTGCTCCACCTCGGCCCACGCATCCTGCAGGATGGTGCGCACCTGCACTTCCACCACCGGCCGACAACCGGGCGGCAGCACCAACATTTCCCGCAGCGGCAACTCGACGTGCACCGAATCGTAGGCGAACTCGCGGAAGCTCAGTTTTTCGGACTTGCGCTCGATGTCGCTCGCGCCATAGTGCTCGCGCAGGAGCGATACCGCCGTTTCCACTTCCTCCTGGAACGGCACGATGATGCGCAGCCCGAGCAGATCCTTGATCTCGGGTTCGCCTTCACCGGTGCGTGCGAGAAAACTGCGCTTTTCACTCAGACTTTCGAAGGTCTTCACGCGCAGCTTCACGCCCACGTGCAAATGATGACGACGCAGCAGTTCCTCGACTTCTGCGCCGAGCGCAACCAGATGCCGACGCCAGCTTTCACCGTGCGCCGCATAGGCCTGCGAAATGGCTTCCAATACGTTCACTGCAGAGGTAACTCGTTTACGTTCACGCGAAAGAGCTCGCGCTGCTCATTGCCGAAAAGCAGGGTATCGTCGTCGAGCCAGGTGATGGCTTCCGCTTGCTTCACCACACGTGGATTGAGATCGATCTTGCGCGGCGAACTGCTCAGCCAACGATCGCTGCCGTCGCTCGGGCGATCGAACAACCACAGCGCGGTGTAGGTGATCACGGCCAGGCGCTGACCATTCGGAGACACGTCGGCACCGGAAGCGGCGCGCAGTTCGCTGTTGCTGTCGACCAGGGTAAGAACGTTGTCGCGATCGGTGAAACGCGTGTCGAGTCGATACAGCTTTGCACCGCGCTCCATCCGGCGCGGGAAGCTGCTGCTGCGATGTTTGGTGATGATGTAGAGCGCGTCATCCGCCGCGAACAGACTTTCGCTGTCGAAGTCCCAGGTGGGATCGGGGAAACCGGTTTGATCGGGATAGACCACCGGATATTTCTGCAGCACCGCCGAACGCGTCGACGCCCTGGGATCGATTTCGCTCAGGGCATAGACGGCGAGATCGCGGCGATCGTTGCCGTTGTTGCCCATGTCGGCGATGTAGAGGTAACGCCCATCGGTGGCGATGTCCTCCCAATCGATGTTTTCCGCACCGAGCACCTCGAAGCCCTGCCACTGCCGCTTGCCGGCCTGCGGCGCGTCGCCGTACTGCGACAGCGCACTGTAGGTGGGAAGAATCGAGCGCCCGGACAAATCGAGCGCGAAGATACGCGGCTTGTCGCCACTGTCGTTGTGAGCCCAGAGCAAACCGGGATAGCGCTGGCTCAGCACGATGCCGCTGAGCTCGTTCAAGGGGGGGATGCTGACCCGCGCGAAGAGTTCCGGCGCATAGGCCCGCTCCCAGGCGGGATCGAAGCGGGGCGAAAACAGCAGCGACCCGAGCAGGATCACGCCTGCAACCAGCACGAGAGGCAGGTTCTTCATGAGCTCTTCACCACTCGCAATCAGACCTTGCGCAACGCATGCAGGATGAATTCGACGTGGCTGCGAGCATAGCGTTCGGGGTCGATCGGTGCCACATCACGGAATTGCAGATTCCACATCGCACCGTGCAACACCGGCGCCATCAGGAATTGGGTGTAGATGTCTTCCGCATCTTCGCGGAACTCGCCGCTGGCGATGCCCTTGCGAATGATGCGCAGCACCAGCTGCTGCGAAGGCAGGATCATTTCCTCGTAGAAGAAACGCGAGACCTGCGGAAAACGCAGCGCCTCGCCGATCACCACCAGCAGCATCGAAGGCAGCAGCGCACTGTGCATGAAGGCATGCATGCGCGAGAAATGGATGCTCAGGAGTTCGCTCGCGCTGCCCTCGAATTCATCGATGAAGGAAATGGCCTGGTCGCGTCCGGGGAACAGCGTTCGGCGCACCACTTCCTCGAAGAGGCGTTCCTTGCTGTCGAAGTAGAGATAGATCGTGCCCTTGCCGATGCCGGCGCGTATGGCGACGTCGTCGAGCTTGGTGGCAGAGAAACCCTGGGTCGCGAATTCTTCCAGCGCGGCATCGATGATGGCGTTGCGGCGCGCTTCCTTTTGCTGCTCTCGCTTTCCCGTGATGGTTGGGGTGGTAATGACCTTGGTCCTGCGGTGATGTGGTGAACGGGCGGGATGATAGCAGCGCTGACCCGCGGGTCAATCTCGACCCGCGCGCTTCTACAGAGGGATGAAGTGAATCATGCGACCTTCAGTTCGCGTCGCAGGAAGCTCAGCAATTTCTGCCAGGCATCCTCACTGGCCTCGGCGTGGTAGCGCTCGGGCATGGGGAAGTTCTGGAAAGCATGCCCAGCCCCATCGTAACGATGAAACTCGTAATCGATGCCCGCCTCCTGCAGCGCCTGCGCGTAGAGATCGACATCTTCCGGCGAGGGATTGGTGTCGTTGTTGCCGAAGAAGCCGATGACGCGACGCACTTCCATGAAGCGCGTCAGACTCAAGGGCGGTGGATTGCCGGCGCCGAGTCCTTTGCGGATGTTGCCGCCGTAGAAGACCGCCATCACCTCCAGATCCGGCAGGTGACCGGCCCCCAACCACGCCACACGCCCTCCCCAGCAGTGACCGACGATGCCGATGCGTTTCGGATCGACGTCGGCGTCACTGCGCAAAAGTTCGTGGGCAGCGCGCAGATCGGCCACGGTCCAATCGTCACGACTTTCCTCGCGCTTGATTTCCACCGGCGCCTCCTTGGGCCACCAGTGGAAGATAAATGGCACGACGACCACGAAACCGGCATCGGCCAGACGCCGTGCCGTCGTCAACGTAAAGGGATCATGCTCGAGTCCCGTGTGTCCCATCGGAATGTGCTGACACAGCACAAGCCCCGGATGCGGGCCCGGTTGGTCGGGACGGAACAGCAGGATTTCCATCGGCGAATCGAGCACCGTGCGCGTATGCAGTTCGTAGCGATATTGCGCTTGAGCGGACATCGTCACTCCTTCTTGATTCCTGATTGCGGCGCGACTTCACACGATGTCACGACGACTCACTTGATTGAGCAGCGGCGCGCCCACCAGTGCACGCCGCAGATTGTCGAGGAACAACTCCTCGCTGCGGCGGCGCATGCCGCTGCCAGCGTTCGAGGTATGCGGCGTGAGCGACACGCGCGGATGTTGCCACACCCAGCTGTCCGGCTGGGGCGGCTCATCGTTGAACACATCGAGCACCGCGTAGGCGGGGCGCCCCGCATCGAGCGCGGCACGCAGATCTTCTTCCACCACCAGATCACCGCGCGCGATGTTCACCAGCACCGAGCGCTCGTTCATCGCAGCGAGGAAACGTTGGTCGACCAGGTTGCGCGTGGACGCATTGGAGGCGCAGGCCAAGACGACGACATCGGCTTCGGGCAACACTTCATATATCCGCTCGGTGGGCAGCACGACGTCGGCCAAGCCTTCGCCCTCCGGTGAACGACGGACTGCGATCACCTCGGCGCCGAAGGCGCGCAGACGCACCGCCAGTTCCCGCGCGATGGCACCGAAGCCCACCAATACCCAGCGACTGCCGCTGACTTCGCGGAAGGCGCGATGCTTCCAGATCCCTTCCGCCTGCTTGGCGCGGTAATCGGCCACGTCCTGGAAATGGGCCAGCACCTGGCCGAAGACGAACTCGGCAATGGCGATCGCCTGGCTATGGTTGTTCGTCACCTTCACGCCACGCTCGACCAGGTCGAGATAGGGCAACTTGTCGAGGCCCGTATTGATGGTGTGCAGCCATTCGATCGAGGAGGACTGAAGCATCAGCTCGAAGTAGTCCTTCAGACGCGGCGAGAAGAAGAGCTCGCTGTGGATCCAGAAGTACTGCGGCTGCAGCTCTTCCAGGCTCATCGGAGCGCCATCGAGGGTGATGGCACCGTTCTCATCGTAGAGACCGACGCGCAGATCCGGCGCCAGGGCCTGTATGCGAGGAGCCAAACGCTCCCAGGTGGGTTTGAAGTAAAGCGCGGTGGGCATGCGGATATCCGTAAACAGCAAGAGCGGCGAATGATGCCGCAAGCAGCGCCATTTGGCAGCCCTGGACGCGACCTGCCCCAACGTGGAGCCGCGCCCTCCCCCGGGCTATAATCCGCGCCTTTCGCCGGCCGGTCCGGCTTCGAGCATACGATCCACGACCATGGACAAGACTTACGATCCTCACGCCATCGAAGGTGCCCTCTACCGCAAGTGGGAGGAAAAGGGCTATTTCAAGCCCAGCGCCGCCGACAAGCCCTATACCATCATGATCCCGCCGCCGAACGTGACGGGCAGCCTGCACATGGGTCATGGCTTCAACAACGCCATCATGGATGCCCTCATCCGCTATCACCGCATGCGCGGCTACAGCGCACTGTGGCAGGGCGGCACCGACCACGCCGGCATCGCCACGCAGATGGTGGTGGAGCGCCAGCTCGCTGCGCAGGGCGTGAGCCGTGTGGAGCTGGGCCGTGAGAAATTCCTCGAGAAGGTCTGGGAATGGAAGCAGAGCTCGGGCGACACCATCACGCGCCAGCTGCGTCGTCTCGGCTCGTCGATCGACTGGTCGCGCGAACGCTTCACCATGGACCCCGGCTTCTCGCGTGCGGTGGAAGAAGTCTTCGTCCGTCTCTACGACGAAGGCCTGATCTATCGCGGCAAGCGTTTGGTCAACTGGGATACCAAGCTCCACACCGCCATCTCCGACCTCGAAGTGATTTCCGAGGAAGAGAACGGCCACCTCTGGTATTTCCGCTATCCGCTTCTGGGCGGCGCCACCACGAAGGACGGCAAGCCCTACATCGTGATCGCCACCACGCGTCCCGAAACGCTGCTGGGCGATACCGCCGTTGCCGTACATCCCGACGACGAGCGCTATCAGCATCTGATCGGCCAGCAGGTGGAACTGCCGCTCTGCGGCCGCACGATTCCGATCATCGCCGACACCTACGTCGATCCGGAATTCGGCACGGGCTGCGTGAAGATCACGCCGGCACACGACTTCAACGACTACGAAGTCGGTCAGCGTCACAAGCTGCCGATGATCAACATCCTCACGCGCGATGGCGCCATCAATGACGCCGCGCCCGAGGCCTATCGTGGTCTCGACCGTTTCGACTGCCGCAAGCAGCTCGTACGTGATCTCGAGAACGAAGGTCTCGTCGAGAAGATCGAACCGCACAAACTGAAAGTGCCGCGCGGCGACCGCAGTGGCACCGTCATCGAGCCCTTCCTCACCGACCAGTGGTACGTCGCCACCAAGACTCTCGCCGAACCGGCGATCAAGGTGGTCGAGGAAGGTCAGATTCAGTTCGTACCGAAGAACTGGGAAAACACCTATTTCGCCTGGATGCGCGACATCCAGGATTGGTGCATCAGCCGTCAGCTCTGGTGGGGCCATCGCATTCCGGCCTGGTACGACAACGAAGGCAAGGTCTACGTGGCGCGCAACGAAGAGGAAGTGCGCAGCAAATACGGTCTGAGCGCCGACGTCGAACTACGTCGCGACGAAGACGTGCTCGACACCTGGTTCAGTTCCGCACTGTGGACCTTCGGCACGCTCGGCTGGCCGGAGAACACGCCGGAATTGCAGAAGTTCCATCCGACCGACGTGCTGGTCACCGGTTTCGACATCATCTTCTTCTGGGTCGCGCGCATGATCATGATGACCCTGAAGTTCACCGGTCAGATCCCCTTCAAGACCGTCTATATCCACGGCCTGATCCGCGATGCGGAAGGTCAGAAGATGTCGAAGTCGAAAGGCAACGTGCTCGACCCCATCGACCTCATCGACGGCATCGATCTGGAAAGCCTGGTACAGAAACGTACCAGCGGCATGATGCAGCCGCAGCTTGCCAGCAAGATCGAGAAAGCCACGCGCAAGCAGTTCCCCGATGGCATCGCGGCGCACGGCACCGACGCGCTGCGCTACACCTTCTATTCGCTCGCCTCGACCGGTCGCGACATCAACTTCGACCTCGGCCGCATGGAAGGCTATCGCAACTTCTGCAACAAGATCTGGAATGCGGCGCGCTACGTGTTCATGAACACCGAAAACGCACAGGTCACCAAGCCTGCGAACGAAAGCGACTATTCGCGTGCGGATCTGTGGATCCAGTCGCGCTTGCAGGCTGCGCTGAACAAGGTCATCGACAACATGGCGGCCTACCGTTTCGACCTCGTGTCGCAGGCGGTGTACGACTTCTTCTGGAACGAGTACTGCGATTGGTACCTGGAACTCTCCAAACCCGTGCTGTGGGATGAGAAAGCCAGCGAAGCGCAGAAGAACGCCACCCGCTACACCCTGCTCAGCGTCCTCGAGCAGAGCCTGCGCCTGGCCCATCCGCTGATGCCCTTCATCACCGAAGAGATCTGGCTCAAGGCTGCGCCGATGCTCGGCATCGAAGGCGACACCCTGATGCTGCAGGCCTACCCGACGCCGAACGACGATGCAGTGCGTCCGGATGTGGAAGCCGAAATCGCGTGGCTGCAGCGCGTGATCCTGTGCCTGCGCAACATCCGTGGCGAGCTCAACATCTCCCCTGCCAAGGCGGTGACGGCGCTCTTCGGCAAGGGCACGGCCCAGGACCGCGAACTGCTCGAAGCCAATCGTCAGGCGTTGGTGAAACTGGCCAAGCTGGAATCCCTGCGCTGGCTGGCCGCCGACGAAAGCGCTCCGGTCGCCGCCATGCAGGTAGCCGGTGAGATGGAAATCCTGGTGCCTCTGGAAGGCCTGATTGACCTCGACGCCGAGCGGGCCCGTCTGCGCAAGGAAATCGACAAATTGCAGGCCGAGATCGCCAAACTGGATGGCCAACTGGCCAACGAACGCTTCGTCGCCAACGCCCCGGCGGCCGTGGTCGGCAAGGTTCGTGAGCAGCGTGACACCGCTCAACACACGCTGGCACAACTGCAGGAGCAGTTCGCCAGACTTGGCAAAGCGTAGCCGACCGGCGTAAAGTCAGTCCCCATCAGGGTAAACCTGCAGGGTCCTCGCGGCGTAACAGCTGCCTGCAGGTTTACACTGATGCCTCCTGCCCAATGCTGCCAAGAGCAAAGGACAGGAGGTGTTCCCTCCCCAGCTCGGACCCCAAGACATGCGCAAGCTCGGCATCGCCCTGGTCATTACCGCTAGCTGTTTCACCCAGAGCTCCCAGGCTCACATCGACAAACCCACCGACCCCAACGGCGGTCACTGGGATTCGGCCGGTTATTACCACTGTCATCTCGCTGGTTGCGTACCCGCACCGCATCGCCATCAGTTCCGCAGCCGCGCCTTCTCCGCCAGCGATCTCGACAAGTACTACCTCGAAGAAGATTGGCCACATTGGTTGACCCAGGGCGGTTGCAAGGACGCGCGCACCATCGTGCTCGAGGCCACCAGCCGCGCGCCGGTCACCTGGACCAACCCGCGCCAGTGCGAGATTCGTGAAGGACTGTGGATAGACCAGTACACGGGTGAGGAGCTCACCCGCGCCGCGCAGGTGGAAGTAGATCACGTGATCCCGCCGCGTTATGCCAATGCCACCAACGGCTATCGCTGGGATGACGCCAAACGCGCGCAGTTCGCCAATGATCCCTTCAACCTCATGCCCGTGAGCCGGGAAACCGCACGCAAGAAACGCGATCGTGGCATCGGTTCCTGGCAGCCACCGAATGCAGAACTGAGCTGTGAGTATGCGCGTGCGTGGCGTGATGTTTCCGAGAAATACGATCTGGATCTCTTGGCCCGTGACAAGAGCCGCATGGACAAGATCCTGGAATCCTGCGGCGTCGAATCCGGCCGCGACATCGACGACGAATGAGGACTAATGGCGCTCCGCTGACGACCTTGCGGAGCGCCAGGGCCTTCAGGCCCGCGACATGTACTTGCCAGTCTCGGTGCTGACCCGCACCACTTCTCCCTGCTCCAGATATTCCGGCACCTGCACTTCCAGACCCGTGGTCAGTTTGGCCGGTTTGGTGCGGCTGGTGGCGGAGGCACCCTTCATGCTCGGCGGCGTTTCCACGATCTCGAGCTCCACCACGGGCGGCAGCTTCAGGCTCAGCAACTTGCCGTCCATGATCAGTGCCTGCAGACCTTCCATGCCTTCGGTGATGAAGCCGCGCGTCTCTTCCATGTCGGCATCCGGAATCTCGTATTGCGTGAAGTCTTCGGAGTTCATGAATACCCAGTTGCTGCCATCGTGATAGGAGAACTGCACCGGGACGAGGTCATAGTCGGCTTCCTGCAGCAGATCATCCCCTTTATAGGTGAGATCCAGCTTCTGGCCGGTCTGCATATTGTTGAAGCGAAACTTGTACAGGGTGGCGGCACCACGAGCGGAGGGGCTCTTCACTTCCATCGACTTGACCACGTGGGGTACGCCGTCGATGTCGATCACCATTCCGTTTTTGACTTCACTGGCTTTGGGCATAAACACTCCGGATGTAGACGAGGGCGGCGATTTTACATGAGTTAACCCTGGATCAACCCCCTTCCCCGCAGCCTCACGCCCCCACAAAGGGATTTCGTCGCCGCCTTCGGTATTGCTAGTATTCGCCCCGCCTGCCACAGAACACCTATCGACAAGGCAGCGCCTCTACTCAGAAAGTCAATAAATACCAAGAAGAAGAGACTATTCCATGACAGCTCGTAAAACTCTGGCCGTAGTGGGCAGTGCGGCCATACTCGCCACGCTCGCATATTTGATCGAACTTTCCACACACGTTTCCGAGCCAGGGGCTTACTTCGTAACAGCCCTCCTCGCCGCCACTTCTACCCTCCTCGCCACACAACAGAACCGCAGCCGCCGCAACCGCCGCAACAACTCCTCCCATGCGGCTTCCAATCAAGCCTTCAACCACGGCACCGTCCGCACCGGCAAGGAACAAGGCTGCGTGAAATGGTTCAGTGCCAGCAAAGGTTTCGGCTTCATCACGCGAGACAATGGCGAAGACATCTTCGTCCACTTCCGCTCCATCCACGGCAATGGCCATCGCGTGCTGCACGAAGGTCAGCGCGTCGAGTTCGCCATTTCCGAAGGCAGCAAGGGATTGCAGGCCGAAGACGTCATCGCCCTGAAATGAACCGCATGAACGGAAGCTCGAAGCCTCCGTTCGTCACGGCTCAGTAGTGCGGGGGTTTTTCGTCTATCGGAGCCAGGGTTTGCGCAGCCTGATGCTGCGCATCTTCCAGATAGCCGACCCGTTCACGCAGCAGTTGCAGTTCGGCGCGAAGCAGATCGATCTGCTTCTGCTGCGCCGTCACGATGTCGGTAAGTTCTTGCAGGTTGCGTTCCTGGAACGCCACAGTGGTCTGCAGTTCGATCAAGGCCTCAGACATGGTGTACCTCCGATCTCACTCAGGTGTCGGCCCATAACCGTAACAGGTTGTGATAAACCCCTGCCAGGTCCGTTGCCACTTCATGCCCCTCGGCGTTGCTCGCCACTTTCTGGACGCAACGGTCCAGTTCGAACAAGAGCGCGCGTTTGTGATCCTCGCGCACCATGCTCTGAATCCAGAAGAATGACGCGAAACGCGTTCCGCGTGTCACCGGCACGACGCGATGCACACTCATGCCTGGATAGAGCACCAGGTCACCAGCGGGCAGCTTGATGCGCCGCGGCCCATAGGTGTCTTCCACTTCCAACTCGCCGCCGTCATAGCTCTCGGGATCGCTGAGGAAGAGCGTCGCCGACAGGTCCGTACGAATGCGCAGCGGTGTGCCGCTGAGCGGACGAATGGCGCCATCGACGTGACGACCATAGGTCTGCGACTCGTCATAGCGATTGAAGAGCGGGGGCAGGATCTTCAGCGGCAGCGCTGCTGCGGTGAAGAGCGGGTTGGACGCCAGCGAGCGCAGGATCCGCTCGCCCAGCTTCTGGGCGAGCGGATGCGTATCGGGTAATTGCTGGTTGCGCTTGACCTGTTGCGACAGATATCCAGCGCTGCCGCGCCCATCGAACCAGGTCACGGCTTCCAGTTCACGTCTGAACTCCGCCAACTGCTCGGAGTTCAAAACGCCAGGGATGTGAACCAGCATCGTCGCTTCTCAGTACTTGAGGTTCACGGCGAACACGGCGCCGAAACCGGCACCGGGCACCACGTGCCACGGATGCAGCTGATCGAAGTAATACTCGTCCGTGATGTTGGTGAGATTGAGTTTGAAGATGACGTTCTGATTCATCTCGTACTTCGCCATCGCGTCGAAGGCCCAGTAATCCGGCACCCATTTCACCGGAATGGTGTTGGCCGCGAGACGCTCATCCACATAACGCGCACCGAGACCCACTTCGAACTTCGGGGTCAGCGAGAAGTTGGCCCAGCCGGAGAAGGTATTCTCGGGCACGTTCACGAGCTGCGTACCGGGCGGCAGAGTGGCCTGCGTGCTCTTGCCCTGCTCGCTGTCGAGATAGGTGTAGCCGGCGTTGAGACTGAGGCGCTCGTTCACACGACCCGATGCAGTGATCGCGAAACCTTCCACCGTCTGCTCACCAGCCAGCATGTTGAAGCCTGGGTTGGCCGGATCGGGCACTCGCGCATTGTTCTTGACGATGCGGAACACCGAAGCATCGATCAGGAGCGCATCGTTGAAGAACTGCCACTTGGTACCGAGCTCTGCGGTGCGGTTGTTCTCGGGATCGAGGAAGGCATCACCGATCGTGAGATTGCGGCCGCTGTTGATGAACGACAAACCTTCACCCGAAGGGTTGAACGAAGTGCCGCCACCCAGATAGATGGTGCCGTTCTCGACCGGCTTGTAGACCAGCGCCAGACGCCAGCTGGTTTCGATGTCGGTGTGATCGATGGCTTCATGTCCGACGTAGCTGCCGTCGGTGTCGAAGCGATCGGCGTCGTAGTCGATTTCGAAGCGATCCCAACGCACGCCCGCCATGAGCTGCCAGTGTTCATTGAACTTGATGGTGTCGAGGATGAAGCCAGCCAAGGTATCGACCTGGTTTTGGGAACGCAGGCGCAGGCCGTAATCGGTTTCGGCATAGGTGCCGGCCGGGTTCAGCAGCGTGGTGTTGGGTACGCCCTGCGGGAAGCCGAACTCGGGATCGGAGCCCTCGTCGGCGATTTCGATACCCGCCACGAGGGCATGGCCGATGCTGCCGGTGTTGAATTCGCTGATCAGGTTCAACTGGCCCTGCAGGATGTCTTCGGTGGATTCACCGCGGAACACGAAGCGACGGATCTCGATGTCGCTCAGCGGCGTGCTCGCCACAGGGCTGCCGATTACCTGCGGCTCGGTGAGACGCGATTTGCGGTCGTAGTTGGCCCAGCGTACCAGGGCCTGCACGCGCGTGTTGGCGGTGAGAGAGTGATCGAGCTTCACCGTGGCGACATCGACGTCGGTTTCGATGTAGTCATCGTCGAAGCCGTAATAGGTATCGCGCGGCACGTCGGCGGGACGACCGTTGAGCCAGGGCAAGCCATAGTCCGGCACGTCCTCGCTCTTCATCTTCATGTAGCTCAGGGTCAGCTGCGTGGCATCACCGAGGCCGATCGCCAACGACGGCGCGATACCGTAGCGCTCGGTATGAGCACCATCGCGATCCACCACGTCGGCTTCGTGATACATCAGGTTCAGGCGAGCAGCGACATCTTCGGAGAAAGGCTGGTTGAGATCGGCGGTGACGCGACGGGTGTCGGCGTTGCCGAGATTGACGTTCAGCGCACGCAGCTCATCGGCGATCGGCGTCTTGGTGCTCTGGTTGATCACACCGCCGGTCGAACCACGACCGAAGGCCATCGAGGAAGGCCCCTGCAACACTTCGATGCTGCTCAGGTTGAAGGGATCGCGATAGTAGTTGCCGAAGTCGCGCATGCCGTCGAGGAACATGTCGTTGCGCGAATTGAAGCCACGAATGTTGGGGTTGTTGCCCTGCCAGCTCATTTCACCGGCGCCGAGCGTGATGCCCGGCACGTTGCGCAGTGCATCGTTCAGCGAGTTGACACCGCGATCGTCCAGCAAGCCTTCGGTCAACACCGTGATGCTCTGCGGCGTGTCCACCAAGGCTTCGGTGAACTTGCTCAAGCTGGTTTGCTCCACGGTGTAACCATCACGCGCGCGATCCGTCACCACGATCTCTTCGATGGCGCCAGCTGCCATCAGCGGAGCTGCCGCCATCAGAGCGGAGCCTCCCAGCATCAAACGGGAAATCGTGCTGCGCAGGGTTTGCGCCCGAAGCGGAGTGAAAGGCAAGGTCTGACTATGGTCGGTCATCATGGTTCCCTTATTGCTTGATTAGACGAGATGAGTAAGAGGATCTGGTTATCAGAACGCCGCCTGGATGCTGCCGAGAAGAAGTTCGGCGGCATGGTGCATCGGGTCCACCAGTGCGACGCTGAAAAACAGCAGCATAAGCAGGAATGGCCAGAAACGATACGGTTCCAACTGGGTTTTGTTATCGGCGTCCACCAACAGAAGAATGCGGCTCTCCGCCTCAGAGCCGGTGAAGGCGGACACCAGGGCGGGGTTGCGGAAGTCGAAGTTCTCGGGGACGAGGCGCAGGATACGCAACAGAGTTTCCGCCACGTTGAGTGCACCATGCTTCGCTGCCGTGGCGAAGTCGCAGGCGGCTTCGATGTACAGATGCAGATCGTCGAGCAAGGGGCGCGCGAAACGCGTCGGCACCGCCAGTAGCATCAGCCGTGCCGTGAGTATGCGCAGGTTGTCCCTGCGCGCGGCGTGGGCACGTTCGTGTTCGAGGATGATGGCGAGATCACGTTCGCTGCATTCACGCAGCATGCCTTCGGTGATGAAGATGTCGTTGCTCACCCAGCCCAACGTGAACACCAGTTTTTCGTCGTTGGGCAAGAGGCACCAGTCACGACGTCGCTCTCCCAAACTCATCAGATGCTTGCGCAGTTCACGCGCGGCCAGCAGATGGCGCACGAACTTGCCGGCCATGGTCGTCAACGCGAGCGCGCTCAGACCGAGCACGGCGGCAACCGTCCAATAGGATTCGAGACGCGGAAACTTACCTTCGCAATCGGCGCTGTGGTGATGCAGCGTGATCACGTTCAGCTCCAACAGGCCGCCGAACAGCAGACTCGTGGCAAGCAGGCTGGTACAGAACGGCAATGCGATCAGACCCAGCACGGCGTTGGCCGCCGTCGCCGGATGCCATGCGGCCAGCTTCTTGCGCAGATGGGGATAGACCAGATAGAGGCAGCCGAACAGCAGCAGCCAGGTGCTCAGCCAGATCGCGGCGAAAGAGCTCATCTCCCGCAGCAGCTTCAGCAGTTCAACCGTCGTCATCTTCTGCTTCCTCCAACTGGCGGCGCTTGTGCTGGATCAATTGTTCGAGATGATCCAACGCCGACCCGTCGATGCGGCTCGCCACATTGACGAAACTGCTGAGGATGGTGTCGGGACTTCCATCATGCAGCAGACGAATCACGTCCTTGAGCAATTTGCCCAAGAGCTCGGCACGCGATACGGCGGCAGTATAGATGAAGGCGTGACGCCGTTTTTCGCGCTCGAGCAAACCCTTGCGCACGAGGCGTTCGAGAGTGGATTGCACGGTACTCAAGCTGGAGTGTTGGCGCGCGGCCAAGACTTCCTGTACTTCCTTGGCCTCGATACCTGGTTTGTTCCAGACGCTGGCCATTACCCGCAGTTCCAGTTCACCCAGAGCGTGCGGTAGCGTGTTCTGTGCGTGTCGCGTTTTTTTCATTGCCCTGATCTAGTCTCAATCGGTGTTTCCGAGGGGTTTGCCTGCCCCGTGGCTCGACTCGACTTCCACAGCGGTCCTACGTACTGCCTCCGCATAGGGAAAAAGCCTTATTTAACGGGACCTTCCACTACCTTACCGCGCGTGCGCGGTCTCACCCTGCCATCCGCGTACGGATGAGGCTGCGTCATTATCCCAATCCTGGGAGCGCCGCGCATGTGCGATTAATTGCGCTCAAGCGTGCAGGAATTTTGTTTTGATCAAGGATCAATTCCCGCCAAATTGCTTGGCGACTCTCCGCTGTGATACCTTCCAGGCCATTCCGGCTCGTCCGGCCCTTCCCTGCTAGCTCTATTCCAGCCAGATCCTCATGCAAACGACTCAAAGCAAACCGCCCATTCGCTGGTTGAATCTCGCCGTCCTCGGCATTCCCGTCCTGGTGTCGGCCACCGTCGTGCCCTGGTACGGCTTCACCTACGGCTACGATGCCTATGAGTGGGTGTGGTTCCTCGTACTGCTGGCCTTCTGCGAACTGTCGATCACCGCCGGCTATCACCGCATGTGGTCGCATTCCGCCTACAAGGCGCATCCAGTGCTGCGTTTCATCTTTGCGCTCGGCGGCGCCTGTGCACTGCAGAACAACTGCATCACCTGGGCCTCCGATCATCGCCGCCATCATCTGCACGTCGACGACAACGAGAAGGATCCCTACTCCGCCAACCGCGGCTTCTGGTACAGCCACTTCGAATGGATGATTCGCGACTATCCGGCGACGCGCGAGGACCTTTCCAACGTCAAGGATCTGCTGAAGGACCCGATCCTGATCTGGCAGCGCGACCACTATCTGGCGCTGCTACTACTCATGAACGTCGGTGTGCCCGTGCTGCTCGGTTGGTTGCACGGTGACATCTGGGGCAGCTTCCTGTTGGCTGGCTTCCTGCGTCTGACGCTGAGCCAGCACTTCACCTATCTCATCAATTCCGCCGCGCACCTTTGGGGCAAACAGACCTACGACCCGAATCAGACCGCGCGCGACAACTGGTTCATCGCCCTCTTCACCTTCGGTGAGGGTTATCACAACTACCACCACACCTTCGCCTGGGATTACCGCAATGGTGTGCGCTGGTATCACTACGATCCCACCAAGTGGCTGATCAAGGTGTGCTCCTGGCTGGGTCTCGCGCGCGATCTGCGCAGCTGCTCCACCTATCGCATCGAGATGACGCGCATCGCGGTGCAGTACAAGCAGGCGCTGCAGCACTGCGAAAAACTGGCCGACGAAGCCTCCACTTGGAAGGAACGTCTCGAAAGCGAATACGCCAAGCTGGTCGCCACGCTCAATGAGTGGTCCGACGCGCGTCATGCCTGGCTGGAAGCCAAGTCCGCCGCGCTCAGCAACGAACTGCAGCACGATCTCGACCTGCTCAAGGGTCGCTACAAGCAGCTCAAGCAGCAGGTCCAGCGTCACCGCGAAGACTGGCAGCTGCTGCTCGCCAATCTCACGGGCCCGCGTCCTGCACAGGCCTGAGCACCACGTCCCTGATCTTTTGATTGATTCGGCGCATCTGCCGCCAAGGCGGCAGATGCGCTGTTCCGGCAGAGTCCCTTCGCGTCTCTTCACGAAAATTACACAATCCTACGGGCACTGCGACGCAACTTTGTGGTCAGATTGATCCAGCGCGTAACGCCTAGCCTCTTGGCACGCGCCCTCATTCAGGTAACGCGGACGACCTATGACCAGGGTAGCGATCATCGGTGCCGGCCTGACCGGCCTCTGTCTTGCTCAGTTGCTCCACAGCCACGGTAGCATCGAGGTCACTGTCTTCGAAAAAGCACGCGGCCCGGGCGGACGCATGGCCACGCGTCGTGCGGATGAGTGGTACTTCGAGCATGGCACGCAGTTCTTCACCGCGCGCCATCCCGCCTTCCGGCGTTTTCTTGCGCCCTACCTCGATGCGGGGCTGATTCAGCCCTGGCAGCCGAAGCTGGTCGGACTTTCTCCCAACGAGCCGCTCTACCGCCGCGCCTGGTTCGAACCGCACTACATCGCCGTGCCCACCATGAACTCCCTGACCAAGTCGCTCGCCGCACCGCTGGCGGTGGTGCTGCAGCACGAGGTCAAGGCGCTGGAGCGTCATGGCAGAGAGTGGGTGCTGCACTTCGCCAACGGCCAGATCTCCGAGCCCTTCGATTGGGTGCTCTGCACGGTGCCGGCACCGATGGCGGTGCCGCTCCTGCCGCGCGAATTCAGCGGTCACGCCGCGCTGCGCCGCGTACGCTACGCGCCCTGCACGATGCTCATGCTCGGCTTCGACAGCCCGCTCCCCCTACCCTGGGATGCCGCCCGAGTACACGACAGCGTGCTCACCTGGGTCGCGCGCGGCAGCAGTCGCGATTCCCATCCAGGACCGGAATCGCTGGTGCTGCAGAGCAGCAACCAGTGGTCGCACCGCAACGCCGACGCTGGTCTTGCCACCGTTTCCGAAACGCTCGAAACGGCACTGCGCGCCTTGCCTGGACTCGAGGAATTGCCCGAACCCAGCTGTCGCTACATCCATCGCTGGCGCTATGCCCGGCTCCTGCAGCGCGCGGAAGCGCCGGCCTATGTCGACACGGCTCTGCAATTGGGGGCATGCGGCGAGTGGGGTTTGGCGGGCAGCGTGGAGAGTTGCTTCCTGAGCGCCCTGGCGCTCTATCAGCGTCTGGAACCGCTACGCGGCGGCCTGCACGCTTCCGCTCTGCTGGGCGAGTCGCTGCATCATGACGAGCTGACCCTCTCCCCACTGCTGGCGAAAACGCTTGGCCGGCAGAGCTGAGGCTCGGTCGGCTCAACGGCCGCGTCCCAACGCCGCCACCATCGAGCCTGCCACCACCAACAGCGCACCGAGATAGGACCAGAGATTGAGATCGCTGGAACTGAAGTGCGCGGGGAACCAACGCACGGCCAGCGCCATGAAGATGATGGTGAATACCGGCGCCAGCGCAATCACCGCTCCCACCTTCGCCGCCTGCCACACCTGCATCGCTTCGGTGAAGGCGCCGTAGCCCAAGACCATGTTCAAGCCGCAGAACAAGAGCGCCAAGGCCTGTGCCCAGTCGAGCTCAAGTACGGTCGACGGCGCGCTGAAGGCCCACAGTCCCAAACTCCCCCCAGCGTAGATCAGCAGAGTCAGTTGCAGTGAGTTGAGACGACGCAAGAGCACTTTCTGCAGCAGCCCATAGAGGGTCCACGACGTGGCGGCGGCCAACATCGCCACGACACCGAGGGTATAGGTGGAAAGTTCGCCGAATAACTGCGCGAGGCGTTCGTTGAAGAAGAGCGCGAAGCCGATGAACAGCACCAGAGCTCCGATCCATTCCACCTTCCCCAGACGTTCGCCGTAGAACCAGACACTGCCGAACATGAGGAGAAACGGTGCCAGCTGGATCAGCACCTGGGTCGTCTCAGGATTGAGGAGTTCGAGACCGGTCAGATAAAAAATGAAGTTGCCCAGCAAGGCCACGATGGCGACGAGCAGGAGCACGCCATAGCGTAAATCGAAGGCGGCGAAGCTCGGCAGGTTGCCGCTGCGCCAGAGCCACAGAAACACCGCGGCTGTGGCGAAGACGAACCGAGCCCAGGAAATGGTCACGACGTCCATTACGCCGAGCAGGAAGGCCAGGCCCAGCGGCAAGGCGCCCCACAGGATGGCCGTACTCAAGGACAACCAGAAACCCACCCACTGCCGAGCCATAGCGCTTCCTTGAACCGAGGTGAGGGTCGGTTCAGTTACTGAACTCATAGTGTTCGACGGTTGCCGCAAAGGCGGCGTACTCCGCCGGGTTTTCCCCGAGTATCACCGTGTCCTCGGCTTCGTTGCGTGCCGCGAGATAACTTTCCTGCACCGCTCTGCCGGCCGAGCGCGCCACGATGCGCCCGCTGCGTCCCAACACATGGTCGCGGTAATAGGCACGCACGTCCTCCAAGGTCAGGGACGCAATGGCATCGGCCATGGCCAGCGTCGAATCCTGTTCGTATTCCTGAATCAGGATGTCGCTCCAATAACGGCTCGACAACGCCTCCAAACGACGCGGCGGCTGGCGCAAGTTGGTGAGCAGGCCCTGCTTGGCGCCATCGAAAGCCGCCTGCTGCATGGCGTCGAGCGTGGCGGCGTAATCGGAGAGGAAGGCATCGATGCGCTCTTCGAGCAGCAAGGGATCGGCCACGGGCGATTCGATGTAGAGCACCAGACCACTCACCTTCATGATCGGCATCGTGCTCGCGTTGACGATGTAGCCAAGCTGCTGCTCGGTACGCAGACTCTCGTAGAACGGCGCATTGATCAGCGAAGCCAGAAGATTCAACGTGGCACGCGTGCGCATGCTGTCGTCGGGCGCCTGCTGATAGATCACGATGGCGCTGTCGTCATGCGGAATCGCGAATTCCTGCACGATGCGCTGCTCCGGTGGCAACTTCAGCACCGTGGCGAAGTCCGGCACCGGCGCCTCGGGAGCGGGCTTCAGATAACGTTTGACGATGTCGAGCATCGCGTAGGCATCATCCGGCTGCACGTTGCCGTGGTAGAACATCTCGAGACGCAGCTCACTCAACATGCGCGGCACGAAATCCACCACATCCTCGAAGCGGATGTCCTGCGCCGCCGCGATGCGTTCTTCTTCCGTCCACGACGGTTGCACCAGGAGCGACTGAATCTTCTGGAACAAGCGAACGTACGGCGTCTGCAGCGAGGCATTGCGCCAGCTGCGAATCATCTCGGTTTTGATGATGTCGAAGCGTTCGCGTTCGAACTCGGCCGTCGTCAAGGTCTCGAGCAAGGCTTCGAGCAGAACGGGCTGCTTGTCGTTGTAACCACCGACGCTCAGCGTGAAACCACGTGCACGTCCGGATACGCCGAAATAGGCACCCGCCAGATTCGCGGGATAGGCGTATTCGTTGAGCTTGTCATTGACGAGACTCACCACGAAGGTCGCCAGCAGTGAATTGCGCAGATCCCGATTGAAGAGCGGCGTCATCGCATACACGTAAAAGTTCGCGCGTGGCACCAGGAATTCCTGGTCCTGTTTGAACCACAGCCGCACGCCACCTTCGTCGAGCAAGAGCTCGGGCTTGGCGGCGGCACTCGGAATGCCTTCCGGTTGCGGTGTGCCGCGCATCGGTTTGATCGCGAGATCCTTGGGAATGAAGGGGTTGGGCTTGGTGATGGCCAGCTCGGCAGGACGTTGCGCTGCACGCCAACGCGCGAGCTGCTCCTGTGACAAGGGTTTCAAGGCGTAGCGCGCGCCATACCAGGGATCGCTACGGTCCGTTTCCACGCCACGCGCCGTGAGCGTGACGAGCACATTGTCGGGGCGCAGCGCATCGAGCACGGCATCGATGCGCTCCACGTCGAACTGCTCGTACAAATATGGCGCCGTCAGAAGATCGTGCAGCGGAAATTCCTGTAGACGACGCGACAGACTGCTGACGTAGCCGATGGGATTCGCCGGATCCTGAAACTCGAACGCGAGCTGCGCCATCGTGCGCAGTTCTTCGTACAACCAATCCTCGATGCCCTGTTCGCGCACGAGCGCGATGTACTGAAACAAGAGCCCTGCGATCTCATCGACGTGCGACAGTCCGGCTTCGGTGAGCGACAGATCGACGCTGAAGGTACTGGCATCGCGATAACCGAAACCACCGCCGGCACTCAGGCCATTCGCCCAACCGCGCTGACGCAAGAGCGAGAGCAAGCTGCCCTCGCCTTCATGGCCAAGCAAGTTGCCGATGTAGGCGAGCGGCTTGGAACGGTAATACGGACGCATGTCGGGAATGGGAAAGACGAAGCTGAGCGAACGCGTATCACGCACCGGCTCCACGTTGAGCTGCGCCGGCAAGGTGTCGGGCAGGAAAAGCGCCTCACTCGACAAGGGCGCGGTGCGCGCACGATTCGGCACGTCTGCGAAATACTGACGCGCCATGCGCTCGAGCTCATCGAGCGACTCCGAACCGAGAATGGCGACACTCATCAGGTTGGCCGAGTAATAGCGATCGTAGTGATCGAGCAAGGCTTGGCGCAGGCTCACGCCATCATGATCACGCAAGGTATCGAGACTGCCGACGGAAAAACGTGCCAGGGGATGTCTTGGATTGAGAATGTCCTTGAACACCGAATAACCGCGGCGGCCATCGTCCTGCAGTCCGCTCTGATATTCGGAGTTCACTGCATTGCGTTCGCGATCGACATATTCCGGCGTGAAAAGCGGCGCGATGAAGAAACGGGAGAAACGCGCCAGGGCCGGTTCGAGCTGCGTCTTGTCGATGTCGAAGTAATAGTTGGTGTTTTCGTAGGCGGTGTAGGCGTTGTGAGAACCACCATTGCCACTGATGAATTCCTGATACTCGCCAGGCCGCGGATAGAGATCGGTACCGAGGAACAGCATGTGTTCGAGGAAATGTGAGAGGCCGGGGAACTCGTCCGGATCACCGTTGGCGCCCACGTTCACGTCCACCGAAGCTGCCGCCTTCTCGGTGGCGGGATCGGAGATCAGCAGCACCCGCAGTTCGTTGTCGAGCGTCACGGCGCGATAGCTGCGCGTATCACGCGGACTCTTGGCGATTTCTTCTGCGATGAGCGGTTCCGAGGGAGGAGAGCCACAGGCGACTAGCGAGGAACAGAGGACGACTTGAAAGAGTTGACGCAGCAGGGACATGGCGACATTCCAGGCGAAACGAGCGGCCATCATACCCGAAACTGCCCGTGGTAGAGCTGGGCCTACCAAGCAGCGGCGAGTTTATCGATGGCGCAAAGAAAACGGCGGGCCGCTGCTCCCGAAGGAGTGCGCACCCGCCGTTGTGTGGCGCTCGGCCAACTAGAGCCGATCAGAAGCGCAGACGTACACCTGCGGTGTAACGACGACCCAGCACGTCATGCAGCGAGAACACCGCCTGCTGTGAGCCGAAGAAGTCTGCGAAGGCACCGCGGATCGGCGGATCGCGATCGAAGACGTTGGTCACGTTGGCGAAGAACTCGAGCTCACCGCCAGTGAACTGTTCGACGGTCCAGGTGGCGTTGATGTCGGTGTAGTACGCCGCTTTCACCTTGTTGTCGTTGATCTGCACGCCTTCGGTCACGTCGGCGCCGTTCAGACGGTTGGCCCAGTTGCCGTCACCGATGATGCGTTCCTGAATGAACAGGGTCAGCGGACCGGACATGTAGGACAGGTTCAAGGTCATGCGGCTTCGCGGCTGCGAGGCACTGATGTCACCAGCGGACTGGATCTTGGTATCGGTCGCCGGATCGTTGTCGGAGTCGATCCAGTTGTCCTGCAGGTAGCTGTAGAAGGCGCGCGCACGGATGCGCTCACCGTCACCGCTCAGACCGCCGAACCAGTTCACGTCGGTCGAATAGGTCAGCTCGAGGTCAGCACCGGCCACCATCGCTTCACCCAGGTTCTGATACGGGTTGTTCACGAAGGTGAGCGGACCAACGCCATAACCGGCACCATCATCGGGGGCGCGGGTGATGTTGGCACACTGGCCGACGTCGCCGTTGGCGCAGGCGTTGATGATGTTGGTGGTACCGAACTGCGCGATCAGCCCCTTGGTATTGATCTTGTAGTAGTCGATCGACATCGACAGACCATCCAACCACTCCGGCTGATACACAAAGCCAGCGGTCCAGGTCAGCGCTTTTTCCGGACCGATGTTGGGGTTGCCACCCACGATCTGCGTGAAGGACGCGGTTTCGCCACCACGCAGCGGGTCCTGTGCGGAAGAACCGTTGCGCTGCTGGTCGAAACGCTCGGACAGCGAGCCGGCACGCACGTCGCGCGACACGGTGCCACGCAGACGCAGCTGATCGTTCACGGTCCAGTCTACGCCGTACTTCCAGGACCAGACTTCACCCGAACCGGAGTAGTCGGCCCAGCGCGCCGCGAGGCTGGCATTCATCTGATCGATCAGCGGAACATCGGAGATCAGCGGAACCATCCACTCGTTGAAGATTTCTTTCACACGGATGATGCCGTCGAACTGCGTTGCGCTGGAGAACTGCACGCCGGTAACGGCGTGACCAGCGAAGGTGGCCGGAATACCCTGAATACCACGGGAAGGATCATTCAGCGGAACGGTGATCACGCCTTCGGTCTGCCAGGGGTTGGTGTAGTCGCGGATGCGCTGCGAGATACGATCTTCACGATAGGCGGCACCGAAAGCAGTGGAGATCGGGCCAGCACCCCAACCTTCGAACACTTCACCGCTCATGGTGATTTCCGCCAGATCCTGCTCGAGGTCGGCAGCCTGCACCTTGATGTTGGTGCCATCGTCACGACCCAGGGCGTGATCGATGGCTTCTTTGGAAGCGCGGCCGGCACCGAACAGATTGAGCGGTACGCAGTTGCCGTAGGTGGCGGGATCGTAGAGAGCGGCGCGACACTGGATCGAACCGTCGGGCGCACGTACGGCGTCCATCTGCAGGAAGATGCGGTCGACGCGCGGATAGTCCTTCATGCGGATGCGCTGGTCGGTGTAACCGCTCTGTACATAACCGTCGAGGCTGAAGCCTTCAAAGAGACCGCTCTGGATTTCGGATTTGAAACCAGCAGTGAACGAGGTCATCTTCGAACCGAAAGCGAAGCGGCTCTGCGCCAGGTCGGCCTTGCTGTGCATGCGGTTGAACTGCACCGACTGCACGTTGTTGTCGATCATGATCTGGCGGATGCCTTCCGGCAGGAACGCGTTGTCCTGGAAGATGCGGCCAGCGTAGCTGTCGAATGCAACCACGGTGCCGTTCGGCGATTCGGTCACGTTCTTGCCGTAGATCACCTGGCCGTACACGGTCAGGTTGTCGGTGAGATCGTGATCGAGGTACAGGAATACGTTTTCACGATCGAGTTCGGAGACGAAACCACCCTGCCCTACGCGGTCTTCGTTGGCGTTGTCACCGCTGCCGCCACCGTAGACCTTGTCGATGGACTGCGACCAGGTGCCAGTCTGCGTGCCGAGGCTGCTGAACTGGAACGGCATGTAAGAGCCGTCGGACAGGAAGATCAGGTTGTTCAGCGCGGGCACGTTGGAGCGAAGCATGCCACCGTGCGTGTACTTGGTGGACACGACGTGCGGAGCGCGGATCAGCTGCGGACCGGCGGCACAGGGCACGTTCATGCGGCACTCGCCACGGTTCACGGCAGCCTGCCATTCCGGGTTCGTTACCGTACCCCAACCCTGATACCAATCACGGCCTTCATAGGTTTCGATCCCATCGGACTGATAGCCGGAAGCAGAGAACAGCAGGTGGGTGCCTTCGGCGATTTCCTTACCGAAGCTGAAGGAGCCTTCCCAGTTCTTACCATCACCACGGCTGGTCACACCGCTCTGCGCGCTGACTGCAACGCCTTCGAAGTCGGTATCGAGGATGAAGTTCACCACACCGGCAACCGCGTCGGTACCGTATGCGGCGGAAGCACCACCGGTCACGGTTTCCACACGACGGATCATGGCGTCAGGGAACAGGTTGATGTCGACCGTGTTGGTACGGCTGGAAGGCGTTACACGACGACCATCGAGCAACACCAGCGTACGCTGCGAACCGATACCGCGCAGGTTCAGGTTCGAAGCACCGCCAGAGCCAGCGTAGTTCGACGTGGTCTGCGGGCTGGAGTTGTTGAGGAATTGAGGCAGTTGGCTGAGCGACTCGATCATGTTGCCCGGTGCCATGGTGGTGAGCTCCATGGCTTCCAGAGCGGTTACCGGAGTGGGAGTCTCCATACCGGTCATACGGATACGGGAGCCGGTAACCACGATCTCATCAAGGTTGGAATCCTGTGCATAGGTGATCCCAGTCATGCCGGCGATCACAGTTGCCAATGCACTGGACAGAATGGTGCGCGACGCACCCAGGCGTTTTGGTGCCATTGTTGTTTCCCCTTTATGCGGCTTCTGATTTTTTGATTTGCGACAAAAAAGCCACTGCACGGCAGAGCCGAAGACTTTTGAGTGTTACCTCGCTTGTCGCGATGAAATAACAACACTCGCTAGTGACTGCTTTTCTACTGTCGAGACCACGTTGTTCGTTGTGCTATGAGCTTGCTACTGCTTGTTATTGTTACTACGTGGATTTGTTACTACGTAGCTGGTGTTGCAGCGTGCGTTTGCACGAACGTCCCCTCTAAATCCAGGGACCCGAAGGCCCCTGGCGGGCGGAGAGTATATCAGGAGCAGGGGACTGCACAATTTCCTTGATCAAATCCCCTTCCGGAAAAGACAAAGAAAAACGGCGGGCCGCTACTCCCGAAGGAGTGCGCGCCCGCCGTCGTATGGCGTTTGGCTAACTAGAGCCGATTAGAAGCGCAGACGTACACCTGCGGTGTAGCGACGACCCAGCACGTCGTGCAGAGCGAAGATCGCCTGCTGCGAGCCGAAGAAGTCTCCGAAGTTACCGCGGATCGGCGGATCACGATCGAACAGGTTGGTGACGTTGGCGAAGAACTCGAGCTCACCGCCAGTGAACTGTTCGACAGTCCAGGTGGCGTTGATGTCGGTGTAGTACGCCGCTTTCACCGTGTTGTCGTTGATCTGCACGCCTTCGGTCACGTCGGCGCCGTTCAGACGGTTGGCCCAGTTGCCCTCACCGATGATGCGCTCCTGTACGAACAGAGTCAGCGGACCACTCATGTACGACATATTGAGGGTCACTTTGTTGCGCGGCTGACCAGCACCTGCATCACCAGCGGACTGGATCTTGGTATCGGTCGCCGGATCGTTGTCGGAATCGATCCAGTTGTCCTGCAGGTAGCTGTAGAACGCACGTACGCGTACGCGCTCACCATCGCCACTCAGACCACCGAACCAGTCGACGTCGGTCGTGTAGGTCAGTTCAAGGTCAGCACCAGCCACTTTCGATTGACCCAGGTTCTGATACGGGTTGTTCACGAAGGTGAGCGGACCAATGCCATAACCGGCACCGTCATCGGGCCCGCGGGTGATGTTGGCACACTGGCCGACGTCGCCATTGGCGCAGGCGTTGATGATGTTGGTGGTACCGAGCTGTGCGATCAGACCCTTGGTGTTGATCGAGTAGTAGTCGACCGACATGGACAGACCTTCCAGCCATTCCGGCTGGTACACGAAACCAGCGGTCCAGGTCAGTGCTTTTTCCGGACCGATGTTCGGGTTGCCACCCACGATCTGCGTGAAGGACGCGGTTTCGCCACCACGCAGCGGGTCCTGTGCGGAAGAACCGTTACGCTGCTGGTCGAAGCGCTCGGACAGCGAGCCGGCGCGCACGTCGCGCGACACGGTACCACGCAGACGTACCTGATCATTGACGGTCCAGTCGAGACCGTACTTCCAGGACCACACTTCACCCGAACCGGAGTAATCGGCCCAACGAGCGGCGAGGCTGGCGTTGACCTGATCGGCGAACGGGGCATCGGAGATCAGCGGAATCATCCACTCGTTGAAGGCTTCCTTCACACGGATGATGCCGTCGAACTGCGTTGCGCTGGAGAACTGCACGCCGGTAACGGCGTGACCAGCGAAGGTGGCCGGAATACCCTGAATACCACGGGAAGGATCATTCAGCGGAACGGTGATCACGCCTTCGGTCTGCCAGGGGTTGGTGTAGTCGCGGATGCGCTGCGAGATGCGGTCTTCGCGGTAAGCAACACCGAAGGCAGTGGAGATCGGGCCAGCGCCCCAACCTTCGAATACTTCACCACTCATGGTCAGTTCGGCCAGATCCTGCTCGAGGTCGGCAGCCTGCACCTTGATGTTGGTGCCGTCATCACGACCCAGTGCGTAGTCGATGGCTTCTTTGGAAGCACGACCGGCGCCGAGCAGGTTGAGCGGTACGCAGTTGCCGTAGGTGGCGGGATCGTAGAGCGCGGCGCGGCACTGGATCGAACCATCCGGAGCCACAACGGAGTCCATCGCGATGAAGATACGGTCTACACGCGGGTAGTCCTTCATGCGGATGCGCACGTCGGTGGCACCACTCTGCACGTAACCGTCGAGACTGAAGCCTTCAAAGAGACCACTCTGGATTTCGGATTTGAAACCAGCGGTGAACGAGGTCATGCCAGTGTCGAATGCAAAGCGGCTCTGCGCCAGGTCGGCGGTGCTGTGCATGCGGTTCAGCTGGAACGAATCGACGTTGTTGTCGATCATGATCTGACGGATGCCTTCCGGCAGGAACGCGTTGTCCTGATAGATGCGGCCAGCGTAGCTGTCGAATGCAACCACGGTACCGTTCGGAGAATCGGTCACGTTCTTGCCGTAGATCACCTGGCCGTACACGGTCAGGTTGTCGGATACCTCGTGATCGAGGTACAGGAATACGTTTTCACGATCGAGTTCGGAGATGAAGCCACCCTGACCTACGCGGTCGGAGTTGGCGTTGTCACCGCTGCCGCCACCGTAGACCTTGTCGATGGACTGCGACCAGGTGCCAGTCTGCGTGCCGAGGCTGCTGAACTGGAACGGCATGTAAGAGCCGTCGGACAGGAAGATCAGGTTGTTCAGCGCGGGCACGTTGGAGCGAAGCATGCCACCGTGCGTGTACTTGGTGGACACGACGTGCGGAGCGCGGATCAGCTGCGGACCGGCGGCACAGGGCACGTTCATGCGGCACTCGCCACGGTTCACGGCAGCCTGCCATTCCGGGTTCGTTACCGTACCCCAACCCTGATACCAATCACGGCCTTCATAGGTTTCGATCCCATCGGACTGATAGCCGGAAGCAGAGAACAGCAGGTGGGTGCCTTCGGCGATTTCCTTACCGAAGCTGAAGGAGCCTTCCCAGTTCTTACCATCACCACGGCTGGTCACACCGCTCTGCGCGCTGACTGCAACGCCTTCGAAGTCGGTATCGAGGATGAAGTTCACCACACCGGCAACCGCGTCGGTACCGTATGCGGCGGAAGCACCACCGGTAACGGTTTCCACACGACGGATCATGGCGTCAGGGAACAGGTTGATGTCGACGGTCATGGTACGGCTGGACGGCGTCACACGACGGCCATCGAGCAATACCAGCGTACGCTGCGAACCGATACCGCGCAGGTTGAGGTTCGAAGCACCGCCGGAACCGGCGTAGTTGAGGTTGGTCTGCGGGCTGGAGTTGTTGAGGAACTGCGGCAGCTGGCTCAACGATTCGATCATGTTGCCAGGAGCCATGGTGGTCAGTTCCATCTGATCCATCGCGGTCACCGGCGTCGGTGTTTCCATACCCGTCATGCGGATACGGGAGCCGGTTACTACGATTTCATCGAGGTTGGAGTCCTGAGCATGTACGACACCGGTCAGACCGGCGATGGCGGTTGCCAATGCTGTGGACAGGATGGTGCGGGATGCACCCTGACGTTTTGGAGCCATTGTTTTCCCCTTTCATTAACGGCTTCGGTTTTCTTGACGCGCGACAAATAGCCATCCTCACGGCGTGAGCCGTTGACTTTGAGGCGATTTCAGCGCTTGCGTTTAGGAAGCGGTGAAATAACAACCCTCGCTAGTGACTGCTTTTCTACTGTCGAGTACCGCGTTGCTACGTCGTGCTGTGAGTTTGCGAACTGCTTGTAATTGTTACTACGTGGATTTGTTACTACGTAGGTATTGGTGTTGCGGCGTACGTTCGCACGTACTTCCCCTCTGAAGCCGCGTATGAATCAACCAGTCCACCCAGTTGGTCACACACGCTGGCCCCGAGCGTACACCATTAGCGCTGCGTAAACAATTTCTGAATTTATGATGAATCAAAAAAAGAAACGGCGGGTGTTGCTCCCTTTTCCCAACAAGCAAGGAGCACACACCCGCCGTTTTCGCGTTCAGCTACCTATATATAAAGGAGCTGATCAGAAGCGCAGACGTACGCCAGCAGTGTAGCGACGACCGAGCACGTCGTGCAGCGTGAAGATCGCCTGCTGTGCACCAACGAAGTCGTTCCACGAACCACGGATCGGCGGATCGCGGTCGAACACGTTGGTGACGTTGGCGAAGATCTCGAGCTCACCACCAGTGAACTGTTCGACAGTCCAGGTGGCGTTGAGGTCGGTGTAGTACGCCGCCTTCACCTTGTTGTCGTTGATCTGCACACCTTCGGTGACATCGGCATTGTTCAGGCGATTGCTGTGGTTGCCGTCACCGATGATGCGTTCCTGAATGAACAGGGTCAGCGGACCCGACATGTACGAGAGGTTCAGCGTGAGCTTGTTGCGCGGCTGAGCAGCACTCATGTCACCAGCGGACTGGATCTTGGTATCGGTGGCCGGGTCGTTGTCGGAGTCGATCCAGTTGTCCTGCAGGTAGCTGTAGAAGGCACGCGCACGGATGCGCTCACCATCGCCACCGAGGCCGCCGAACCAATCGACATCGGTCGAATAGGTCAGCTCGAGGTCGGCACCGGCCACTTTCGCTTCACCCAGGTTCTGGAAAGGGTTGTACACGAAGGTCAGCGGGCCCACGCCATAACCGGCGCCATCATCCGGAGCACGAGTGATGTTGGCACACTGGCCGACGTCGCCGTTGGCGCAGGCGTTGATGATGTTGGTGGTGCCGAGCTGTGCGATCAGACCCTTGGTGTTGATCGAGTAGTAGTCGACCGACATCGACAACCCATCCAGCCACTCAGGCTGATATACGAAACCAGCGGTCCAGGTCAGCGCTTTTTCCGGGCCGATGTTGGGGTTGCCGCCTACGATCTGCGTGAACGAGGCAGACTCGCCGCCGCGCAGTGGGTCCTGTGCGGAAGAACCATTGCGTTGCTGGTCGAAGCGCTCGGACAACGAGCCGGCGCGCACGTCGCGCGATACGGTACCACGCAGACGCACCTGATCGTTGACGGTCCAGTCGACACCGTACTTCCAGGACCACACTTCACCCGAGCCGGAGTAGTCGGCCCAGCGCGCAGCGAGGCTGGCGTTCATCTGCTGAATGAAAGGCACGTCGGAGATCAGCGGGACCATCCACTCGTTGAACGCTTCCTTGACACGAATGGTGCCGTCGAACTGCGTTGCGCTGGAGAACTGCACGCCGGTGACGTTGTGTCCCGCATAGGTGGCCGGGATGCCCTGGATGCCGCGCGCAGGATCGTTGAAGGGAACGGTGATCACGCCTTCGGTCTGCCAGGGGTTGGTGTAGTCGCGGATGCGCTGCGAGATGCGATCTTCACGATAGGCGACGCCGAAGGCAGTGGAGATCGGGCCGGCGCCCCAGCCTTCGAACACTTCACCACTGAAAGTCAGCTCTGCCAGATCCTGCTCGAGGTCGGCAGCTTGCACCTTGATGTTGGTGAGGTCGTCACGACCGAGCGCATAGTCGATGGCTTCCTTGGAAGCACGCCCCTGACCGAACAGGTTGAGCGGTATGCAGTTGCCGTAGGTGGCAGGGTCATAGAGTGCAGCGCGGCACTGGATCGAACCATCGGGCGCACGTACGGCGTCCATCGCGATGAAGATGCGATCCACACGCGGATAGTCCTTCATGCGGATGCGCAGATCGGTGGCACCGCTCTGTACGTAACCGTCCATACTGAAACCTTCGAGCAGGCCGCTCTGGATTTCGGATTTGAACCCGGCGGTGAACGACGTCATGGCCGTGTCGAAGGCCATGCGGCTCTGCGCCAGGTCGGCCTTCGTGCCCATGCGGTTGAACTGGAACGAGTCGACGTTGTTGTCGATCATGAGCTGACGCACGCTTTCCGGCAGGAAGGCGTTGTCCTGATAGATGCGGCCAGCGTAGCTGTCGAACGCGACCACGGTGCCGTTCGGCGAGTCGACCACGTTCTTGCCGTAGATCACCTGGCCATAGACGGTCAGGTTGTCGGTGAGATCATGATCGAGATACACGAACACGTTCTCACGATCGACGGCGGACATGAAACCGCCCTGCCCTGCGCGGTCGGGCATCACGTTGTCACCGCTGCCGCCGCCATAGGCTTTGTCGACGGACTGCGTCCAGGTACCGGTCTGCGTCCCGAGACTGCTGAACTGGAACGGCACGACCGAACCGTCGGACAGGAAGATCAGGTTGTTAAGCGCCGGGACGTTGGAGCGGATCATGCCGCCCGCCGTGTACTTGGTGGATACGACGTGCGGTGCACGAATCAACTGCGGGCCGGCAGCGCAAGGCACGTTCATGCGACATTCGCCACGGTTCACGGCAGCCTGCCATTCCGGGTTCGTTACGGTACCCCAACCCTGATACCAATCACGTCCATCGTAGGTCTCGATGCTGTCGGACTGATAACCGGACGCCGAGAACAGCAGATGACTCTTCTCACCGATGTCGGTGCCGAAGTTGAACGATGCTTCCCAGTTGTCGTTGTCGCCACGGCTGGTCACACCACTCTGGGCACTCATGGAAACGCCGGTGAACTCGGTATCGAGAATGAAGTTCACCACACCGGCCACCGCGTCCGTGCCATAGGCTGCGGAAGCACCACCGGTCACGGTCTCGACGCGACGAATCATGGCATCGGGCAACAGGTTGATGTCGACGGTCATGGTGCGGTTGGAGGGCGTGACGCGACGACCATCGAGCAATACCAGCGTACGCTGCGAACCGATACCACGCAGGTTCAGGTTGGAAGCGCCGCCGGAACCGGCGTAGTTGGTGGGGCTTTGCGGAGTGGAGTTGTTGAGGAACTGCGGCAGCTGGCTCAAGGAATCGATCATGTTGCCAGGCGCCATGGTGGTCAGTTCCATCGCTTCCATCGCGGTCACCGGGGTTGGTGTTTCCATACCCGTCATGCGGATACGGGAGCCGGTGACGACGATTTCATCGAGGTTGGTGGAGTCCTGTGCATGGACACCGCCGGTGAGTCCGGCGATGGCAGTTGCCAATGCAGTGGACAGAATGGTGCGGCATGCACCCTGACGTTTTGGAGCCATTATTTTCCCCTTTCTTTAACGGCTTTGGTTGTCGACACGCGACAATAGCCACCTCGCGGACTGAGTCCGTCTAATACTTCTGGCGAGGTAATTTCAGCGCGTATGCGTTGAAACAACACCCCTCTAGTGACTGCTTCCTACTGTCGGGTACCACGTTGCTACGTCGTGCAGTGGGTTGGTCTGATACTTGTTACTTGTAATTGTTACTACGCGGCTTGTTACTACGTAGGTCGTTACTGCATGCACGTTTACACGTACATTCCCCTCTGAAGCTGGCGCCTGGTCCGGTGGGGCCACGCGCAGGCGCGACGAGCGTACAACAGAAGCTCGACTCCGAACAATTCCCGTTTTTTTAAAAAAATCACTCACAAAAACGCCAAAACGGTGGGCCGCTGCTCCCGCAGGAGTGCGCACCCACCGTCTTGGTGGTTCAGCTCAGAAGCCGATCAGAAGCGCAGACGCACGCCCGCGGTGTAGCGACGACCAAGGACGTCGTGCAGCGCATCGATCTGCTGCACGGCACCGAAGAAGTCGTGCCACCAGCCACGGATCGGCGGGTCGCGATCGAACACGTTGGTGACGTTCGCGAACAGCTCGAGCTCACCGCCGCCAGCCTGCGGAATGGTCCAGGTGGCGTTGAGGTCGGTGTAGTACGCGGCCTTCACCGTGTTGTTGTCGATCTGCACACCTTCGGTCACGTCCGCACCGTTGAGACGGTTGGTGTGATTGCCTTCACCGATGATGCGTTCCTGCACGAACAAGGTCAGCGGACCCGTCATGTACGACACGTTGAAGGTCAGCTTGTTGCGCGGCATGGCCAGGCTCATGTCGCCAGCGCGCTGCACCTTGGTGTCGGTGCTGGGGTCGTTGTCGGTGTCGATCCAGTTGTCCTGCAGGTAACTGTAGAACGCACGTACGCTGATGCGCTCACCGTCGCCATCGAGACCACCGAACCAGTTCACGTCGGTGCGGTAGCTGATTTCGAGGTCGGCACCGGATACCTGCGATTCACCGAGGTTCTGATACGGGTTGTTAACCAGAACGATCGGTCCAACACCCCAACCAGCACCGTCATCGGGCGCACGCTCGATGTTGGCACACTGGCCGACGTCGCCGTTGGCGCAGGCGTTGATGATGATGTCGGTGCCGAGCTGCGCGATCAGACCCTTGGTGTTGATCGAGTAGTAGTCGAGCGACATCGACAGACCATCCAACCAGTCCGGCTGATAGACGAAACCAGCGGTCCAGGTCAGCGCTTTCTCCGGACCGATGTTGGGGTTGCCACCGACGATCTGACCGAAGCTGGCCACCTCACCACCACGCAGCGGGTCTTGCGCAGCCGAGCCGTTACGCTGTTGGTCGAAGCGCTCGGACAGAGAGCCGGCGCGCACGTCGCGCGAGACGGTACCACGCAGACGGATTTCGTCGTTCACGGTCCAGTCGAGACCATATTTCCACGACCACACCTCACCCGAGCCAGAGTAATCGGCCCAGCGTGCTGCGACGTTGGCATTGATCTGATCCGCGAACGGCGCGTCGGAGACGAGCGGAATCATCCACTCGTTGAAGAGCTCCTTCACGGTGATCTTGCCCTTGAAGGGCTGCGCGGTGGAGAACAACACGTTCGACGCGTTGCCCGCGAAGTAGGCCGGGATGCCCTGGATGCCGCGCGCCGGATCGTTGTAAGGCACTGCGATGTTGCTCGGATCGTTCAGCGGGTTCGAGTAGTCGCGAATGCGCTGCACGATCGAGTCTTCGCGATAGGCCAGACCGAAGGCGGTCGAGATCGGGCCTGCGCCCCAACCCTCGAACACTTGGCCGCTCATCGAGAGATCGACGATTTCCTGCTCGAGGTCGGCGGCCTGCACCTTCACGTTGGTGCCGTCGCTGCGACCCAGCACGTAGTCGATCGCTTCCTTGGTGGCGCGACCTTCACCCAGGAGGTTGAGCGGGATGCAGTTGCCATACTCGGCCGGGCTGTAGATGGCGGCGCGACACTGGATGGAGCCGTTCGGAGCCACGATGGAATCCATCGCGAGGAACAGACGATCGGTCAGCGCATAGTCCTTCATGCGGATGCGCGAGAGCGTCTCACCCTTCTGGTAGTAGCCATCGAAGCTGAAGCCCTCGAAGAGACCGCTCTGGATCTCCGACTTGAAGCCGAAGGTGTAGGCGGACATCTCGTTCTCGACGTTCAGACGCGCCAGACCGAGGTCCTTCGAGCTGCGCATCGAGGAGAAGCCGACGGAGTCGACGCCGTTGGCGATCATGCGCTGACGCAGTTCCTCGGGCAGGAAGGCGTTGTCGGCGAAGATGCGCGGCATGTAGGTCGAGAACAGCACCGGCGTGAAGGCCGGCGAATCCGACTCGTTGGCGCCATAGACGAACTGACCGTAGACGGTCAGGTTGTCGGAGACGTCGTAGTCGAGATAGGCGAAGGCGTTGTCGCGATCGATCGACGGAATCAGACCACCTTCACCACCACGGTCGGCGTGGAAGTTGTCACCGCTGCCACCGCCGTACGACTTGTCGATGGACTGCGACCAGTTACCGCTCTGCGTGCTCAGCTGGCTGAAGCGGAACGGTACGACGGTGCCATCGGACAGGAACTGCAGGTTGTTGAGTTCCGCCACCGGCGAAACCGTCAGACCACCGAAGGTGTAGCGCGTGGATACGACGTGCGGCGCGCGGATCTGCTGCGGGCCCGCGGCACAGGGCACGTTCATGCTGCACTCGCCACGATCGACCGCGGCCTGCCAGGCCGGGTTGGTCACCAAGCCCCAGCCCTGGTACCAGTCGCGTTTTTCGTAGGCGTCGATGCCATCGGACTGATAGCCGGAGGCCGAGAACAGCAGATGGGCCTTCTCGCCGATGTCGGTACCGAAGTTGAAGGAGCCTTCCCAGTTCTGGCCATCACCGCGGCTCGTGACACCACGCTGTGCGTTGATGGAAACACCGGTGAAGTCGGTATCGAGGATGAAGTTCACCACACCTGCGACCGCGTCCGTGCCGTAGGCAGCGGAAGCGCCGCCGGTCACCGATTCCACGCGACGCACCATGGCATCGGGGAACAGGTTGATGTCGACGGTGTTGTTACGGCTGGACGGCGTAACGCGACGACCATCGAGCAGCACCAGCGTACGCTGCGAACCCACACCACGCAGGTTGAGGTTCGAGGCGCCGCCGGAGCCGGCGAAGTTGGTATTGGTCTGAGGAGTGGAGTTGTTGAGGAACTGCGGCAGCTGGCTCAGCGATTCGATCATGTTGCCGGGAGCCATGGTCGTCAGTTCCATCGAATCCATCGCGGTCACCGGCGTCGGTGTTTCCATACCCGTCATGCGGATACGAGAACCGGTGACGACGATTTCATCGAGGTTGGAGTCCTGGGCATAGGCAGCGCCGGTCATGCCGGCGATGGTGGTTGCCAATGCGGTGGACAGGATGGTGCGGGATGCACGTAGACGTTTAGGAGCCATTATTTTTCCCCTTTCTTATTAACGGCTTTAATGTGTCGACGCGCGACAATAGCCACCTCGCGGACTGAGTCCGTCTAATTGTTGGCGAGGCAATTTCAGCGCTTATGCGTTGAAACAACACCCCTCTAGTGACTGCTTTCTACTGTCGGGTACAACGTTGCTACGTCGTGCTGTGGGCTTTGAACCTTCTTGTTATCGTTACTACGCGGCTTGGTACTACGTAGATTGGTACTACCCGTGCACGTCGGTACGTACACGCCCCTCTGAGCTGACGTGTGATTCTCATGGACTCACACGTTGGCGCGCATGAGCGTACACCAGAATCCTAGTTCTGAACAATTTTCATTTTTTTTGGAAATTTTTTGAAAAAAAACGGCGGGCCGCTGCTCCCGAAGGAGTGCGCACCCGCCGTTTCGGCGTTCAGCTCGAGAGCTGATTAGAAGCGCAGACGGACGCCTGCGGTGTAGCGACGTCCCAGCACGTCGTGCAGAGCTTCGATGGCCTGCACGGAGCCGAAGAAGTCGGAGTAGTTACCGCGGATCGGCGGATCGCGGTCGAACAGGTTGGTGACGTTCGCGAAGAACTCCAACTCACCGCCGTTGGACTGCGGGATGGTCCAGGTGGCGTTGATGTCGGTGTAGTAGGTCGCAGACACTTTGTTGTCGTTGATCTGCACGCCTTCGATCACGTCGGCACCCTGGTAACGGTTGAAGTAGTTGCCGTCACCGATGATGCGCTCCTGTACGAACAGGGTCAGCGGACCGGACATGTAGGACACGTTGAAGGTCAGCTTGTTGCGCGGCATGGCCAGGCTCATGTCGCCAGCCTGCTGAACCTTGGTATCGGTGTTCGGGTCGTTGTCCGAATCGATCCAGTTGTCCTGCAGGTAGCTGTAGAACGCACGTACGCTGATGCGCTCGCCGTCGCCGTCCAGACCACCGAACCAGTTCACGTCGGTGCGGTAGCTGATCTCGAGGTCAGCACCGGATACCTGAGCTTCACCGAGGTTCTGGTAGGGGTTGTTCACGACGAGGATCGGACCAACGCCGTAGCCGGCACCGTCATCGGGGCCACGGGTGATGTTGGCGCACTGACCGGCGTCACCATTCACGCAAGCGTTGATGATGTTGTCGGTGCCGAGCTGTGCGATCAGACCCTTGGTGTTGATGGAGTAGTAGTCAGCCGAAACCGACAGACCATCCAGCCACTCCGGCTGATAGACGATACCAGCGGTCCAGGTCAGCGCTTTTTCCGGGCCGATGTTCGGGTTGCCACCTACGATCTGAGTGAAGGTGCCGAACTCGCCGCCACGCAGCGGGTCCTGCGCGGAGGAGCCGTTGCGCTGCGTGTCGAAGCGCTCGGCCAAGCTGCCGGCGCGCACGTCGCGCGACACGGTACCACGCAGACGGATCTCGTCGTTCACGGTCCAGTCTACGCCGTACTTCCAGGACCAGACTTCGCCGGAACCGGAGTAGTCGGCCCAACGGGCGGCGACGTTGGCGTTGATCTGCTCAGCGAAGGGCAGATCGGAAACCAGCGGGATCATCCACTCGTTGAAGATCTCTTTCACGGTGATCTTGCCGGTGAAGGGGTTGGCGGTGGCGAACTGCACGCCCGACGGAGCACCAGCGAAGTAGTTCGGGATGCCCTGGATGCCGCGCGACGGATCGTTGTAGGGAACCGCTACGTTGGCCGGATCCATGGTCGGGTTGGTGTAGTCGCGGATGCGCTGCACGATGGAGTCTTCACGATAAGCCACACCGAAGGCAGTGGAGATCGGGCCAGCGCCCCAACCTTCGAATACTTCACCGCTCATCGTCAGATCGATCACTTCCTGCTCGAGGTCGGCAGCCTGCACTTTCACGTTGGTGCCGTCATCGCGGCCCAGTGCGTAGGCGATGGCTTCTGCGGAAGCGCGGCCTTCGCCGAGGAGATTCAGCGGTACGCAGTTGCCGTAGGTGGCCGGATCGTACAGAGCGGCGCGGCACTCGATGGTGCCGTTCGGGCCCACTACTGCATCCATGGCCAGGAAGATGCGGTCCACACGCGCGAAGTCGTTCATGCGGATGCGGGACAGCGTTTCACCTTTCTGATAGTAGCCGTCGAAGCTGAAGCCTTCGAACCAACCGCTGGTGATCTCGGATTTGAAACCGATGGTGGCGGAAGACATCTCGTTTTCGACGTTCAGACGCGCCTGACCGAGGTCTTTGGAGCTGCGCATCGTGGAGAAGCCGACGGAGTCGACGCCGTTGTCGAGCATCGCCTGACGCAGACCAGCAGGCAGGAAGGCGTTGTCGGCGAAGATGCGGCCCTGGTAGGTGCTGAACTGCACAGCAGTGAAGGCCGGCGATTCGGATTCGTTGGCACCGTAGACGACCTGGCCGTAGACGGTCAGGTTATCGGTGAGGTCGTGATCGACGTACAAGAACAGGTTGTCACGATCGATGGACGGAACCAGACCACCTTCACCACCGCGGTCGGCGTGGAAGTTGTCGCCGCTGCCGCCGCCGTAAGCGCGGTCGATGGACTGCGACCAGGTGCCGCTCTGCGCGCTCAGCTGGCTGAAGCGGAACGGTACGGCGCTGCCGTCGGACAGGAACATCAGGTTGTTGAGTTCAGCAACCGGAGAAACGGTCAGACCACCGAAGGTGTAACGGGTGGAAACGACGTGCGGAGCGCGGATCAGCTGCGGACCTGCGGCACACGGAACGTTGATGCGGCACTCGCCGGCGTTGACGGCAGCCTGCCAGGCCGGGTTGGTCACCGTGCCCCAGCCCTGGTACCAGTCGCGGCCTTCGTAGGCATCGATGCCATCGGCCTGATAACCGGATGCGGAGAACAACAGGTGGGTTTTCTCACCGATGTCGGTGCCGAAGCTGAAGGAGCCTTCCCAGTTGTCATTGTCGCCACGGCTGGTGACGCCTTTCTGGGCGCTGACGGAAACACCGGTGAAATCGGTGTCGAGAATGAAGTTGACCACGCCCGCAACTGCGTCGGTACCGTAAGCGGCGGAAGCACCACCGGTAACGGTTTCCACGCGACGGATCATGGCGTCAGGGAACAGGTTGATGTCGACAGTGTTGTTACGGCTGGACGGCGTTACGCGACGGCCATCGAGCAGTACCAGCGTACGCTGGGCGCCGATACCACGCAGGTTCAGGTTGGAAGCACCACCGGAGCCTGCGAAGTTGGTGTTGGTCTGCGGAGTGGCGTTGTTGAGGAACTGCGGCAACTGGCTCAGCGATTCGATCATGTTACCGGGAGCCATGGCGGTCAGTTCGGTCGTTTCCATGGCGGTAACCGGCGTTGGAGTTTCCATACCCGTCATGCGGATACGGGAGCCGGTGATCACGATTTCATCGAGGTCAGAGGCGCTTTGAGCATATACGCCGCCAGTCATGCTGGCGATTGCAGCCGCCAATGCAGTGGACAGGATGGTGCGCGAGGCACCCAGATATTTCGGAGCCATTTAAATCCCCTTGATTTGTTGATGACTGCAGTTTCAAAGCGAAAAGACACACCCCTGCGGAGCGGAACCCGCGTGGTGGCACGTATGTCGTCTATGTGCTTCTAGCTGCGTTCTTGCTTGAAATAACAACTATCGCTAGTGACTGCTTTCTACTGTCGATTACTGCGTTGCTATCTCTTCTGCTTGAGAGACTTGCTTGTAGTTGTGCATACGTCGCTTGTGACGACGTATGAAGGTACTGCGTGGCTTTGTACGGTTCGTACGTTCCCCTCTGGAACGTCGGACCGGGGCAGGCCCCGATCCTGGGGCGCGAAGGTTACACCATGCGGCGTAAGTTTCAAGTCATTGCTGAGTATGAAGAAGTGACAAATAGTGGCTTATTTCCGACGTTTGCCCTGCTTCTGCGAAAAATTGCAAGCGCGTTCGTGGAATTGATTGCGCCCGATCAATAGAGCCGCAGCGGCGGTTCATCGAGTGCGGCGAGTTGTTCGCGCAGCTCCAACACGTGCTGCGCCCAGTAGCGCGGCGTGTTGAACCACGGAAAATTGCGGGGAAAAGCGGGATCGCTCCAACGCTGTGCCAACCATGCGCTGTAGTTCATCAGACGCAAGGTGCGTAACGTTTCCATAAGATTGAGTTCGCACACATCGAACTCGTAAAACACCGAGTAGCCCTCGATGAGAGCACTGAGCTGTGCCTGACGCTGTTCGCGCTCGCCGCTGAGCAACATCCATAGATCCTGGATCGCCGGTCCGCTGCGGCAATCATCGAAGTCCACCAGCAGTACGCGCTCGTCACGCATCAGGATGTTGCCGGTGTGACAATCGCCATGCAGACGCAGCTTCAGGTTCACTCCCCTGCTCTCCTGCCAACGCTGACGCATGCGCTGCAGCAGATCACGCACGAGCGTTTCATAGGCAACGCGCAGATCGGCGGGAATGAAGTTTTCACGCAGCAGGAATTGCGCACTCGCTTCCCCGAAGGAATCGAGCGTGAGCGCTTCACGCGTGTGGAATTGCCTGCGGGCGCCGATCGCATGCAGTTTGCCGATCGTGTGTCCGAGCACTTCGAGCGTGTCGAAGTCGAGCTCGGGGCTGCGCCCACCACGTCGGGGAAAGACGGCAAACCAGAAGGGATCGCTCCAGTGCAGACTCTGGCCCGGTTCGCCCAGCGGCGCCACGACACCGAGTTCGGCCTCGACCAGCTCGAACAGGAAGGCATGCTCTTCTTCCAACTGTTCGCGGCTCCAACGCTCGGGGCGATAGAACTTCACCACCACCGGTGAACCACCCTCGATACCCACCTGATAAACACGGTTCTCGTAGCTGTTGAGCGCAAGCAGGCGCCCATCGGTAAGGAGCCCGGTGCCCTCCACCGCAGCCAATACGCGTTCCGGATCCAGTGCGTCGTAGGGATGCGAATTCATGCGGCCTCTCCATGAAAGTGGCAGATTGTAGCCGCTTTCCCCTTGCCTCGTGCCGGCCAGGGCGCCACCCCGCTGCTTCAGCGACTTCTTTATATGGAGAGACTTTGCTTTCGCCGCATTCTGCGCGATGCTGCCGCCAACAGATTTGCGAGGCTCGATCATGCGCAAACTACTCACCACTTTCAGCAAAGTTCGTCGTTCTCTTCTACTCGGTCTCGGCTTGCTGCCGGCGCTAGTGCAGGCCGAAGGTGCAGTGCGGGTATTGGATTGCCGCATCACTCAGGAATGCGATGCCGAAGCCAACTGCGGCACGCTCGACCAGGCCATCGAATTCCGCATGGAACCGATCGCACTCGATGAACAGGGTGCCGGTCGCTACACCATTCGCTATCTGGATCAGAATGCCGACATGCAGGCTCTCTCCGATGCCGGCCCCTTCCACTGGCGTCAGGAAAGCGAACGCCACACCCTGATCGCCAGCTCCGAAACGCGCTTTCTCTGGCATAGCCTCAGCTTCGACACGATGCCCGAGGCCAGC
>CALEJT010000052.1 GCA_937898685.1 uncultured Gammaproteobacteria bacterium | reverse complement strand
TTCCCTTCACCCGCTCCACTTTCTTCCTCGCTGCAAGCTGATCCTTCATCCAAACAGGCCCCATTTCTTCGTCCATGCGTCGAAGTGTGTGATGGTGTCCGCACCGAAAATCGCGGCGATATAACCATCGGGTCTGATCAACACGCACTCACCTTCGCTCAGACCATAAGCGCTGTGGAAGTGCTGCCACTCATCTCTCAACTCGCCGTGCGCGCCGATGTGATGAATGCGCAATCCCGGTCGCGCTCGTAGCATGTCCCGCTGGGCGTCGTGAGCGAGCAAGGTCCAATGCGTGCCTTGTAGGAGATTGAACAGCCGTATCACCTGCCCTGCGGCGCCGCGCAGAGGTGCATCGGGTGCGCGATCGCCGGGGCGGAGTTGGCGCGAGCGGCCTTGGTCTGACGTGTTGAGCGGCGAATCCGGATAACCGATGTCGAGCTGCTGCGTTTCACGCCCGCGCCGCATCTCGCCTTGCTTCTGCTCGTCGAGCAGCCGCGAGGTGAGGCCCAGCATGGCTTGCGCCACGGGAAGGCGTTCGGCTTCGTAACTGTCGAGTAAAGCCGCGTTCGCGCCGCGCAGCACGGCTGCCAATTTCCAACCCAGGTTGTAGGCATCCTGCACACCGGTGTTGAGGCCCTGTCCGCCGGTAGGTGGATGAATGTGGGCGGCGTCGCCCACGAGGAAGACGTAGCCTGCGCGATAGCGCTCGGCGAGACGCGCATTCATCTGGTAGTTCGAGGCCCAGCTGACGGTACGCACCTCGATGTCGTCACGCCCCGTGCGTTCCAAGATCAAGCGATTCAATCCTGCAGGGCTGAGATCCGGCCGCGGTTCCGGCGGAATCGGCGCCTGGATCTGGAATAGGGGAGTGCCAGCGAGCGGACAGATCGACAGCATCGCCGCCATGTCGCCGGGATTGAACTGATGCCACGCATCACGACCCAGACCTTCGAGTTCCACGTCCGCCACCAGGGCATGTACGCCCAGCGTCTTGCCGGGGAAGTCGATGCCCAGGCGCTTGCGCACGAAACTGCGTCCACCATCGGCGCCGATCAGATAACGCGCTCGTATGGTTTCCGCGCCGTCCATGCCGCCAACGTGCGCAATGACATCCTGTTCGTGCTGCGTGAACTCACGTAGCTCGCGGCCGAATTCCACGCGGTATCCGAGTTCCAGCAATCGTTCACGCATCAACTGCTCGGTGAGGGACTGCGGCACCATCAGCGCCCAGTGGTAGGGCTCGGCTGGAGTAGGAGGAGTGCGTTCACCGAGGGCGCGCTCCTCGTGACTGCCATCCTCGCGATAGAGACGTTGATCCGGGTATTCCCCACCCACGGCCATGAGCCGGTCGATCAGGCCGAGATCCTCGAAGATTTCCTGCGAGCGCGGTTGGATGCCCTTGCCGCGCGAACCCGCGAAAGGAACGGGTGCCTTGTCGATCACGCGGAAATCGATGTCACGACGCGCCAGTTCGATGGCAAGCGTGAGTCCCGCGGCGCCGGCGCCGACGATCAGTACTTCAATCGCATCATCCTTTTTCATGGCTCCTCCAAATATGTGTAATATGCACCCATTTGGAGGTAGCCTATGGCAAAAGAAAAATATGTGCAAGATACACATATGTCGGAGCGCGTGAAGGCGCTGCACGGCGCCATGATGCGCATCATGGGCGTGATGGTGCGCCCGCGTAACGATGAGCAGATGCTCAAGGCGGCCGGCGTGCAGCTCGATCGCGCGTTGTTTTCGGTATTGATCAGCATCGAGCGGCTTGGCCCGATCGGTGTGGTGGAGTTGGGTGAGCGCATGGGGCGCGACTACACGACCCTCAGTCGTCAGGTCGCGAAATTGGAAAGTCTCGGCCTGATCGAACGCCGCGAAAGTGAAGAGGATCGGCGCAAGCGCGAAGCCGTCATCGCTGCCAAGGGCAGGGCTATGACGAAACGCATCGATGCCGCGCGTGCGCGCAAGGCGCAGGAAATCTTCAAGGATTGGAGCAGTGCAGAACTCGATACCTTCGTGCAGCTGATGCAGCGCTTCGCCGATGCCTTGGAGCGTGATTCGGAAAAGAACTAGTCCTGCGCGTCAGTCAACATCGCGCGCAGTCGTGCGCGGCGGCGCTCGAGTTCGGTGATCTGTTTTTCCAGCATGGCGAGGCGCTTGCGATGCAGGGCGGAAGTCTGTGGACAGGCCTTGGCGCCCTCGATCAGCCGCATGCAGTCGGGAAAGGTCTTGATTTCTTCCAGGCTGAAACCGGCGCCGAGCAGGCGCTGCAGTTGCCGCACCTGATCGATCGCCTGCGGTTGGAACAGACGATAGCCGTTCCCCGCGCGAGTGGAAGCGAGCAGGCCGTGGCCATCGTAGTGACGAAGTGCGCGCACGCTGACACCGGTGGCCTTCGCCAACTCTCCGATGCGTAGAGCTTTGAGGTTCGTGGACATGGGCCCAAGCCTAACAAATGCCTCTTGACTCTCACACTGGTGTGAGGGTCTAGGCTACGCCTCCCGTTGTTCAAGGGAGGTTCACATGTTGAATTCGAGAATCATCGGTTTCTGGCGGCAATGGTTTGCCGCCGCACTGTTTCTGAGCCTTGGCTCACTCACCCACGCCGGTACTGCTTACACTCTCACCACGCCGGACGGTCTGGCCATAGCGGTGCAGGAACATGGCGATCCGGATGGGCAGCCCATCGTGTTCGTGCATGGACTTCTCGGCAGTCATCTGAGCTGGGAGGCGCAGACGCAGAGTGCGCTTCTGCAAAACCATCGTCTCATCACTTATGACATGCGTGGCCACGGCAGGTCGGACAAGCCGGACGACGAGAGTTTCTACGTCGATGGCAGCCGCTGGGGTGACGAACTGGCTACGGTGATCGATTGGATCAGTGCCGAGCGACCGATCCTGGTCGGTTGGTCGCTGGGTGCCGCAGTGATCTCGAACTATCTCGCCACGCATGGTGATGTGGACATCGCTGGCGCAGTCTACGTCGGTGGTGTCATCGAACTCACCGAAGAGCAGATCGTGCAGCGGCCCGAGCTCTATGCGGCGCTCGCCAGCGCGGAACTCAAGACTCATCTCGATGCCGAGCGCGAATTCATCGCGCTCTGCTTCGAACAGCAGCCCGATCCCGAGACCTTTCAGCGTTTACTTGCCAACGGCGCACTTGCCTCCGACACGATGCAGCGTGCGGTGCAGCGCATGACTGTGGATGCCACGCGAGGTCTTGGCAACATGAGCAAGCCGCTGCTGTTGATCTACGGCGCGCATGATGCGCTGGTGCAGGCGCAAGCCTCGAACCGGCGTGCGCAACAACTGATGCCGCAGGCCCAAACGCTGATCTATCCCGACTCCGGCCACGCGCCTTTTCTCGAAGAGGCCGAACGCTTCAACCGCGATCTCGTCGCCTTCGTGGAGGCGGTGCGAAGAGCAGAGGCGGAGTGAAGTACGCTTGGCGGTGAACCCAGTGAGGTGCCCAGCATCGGGCACCTCGCGCGTTCATTCACTTCTCTCTGATCAGCATGGTCGACGGTGAATGGGTGGGAATCTGTGGTTCGATGAAACCCAGGCCCGAGGCCGTGTGGCAGGCATGACAGCGCGTCAACGTTTCTTTGTAGGCCGCTTCGAAATCACCGAGGTTCTGCGCCTTGATGCTGGCATCGAGAGCGTCGAAGCTGCTGGCGATCGCGTCCTCGAAGGGCTTGAGTTCCACCGTGCCTCCGGTGGTGGGCACGGTACGCACGGGACGCATGCGCACGGTCCACGCCAGGTGTGACCGGCTTTCTTTCAGCATGAAGGCCGCGAGATCCCACTGCTGCGACTGCGCCGCGAACCACAGCGTGCCGAAGTGATATTCCACGTCCATCATCACGTGCGACTGTGAACGCACGGCCAGGTTTTCCAGCGCCGCAATGCGCTCCTGCAGTTCTTCCGTCGTGGCGGTGGCCTCTTGTGCCGCAGCGCCGTGGCAAAGCAGCGTCGCCAGTGCGAGGTCTGCGAAGGTCTTGAGTCGAGCTTTCATCTTTCCCTCCTTACGTCGTGCGAAGTCCTCGAGATCCGATCCTGCGTTTCGTCAAAACTTCTGGTACTGGAACAAGGCGCAAGAGGCACGTCAGTGCTTCGTATTTTTCTGCGTTGCGATCCATTGCGAATCGGCAAACACGGTGCTTACAAGCGAAAGCGCGCTGGCCGATCCAGGGCCGTTACTGTGGGTGGAGAAAGAAAAAGCCGGTTTTTCCCGGAGTTTTCCGTCTTCAGCAAAGCTTCATCCGAGATTCATACGAGGTTCGCAGAACGATTATGGCGAATCGCTTCGGCGTGATTGGGAGAACGGCAATCCTGTGACGCCTCACCAAGCAGCGTCACTCATGCAGCGAGAGATCAGTGTGACACCGGCGCCAACGCTCGGATCAGTCGCGCCACCCGGGCCCGGAAACTCGGCACGTGCAGCGCCGCGCCGCCGGCGAGGCCGATGGCGCTGCCGAGCGCGATGTCCCAGACGCGGGCAAGCATGGTGTCGATCGGCGAGTGCTGTCCGAGACTACTGGCTTCGGCAAGCAAGATGGTGAGCGGTGTGATGAAGACCACGGCAAGGCCATAGTGGCGAACCACCACGAGTTCGATCACGAAGGACAGCGCAATCATGATCGCGACGAGGGTCCAATCGTCCAGTGGCAATTCCAGAATCAACCAAGCCAAACCCAGGCCGATGATGGTGCCCAATAGGCGATGCACGTGTCGGTTCCATACCAGACGCAGACTTGCGCCTTGAATGATGGCGATGCAGCTCACCGGAGCCCAGTAGGGACGTTCGAGGCCGATGCTCTCGGCCAGCAGCAGCGACAAACCCACGCAGGCGGCGATGACCACCGAATCGACCACGACGTAGTCGAAGTCCACTCCAGGTGAGGGAATGGTGGCAGCCGGTGGCGAGCGCCGTACCTGATACAGACTGTAGAGAAAGGCGACGCTGCAGGCGAAGATCGCTCCCATCGTAGCCAGGCCCACACGAAGTGGGACTTCTTCCACGGTGATCGGTGTGTAGGCCGCGATGGATGCCGCCATGATCAGGAACAGAATGCCGGGTGGACCCAGGCGATAGAAGCGCGCCGTCATGCTCGCGATCAGGGTCAGTAGCGTGATGGCGCCGCTCTTCGCCGCAGGCACCAGACTCGTCAGTGCACCGAAGGCATAACAGGCGCTCATGCCGAAGGCGAGCGCCATCATCAGCACCATGCGATAACGCAGGCGCGTGTCGGGCAGACTCAGAAAGACGAGTCCGCCGAGCATCGCGTTCAATCCCCAATCCAAGCGGCCCAGGGCGGTGCCGGCAGCGAGCGGCAAACCGGAGGCGAGTGCGGCAGCAAAGGGCAGTTGCCAGGGACGCTTGTGCGGTTGGACGTAGGTGAGTGCGCGCAATTCGTCGCGCAGGATGCGAAACAAGCGCTGCGAAAGACTTTCGTTCATGCGGGGCTCGGCAGGCCATCGACAGGTAAGCGCCCCATCAGCCAGTGGCCGATGGGGCACTCTCGGATCGCTGCCGATTATGCGCCATCAGGCCTCGCCCATGCCTTGGGCGGGTTGCGCAGCTGCGCCACTGCGCACTTTTTCCTCGATGCGGCGGCCGACATCGGCGTCGATGGACTTCCAGTACTCGAAGGCGCGCTCGAGTACCGGGCTGCGCACCCCGTCCAGCAGACTGCCGGCTACGGTTTCCACCAGCGCTGCACGGTCGGCATCGCTGAACACTTCGCGCACCAAAATACCGGGCTGCGTGAAGTCATCATCCTCCGGCCGCAGGGTATAGGCGGCACGCACCATCTCGCCGTCGGCTTCCCAACCATCATCCACGCGCCCGGTGTGATCCGACCAAGGGCGCCCCCCACTGTTCGGTGCATAGACCGGGGCGGCGCCGCTGTGGTGATAGGTCATGTGGCCATCGAACATGTAGGTGTTCACCGGCACTTTCGGTTGGTTCACCGGCAGTTGATGGAAGTTGGTGCCGATGCGATTGCGCTGCGCGTCGTGGTAGGCGAAGGCGCGACCCAGCAACATCTTGTCGGGTGAGAGACCGATGCCCGGCACGATGTTGCCCGGCGAGAACGCGGCCTGTTCGATCTGCGCGAAGAAGTTTTCCGGATTGCGGTTGAGCGTCATCGTACCGACACGGATCAGCGGGTAATCCTTGTGCGACCACACCTTGGTGAGATCGAAGGGATTGATGCGATAGTGCTTGGCGTCTTCGTACGGCATCACCTGCACCGACAGCACCCACTGTGGGTAGTTGCCTGCGGCGATGGCATCGAAGAGATCGCGGCGATGGAAGTCGGCATCGCTACCGGCCATCGCTGCCGCCTCGGCATTGCTGAAGAAGGCCATGCCTTGCTGGGTGTGGAAGTGATATTTCACCCAGAAGCGCTCGCCGGTGGCGTTGATCCACATGTAGGTGTGTGAGCCGTAGCCGTTCATTTCACGCCAGGTGCGCGGCAAACCACGGGGCCCCATCAGGTAGGTGACCTGATGCGCCGATTCCGGGTTCGCCGTCCAGAAGTCCCACTGCATGTGGTTGTCGCGCAGGCCGGAGTCGGGCAGACGCTTCTGGCTGCGGATGAAGTGCGGGAACTTCATCGGATCACGCACGAAGAAGATCGGGGTGTTGTTGCCGACGAGATCGTAGTTGCCTTCGCTGGTGTAGAACTTGAGCGAGAAACCACGGACGTCGCGCCAGGTATCCGGGCTGCCTTGTTCGCCCGCCACGGTGGAGAAGCGCGCCAGCATTTCCGTCTTCGCGCCTTTCTGGAACAGCGCGGCTTTGGTGTAGGCGGAGACGTCTTCGGTGGTTTCGAACACACCGAAGGCGCCGCCACCTTTTGCATGTGGCTGACGTTCGGGCACCTTCTCGCGATTGAAGTGCGCCATCTGTTCGAGGAAGTGCACGTCGTGCAGGACGAGCGGACCATCGGGGCCGATCGTCAACGAATGGCGATCGCTGACGGCGGGCGCACCAGCACCGGTGGTGGAGGGAGCGTGAGTGGGAAGATCGGTCGGTTTGGTCATGGCGAGCTCCTTGCGGGTGGACGTTGCGCTTGGTCACGAGGCAGCACGGGCTGTGCCACGACACGCCCATGCCGAACGAAGATTGAAAGGGAAGCCTTTGCACGCAGTGGTGCCGATGACTTCGTTGTGGGTTGGAGCGGGGAAGAGATCGATCGATGAGGGAAGGATGGGATGCCAAGACAAAGGGCGCGTGCCAGAGACAGAAAGTTCTGTTGCCGTGCTCCTTGCCGCTACCCGCATCTCCATCGTGAAGATGTCCCCTGAGTAATCGAGCTCTCTACGTTGGAGAGCTTCTATGAGTGCCAGCCGTCTGCCGGCAGATGGCGGTCCTTCCAAAGGACCTTAGGCGTCATTCTAATCAAGGAATCGATGGTTGGCGAGTGAACCTGAGTATGAGTTGGTCGTCGTGCAGTATGGATAGCAAGTGCTGCAAGGTAGTACGGCGCGTTAGTCGGACGCGATCGGTGCGACAGGATTCGGTTGGTTTTTTTGTGAAGATCAAGACTGCACGCGATGGTACCGACGACGTCGGCGGCAGTTGAGAGAGGTCAATATCGCGTCCGTACGGCTTTTTAGCATGCGCTCCAGCCAAGTTGGCTGTAGTTCCATCTGGAGTAGTCATGCGTAAACACGTCTTCACCACTTCCCTCTTAATCCTCGCCTTCTCTGCACCCGCTGCGCATGCGCACAAGGCAGGAGAATTCATCCTTCGTGCCGGTGCTGCTCACGTCGAACCCGTGGAAGACAGCTCACCTCTGCGAGTTGGTGGTGCTGCAGTGATTGGTACTCGCGCAACCTTGAATGACGACACCCAACTCGGTCTTGCCGGCACCTACATGCTCAGCGACGGCATCGGCATCGAGCTATTGGCGGCGACACCCTTCAGACATGCGATTGGTATCGACGGAGTGGACGCTGCGCTCGGCACACCGGCAGGTACTTTGGATGGCGGGTTTGCCGTAACCAAACATCTGCCGCCGACGCTCAGCTTGCAGTTCTATCCGCTCGATTCACAATCTCGCATCCAACCTTATGTCGGTGCCGGTGTGAATTTCACCTGGTTCTTCGATGAGAGTTTGAGCGATCGCCAGAAGGCCAATGGTTTCAGCAATCTGCGACTGAAGGATTCCTGGGGCATGTCCTTGCAGGCGGGAGTGGACTACATGCTCACCGATCGCTTGCTGCTCAATGCTGCGGTGTGGAGGCTCGACATCGATGCCACCGCCAGCGTCGAACACGATGGCCTGGGTCACATCGAGGTCGATGTGGACATCGATCCCTGGGTGCACATGATCGGCTTGGGCTACAGGTTCTGAACCGAGCTGGACTGAAAAGTGCCAGGTTTCGAACGAGCAAAAAAAAGCGCAGCAGAGCCGCGCTTTTTTTGAACTCAACTGAGCGAAAACTCAGTCTGGGTTCGTTTAGCCCACCACGGTGATGCTGGAGGCCTGCGGACCTTTCTGGCCCTGCGTGACCTGGAACTGCACGCGCTGATTTTCCTTCAGGGTTTTGAAACCGCTGCTCTGAATTTCGCGGAAGTGAGCGAACAGATCCTTGCCACCGTCATCGGGAGTGATGAAGCCGTAGCCTTTGTCTTCGTTGAACCATTTAACGGTGCCGGTTTGAGTACTCATATTGATTTCCTTTTAAGAAAGTGAATTTTGCGGATGCACGAATGCGCCCGCTCGAAGAAACGCCAAGAAAATCAACACAAGGGGAAGCGACACTGGCCTTCAGCAGAACTGCTGGAGGATAACGCGGTCGGTCTGTGGACCGTCTTGCACATATCAACGGGTCGCATCATACACACTTTCCCGCCGACATGCGCAAGTTATTTCGTGCATGTTGGTGGAATCAGAGCAAAGTCTTCATTTCTTCCTCAGTCAGCATCGATACGCTCTGTCCCATGCGATAGCCATAGATCACGCTGAATGCGAGCACGTTCTGCACGTAGTTGCGGGTTTCGGCGAAAGGAATGGTCTCGATCCAGATGTCGAACGGTTGTTGTCTGCCCGTTTGCGCGAGCCACTGACGCACGCGTCCGGGGCCGGCGTTGTAGGCAGCGGCGGCCAGAATGCGATTGCCACCGAAGTCCTGAATCATCTTGGCGAGATAGCGACTGCCGAGTGCGATGTTGACGCTGGGCTCGAGAATATCCTGATTGCTGTTGAGGTTGAGGCCGATGGCGCGCGCCGTTTCACGCGCGGTGGCAGGCATGAGTTGCATCAGGCCCAAGGCACCAGCGGAAGAGCGTGCGTTCGTGATGAAGGCGCTTTCCTGGCGCGCGATGGCATAGACGAAGGTGCTGTCGAGTCCTTGACGGCTGGCGGCGCTGCCCACCTGATCACGATAGGCGAGTGGGAAACGGATGGCGAGATCGTCCCAATAGCTCACGTGGATGAGCGCCTGGATGCCGTTGCGGTGCCAACCCAGTTGATCGGCGATCTTGCCTGCTGCCATTACCTCGCGTTCATTCAAGGTCGACAGTGCCTGTTGCCATTCGCGCAGCGCGTTGGTTTCGTCGTCGACCAAGTAGAGTTCGAAGGCGCGCCGCAGTGCCGGATGTCCCAAGGCAGCGGCGATGTCCGCATCACCGATCGGTGCCGGACGATCCACCAGGGAGTACTCGCGAGCGAGCAGATCGGCGGCGAGGAAACCATAGAACGAGCGTGTCTCCGCCACGGTGGCCAGCAACTCATGTGCTTCGGCGTTGGTGAGCATGTTGCCCTGCTGCAACATGCTGCGTGCGCGCCAATAGCGCCAGCGTTCACTTGCGGCAGCTTCCGTTGAAAGCAACGGCAACCAGCTGTCGACACGCTGCCAATCCTGCTGTTTCAGCGCATCGCGCAGCAGCCATTCCACCAGGGTGTCGGACGGCAAGCTCGGATCGGCCCGCAGCAGGCTTTCGGCGCGCGCCACATGACCTTGCAACTGCAGACGCTGCACCACATAGCGACGCAGATCCAACAAGGTGTTGGCGGGGAAGTCGTGCAGATTCGCGTAGGTCTCCACCAACTCCCACGCCAGTTCGGCATCACGCTGGGCGAGACGACGCAGCGTGTGCGGCAGGATCTCGAGCAACTCGGGATCCTGGCCGGAGTAATTGCTGGTTTCGCGCAGACGCTGCGGCTGCTGCAGTGTTTCCAACCACAGCGTGGCGAGGTGTTGCTCGCGCGCGGGCATGGAGCGCGTGATGTAGTTGGCGAGGCTGTTCTGTCCGGCGTTGATCGCTTTGCTGAAGCGACTCCAGGCAACGTCGGGCGTGAGTTTGCCTGCGGCGCGCCAGGCATCGAACAAGGGATCGCAGACCTTCGGCTGCGAACGCGCCACGTCCCAAAGCGGACGCACTTCATCCAGGGCACTTTGATCACCGTTGCGCACCCGCGCGAACAGTACCTGACAACGTAGTTCGGTCGTCGCCGCGGCGGGATCGAAGTCGGCGATCAGCTGTTCCCAACGTCCGGCTTCCACCAATGCTTCCAACCACTGACGTTGCAGACGCAGCGCCAGCACGCTGCCGGAGTTGGCGGCGAGAAAATCATGCACGTCCGCTTCGGGCAGATCGCTGAGACGTTTGCTGAGCTCGTTGTAGTCGAGATAGGGACGCAGGACGTAGTCACGCAGGCGGCCACGTTGCTCTTCGAAAAGTGCACGATCGTTGCGGGCAAGCGCGACGAGCGCTTCCTTGTAGAGCTGGCGCTGTGTAAGAAGCGGCTCGCTCATCAGGTCCTGTGCCTTGCCTTGTGGCAGGCCCAGCACCAGCAGCAGCGAGAGCGCGGTGCGGGTCCATGCACGGCGGCTCGAGCAAAGAGTTCTGCGTACGGGGTTCGTCATGATTGCGTGGGGTCGAGCATCGATGGCCCTACATGATGACAGCGTCGTCATAGGGTGCAAGTGCGCAGTGCTGCCGCAAGTTCGCCGTGCCGTGCTTGCCGCACGGTTGCGGTGGCGCTTAGGCTAACCAGCGGCCTCTTGGCCTGTCTTCCTACTACTACGCGATGTACCAATCTACGTTCCGCTCCACGAGCTTTCTGTCGCGCCTGCGCGTGCCCGCCGCCCTTCTCTTCGTATTCGTGGTGATGGTGCTGCCGCATCGCGCCGACTGGATCAACCTGCAGTCCTTCTTCTTCGTGCCGCTGGAGCTCTGGTGCTTTGGGCTCCTGCTGCTCGTGCCGCAGCGCCGTCCCTGGTTGCGCGTCGTATTAGGGCTCGTGCTCGGCATCGCCCTCATCATTCGCATTGCAGACCTCGTCGCCTTCGAAATCTTCGCGCGCTCCTTCGATCCCGTGCTCGATGCCTACCTGTGGGCCGATGGCATGAATCTGCTGCGTGGCGCGCTGGGCGCTTTCGGTGCGACGTTGTTCATGCTGCTTCTGCTCGCCTTCGCCTCGAGCCTTCTGTGGTTGAGCGTGCGGGCCTTGGCGGTGCTGCAAGCGTCCTTGCAGGCACGATCACGGCCCATGGTGGTTTTTCTCACCGCTGCGCTCTTGCTCAGCTGTAGCTGGCGTTTGGTGGGACTGCCGCGCACCACGACCTATTTTTCCGACCAGTTGCGCGAACACGCCGAGCGCACGTTGACGAGCTGGCAGGACCTGCGCGAGTTCCGCACCGCTCTCGTGGAGCATCCCCTGGTCGAACTCCCGCCTGCCTCCGCGTTCGCCGCGCTGAAAGGCAAGGACGTCGCCATCGTCTTCGTCGAATCCTATGGCCACACGGCGCTCACCAACGAACTCTTTGCGCCAACGCTCGAAGCAGTGTTGAGGCAACGTGAGACCACGCTGGCGGCTTCTGGCTTCGGCATGCGCAGCGCCTGGCTGCAATCGCCGACGGTCGGGGGACTGAGTTGGTTGGCACACGCAACGGCGCTGTCTGGACTGTGGGTGGACAGCCAGTTGCGGCACGACACCTTGATGCGCAGCGAGTGGCCGACCTTGAACCGCCTGTTTCAACAAGCGGGTTGGCGCACGGTGGGGCTGATGCCGGCGATCACGCAACCATGGCCGGAAAGTCGTTACTACGGTTACGACCAACTCTATGCGGCGCAGGATCTCGGTTATCGCGGCGCGCCGTTCAATTGGGTGACGATGCCCGATCAATACGTGCTCTCTGCCTTTCAACGTCTCGAACGTACAGCGAAACCACGTAAGCCCGTGATGGCGGAAATCGCGCTCATTTCCTCACACGCACCGTGGACGCCGATTCCGCAGTTGGTGCCTTGGGAAGAAGTGGCCGATGGCACAGTGTTCTCGTTGCAGGCGTTGGCAGGGCCCTCGCCGGAAGAAGTGTGGCGCGACGATGTGCGCATCCGTGATCACTATCGTCAGGCCGTTGCCTATGCGCTCGACAACTTGCTGTCATGGGTCGAGACCTACGGTGACGAAGATCTTGTGGTCTTGATACTCGGCGATCATCAGCCGGCACCACTCGTCAGCCGCGACACCGAGAATCATGAGGTGCCGGTGCACTTGATTGCGCAGGATCCGGCGGTATTGGAGGCGATCGCGGGTTGGCAGTGGCGCGAGGGGTTATTGCCTGATGACGCAGCGCCGCACTGGCGGATGGATGCACTGCGCGATCAGTTCATCAGTGCGTTTTCCGACTTCGGCGGCGCGGCCATCGGCGCCTCACACTAAGTGGACGGGTAGGCCCAAAGGTCGAGATGGCCCACGATGCAACTGCCCGACCTTGCCTGCGCCAAACGAAAGTCCAGCCACTCATGCAACGCGGCCGGCGTTATGAAGGCTGCCACTGCCGCCGCGCAGCCGCGACACAATTCCTCCACCAGAGCGGCATCGGCAGGGCCCAACACCCATGGACTCCTCGCCGTCCTTACCGTATAGCCCTGCTTGCGCAGGCTCTCCTGCAGATAGGCCACAGCGTCGGGGCCGAGGGCAGGCCCACCGAAACCCTTGTCTCGCAGTTGATCACGATTGAAGGCTGCCGTTACTTCGGCATCCAAGGGATGTGCCGCAGACCAGCTCATGTGCCCGTCGTAATTGAGCGCGGCGTAGAGCGGCAGCCCATGCGCGGCAAGCCGCGCCACCAACGCATCGCAGAACAGTGCGGAGCAAAGATCGAACAACGCCGAAGCAGTCACCAAGGTTGCCTGCGCAAAAGGCAGCGCGGCGAGTTCGAGCAGGTCGCAATGATGGGTATGCACGATGAACTCGGCACCGTGACGACGTTGAGCTTCGGCGAGCAACGCGGGATCGAAGTCGACCAAATGCCACTCTGCTTGATGCAGCTGCGTTGCGCGCAGCGTGGCGCCAGTACCGGCGCCGAGATCGAGGATGCAAGGCTCGGGCTGCGCGTGCAGCCAACTTTGTACTCGTTGCAAGAGCGCGACGTCGCGCGCACGACGATCGGCTGCTTCGCGCAGATCCAGCCAGGCAATACTGAAACCACTCATTCCGCCACTGCCTCCAGCACCTGTCTGACGATGCGCGCTGTGTCGTCCCAGCGTGGCAACCCTGCGGCAGCAGCGCGTGCGCCTCGTTGCAATTGACGGCGTCGTTCGGGGTTGGTCAGTAGCTCCTGCAGTGCCGTCGCCAAAGCCTGTACCTCACCGGGAGGAACGAGGATGCCCGCGTCCGGCGGCACCACTTCCGGCACCGCACCTGCGCGTGCGGCGACGATCGGCAGTCCCGCCGCGAGGGCTTCGCTGAACACCATGCCATAACCTTCGAAGAGCGAAGGCAACACGAAGAGATCGGCGTGGTGATATTCAACGCGCAGATCCTGTTTTTCAGCGACGAATTCGATGCGCTCGTTCAAACCGGCTTCCACTACCTGCTGGCGCAGCGCCGCACTCCACTCGGGATCGAAGTGCGCGCCGCCCACGAAACGCGCTCGCCATGGCAGATGCCGCAACTGCGCCAAGGCGGCGATCAGGATGTGATGCGCCTTGCGTTTCGTCAGAGAAGCAACGGTGAGAAGCAGCGGCGGATCACCACCACAGGGTGAGAAGTCCTGCGGCTCGGTGCCGGGCAGGGCCACGGTGATCTTCGTGTCTTCCACGCCGAAGAGTTCGCGCAGCAAGCGCGCAGTGCCCTTGCTTGTCACCACCACCGCTCGTGCATGCTCGAGTGCGGCCCCTTCGGATTCATGCAACTCGGCAGCTTCGGCATCGCTGAGTCCGGTTTCGAGTGCCAAGGGATGATGGCAGAGCTCGATCAATCGCAAGCGCTCCCTTTCGCGCGCGGCGATGTGCGTCAACACGCCATAGGCGAGGCCATCGACGAGCACGAGGGCGTCATCGGGCAAGTCAGCGAATATCTGCTCTGCCTGAACCAAGTGTTCTGCGGTCGGTCGTGGATAGTGGCCGGGCAGTTGCACGTGGTGCGCCGCAAGGCCTTGTGCGCGCAGACTCAGCAGTAGACGACGGTCGTAAATGTAACCACCGGTCAAAGTAGCGAGGTCGCCGGGGATGATGAAGTAGAGCTCGTTCAGCAAGGGTACTTCCTGTGTATCGGATGGTCGAAGCCTGCGGGAAACACAGCCGTGGCGTCAACGCAGCAGCAAACCTGATGTGCTCGGCTTGCCGCTTGGGTCCGCGGCACCTTAACATGCCGCGTCATGAAAGCTTCAGTAAGCCGCAAGGCGGCCGCACGTATTCCCACCCGGCACGGCGATTTCCAACTGTGCTATTACAGCAACACCTTGGACGACAAGGAGCATCTCGCCATCTGCATGGGCGATCTCGCTGCCGCGGACGAAGTCCTGGTTCGTGTTCACTCCGAATGTTTCACCGGCGATGTGATGGGTTCACTGCGTTGCGATTGTGGTGAGCAATTGGAACGTTCGCTCGCAATGGTGGCCGAAGCCGGTGTCGGCGTCGTGCTCTACATGCGACAGGAAGGACGCGGCATCGGACTCTTGTCGAAGTTGCAGGCCTACAACCTGCAGGACCAGGGTTATGACACCGTCGATGCCAACCTGATGCTGGGTCATGGTGCCGACGAACGCGACTACACGCTCGCCGCACGCATGTTGGAAGACTTGGGGGTGAAGGCCGTCCGTCTCATCACCAACAATCCCAGCAAGATCCGCGCGCTCGAAGCCGAAGGCATCAAGGTAACTGCGCGGGTACCTCTCACGGTGGTGGCGAATGCGGAGAACGAACACTACCTGTTGACCAAGGCGCGGCGCATGGAACATTTGCTGCCGATCGGTGCCGCGGGTGCGCGCAACGGCCATTCGCATGAACCTGAACGAACGAATTGAAGCTTGGCTGCACGCCAGCATCGCATCCGTCCGTCCCAACAGCCGTCCCTTCGTGACGCTTTGCTACGCCCAAGGCTGGGATGGCAGCATCGCCACCCAACCCGGCAAATCCCTCGCCATCAGCAGCAGTGAATCCTGTCGATTGACGCATCAACTGCGCAGTCTGCACGACGGCATTCTGGTGGGCATCGACACCGTACTTTCCGACGATCCGCAATTGACCGTGCGACTCTGGCCCGGTGGTCGCAATCCCCAGCCCATCGTGCTCGACAGTCAGGCACGTTTGCCGCTCGATGCACGACTGCGTCGCTCCGAACGTCCCTGCTGGGTGCTGACCACGAAACCTGGTGCGGGAGAAGGTGCAGAGTTCTTACAGGTAGAAGCTGACGCAGAGGGCAGGGTGGAGCTTGGCGCCGCGCTGGCCTTGTTGCGTGCACGCGGCATTCATCATCTGATGGTGGAAGGCGGCAGCAACGTCATCACTGCCTTCCTGCGCGCGGGCTTGGCCGATGCCGTCGTGCTTACCGTGGCACCCTTGATCGTCGGTGGCTACAAGGCGGTCGGTGAGCTCGGTTGTACCTGCAAGACTCAAGTCACCCGCATCGCACCGCTGCACAGCGAACGCCTCGGCGATGACCTCATCATCTGGGGGCGTCTGCAGTACGGCGAGGCCGCGGCATGAGTGTCATCGCGCAGCAGTTGTGGTTCCGCGCGCCACGCGACGTCGAGGTACGCGAAGCCACACTTGCTCCCGCAGCGCACGAAGTATTGGTGACGGTGCATTGCTCCGCGGTGAGTGCCGGCACCGAACTGCTCGTCTATCGCGGTGAAGTGCCGGAAGAACTCGCACTCGACAGCAACATCGCAGCACTGCAACAACGGTCCTATCCTCTGCGCTATGGCTACGCTGCGGTCGGCACGGTAAGTGAATGCGGAAGTGCCGTGGATGCATCGTGGCTGGGGCGACGGGTCTTCGCCTTTCAACCTCACGCCTCTCATTACGTCACCGATCCCGCCAACTTGATTCTCGTCCCCGACGCGGTTTCCGATGAAGCTGCGGTATTTCTGGCCAACATGGAGACCGCAGTGAATCTGGTGCAGGATGGCGCCCCACTCGTCGGTGAACGAGTGGCTGTATTTGGACTTGGAATCGTGGGTTTGCTCACGAGTGCCTTGCTCACGCAATTTCCCCTGGGTGCCCTGCATGCCATCGATCCCAATCCGCAGCGACGTGCGGAAGCCGCTGCGCTCGGCATCGAGATTCACGCAGGGAATACCGCGGAATCGCGTGCCGCCTTGGCAGAGCAGGACTTCGATCTATTGTTCGAAGTGAGTGGTTCACCGCAGGCGCTCGAATGGGCGCTTGCCTTAAGCGGCTATTGCAGTCGTCTCATCGTCGGCAGTTGGTATGGCAACAAGGTCGTCAATCTGCCCTTGGGGGGTGCCGCGCACCGCAATCGTCTGCACATCAGGACCAGTCAGGTCAGCACGCTGGCGCCGGCCTTGAGTGGCCGCTGGACCAAGGAACGTCGCTTCGAAACGGCGTGGACACAGTTGCAACGCATCGAGCCACAGCGTTGGATCGACGCGCGTTTGACCTTGCAGGAAGCGGCCGCACTGTATCTACGTCTCGACGCAGGCGGCGAGACGCCGCTACAGGCACTCTTCGTTTACTGAGCTTACAGGGGAACGCCATGTACACCGTTGCCGTAACGCGCGACTTCATCGCCAACCACTACCTCGTCGGCGGCGATTGGGGGCGCGAGAACGACACCCACGCGCATCACTATGTGTTGGAGTTGAGTCTGGAAAGCGCCACGCTGGATAAGCACGGCTACCTCGTGGACATAGTGGCGATCGAAGCCGCGCTGGACGAAGTGGTGGAATATTTTCGCGACACGCTGTTGAACGACAAACCGGAGTTCGCTGGGCTCAACCCGAGCCTCGAACATTTCAGCCGCATCCTCTGCTATCAGTTGCTCGAACGCATCGCGCCGCCGGGCAGTGGCCACATCCAGGTCAAACTGTGGGAGAACGACACGTGTTGGGCCGCCTATCGTCGGCCCTATTCGCAGATCACTTAAGCAGGGTTGCGATAGAGAAAGGGATCATCGGCACGCCACAGGCTGAAGCGTCCGCCACCGAAGATCAGTAGCGCCACACTCGCGGCGCAGCAGAACAGGGTGTGAGGATCCATCGCCGGCGCCTCGAACTGCCAGGCGAGCAACAGCATCACTGCAATGCCGGCAACGCGCACGAGACAGCCGGTGAGTATGGCGCAGGCCAAGCTGGCAGTCGCAAGCCAAGGCAGATTGGCGAAAGCAGGCAGGCCCAACAGCGCCACCGCCGTTGCCACGCGTAAGGCTGGCAACAACCAGTTCTCGCTCAAAGCCACCATGGTTTCCCGGCGCGCCACGTTGCGCGTTGCGTAGGGATCGTAGCGGCCACTCACATGCATCCAATCCACGAGGAAGCCGAGCAAGAGCGGCACCATGAAGCACAGTCCCAACCATTGCGTGATCAGGCCCGAGAACGGCGGCCATAGTGCGAAGGCCACGAAACCCATCTGGCAACCAGCCAGTGTGCGACGCAGTGCACTGGGCGCGAGTGGATGCACCGGCAAACCGCGCAAACTGCGCCAGTAAAGGCCGGCGATGAACCAGTAATAAGCCACGCTCGTGAGCAGATAACCGACATGCAGCTTGCCGAGCAGCAGTGCCACGACGGGCGCCACCACGAGACCGAGCGCGTCGTAGAGCGTGTCGAGTGCGGCGCCGAGCTCGGTGCAACGACGAGTGCGCCGCGCCACTTCGCCATCGAAACGATCCAGGAGTGCGGCTGCGCCATAGCAGAGTGCCGGCAACCAGGAGTCGTCGGAAACGGGCTGCAAGGCGAAACCGCCGAGCGCAGCCAGAAACAGTCCACGCAACAAGGTGAGTCGATTACCCCAACCGAGATCGGGGAAGGGGGCAGTCGAGGCATCGACGCGGTTGAGCGCTCGTCGCTGCCAGGCGAGGAACCAGAAGATCAACCACATGCACCAGGCGGCGAAGGCCCATTGCAGGGGATTGAAGAGCGTGCCGGGCGGCACTTCGGAAAAAACGGCGGGCAAGAGCAGGAGTATGAAACCCACTGGGGCAAACCAGCGCAGTTCGCGCGTACTCGGCAGGTTGGAAGTGGCATCTTGCATGGCGCCAAGAATACCCGAGCTCCGACTTGCAGTAGTATGCAAAGCTCGTGCAATCACAGCGGTAGTGCTTCTCTTATCACGCGCTGCCGCGAAGGAGGAAAGGCCATGGCAACGCGGCAACCATTGTTTCTGAGCATTCCCTTGATGTTGGCCGCGAGCGGCTGCTCGCTGTTCTCCACGGAACCCGACGACAATCCCGATCCTGCCCACAACGCCAACAACTCGCTCGACTGGGCGGGTGTCTATCGCGGCGTGTTGCCCTGTGCCGATTGCGAAGGCATCGAAACCGTCGTGGTGCTACGTGAAGACGGGACCTTCGAAGAACATTCCAAGTATCTCGATCAAAGTCCCATCCTCTTTTCCGAAGCGGGCAGCTTCCATTGGAACGAAGCCGGCGACACGGTGACCTTGGAAACCGCGGAGCCGACACATTACTTCGTCGGCGAGAATCGTCTCATCCGTCTCAATCTCGATGGTTCACGCATCACGAGCGCCCTGGCCGATAACTACATTCTCGAGAAATTGCAGACCGGCATCACCGAAGTGCGTTGGAAACTGGTGGAACTGCGCGGGCAACCCGTGCCGCAACTCGAACGCGAGCCCTATTTCATCCTGCGTGCCGATGAAGATCGGGTCGAAGGTTTCGGTGGCTGCAATTCATTCACCGGTTCCTACACGCTCGACGAAGCGACCTTGCGGTTGAGTTTCGACGACGTGGTGAGCACCTTGATGGCGTGCCAGGGCGGCATGGAAGTGGAAAGTTCACTGCATGAGGTGTTGCGCAGCGTCGACAATTACTCGCTCAACGGCGACCAGCTGAGCCTCAACCGCGCCCGCATGGCGCCACTGGCGCGATTCGAGGCGGTTTATCTCTTCTGACTTGATTCGCAGATCTGCAATGTTGCCCCGAGGTGCAGTGAAGGCCCTGGTGCGGCGCTGCTGCGAATTCGGCACGCGGTGAATCCCATCCCTGGGGCTCGTCTGCGAACGGCCTGTTCGCGGACGGCCTCCCTCGCAGCGGCAGCGCCGGGCTCCCGCCAGGTTCGGCAAAGGCAAACAAACGTTGGCAGGTGCATCGTGCCGCGTGGTTGCAACTCCGTCCGTAGGGGAAACTCGACAAGCGATACCCGAGGCTCGGCGCTACCTCGAGCGTCCATGTTGGGTTCGCTGCGCTGTTCTCCCGGCCTCACCACCAACCTACCGCATGGCTGCGTTGTGAGGAGAGTTGTGGCATGACCTCCGGTGCCAAACCAAAGGATCATGCCGCAACTTCTAGGAATGAGCTGTCTAAAACCCACCGGTAAGTTCGAGGAAGCTGCCGGTGGTGTAGGAAGACTCATCCGATGTCAGCCAATAGATCCCTTGCGCCACTTCTTCCGGCAGTCCGCCTCGCTTGAGCGGCACGCGGTCGCGTAGACGTTCGATGCGGCCCGGCTCACCACCATCGGCGTGGATGTCGGTGTGAATGAGGCCGGGGCGTACGCCGTTGACGCGAATCCCTTCACCGGCCACTTCGAGCGCGAGGCCGCGCGTGAGAGTGTCCATGCCGCCTTTGGCGGCGGCATAGTCGATGTATTCGTTGGCCGAGCCCGTGCGCGCGGCAACCGAGGACACGTTGATGATCACGCCGCCCTTGCCACCGTGCCGCGTGGACATGCGCTTCACCGCTTCGCGGCAACAGAGAAAGCAGCTGAGCAGATTGTGCTCGAGGACTTCACGGAAGCGCTCCACCGTCATCGCATCGAGCCGTGACTGCTGGCGCAACATGCCGGCGTTGTTGACGAGTACCGACAGCGTGCCGAGTTCGCGGTCGATGGTTTCGAACAAGCGCAGTACTTCGGCTTCGTTCGAAACATCGGCCTGCACGCTGAGGCACCGTCCGCCGGCATCGGTGATGGACTTGGCCACTTCTGCGGCAGCTTGCGCGTTGCGGCGATAGTTGAGGCACACGGTGTAACCACGTGCGGCAAAGAGCCGCGCCGTCGCCGCACCGATGCCACGGCTGCTGCCGGTGATGAGAGCGACCTTCTCGTTGTCCATCTCGTTCTCCCTTTTTCTTCATAGCCAGAACAGAACCACCGTCAGTGCGGCGGCACCGGCGAGCACCCTGTTGGCGCGACGAAAACTCTGCGCATCACGCAGCCACTTGCGCAGCCGTTCGCCGCTCGCTGCCCACAAGGTGATGCAGGGTACCGACACCACACTGAAGACCAGGCTCGCGAACAACACCCGCAGCGGATAGTGCTCGCCCATCGGCACGAAGGCGGCGATCAACGAGGTGGCCATCAGCCAAGCCTTCGGGTTGGCGAATTGAAAACACACAGCCTGGTGAAAGCGCAAAGGTTGCGCGGTCTGCCTCGCCTGGAATTCACCGGCGCGCCAGAGCAGGCGCGCGAGCCAGCACATGTACACGCTTCCCACGATCTTCAGCAAGAGTTGCAGGCGCGGTTCGAGCATCAGCAAGGTGCCGAGACCGGCACCCATGGCCCAGATCAGGAGCAGCATGCCGCTGACGATGCCGCAGAGATGCCATAGCGTGCGGCGCAGCCCGAAGTTGAGCCCCGATGAGAGCAACAGGATGTTGTTCGGTCCGGGCGTGATGGTCATGACGCAGGTGTAGACCATCAATTCCGGCAGTTTGGCGATGTCCCACATAGGTATTTCCCATGGACTTGTCGGAGGCTGCGTAACGTAGTCACAATGCGCCGAGCGATACAGATACAGAATTTCAATTTCAGATAGGTACAGTTGTGAGACGGCAACACGTGCAGGTGGAGGAGTCGGCGCATCTCTACGAGGTCGTCGCCGCGGAGTTGGCGCGCCACATCGAAGGCGGACTCTATCGGCCCGGCGAGCGCCTGCCCGGAGTACGCGCGTTCGGCAAACGCCGCGGTGTGAGCATCGCGACGGCGGTGGCGGCCTATCAGCGCTTGGAGGATCAGGGCTATCTCGAAGCGCGGCCGCGCTCGGGCTACTACGTGCGCGGCCGCCTGTGCCGACCGCTCAGCGAGAAGTTGCCCACCTCACTGCCGCGGCAGCCGCGTGTGATCAGCGGGCAGGACATGGCGATGGCCCTGATCAAGGCCGCCAACGATCCCGCAGTGGTGCAACTCGGCGCGGCGGTACCCGATGCGTCCTTTCTGCCGATGGAGGCGCTCTCGCGTGCGATGACACGCACGCTGCGGCTGCAACGGGTACGTGCTGCGAGCTACATGATGGCGCCGGGTGCAGAAGAACTGCGGCGCCAGATCGCACGCCGTCTGGTGGAAAGCGGAGGCAAGGTGTCAGCGGATGACATCGTCATCACCACTGGCTGTCAGGAGTCGCTGGCGCTGGCGCTGCGTGCAGTGACGCAGCCGGGTGACATCGTCGCGGTCGAATCGCCGACCTTCTATGGTCTGTTGCACGTGATGGATGCCTTGGGGTTGAAGGTGCTCGAAATTCCCTCGCATCCGCGCGAGGGCATGGCGCTCGAGACGCTCGAGCAGGCCTTGCGACGCTGGCCGATCAAGGCCTGTGTGGCGATCCCCAACGTCAGCAATCCCCTGGGGTTCTGCATGTCGGACGAGCGCAAGCGGGCGCTGATCGCCTTGCTCGAACAGCATCGCGTCACGCTGATCGAGGACGAGGTCTATGGCGATCTGAGTTTCCAGATGCAACGTCCGGCGAGCTGTCTGAGCCTGGCGCCGAAGGGCGACATCATCCAATGCGGCTCCTTCTCGAAGACCTTGTCTCCGGGGCTGCGCGTCGGATGGGCGGCGAGCAGCCGCCATCGCGACCGCATCGAATATCTCAAGTACGTCACCAGCATCGCCAGTTCCACCACGCCCCAGCTCGTGGTGGCCGATTTCCTCGAGAGCGGCCGTTATGAGCGATATCTGCGCACGGTGCGGGGGCGCTATACGGCAGCGGTGGCGCGCATGAGTGATGCCCTGCTGCGGCATTTTCCGGACGGCACACGACTGTCGCAGCCACAAGGTGGTTTTCTGCTGTGGGTGGAGTTGCCGGCCGACGTCGATGCCTTTGCGCTCGCGCAGCGGGCCTTGAAGAAGGGCGTGAGCATCGCGCCTGGCCCGATCTTTTCCGCGAGTGGGCGCTACGGCAACTTCATCCGCGTGTCCTGCGCACGGCAGTGGGACGCTCGGCTCGAGCGGGCGCTCGTGACCCTCGCGAACTTACTTTCCGGTTAGTTCCGGAAAATGAGCCAGCCCGTTCCGCCAAATGGGCCAAATTAAAAGAAATGGTTCAATTGTTGACCCAGGGTCATCGCCATAGTGTGACTTTTTGTGAACAATACGGCCGGGCCACTGCGGCTCATTAATAACAACGAGCGTTATCTTTCGGGTGAGTAATGCATAGGCAGGCTGAGATGCATAGAGCGTGGGGCTCGTTCTCACCCGATTTCCAAGGGTCGACAATGCGATGAATGGCGCCATAAACACGCAGGAAAAGGGCCTGGTCAGGGAAGAGCAGATATTGATGATTGCGAAAACGCTGTTCGCACAAAATGGATTCGACAGCGTATCGATGCGGGATTTGGCGAAAGCCATTGGAATCACTCCGCCCGCGCTTTACCACTACTTTCCGACCAAGCAGAGCTTGCAGGTTGCGACCTTGGTGGCGGCTCACAACCGCTTGCCGGCTGCATCGCTCGACGACTTGGAAGTGGATGGGCTGCAACCGGAAGAGAAGCTTTATCGCTTCGTCTATCGGCTGGCACGCCGTTACCACGAGGATCCGGATTTTCTCGCCCTGGTAGGCCACGCCATCCTGTCTCCCGATGCGGAGTTGCAGCAGGCCTTGCTGGATGTGGTGCTACGGGACAACTTCATCAGAGCCGAGGCACTGCTCTCCACCTTGGCTCCGCACTTCGATTCGCATCTGCTCACCGAGTTCATCTTCAGCCTCGTGATGCACACCTACAGCACGCGGCGGCTGCGCAGGAACTTTCCCGGCTATCGACCTCAGCACGACGAGCCCGAGTACGTGGCGCAGCACGTCGTCAAACTGCTGCGCGGCGACATGTGGAAACTCAGTGCCTGAGTAGGGAGTAGCTACCCGGCTGCGTGGCGCAGCACGCCACGCAGTGCGGGGAAGAGCTTCAGAGAGTGGCGGTGCAGCAGGGGCAGCGCTGCGCCTTGAGCGGAATGGTCGAGCAGCACTGCGGACATTCCTTGGTGGTGACGGGAGCGGGTTCTTCCTTCTTCTTGAAGCGGTTGATCTGCTTGATCACCATGAAGATCGCGAAGGCCACGATCAGAAAATCGATCACGGTGTTGATGAAGATGCCCACGTTCATCGTCACCGCCGGTGTCTCGCCCACTGCTTCCTTGAGTGTTATCACGAAGTCTGAGAAATCGACACCGCCCATCAAGAGGCCGATCGGTGGCATCACGACGTCGTTGACCAGCGACGTCACGATCTTGCCGAAGGCGGCGCCGATGATGACGCCCACTGCCATGTCGACGACGTTGCCGCGCATGGCAAATTCTTTGAACTCGGAAACTATGCTCATGGTTGCTCCTCCCGAAGCGATCCTTCACCGTTGTTTGTTATGGCTTTTCACCGCAACTCGATGGCCGGCGGCGAACGCGTCGCGATGGTAACAAAGCGTGACGACGCACAGCAGCAGGTAATCACTGGAACGTGAAGCAAATCATGAGGTGGCGCTCCTGCGGCGGTTTCCTGTTCGTGCCAGAACTAAGCAACGCGCCACCCTTCCTGTCGGAAATCTCGAATTAATGACGAGCGAATGATGGGCAGACGCTACCAGAGCGGTAGGATGACCCCATCTTCCTTTGCCGCAGTGACGAATTCGAGCTCTAAGAGTGTGCCGGTACGACCGGCCTTACAGGAGGAAGCGATGAAACAGCTGAAACTGCACAATCTGGATCAGGTACGTGGCATCCGCCAACCAGCCAACGATCCACGGGTGACACCCCGCTCACCTGCCACGTCCATCTTCACCGACTTCGAGTTGCATGTTCCCGTAACGATCACGGCTTCGGCCAAGGCTGTCGAGGTGGAAAGCCTGATGCAGCGCGCGCATGTGAAATTGATGCTGGTACTCGATACGCAGGATCACTTCGCCGGCGTGATCAGTCTGGCCGACTTGAGTGAGCAACGTCTCATCCGCGCCGTGGCCAATGGCGTGCCGCGGCATGAGGTGGACGTGGAGGATCTCATGCAACCACGCGCACGATTGCATGCGCTGAGCTACCAGGACCTGCGGCAGGCCACGGTGCAGGACGTGGTCTATACCTTACGTGACGAACGCGCCCAACACGCGCTGGTCATCGATACGGAAACGCAGGAGCTGCGAGGGCTCGTCTCCGCCGCCGACGTGGCGCGTCGCCTGCAATTGGCGCTGCCGCTGAACACGGTGGTCAAGTTCACGGAAGTGCATGCAGCACTGTCACGGCAGCCGGATCTGTTGCGCTACGCCTGATCTGGATGATCTGTTCCAAAAAAATGGCCGGCGGTTAGCCGGCCAGCCATGACGGCCAGAGGGGACTGTGAATTCTGTCGAGACGGGGCTTACCGCAGAATGGCCGCCCCCAGAAGGGCGGCCTCAAACTCAGTTGCGTGAGGAACGGATGCAATTGCGGAGTTCACCACGGACTTCCCGGGCCGCTTCGCGACGCGCTTTCAGTTCGTCCTGGTCGATGTAACCGTCACCGTCGGCATCAAGATCGGCAAAGGCGCTACGAGCTTGAGCCTGTAGTGCGGCGTTGAATTCGTTGATGCTCAGATGCTTGTCACCATCCTCGTCGGCATCGCTGAATTCGAGACGATGTCCAGGTTCGAAACCGCTTTCCTGCAGACACGCCTGCATTTCCTCACGGCTGGGTGCTCGCCCACGCGCTGCTCTGCCACCTTCGACGAAGCCGATACCGAAGTTGCGGCCTTCGAGACTGACCAGGCCATCACCATCGTCATCGAGGCGGTCGAACATTTCACTGGCGCGATCGAGGCGCCCGTCGATGAATTCGGCCTCGCTCACGCGACCATCACCATCGACATCGATTTGATCCAAAGACAGCGCTCGCTCGACGCGTTGATGCAAAAGGCGCGGGCCATCGGGCGGTGGGTTACGAAAACCGCGATCGCGGCTCTGCGCGAAACTGGTGTCGGTGATCACGAGCGCACACAACGCGGCCAGGGGCAACAAACGGAGAACTTTCATAGGGGGTGCTCCACGCAATATTGATGAGAGGGTGATTCCGGCCGGTGGATCACTTGCTTGGCTTCAACGCCGAGTGGAGAAGGCGGTTGACACGTTCGATTGCAATCGAGGGGTGCCCAAGTAGAATCGCCGCAAACAGGAAATACCCGTGCCTACCTCCGCTCCCTCCTCTGAACTGCGCAAACTCCGCATCCTGCAAGAGATGGGGATCACCCTTTACTTGCCGCGTTATCGCCTGCCGGGTGCAGCGCCATCGCGCGTGCAACCCTGGCCCTGGCTCTCACCGCGTGAGGTAACGGCGCCCAGCGAATCGCTTGCCTCCGTGGTGGATGCAGCGGCGCGGGAAGAAGCACACAGCGCACCGCCGCGGCGTGTGGAGGTGAATGCGGAGTCGAGGCGTCCGCGTGTGCCGCAGATCGAGATCGAAGTGCCACAGGCACCTGCTTCCACACCGACCGAAAAACCTGTTGCCAAACCCGCGGCGCTCGCCGCCGCGAACGAAGCCGAAGTGCGCTTTCAGGCGCTCTTGTTTCCCGTGGCGCCGCAGTTGGCGGTATTGGCTTTCGTCCCGGCATTGGCGCAGCCGCAGCTGCAGGAGCGCGAGCGCAACTTGCTCTACAACATCCTGCGTTGGCTCGGTGTGAGCGAGCCGCAGTTGCGCAGTCCGCGCCCTTTCCTGTGGCCGATACCGAATCTGCCCGGTGGCGGTTTGACGCTGGCTGGTGCGAGTCTGCGCGCCTTCCTCGATCAGGCGCAGCGTGAAGAAAAATTCGCGCGTGTGCTCGTCTTCGGTGGCTTGCTCAACGACGCACTCGAAGCCGCCGGTGGTGGCGCAGCTGGCGAGCTCCATCCCACCTACAGCCTGCAGGAAATGACTGCGGTACCGGCACTCAAACGCGAGTGCTGGTTGAGTCTGATTCCACTGCAGCGCTGGCTTGCGCAAGCACGTCGACAGTGACGGACACCTTCCTCATGCGCGCGGTCGTGCCCGAGGACTGCGCCGAACTCACGCAGCGTCTACCGTCCTTGTTGCCGGGCGATTGGTCCTTGGCGGCGCTGCAGAACACGCCCTACCGGCAACGCGTGCTGGTGCAGGCGGATGACACTCGGCGACTGCTCGGCTTTGCCGAGTACTACCAGGTGCTCGATGAATGCCATCTGCTCGGTGTGACCATCTGGCCCGAATTGCAGCGGCAGGGATTGGGAAGACGTTTGCTGGAAGAGGTGTTGGCCGAAGCCAAAAGCGAAGGCTGCACACAGTGCCTGTTGGAAGTGCGCCGCTCGAACGTCGCGGCCTGTGCGCTCTATCGGCGCCTGGGCTTCGTCGAAGTGGGTTGTCGTCGCGCCTACTACCCGCCCTTGCAGGCGGGCAGTGAACGCGAGGATGCCTTGCTGTTTTCGCTGAGTCTCGACTAGCTCAGGCTGCAAGCAGCTGGTCGAGTGCGGCCAGCAGACGATCGTTTTCCTCCGGCGTGCCGATCGTGATGCGCAACTTGTCGTCGATGCCGGGAATACGGAAGTGTCGTACCAGAATTCCCTTCTGCTTGAGTCCTTCATAGAGCGCCTGGGCACTGCGCGGTGCCGGCACCGTCGCGAGCAGGAAGTTGCTTTGGCTCGGCGGTGAGCTCAAACCACGCTGTGCCAATTCCTGCTGCAGACGCGCGCGCTCGCTGCGCACACGTGCCCAGGTGTCGGCGGCATAGGCCTGATCTTCGATCGCCGCGCGCGCCAACACCTGCGCGATGAAGTCGGTGTTGTAGCTGTCCTTGGTCTTGTACTGCATCGGGTCGATCAAGTTCTGTGCCGCGATGCCGTAAGCCATGCGTAGACCAGCCAGCGAATAACCCTTGCTGAAGGTGCGCAGGATCACCACGTTGTCGCAGCTCTGAATGAGCGGCACGCAGTCGTGTGCGAGCTCGGGGTCGACGAAGTTCACGTAGGCCTCGTCGATCACCAGTACTCCCTTGAACTCCTCCGCGATCCGCTTCAGCTCGGCCACCGGCGTCAGTGCGCCCGACGGCGCGTGCGGGTTCACCACGAAGCAGAGCTTGGCGCCGCTGCGGTTGAGCTGGGCGGCGAAGTCCTTGGGCAGGCTCCAGTCGGCTTCCAACGGAATGCGGTGCAGACCGGCGCCGTGGGCGGCGGCCAGGACCTCGTAGAGCGAATAGCTGGGATCGGCCACGGCGATGCTTTCACCGGGCTCGACGAAGGTGGCGAGCAGAAGGCGCAGCAGCTCGTCCCCGCCATTGGTCACCACCAGGTTCTCCACCGGCACCCGATGCAGCGCCGCGAGGCTCTTGCGCAGCCCCAGCGCGGTCGGCGGCGGGTAGCGTCGCAGCTGGTCGACGGTGATGCCGGCCAGCGCCGCGGCCACGGCAGGGCCGGGCGGGTAGGGGTTCTCGTTGGTGTTGAGCTTGATCACGTCGGGCTGATCGGGCTGTTCGCCCGAGACGTAACCCTGCATGGCGGCGATGTTCTTGCGTTCGTACTGCAAGGGAGCTTCTCCTGCTGATGAATGGGGCTGCGGTTACTGCGCCGGGGCGCGATAGCTGGCGAGGCGGTTGCGCCACCCGGCGAGCCAGCGCTCTTCACGGCGCTCGGAGGGCGCATTGGCCACGCGGCGGGTGAGAGTGGCGTCGGCGGCAGCGATGAAGGCTTCGAGTGGGTCCTCCGCGTGCTCGGGCATGGCCTCGAGCACCTGGAGCAGGCCCCAGCCCTGGCCCGCGTAACGCTCTTCGGCGCGCGTGCCTTCGCCCTTGAAGTGGATGTAGTCGATCAGGGCGTAGAGGCCCCTCGGCGGGGCACTGACGGCCACGGCGGCCAGCTTGTGTTCGAGCGAGGCGCGCTCTTGTGGAGCCACCGTGGCGAGTAAAGCTGGGATAGCAGCCTGGAAGCGCTGCACGATGAAGGCGGTCTGATCGGCAAGACTGCGTTCCAGCAGCGTGCGCAGTGCCACGAGCTCGGCGCCGTCGCGCGCCGCGAGAAAACTGGCCCGGTCGGGCCATGGTTGTTCGAACTCGTGCTCTAAGACCCAGGCCGGTAGCTCATGGCCGCGACTTTGCAGGTGCTGGAGCAGGGCGGGAAAGGTTTCCTGATAGATGCCGTCCTGGCCGGCCTGGTACCAGATGAAGTGGCCGATGCCGAGCGAGGGGAACTCCTCCCCCTCGTTCCACGCGGTGAGGCAGGCGGCGGCGCGATTGCACTCGTTGGTGTAGATCTGCTCGCCGAGCCAACCGAGTTCGGCGTCCGACAGCTCAGGGAGGGCCAGGTCGGCGTGGGCCAGCCCACTCAGGGCGGCGAGAAGCAGGGCTGTGGAAAAGCGCGACATCGGATGGATTTCTTGTGGCTGCGGCACGGGCCAGCGAGCGCGGATTCTAGCACAGGGCCCGCGAGCCCAGGCGCTGCAAGGCTTTGCGCAGGCTGGGGCAGAGAAGCGCGGTAAAACACAGTGTTTGCGCGTGCGCGGCAGCGTTTGGGTCGGTAATTAGCGAATGAAAAACGTTCTCAAGGCGCCAGGTATCGAAAATTTATGCACAAAACGATCGGTTGCACTTTTTGTGCTTATTTTTACGAGATTTTATGAGTTCTGTGTAAACGGCATCTGCAACCAATTGAAATTAAAGAGAAATTAGTTGGTTATTTTTTGCTCAATTTGAGCTCAAACAAGACAAATTCTGGCATTCGGCGCTTAATCCCAAACTTATCCACAAGCTTATCCAAAACGCTTGTGGAAAATCGGCGCCACGGTCCGTTACTAACAGGCGTCTTCTTTGCGCTTGGCAACGTTTGGGGCTGCGGGAGGAGTGTTATACTGCCGCCCAGTTTTACGCGAGGTGTTCATGTTGGAAATCAACGAGGATATTCCCTTTCTCTGGCGCCTGAGCGCTGACAACGAGCAGGGCTTCAGTCTGGTCTCCATGGTCATACCCTTTCATGCCGGCTCGCAGGACCTCGAGCACACCATCCACACGGACATCGTCAGCTTCAATGCCGAGCAGGATGTGGAACCGGGCGAAACCCTGGAGTGGAACGAAGAAGACCTCAGTCTGTTCCTCAAGCTCCTGCACCGTCGTCACATCGTTCACAGCAACGAGACCACCAAGACCTACAAGGTCGATCTCAGTGATCCCGAGACCATCGAGATCGTGCACATCGTCGCGGCCGCCGGTTTCGGCATGGCGCTGACGGTGGACGATCTGTTGGTGCGTGATCCCGGCGACAGCCTGCAGGTGCCGGCCGAGCCCGAAATCGGCTCCTCGGTCACCCTGCACACGGTGGATGGCTACAAGCGTGGCGTGGTCGTCGGCCACGAAGAGGAAGACAGCGTGGTCTGCGTCATGCTCGATGGCATCCGTCAGCCCGATGGTCAGCGTGATTTCCTGTCGGACATCCACCCCCACGATCTGGTGATCGTGAAGTCCCACCACCTGCTCTCGCCGCTGTACAGCAGCACGGCGCCGCAGCCCACGGACGTACTGCACTGAACTGAGTTTCTTTCAGCGATGTTTCTGCCCCAAGCCGCTCGGCCTGGGGCAGCGCTTCAGGCTCTACCGCCTGACCACTTTCAGCTCTTGTTGTTCTTCTTGAACTGGCGCAGCTGACGGTTGAAGTTGGCGGCGATCTTTTCCATCTGATCCAGCATGTCGTCGCGCTTGCGCTGCGCCGATGCGGTCGTTTCCGAGGCTTCCACGCAACCGATGTAGGCTTCCCCGGCCTTGACGAAGGCGGCCACGGCGGCCTGCGTCTGGCTCATCTGCTCGGCGGAAGCGGAAGCGCCGTCGGGAATCGAGGCAGTGAAGGTCGGAGCCTCACAAGCGGCCGCAGCAAAGGCAAGAGGACTGCCGCAAGCCAGTAGCAAGGCAACGGTGAGGGTCTTGGGCGAAAGGGCTCGTTGAGGCATGACATTCTCCTGTGGTGTGGGTTGGGCGCCCCCACCGCGCGGCACTCGGGCCACGCGGCGACTGCTGGGGTCACGGGAGTTTTGTCGGCCAGGATGAAGTGAACTTTAGATATCGGAACGAGCGATCTTCATGCGATCGAGCTGAGGCGTCCGGCGAGAGACGAGGCGTTGCCGGCGGCGTCATAGAGCATCGGGCCACCGATCTGACGCAGGCTGTTCAGGACTCTTTGGTTGTGAATGAGGCGATGGCGGATCAGCACGCCGTTGAGCTGATTCAGGCGCGAGGCCTGCAGTGCGAGTTCACGGACTTCGGCCCAGAGCGCCAGATCTTCGCTGCAGGCCTTGGCGTGTACGTTGGCGCCTTTGATCTCGGCCAGCGCTTCGCTCAGGTCGCTGCGGTTGTTTTCGAGATCTTCGAGAGCCTGAAAGTGTTCCTGCTTGTCGTGAGCGAGGCGCTGCAGGAGCTCCCCCTCTTCGGCACCCGCCTGCTGCGGTTTCAACAAGGTGTCTTGTTCCTGCTGCAGCAGGGTTACCAGTTGGCCGAGGTGATGATGCAAAGACTGAAGGGTACGGGGCAGTTCCATGGGGACTCCTTGCGGGGCAGTTGGTTTACTCCTTCGCCAACTGGGCCTTCAGACTGGCGAGCAGACCATCGGCGATCTTGCCGGAGTCCAAGGCCAGTTTTCCTTCCCGGATGGCTTGTCGGATCTCGTCGACTCTTGCCTGGTCGATGTCCAGACTCGAGTCCTGAGCCTGTGTGCTCAGATGCGTGATGCTGCCGGGGCCGCTGCTCGCGGGAGCGGACGTAGTGCCGGTGGTCGCGCCATTCTTGGCGGCGGGGCGGCTGCCTACGGCCTCCAAATGGCGGGAAGGGGTGGTGTTGTCGATTTTCAAGGGACACCTCTGCGCTGTCTGCTTGCGTCGGCCGATGGATTGCGGCGTCACTGCCGTCATCCGGACTATCGGCCGGCAAGCGCGCAACTTTAGCGGGCATGGCAGCAGGTGTCCCTGCGGTGAAATGTCGCACCCCTCCGGTTCGGCATGCCATGGCGGCATCCCAGGCAGAATTCGTTCTCATCATTGCTGCAGCTCGACGCTCACTTCGCCGGCGGCGCTCACCACTGCATCGAGCTGTTGCCGCGGGCCGATGCGCACGCGCACGGTGTCACCCAGTCCGCCGGCGTCGATGGCTTCACCGCTGCGTGTGATGCGAAAGCCCGGCCCGCCACTGACGATGGTGACGCTCTGGCCGGCGCGCACCAGCGCCGGCTTGCTCAGTTGCTGTGCCTGCAGCGGTCGATTCGCGGCGAGCGTCTGGCGCGCGGTCTGACCGACCACTTCACTTGCGCGGCGCACCGCATTGCGTGGCAGCTGCGCCAGATCGCCGCGCTGCGTCGTCAATAGATCGGCGCTGATCACGGTGCCGGCCGCGATGTTCTTCACCGGCACCACGTATTCACCTTGCACCTTCACTTCCGCCTGCAGATAGCGGGTCGAACCGTCGCTGCAATTCACCCCAACACTCAAGCGTCCCCACCGCGGTGTGCGTTCGCCCGTCGGCAGAAAGGGCGAAGGGTTCTTGCACGCGTCGAGCGACAACGAGCCCGGATGCAAGGTGATGGCAGCCTCGTCACCCAAGGCGCGGCTGCGCGCCTCGAGAAAATTCTGCACCACGCTTTCCGCTTCGCTGGCGGCAACGCTGCATGGAATCACAGCAAGTACCGCAACGAAGTGCAGTGTTCTCGAGACTCGGACCAGGCGAGCGAAGGTGCGCATATATAAGTCGCATGTCGGCGAAGTTCGGTGGGGATTATAGGAAGCGAGTCTTGCGACCAAGTTTGGAATTGAGCCGAGAAACACGCCCTTTTCTGACGTTGGCGCTTGGCAGTGCAGGTCTACACTGCCGACCGTGATGAAAAGCCCCGCCAGAGGAGCGGCCATGATCGACAAGCTCAACGACGCACTCTTCTTTCAGCAGCAGGCACTGCATTTACGGCAACGTCGCCAGGAAGTATTGGCCAGCAACATCGCCAACGCCGACACGCCCAACTACAAGGCGCGCGACTTCGACTTCGCGCAGGTGTTGCGGCAACAGACGCAAGGCGTGGGGCAGCGCGGTGGCTTGAGTCTGAGTCGTACCGCGCCTGCGCATCTGGAAGGCGAATATCGTCCGGCGCAGCTCGACGGCGCTTTGAAATATCGCACCGCGCTGCAGCCCAGCATCGACGGCAACACCGTCGACATGGATCGTGAACGTGCGCATTTCGCCGACAACGCGCTGCGCTATCAAGCGAGCCTGAGCTTGCTCAACAACTCGCTGCAGAGTCTGCGCAACGCCATGCAACCCGAATAGTGAGTACCGCCCATGTCACTCTTCAGCATCTTCGAAATTTCCGGCTCCGCGCTCGCGGCACAGTCGCAGCGCATGAACCTCACCGCCAGCAACCTGGCCAACGCCGATAGCGTCACTGGTCCCGATGGCCAACCCTATCGTGCGCGTCACGCCATCTTCGAAAGTCTCGCGCAGCAGAACGGCATCGGTGGTGTGCAGGTGCGTGAAGTGGTGGAAGACCAGAACCCACCACGTCTGGTCTATCAGCCCGGCCATCCGCTCGCCGATGCGCAAGGTTATGTGGCGATGCCGAACGTCGATCCGCTGCAGGAGATGGTCGACATGATCGCCGCCTCGCGTTCGTACCAGGCGAACGTGGAAGTGCTCAACACCAACCGTGAATTGCTGCTCAAGACCCTCACACTGGGTGAGAACTGAGGACCTCAGTGATGGCCTACATCTTCAACACCATCGATAGTGCCGTGCAGCAACGTCTCAATGCAGGCGCTGCCACCACCTCCGCTTCGCGTCCGAAGAGCACCAGCGAAGAACTGCAGGAAAACTTCATGACGATGCTGGTGACGCAGCTGCGCAACCAGGATCCGCTCAACCCCGTCGAGAACGCCGAACTCACTTCGCATCTCGCGCAGATCAACACCGTCAGCGGCATCGACAAACTCAACAACACCTTGCAGGGCATCACGCAGCAGATCGAAGCCGGCCAGACCTTGCAGGCCGCGGCCTTGATCGGCAAGGGCGTGCTCGTGCCGGGCGATCGCGTGCTCGTCGGCAACGACGGTACGGCCACTCCCTTCGGCATCGAGCTCGAACAGCCGGCCAGCAATGTCGTCGTCCGCATCGTCGACGGTGCCGGTCAGATCATCGCCACGCGTGAGCTCGGCAGCGTGAAGTCGGGTGTGAGCACCTTCTATTGGGATGGCGAGATCGATGGCGGCGGCACTGCTCCCGCCGGCGCCTATCGCGTCCTGGTGGAAGCCGCAGGTGAGGAAGGGCCGCTGTTCGCGCAGGCGCTCAACTATGCGCTGGTGGCGGGCATCAGCACCGGTGACGCCGATGGTCCGCGTCTCGACCTCGGTGGTATCACCGATCAGGTACGCCTGAGCGACATCCGTCAGATTCTTTGAACGAACAATCCAGATAGCCAAGCAACCGGATACGAACAACAGGAGGCACGACCATGGGTTTCTCCCAAGCGCTGAGCGGACTGAAGGCCGCCGCAACCAACCTCGACGTGATCGGCAACAACATCGCCAACGCTCAGACCGTGGGCTTCAAGGGCTCGCGTGCCATCTTCTCCGACATCTACGCCGGCACGCAGGCGGGACTCGGTGCGCAGGTCGCCGCGATCCAGCAGGACTTCACCACGGGCACGCTGGAGAACACCGGCCGCAGCCTCGACATCGCCATCAGCGGCACCGGCTTCCTGCGCCTGCTCGACTCGACCGGCCAGGTGGTCTATTCCCGCAACGGTCAACTGCGTCTGAGCAACGAGGGCTATCTGATCAACGCCCAGGGCGCGCGTCTCACCGGCTTCCCCTCGGGCGTGAACAACGGCGGTACGCCGGTCGAATTGCGCGTGCCTGCGGGTGCAATGCCGGCGCAGGCGACCTCCGCCATCAGTGCGCAGCTCAACCTCGATAGTCGCTCGCCGATCCTCACCGGCACCTTCGATCCTGCCGACGCCGAAACCTATTCCTACGCCAACAACGTCACCATCTACGACACGCTCGGCAACCAGCACAACGTCACGATGTATTTCGTGAAGACGGCCAACAACACCTGGGACGTGCGTCTGACCCGCGAAGGTGAAGCGACCCCCGTGGCGATCGGTCAACTGGAGTTCAATGCCAACGGCGAACTCATCGCAGGAACCACGCTGACGCCGCCATCGCCGCTCTTCATCCTCACCAACGGCGCCGATCCCATCACGCTCACCGGCATCACCTTCACCGATTCCACCCAGTTCGCCGATGACTTCTCGCTCGACGCACTGCATCAGGATGGCTTCACCTCCGGCAGTCTGGTGGATCTCGCCATCGACAAGCAGGGCAAGGTGATCGGCACCTATTCCAATGAAAGAAGCGTCGAATTCGGCACCATCGCGCTCGCCAACTTCCGCGCGCCGGAAGGCCTGAAATCCGTCGGCGACAACGCCTGGATCGAAACGTCGGAATCGGGCCAGCCGCTGCTCGGCATGGCCGGCACCGGTCTCTTCGGCAGTGTCGAGTCGGGCCTCGTGGAAGCTTCCAACGTCGACCTCACGCGAGAGCTGATCAACCTCATCATCGCGCAGCGTCAGTACCAGGCGAACTCGCAGACCATCAAGGTTCAGGACGAAGTGCTGCAGAACGCAGTGAATCTCTAAGACTCATCGCTCAGCGCGTATCGGTTAACGAACGAAGGTAGGTCAGCGTGGATCGCATCGTCTTCACCGCCATGAGTGGCGCCAAGCAGAGCCTCGATGAGCAGGCCGTGATCAGCAACAACCTCGCGAACGTCGCCACCAGCGGCTTTCGTGCGCAGTTGAGTGCGATGCGCGCCGTGCCCGTTTCTCAGGACGACGCTCTCGGTACACGTGTTTCCAGCGTTGCCAGCACGCCGCTCAGCAACTTCAGCATCGGCCCGCTCGAGAGCACCGGTCGCGATCTCGACATCGCGCTGTCCGAAGGTGCCTGGCTGGCCGTGCAGACAGTCGACGGTGGCGAAGCCTATACGCGTCGCGGTGATCTGCAGATCGATGGCAACGGTGTGCTGACCAGTGCCGGCCGCCCGGTGCTCGGCATCGATGGTCCTCTGGTAGTGCCGCTCGGCGCCGAACTCTTCATCGGCAACGACGGCGTACTCAGCACCATCGGCCTCGGCGAGAACCCCAATGCGCTGTCGCCACTCGGTCAACTCAAGCTGGTGAAGGCGGAGCCGGAGCAACTGCTGCGTGGTGACGATGGTCTGTTTCGTCCGGCGCCGAATGCGGAAGGCAACGTCGCAGCCTTGCCGCAGGACGACACCGTGCGCGTGCAGACCGGCGTACTCGAAGGCAGCAACGTCAGTGCGCTCGAAGCCATGGTCGCCATGATCGACGTCGCGCGGCGCTATGAACTGCAGATGAGCGTGATCGATCGCGCCGACGAAAACGCCCAACGTGCCAATTCCCTGCTCGGCCGCGGCTGAGCCTTTGACTGAACGACGAATAGGACCAACGCCATGATCAGATCCCTGTGGACCGCAAAAACCGGCCTCGAAGCGCAACAGACGCAGATGGACGTGATCACCAACAACCTGGCCAACGTGGGCACCACGGGCTTCAAGCGTTCGCGCGCGATCTTCGAGGATCTGCTGTATCAGAACCTGCGTCAGCCCGGTGCCAATGCCTCGGCACAGGGCAACCTGCCCTCGGGCCTGCAGATCGGTACCGGTGTGCGTCCCGTCGCCACCGAGCGTCTGCACACGCAGGGCAACCTGCAGCAGACCAACAACTCGCGCGACCTCGCCATCAACGGCAATGGATTCTTCCAGGTGCTGCTGCCGGACGGCACGCTCGCCTATACGCGCGACGGCAGCTTCCAGGTGGACCAGAACGGTCAGGTCGTCACCGCCGGAGGCTATCCGCTCGAACCTTCGCTGATGATTCCGTCCAACGCGATGAGCATCAGCGTCAGTCAGGATGGCATCGTCTCCATCACCGAACCCGGCAACACCCAGAGTCAGCAGATCGGCCAGATCACGCTGTCGCTGTTCGTGAATCCGGCCGGGCTCGAATCGATCGGTCAGAATCTCTACGTCGAAACCACCGCCTCCGGGCCGCGCATGGAAAGCCTGCCGCTCATGAACGGTGCCGGTGGTCTCTATCAGGGTTATGTCGAAACCTCCAACGTCAACGTGGTGGAGGAGATGGTGAACATGATTCAGATCCAGCGCGCCTACGAGATCAACAGCCGCGCCGTGCAGACCAGCGACGAAATGCTGGCACGTCTCGGTCAGTTGTAAGGAGCGCGCCATGCGTGGAGGAAGTTGGGTTCTTGCTGCGGCTCGCGCCGTGCTCGTGCCGGCCTTCGTGCTGCTGGGCTCGGCGTGTTCGGTATTGCCCGACTCGATCCTGCCGGGACAGACGGAGCAGGAACCGCTCCTCACCGCACCGCCGGTGCCGCCTCCGCCCTTGGCCAACGGTTCCATCTATCAGGAACGTCGCGGCTTCGCGCCGTTGTTCGAGGATCGTCGTCCACGTCGTGTCGGCGACATCATCACCATCGTGCTCAACGAGCAGGTCAGTGCCAGCAAGACCGCTGCGAGCAACACGCAGCGCGGTGGCAATGCCACGTTGAGCTTCGAACAGTTGCCGGACGTGCTGGAAGAACTCGCCAAGTACGGCTTCGACTTTTCCGGCGAAAACACCTTCACCGGTGGCGGCGGATCCCGCGCGAACAATACCTTCACCGGCACCATCACCGTCACCGTGCAGGAAGTCTTGCCCAACGGCAACCTGCGCGTCGCCGGCGAAAAGCAGATCACGATCAATCGCGGCACGGAGTTCATCCGTTTCTCCGGCACCGTGCAGCCACGCGCCGTGAGCGTGCGCAACACCGTGCCTTCCACCGAAGTGGCGGACGCCCGTATCGAATACACGGGCAACGGCTACATCGACGAGGCACAGCGCATGGGTTGGCTGCAACGCTTCTTCCTCACCGTGTCGCCGCTGTAAGCAGAGGGAGCAAAGATGCTGAAACGTTGGTGGCTGCTGTTCTCGCTCCTGCTCGTTGCCACGGTGGCGGCGCAGGAAGTGCGTGCCGAGCGCCTCGGTGAAATCGCGGACTTCTCCGGCGTGCGTGACAACCAGCTGCTCGGCTATGGCCTGGTGGTCGGTCTCGATGGCACGGGCGACCAGGTGATGCAGGCACCCTTCACTTCGCAGAGTCTCACCAACATGCTCTCGCAACTCGGCGTCACCGTGCCTCCCGGTGTGAACATGCAACTGCGCAACGTGGCGGCGGTGGTGGTCACGGCAGATCTGCCGCCCTTTGCTCGCCCCGGTCAGCGCATCGACGTCGTGGTCTCTTCCATCGGCAACGCGCGCAGTCTGCGTGGCGGCACACTGTTGATGACCCCGCTGCGTGGCGCCGACGGCGAAGTCTACGCGCTCGCCCAAGGTAATCTCTTCGTCGGCGGTGCTTCGGCGCAGGCGGCCGGCAGCAACGTGCAGATCAATCAACAGGCCGGTGGCCGCATCAGCGGTGGCGCTCTGGTCGAACGTTCCGTGCCCTTGAATCTCGACGAGGGCCCGCTCGAACTCATGTTGCGTCAGGCCAGCTTCACCACCGCACAGCGCGCTGCCAGCGTCATCAATCAAACCTTCGGTGCCGGAACCGCGCGTGCGCTCGATGGCAGTGTGATCCTGTTGAGTGCTCCGATAGGTCGCGATGCCCTCGTCAACTTCATGGCGCAGGTGGAAAACCTCGAGATCACGCCGGCCGAGCCGCCGGCCAAGGTCGTGATCAATTCGCGCACGGGTTCCATCGTGCTGACCAGTCGCGTCACGCTCTATCCCGCGGCGGTGGCGCACGGCAGTCTGTCGATCGTCATCGACAGCCGCCTGCGTGTGAACCAACCGCCGCCCTTCAGCCGCGGCGAAACCGTGATCACACCGGAAGCCGACATCACCATCGAACAAGGTGAAGGCACGCTCCACATGGTGGAAGGCGCGGATCTGCAGCAGGTGGTCAATGCGCTCAACGCGCTCGGTGCCACACCGCAGGATCTGATGGCCATCCTCGAAGCCCTGCGTGCCGCAGGGGCGCTGCGAGCGGAGTTGGAGATTCTCTAAGCCCGGCCAGAAACCAGAGCAATTGAGTTCAAGGGAACAAGCATGTCCGGTATCGAAACAGGCGCCATCACCGCATTCGATCTGCAAGGTCTGCAGAGCCTGAAGGCCAAGGCCAACGAAGATCCGCAACAGGCGCTGCAGGGCGCGGCGAAGGAATTCGAAGCGCTGTTCCTGCAGATGATGCTGAAGGCCATGCGCGCCACCGTACCTGAAGGCGGGCTCGAGTCTTCCAGCACCGGCAAGCTCTATCAGGAATTGCTCGATCAGCAGTGGGCCAAGCAACTATCGGGTCGCGGTTTCGGCCTCGCCGACATGCTCACCGCACAGCTCTCGCGCGAACTGCGCACTCAAGAGATTTCTCCGTCCCAGGACACAAGTTCTTCTCAAGCGCGCCTCGAGTGAGCCGATAGAGAAGAGGTAAAGCAGGAGAGCTAGACCGTGAGCATCTTTTCCATCGGCATGAGCGGGCTCAATGCCGCTCAGGTGGCACTGAAGACCACCAGCAACAACGTCAGCAACGTCTACACCCCCGGTTACAACCGCGAGATCACCGTGCTGAGTCAGCGCGCCTCTGGCGGCGTGGTCGTCACCGACGTGGAACGTCAGTTCAACCACTTCGTCGCCAGCCAGCTCAACAGCGCGACCACCGATACCGGTTATCTCGCCCGTTACGAAAGCGAGATCAGCCAGATCGACAACCTGCTCGCCGACAGCGATGCCGGCCTCGCGCCGATGATGCAGAAATTCTTTGCGGCCTTGCAGCAACTGGCCGGCACGCCTGCCGACTCCGCCGCACGTCAGGGTGTGATCGGTACCGCCGATACGCTGAGCGCCCAGTTCCGTTCGCTTGCCGGTTATCTGAGCGAAATGCAGGACGGCGTGGCTGCGCAACTGCGCAGCGAAGTGGAAGAGATCAACACGCTCGCCTCGCAGATCGCCAAGCTCAACGAAGAAATCGCCACCAGCCGCGGCCGCAGCAGCGGTGTGCCGAATGCACTGCTGAACGAGCGCGATCACCTGGTGAACCAACTCAGCAGCCACATCGACGTGCAGGTGCACGTCCAGGACGGTGGCAGCTACAACCTGACCATCGGCAACGGTCAGCCGCTCGTGAGCGGTCATCGCAGCTATGCACTCACCACCATGACCTCGTCCTACGATTCCTCGCGCGTCGTGGTGGGCTACAAGGATTCCGCCGGCAATGCGCGTGAACTGAGCGAGACCACCTTCCGCGGTGGCGCCGTCGGTGGTCTGTTGGCCTTCCGCAGCGAAACGCTCGACAAGGCGCAGAACCAGCTCGGTCAGCTTGCCGTGACCCTGGCGCTCGCCTACAACGCGCAGCACGCTGCCGGCGTCGATCTGAGCGGTGCCAACGGCCAGGACATGTTCTCGTTCAATCAACCGGTGCTGTTCAGTCATCGCAGCAACGCGGGCAGTGCCGTACTCAGCGCCGCCTTCGATACTGCCACGAGCCCACAAGGACTCACCGGCAGTGACTACGATCTGCGCGTCACCGACGCTGCGAACGGAGAGTTCGAAGTGGTACGTCGCGATGGCGGTGGCAGCTTCAGCGTTACGCTCGACGGCAACGAACTGCGCTTCGATGGTCTCGTGCTGACCATCGATGATCCCGCGCTACTGCAAGACGGTGATCGTTTCAACCTGCAGCCCACGCGCCGTGCCGCCGAAGCCTTCACCAACCTGATCCACGACCCGGCGCAGATCGCTGCATCTCAGGCTGGCGCCGACGGTGACAACCGCAACGCGCTGGCGCTGCTCGACCTGCAGAACCAGCACATCTTCGGTGGCCGCTTCACGCTGACGCAGGGTTACATGCGTCTGGTCAACGACGTCGGCAACCGTGCCAACGTGGTGCAGATCAACCTCAAGGCGCAGGAAGCACTGACCGAACAGATTCACGCCATGCAGCAGGCGGAATCGGGTGTGAATCTCGACGAAGAGGCGATCAACATCCTGCGCTATCAGCAGTATTACCAGGCCAACGCCAAGCTGATCGAGACCGGCGGCATGCTGCTCGACGTCATCCTCAACATGCGTGCCTGAAGCTAGTACAACCGGGAGTCATTCATGCGCGTCAGCACTCTGACCATCTACAACCAAAGCGTGTCCTCGTTGAGCCGCCGTCAGGTGGACTTCATCGAAACCGGACAACAGCTCGCCGCCGGCAAGAAGGTGGTACGTCCCTCCGACGATCCGAAGGCCGCGGCGCAGGCACTGGGCGTCGGCCAGGCCAAGGCCCTGGTGCAGCAGTATCAGGAAGCGCGTATCGGTGTGCGCAATGCACTGTCGCAGGAAGAGAGCGTGCTGCAGAGCGTCGGCGATGCCATCACGCGCGCGCGCACCTTGGTGTTGCAGGCCTCGAACGGCAGCTTGAGCGATGCCGACCGCGCTTCCGTCGCCAGCGAACTGCGCGGCATCTTCGAAAGCGTCCTGGGGCAGGCCAACACTTCCGATGGCAATGGCCGTTATCTTTTCGGTGGTTATGAAGACGGCAGTCCTCCCTTCATCAAGGACGCCGATGGCAACGTGATGTTCGTCGGCAGCGATTCCGCACGTGAACAACGCGTCGATGCATCGCGCCTGATTCCGATGTCCGACAGTGGCGCCACCATCTTCTTGTCCACGCACAGCCGTGGTTATGTCGCCGAAGCCGACGCTGGCAACACCGGCAGCGTGCGCTTCACGGGCCCGCAGGTGGTGGACACCAATGCCACCGGTTACGGCGCCACCTTCGACGTCACCTTCAGTGACGATGGCAGTGGTCAGCTGCGTTACAGCGTGGTCGACACCGATGGCAACGTCCATGTCGCCGATCAGCCCTACGCTTCCGGCATGACGCTCAACGTCGGTGGTCTCAGTCTGAAGCTCGAGGGCACACCGGCGGACGGTGATTCGCTGCGCATGGGCCCCGGCACCGACATGAATGCGGATCTGTTCCAGACCTTCGCCAAGGCCATCGCCGCGCTGGAAACGCCGGCCGACGACGCCACCAGCAAGGCGCGTCTGTCGAACACCTTGAACACCGTGCTGCGCGAGTTCGACAACAGCCTCGACAACGTGCTGATCGTGCGTGCGTCGGTGGGTGCGCGTCTGAACGAACTCGACACGCTCGATCTCGTCGCCGATGCGCGCAATCTGAGCTATTCGCAAACCCTCAGTGGGCTCGTCGACCTCGACTACGTCCAGGCGGTTTCGAGCTACATGCTGCGCCAGGTCGGTTTGGAAGCGGCGCAGAAATCCTTCGTCGACATCAGTTCGATGTCGCTATTCCGCCTCCTCTGAGGTTTCTCCTGGCACGGGGAGGTGGGCAACCACCTCTCCACTTCTAGGCTGCCAATTCCTCCACCAGGCTCTGCATGAACTGCAGACCCAGCATGAAGAGCTGACTCAGGAAACCATAGAGTTCCCGGCTCAACAGCGTCAGCAACAACAGCCCCGCCAACAGTGACATCGGAAAGCCCACCGAGAACACGGTGAACTGCGGCGCCACGCGGTTGAGAATGGCCATCGCCAGGTTGATCACCAAGAGCGCCGCCACCAGCGGCAACGCGAGCAGAAGTCCCGAGCCGAAAATCACCGAGCCGAAGCGCGCCAGTACCGCGAAGCCGCTGGTGTCGAGCGTACCGGCCGCGATCGGCAGCGTTTCGAATGAGGCCGCCAGGACCTGGATCAACAAGAGGTGACCGTCGACGGCGAGAAAGCACAGCGCCGTGATCATGTAGAAGAAGCGCGACAGGATCATGGTGTTGGCACCGACATCCGGTGCGAAGAACGAGGCGAAGGCCAGCCCCATCTGCAGACCGATGACTTCACCGGCCGCCTGTACCACTGCCATCACGATCTGCATCACGAGCCCCATTGCCGCACCGATCAGGACCTGTTCGACCAAAATGCCGATCGAGGCCCAGGACCACAGCGGTACCTGCGGCAGTGGTGCGAGATTGCTGCTGACGGCCATGGTGAGGAGCGCCGCGAGTCCGATCTTCACCGGCGCCGGCGTGCTGGAGTGGCCGAGAAAGGGCTCGACCATCAGGAAGGCCGCGATGCGCGTGAAGGGCCACAGAAACAGCGTGAGCCAGGTCTGTAGCTGCGCGAAGGTGAGCTCGATCATCGCGTGGAATCAGGGACTAGGGCGTATTCGAAGGCGGTAGTCCATTCACCAAGGACGGGATGTTGCGCAGGAGCTCCGCGGTGAAGTCCGTGATCAGTTCCAACAACATGGGGCCCGTGAGCACCAACACCGCGAACACGCCGAGAATCTTCGGGATGAACGACAGCGTCATCTCGTTGATCTGCGTCGCCGCCTGGAACAGGGACACGAGCAGGCCGATCAAGAGTGCGGCGAGCAACGCCGGACCGGCGAGAAACAGTGTCACACGCATGCCCTGGTAGGCGAGGTTCATGATGGTTTCGGGTGTCATGCGCGATCCTCCACGACGGGGTTACAGCGCGAAGCTCTGTGCCAGTGAGCCGATCAGCAACTGCCAACCATCCACCAGCACGAACAACATGAGTTTGAAGGGCAGCGAGATCGTCGCCGGCGGCACCATCATCATGCCGAGCGCCATCAGCACGCTGGCCACCACGAGGTCGATGATGAGGAAGGGAATGAACAGCATGAAGCCGATCTGGAATGCGGTCTTCAACTCGCTGGTGATGAAGGCTGGAATCAGAATGCGCAGTGGCACTTCTTCCGGCCCCGCCATCGGCTCGACCTGCGCCAGTTGCGCGAAGAGCGCGAGATCGGATTCGCGCGTCTGCGCCAGCATGAAACCGCGCAGCGGTTCACTCGCCAGTGCGATCGCTTCCTGCAGGCTGATCGTGTCTTCCGCCAGCGGCACCCAGGCGGTGGTGTAGATGGTGTCGAACACCGGTGCCATCACGAAGAAGGTGAGAAACAGCGCGATGCCGAGCAGCACCTGGTTCGGTGGAGCGGCCTGTGTGCCCATCGCCGTGCGCAAGAGGCTCAAGACGATCACGATGCGCGTGAAGCTGGTCATCATGAGCAGCGCCGCTGGCAGGAAGGCCATGGCGCTGAGCAGAAGCAGAGTCTGGAGTTGAATCGACCAGGCTTGTCCGCCATCCGGCGTCGGCTGGCTGGTGATGCCGGGCAGCGTCTGCGCCAGACTCAATTCCGGCAGCAGCAGAAGGAAGAAAAAAGGCAGCAGCGCACAGAGGCGCTGCCAGGGTTGGGGTTTCACAGCAGCGGCTCCGTGGCGGCAGCCATCTTGTTGCGCTGCGCCGCCAGCGCGGCTTCGAAGATGGTCTTGGCCTGCGTCGCGGCCGGCAGTTCATGCAGCTTGGTGATCTGAGCGTTGGTGACTCCCAACACGAGTTGCACGTCGTCGACCACCACGATCACCACACGCTCGTGCGCGCCGAGCGAGGTGCTCGCCACCACGCGCAACCGTTGTTGCGTGTTCACGGGAAAGCGGCGGCCGAGTTCGAAACGCTTGAAGACCCAACTACAGAGGTAGATCGCACCAAGCACCACGGCCAATGCGAACGCGGTCTTGCCGAAGAGAGCCAGCACGTCGATCGAGGCACTGCCCAGAGCAGCCTGGTCCATGGAATCTTCCTCGCTCAGCGATTGAGTTTCTGGATGCGTTCGGAGGGCGTGATGATTTCGGTGATGCGGATGCCGTACTTGTCGTCGACCACTACCACCTCACCCTGCGCCACGAGATAGCCGTTGATGAGGATGTCCATCGGATCACCGGCGAGGCCATCGAGCTCCACCACCGAACCCTGACTGAGTTCGAGCAGCTGACGGATGGTCAGACGCGTGCGGCCCAGTTCCACGTTCAGCTTCACCGGGATGTCCATGATCATCTCGAGTTCGCGGTTGGCGGTGAGCGTACCGTCGTTGCGATCGAGCGGTTTGAAGACCTGATCGGCCGCACTCTTCGGCGCGGCACCGTCCGCTTCCTGTTCGGCGAGCGCAGCGCTCCAGTCGTCGCTCAAGTCTTCGGAAGGAGAGGAAAGCTTGTCACTCATGAGGTTGGTCTCCGGCAGAAGGAGCCTGGGCTCCGGATAGAGATTCGGGGCTGGGTGTGCGGATGGTGGTTTGGTTGTGTTCGATCACCTCCGCCACTTCGAGCGCGCGGCGGCCCTGACGGCTGCCGTAGCGGCAACGCAGCACGGGCACGCCGTCGACTTCGGCGGTGACCTGCTGCGGCAATTCGATGGGCAGTACGTCACCCGCTTTCAGATTCATCACCTTGCCGACGCTGGTGGGAATTTCGACGAAGCCGACCTTGAGCTCGACTTCGGTCTGACGGATCTCACCCGCCATGCGGCGCTGCCAACTGCGATCGTTCTTGCTGCGGTTGCCGGTGGTGGGATCGGTGAGGATGTCGCGCAAGGGCTCGATCATGCTGTAGGGGATGCAGATCTGGAAATTGCTCGACAGGTTGCCGACCTCGAGATGGAAGTCGGAATTCACCACGATTTCGTTCGGCGAATTGGTGATGTTGGCGAAACGCATCTGCATTTCCGAGCGCAGATAGCTCACCTGCAAGGGATGGATCGGTTGCCACGCTTCCTGATAGGCCTCCACCGCGAGTGTCAACAGACGCTGGATGATGCGGTTCTCGGTGGCGGTGAATTCGCGTCCTTCGGAACGGGCGAGGAAACGGCCGTCACCACCGAAGAGGTTGTCCACGATGAGGAACACGAGCTGTGGCGGAAACACCACGAGCGCACTGCCGCGCAGCGGCTTCATCGTGATCAGGTTGATGTTGGTGGGCACCGGCACGTTGCGCGAGAAGTTGCTGTAACTCTGATAGCGCATCGATTCGACCGTGATGTCGGAACTGCGGCGGATCAGGTTGAACAGGCTGATGCGGAACAAGCGCGCGAAGCGTTCGTTGATGATGTCCATCGCATGCAGACGATCGCGGATCACGCGATGCTGCGTGACCGGATCGTACGGACGGATGCGCTGCTCGCCGTTACGCGTACCGGAAGACGTGGTTTCACCGCTCACGCTGTTGAGCAGAGCGTCGATTTCGTCTTGCAGCAGTAGGTTGTCCTGGGCCATGAAGCTTACCTCGGTTCCTGCCTATGCCTGCGGATGTGTGCGCAGTCGCTCATTGCACGATGAAGTTGGTGAAGAGCACCTGTTCCACCTCGACCGGCATCTGCATTTGCGCGAGCGGTGTCTGGAACAGGCCCTTGATGTCCTGTGCCAGCTTCTGCTTGCCGGTGGCGGGAATCAGTTGCTCGGCGTTCTGCCCCGAGAGCAGCAGCAAGAGACGGCTCTGCACTTCGGGCATGTGACGGTTCAGCAGATCACGTGTCTCGAAGTCGGACACCTGCAGCGTCAAGCCAATGTAGAGCAGGCGCTGACCATAGGCGTCGTTCTGCAGGTTCACGGTGAGCGGACCCACATCGACGAAGATGGGCGCGGAGCTGGTGGTGCGTTTGACGCTCGCGCTCGCAAACTCCTGCTGTCCTTCGCGGCTCTGCAGAAGGAGATAGAGATTGGCGACGCCGACGGCGACCACGGCCGCCAGCAACAGCCACTGAATAGCCCGATAGATGCCGGAATTTTCGGTATTGCTTGCCATCGTGTGTTCCTCGGCCGGTCTATGCCGGTTGGTAAGTCAAAGAAGCGATTCGCCTATACGTAGAGATTCACTCGACCCGGGCCGGCCACGCGGGTGCCTTGCGTAGAGGCCTTGGCCTGTGCACTGGCAGGGCTCATCGCCACGGCGACGTGTTCGGTCGCAGGCTGTCGCTCCTGCTGCGTCTGCGCATGTCGTTCGGGCGCGCGTTCACCCACGTCGGCCTGACCCAGCGCAATGCCTTGCTGCGACAGCGCCTCACGCAATTGCGGCAGGGCGTCCTGCACGGCGCTGCGCACCTGCACGTGCGAAGACAGGAAGGTGAGATCGGCCTGGCCTTCGCGAACGCGCAGTTCCACCGTCAGTGGTCCGAGTTCTGCCGGATGCAGCTGCAACGAAACGCGTTGCTCACCTTGGTTCAACGCGAGCTGAGCCACTCGTTGGCCGAACTCAGCGCGCCAGGGGGCGGAATCGAGCGGCTGACGCAGATAGAGCACGCGCGCCGGTTCCTGGGTCGTGGGCACCTCGTTCGCTACTTGCTGTTGCGATGCGCGCGCACCCTCCATCAGCGGCAGTTCGAAGTTCGTCGCGGCGTTCGTTGCCTCCCCTACGTTCGGTAGCAAGGTGGTCTCAGACACGACGCTGTGCGTGGTCGCGGTGCCCGCCTGTGGTCTGATTGGCTGGGTATCGGCCACTTCGGTATCGGTAATTTCATCGCCGAGCAGCGCGGTAGCTTGAGCGGACGCGGCCGGCGCTGCGCTTACCGTCCGCAGCGTGGCATCGAGCTGCGTCGTCGCATTCGCATCATCGGTACGCGTATTCGTAGCGCTCGGCTGCAGCAGAGCTGCGAGTGCCGCCAGGCTCTCGGCTTCCATTTCCACGTCGTCAGTGAATGGTTCCTCGTGTCCCTCCATCGTCGCGATCTGCGCCGCGCTTTCGTTCAGCTGCAAAGGAGAAAGTCCACGCAGCGCAACGAGCAGTGCATCAAGACCATCGCTTTCCGGCGCGGCTTGTGGCGTGAGCACCGGGAGTTCGTGCGTCACCGGTTGCGGATTCGCCGCAGCGAGCGTGCGCTCCAAGGCCGCGAGATCGAGAGAAGTCTGCGCCGTTGCGACGTGTTCGGTGAGCAGCGGCATGGGCGCGCCGGTGTTCGGCATGCCCAGCTGCTGCAGGAGCGCAGCGAAGCCAGTGGTGGACCTTGCAGCCTGCGGCGCACTTTCGAGTGGCACCGGTGTTTGCGTCGTGGGCAGTAAGGGAGACAAGGGCAGGGTCATGGCGCCTCCTGAGAAAGTCGGGCTTGTTTGGTGCGTTCGCGCGCGGCGAACTGGCTGCTGAGTTCGTCGTTGCCGCGTTGTTCACGGCGGCCTTCGGCTTTCGCCACGGCTTGCTGCTGGCGTTTCTGCAAGGCAGTGAAGGTGTCGAGACGCTGCTGCGCCAGACGCCAATGCATCTGCGCCTTCTGCAGTCGGTCTTCCTTCACGCTCAAACTGTGTTGGCCTTGGGCAAGCGCCTGATCGAGTGAGGCAAGAAAGGCCTGGAAATCACGCAGCGCGGTGAGTGGCATTCCGTTCTGCATCGCCTGCTGCAACTGCAGGCTGTATTCGAGGCGATAGGTGCTCAGCAGCTCGATGTGGGTGAGCAACTGTTGTTGCCCCATGCGCTCATCGGCGAGCTGGCGACCTGCTTCGTCGCGCGCCTTGCGCGCGCTTTCCAGTAATTGTTCCAGGGCACTACGTTGCATCACGCACTCCTGGCGCCAATGCCTTCGCCGAGCAGAGCTTCGAGCTGGGCGACGGAACTTGCGAATTCGGCGCGCTCGGTGAGGTCCTGCTTCAGGAAACCTTCGAGCGTGGGGTAGAGGCGGACCGCCTGATCGAGCTGGGCGTCGTAACCTGGGCTGTAGGCGCCGACGCCGATCAGGTCGCGGCTGCGCTGATAGCGTGAGAACAGCTGTTTGAAGCGCTGCGCGCAACGCAGTTGTTTCTGCGGCACGATCGCCGTCATCACGCGGCTGATCGACGCCTCGATGTCGATCGCGGGATAGTGGCCCGCTTCCGCGAGAGAACGCGACAGCACGATGTGACCATCGAGAATCGCGCGCGCCGAATCGGCGATGGGATCCTGTTGATCGTCGCCTTCGGTCAGCACGGTGTAGAAGGCCGTGATCGAACCTTGGCCGACGCGGCCGTTGCCGGCCTTTTCCACGAGTGCGGGCAGCTTGGCGAACACCGATGGTGGATAGCCCTTCGTTGCGGGCGGCTCACCGATCGCGAGCGCGATCTCACGCTGCGCCATGGCGTAGCGCGTGAGCGAATCCATGATGAGCAACACGTTGTGGCCGCGGTCGCGGAAGTCTTCGGCGAGACGCGTGGCATAAGCCGCACCCTGCAGACGTTGCAACGGCGAGGTATCGGCGGGTGCTGCGACGACCACCGAACGCGCCAGACCTTCGGCACCGAGAATGTGGCTGACGAATTCCTGCACCTCGCGGCCACGCTCGCCGATCAAACCGACCACGCACACATCGGCCGCCGTGTAGCGCGCCATCATGCCGAGCAGCACCGACTTACCGACACCGGAGCCGGCGAAGAGTCCCATGCGTTGACCGCGGCCCACACTGAGCAGCGCATTGATTGCCCGCACGCCGACGTCGATCGGTGTATCGATTGGCGCACGCGTCAGGGGATTGAGCGTGCCGGTGGCAAGCGGCGCACAGTCGCTTTCGCGTGGCAAGGGCAGATCATCGAGCGGCTTGCCGCTGCCATCCAATACGCGGCCCAAAAGGGAGGGGCCCAGGGGGAAGCAACGCGCGCTGCTGTCTTCACCAACGGGGAATACCCGCGCGCCGGGTACGAGGCCGTCGAGCTCTGCGAGCGGCATCAGAAAGGATTTGTCACCGGCGAAGCCCACGACTTCGGCTTCGGCGAAACCGCCAGCGCTCGGCAGTTCGATGCGGCAGGCGCCGCCAAGTGGAACATTCAGTCCAAGCGCTTCGAGTACGAGGCCGGTGGCACGTACGATGCGTCCGCTGCGGCGATAGGGCGTAATGGCGGGAACACCTTGGCCGATACGCCCCAGCTCTTGCTGCCAATGCGCCAGATGCAGGTTGTGGTCGCGAGCCGTCATTGCTGCGGCTCCTCCACGGTTGTCGTTGCGACCTTGGCTTTGCGCGCCCGCGTGCGCTTCGGTTTCGGCGCTTGTGGGTTCTCGACGGCGGGCACGGACCAATACTGTTCCACCAGGGTCTGGCAACGCGTTTCCCAGGTGGCATCGATCTCGCCGGTATTGCTGGTGAGACGACAGCCGCCACGCGTGAGCGTGGGATCGGGACGCAACTGCCAGCCGGCGGCAGCGAGTTCTTCGGCGAGATGTTGCTGCACAAGCGGCAGATCGGCGGGCGCCAGCCAAAGCTTGGGTTCACCACACAAGGGTTGCGTCTGCAGCAGTTCGCGCACGAGCGCGACGACGTGGTCGGGGTGCAGATCGAGATCGCGACGAGCGAGATGACGGGCTGCCGTCATCGCCAGTGCCGCCAGTTGCTGTGCGACTTCCTCATCCAATTGCCGTAGCGCCTGTTCGAAGCCTGCGATCAGCGTGCGCAGCGGTGCGATGGTATCTGCCAACTGCCGCTGTAATTCCTGCTCGGCTTCGAGGCGACCCAGGCGCAGGCCTTCGGCATGGCCTTGTTCCCGACCTTCGGCAAAGCCGGCCTGATGGCCTTCGCTCTTGCCCTGCGCAAAACCTTTCTGGCGCGCGGCTTCCTTCAATTGTTCGAGCAAGTGCGCCTGTTGCAGCTCCTGCTCGCTGTGCTCGGCGGCAGCTTCCGCGTTCGCCAGCGCTTGCGGCTGAGCGGCGCGATGCAACTCGCCCATGTGCCAGCGCTGCCAAAGGTCGCGACTCTGCTGCATCTCAGACATAGCTTTCCTCGCCGCGCGTCAGTTCGATCTCGCCGCTGTCGGCCAGACGACGTGCGATCTGCAGGATCTGTTTCTGCGCGCTCTGTACGCGCGACAGCAGGATCGGGCCGCGGTTTTCCATGTCTTCGATCAGCAGCTGAGCCGCACGCTGCGACATGTTGCGCGTGAACTTGTTGAGCAGGGTCGGGGACACGCCCTTGAGCGCCACGGCGAGCAGGTCCGGTTCGACGTCGCGCAGCAGCAGCATGATGGCGCGGTCGTCGACTTCGGCGAGGTTCTCGAACAGGAACATCTCGTCGATGATGCGCTGCGCCAGATCTTCGTTGTACGCACGCACCGCAGCGATGACGCTTTCCTCGGTGTTGGCGTTGAGCAGGTTGAGGATTTCCGCCGCGGTCTTCACGCCGCCCATCTTGCTGCGCTTGAGATTCTGACCGTCGAGCATGCTGCTCAGCACCTCGGTGAGCTCCTGCAGTGCCGCCGGCTGCACGCCGCTGAAGGTGGCGATGCGCAGCATCACGTCGTCGCGCTGCTTGTCGTCGAGCTGCTTGATGACCTCGGCCGCCTGATAGCGTTCGAGATGCACCAGGATGGTGGCGATGATCTGCGGATGTTCGTCGCGGATCATCTCGGCCACGGTGGCGGGTTCGATCAGGTTGAGCGCATCGATGCCGGTCGTACCCTGCGCGCTTTCCATGATGTCTTCGAGCAGACTGGCGGCGCGCTCGCTGCCCAGCACCTTGGTTAATACGCTCTTCACATACTCGCTGGAGTTGAGGCTGACCAGCAGCGCGTACTGCTCGGACTCCTCGTAGAACTCTTCCAGCACCGCACGCATTTCCTCGTGCGACACGTGGCCGAGATTGGCCATCTCCTGACTCAGATCCTGAATCATGCGCGACGGCAGATGCTTGAACACCTCGGCGGTGGAATCCTCGTCGAGTGTCAACAGCAGAATGGAACTCTTGCGCAGACCTTCGTTACTTGCCACCGGTGGAACCCTCGATCCAGTTGCGTACGACCAGGGCGATCAGGCGCGGATCGTCCTGTGCCATCTGGCGTACTTCCCGCAGGTATTGCTCGTAGTTGGGCGGACGGCGCATACGCAGCGGCAGGCCGCCGCGGCCTTCCATACGACGCAATCCCAATTGTTCTTCGTCGTCGGCGCCGGCTTCGGCAGCTGCACCCTCATCCTGTTCCGCATTCGGCGCGGCAAGCGCAGTGGCAGCGGCACCTTCGGCGGGCAGCGCGGCAGCGGCGGGCTGCAGGTGACGACGCATGAGCGGACGCAGCAGGAAGAAGTAGAGCGCGAGCGCTGCCAATGCCGTCAGGAAGTAGCGCAGTGCAGAGAGGATGAGCAGCTGATTGGCAGGCAGCTGCCACCAGGGGCTTTCCGGTACGGTGGGAACGGCACTCTGGCTGAAGGGCACGTTGACCACTTCCAGGGCATCGCCGCGCGCGGCGGAATAACCCATGGCCTGCTGCGCGAGACGACGCACCTGATCGAGTTCCGCCTCGCTCAGCGGCACGCGCGTGGGTGCGCCTTCTTCATCCACGTCGGCGCGATAGTTGATCACCACTGCCGCCGACAGACGCTGCAGCTGCCCGTACTGCTGCTGCACGTGCGTGATGTCACGATCCACTTCGTAATTGATCAGACGGTCATAATTGAGGGTGTTGCGCTCGGTGGTGGCAGCTGCGGCGGCTTCGGTTTCGCCTTCCACTTCGATCGGTGCCACGCCGGGACCGGGCGGGGTATTGCTGAGCGCACCAGGAATGCCGGCGGCAGCGGGATCCACACCATCGTAGGAGCCGCTCATCTGCGCGCTGCGCACCGCGGCGGAGCCCGGCGTCTGGTTGGGCGTATAACGTTCGGTGGTCTGTTCGCGACGAGAGAAATCGATGTTGGCGGTCACCGCCACACTGAAGTTGTCACGGCCGAAGAGCGGCGTGAGGATGTTCTCGATGCGCTGCTGATAGCCGCGTTCGATCTCGTGGACGTAGTCGAGATCGGCGCCTTCGCGATAGCCATTGGAAGAATTGCCGGAGAGCAGGGCGCCACCCTGATCCACTACCGTGACCTGGTCGAAGGAGAGCGAGGGCACGCTGCTGGAGACGAGGTGCATGACGGCATTCACCTGACCCTGGCTCAGCGAACGACCTGCACGCAGGGTCAGCACCACCGACGCCTTCGCCGGTTCGCGCTCGCGCACGAAGACGCTGGGTTTGGGCAGGGCGAGATGCACGCGCGCTGCTGCCACGGGGCCCAAGGTTTCGATGGAGCGCGCCAATTCGCCTTCCAGACCGCGCTGGAAATTCACCTGTTCGGTGAACTGACTGACACCGAAGGCCTGGTTGTCGAGCAGTTCGAAACCGACACCACCGCCCTGCGGCAGGCCTTGCTCCGCCAACTGCAGGCGCAGCACGTGCACCTGGTCGGCGGGCACGAGGATGGCGTTGCCGCTTTCGCTGAAGCGATAGGGCACACCGCGGTTGTCGAGTTCGTTGATGATCTTGCCGCCGTCGGCCTCGCTGAGGTTGCTGAACAACACGCGATAGGGCGCGCTGCCGGCCCACAACAGGAGCGCGGCGATCAGCGCGATGGCGGCGGCGCCAGCGATCAACAAAGGCACCAGGGTGCCTTGGCTCAGCCGCTGCCGTAAACCTTCGAAGGTGAAGAGCGGTGCTGTTGCAACTTCTGTAGGTAAAGCGGCAGAACGTGGCACCGGAGAAGTCGGGCGTGGCTCGTCAGCCATTGCGGCTCCACTCTGCATGGGAAAGTAAGGGAATAGGGCTCATGAACATGGCGGCTATTATCCCGGCCGGCCCTTTGCTCCAAGGCCGGAAAAGCCGGCGCTTTTGCACGCAATTAAGCGTTTGGAGGAACGGCGCCTGCTGTTAGCCTGCGCGCGCAGTCATCAAGAGGAGACCGCCATGAGTGTTCCCGCCATCGAATCCGTCCTGCAGCAATTGCGCAGTGTCAGCGCCGAAGCCGGTGCTGGCGAGCTGCGTGGTACACGCATCGATACCAGCGTGGGGCAGGGTGGCTTTGCCGATGCCATGCTCGCGTCGATCGAGCGCATCAATCAGTTGCAGCAACATGCCACGGAACAGGTGCGTGCCTTCGAAAGCGGCAGCAAGGACGTGACGCTCGACACCGTGATGCTGGACGTGCAGAAGGCGAGCCTCGCCTTTCAGATGGGCATCCAGGTACGCAACCGACTGGTGAGCGCGTACCGCGAAATCATGAACATGCAGGTCTGAGGCGCAGCGCGCCGCAGAGCCTTCTCACACCTTTTCCCGCAGCAGCAGGCCGCGCAGTTCGTCGAGGCGACGCGCGATCTGCAACAGCGCTTCCGACGGAATCTGACGCAGCACCTCGCCGCTCTTGCAATCGACGATGCGGACGATGGTGCGTTTGCCGTCTTCACTCAGCTCGAACTCCACGCCATAGGGCTGCAGCGTGGCATTCACCTTCTGCAGTGCGGGCAGGAGCTCGTCCTCCGTTACCGGTTCGGTGCGTGCGGGCGTCACCCCTTCGGGAAGCAATTCACGACGAGGTGAGGGAGTGAGCGTAGAAGAACTGACGCTGGCCACGGCGGAGAGGATGTCGGTGAGAATCACGTTGTTCATGGCAGACCTGCTTCTGGCGACGTACCTCTCCCTTATCGGACGGCGCATGGAAGGGCTTTAGTCGGGACGGGGAGCAGTCTAAAGTTGGCGCCTTGGCTTGGACGCAAACGATGACCGATCTCTCCCTGCTCGATCCCGAGCGCTTGGCATGGCTGCTGAACGCCGGAGTGCGCGGCGCTGCCTCTCCCTCTGGCAAGCTGCCCGCAAGTTTTCACCGTTGGTGGTTGATCCACCGTGGTCTCAATTACCCGCATTGGCCGGCCGGCACGCCAGAGGACTATGCGGAACTGCTGAAGCCTTTGCCGCGCAGTCGTCGCGTCGGTCCCTTCGGTTTGAACCTCATGCTGCGCTCGCTGCTGGAATGGCGCGAAGACCTGCGGCAGATCTTCGACATCGGCTCCAACAGCGGTTACACCGCCGCGCTCGCCTGGCTTTATACCCACGGTCTGCGCGAATACGGTCTGCAGGAGCATCTGCCCGCGGAACAACTGGCGTGGCTCGATGCGGAAGTGCCCCATCTGAAGTTGAAAGACGAGCCGCTGGAAGAACCGCTCACTTGGCTGATGTACTTCGTGTGGCTGGGCAGCTCTGACTTGCAGGTGGAGTTTCCACTCACCAACGCCGCGGAGCAGAGGGCCTTTCTGTGGTGGTTCCTGTTCGACGGCATCGCGGGCATGGGGCTCGGACCGCTCGTCGCGCCGCGTTGGCGCGAGTGGCTGTTCGAACGCAGAAGAGTGAGGGCTGACTCACGGGTGGCGACGCCACGTGCCTCGCTGCTGTTGTGGCGTCGTCGCCCCGATCTGCAGCAGGCCTTTGATCTCAAGAACGACGCGGGTGTGGTGCAGTTGCGCCAGTGGTTCGATACGGCCCTCGATGAAGAGCCCGGACTGCGCTGGTTGCGGGACTCAAGCGCGACGACGCAAGTAAGTACCTCCTCACCGAAGTCATCCAAACGGCGGCCGTTCGGCGTGAACCTCATCGGCTTTGCCTTTGGTCAGCTCGGCATCGGCGAAGACGTGCGCATGGCGGTGGCGGCGTGCGAAGCCGCAGGCATTCCCTTCAAGGTCGTCAACGTGCATCCGGGCAATGTGGGTGTGGGTGACAAGGCGCTCGCGGCCTTGGTCGATGAAGAAGCAGAGGACGAGGCACCCTTCGCGATCAACGTCTTCTGTCTGACCGGCTTCGATACGCTGCGTGTGTTTCTCGAACGTGGCCTGAGTCTTTTCGAAGGCCGCTACAACATCGGTTGGTGGCCGTGGGAACTGCCGGTGTGGCCGAAGGATTGGGATGTGGTGTTCGCACTGGTGGACGAGGTGTGGGCAGCGACGCGCTTCACCGAGGAGATGTATCGCGCGGCCGCGCAACGGGCGGCCCAGAGCAAGGCCTTGGTGGGCCTGCCGCGCAAGACGCGTATTGCCGAAGTTCCCATCACGCTGATGCCGTTGCCGGCGAGCGTGGCTCGCCTGAAGCGCATGACGCGCAAGGCGCTCAAACTGCCGGAGCAGCGTTTCCTCTTCCTCTACGTGTTCGACTTCAACTCCTACCTCGATCGCAAGAATCCCTTCGCGGCGGTGGAAGCGTTCCGCCGCGCTTTCCCCGCGCGCGACAAATCCGTGGGCCTGGTGCTCAAGACCATGAACAGCAATCCGCGCAACCCGGCCTGGCGCCGCTTTCTCAAGGCCTGTGCCGCCGATCCACGCATTCAACTGATCGACTACACGCTCGAGCGTGGCGAGGTGCTGGGATTGATCCGCGCTTGCGATGCCTACGTGTCGCTGCATCGCTCCGAAGGTTTCGGCCGTACGCTGGCCGAAGCGCAACTCTTCGGCAAACCGGTAGTGGGCACTGACTTCTCGGGCAACGTCGATTTCCTCACGCCCGAGACCGGCTTCCCCGTGCGCTGGAAGAAGAGGGCGGTGAAAGTGGGTGCTTACCCCTTCGTGACTGCGGCGGACAAACCCTGGTGGGCGGATCCCGATGTCGAGCACGCGGCGGAGCAGTTGCGAGCAGCACGTGCGGCGGGCCGTGATCCCGCCTTCGGCAAACGCATCCTGCGCTTCGCCAGGGAACGGTTCTCCGAGGTACGCATCGGCAAGCTCATGCGCGAGCGGCTCGATGCCATCCGCCAGCTGCGCAAGTTCTGATTTTCCCTTCCCCAAAAAGAAACGCCGCATCGGGTGATGCGGCGTTGGTCTTTGGTCTGTCTGGGCCCGTCACTGAGGATCGGGCCCGACAGTAGTTCGGAGAAGCTACTTTCAGCTGTAGGCGGTCTCGCCGTGGTTGGCCAGGTCGAGGCCGGTTTCAGCTTCGGTGGAAGCATCGACGCGGAAGCCGACGGTTTTCTCAACGATCATCGCCAGGATGTAGGAGACGACGAAGGAGTAGACGATCACGGTCAGCGAGGACAGAACCTGTGCGGCGAGCAGCGTGCCACCGGCTTCGGCACCACCGAGGCTGCCGGAGAGGCCAACCCATACGCAGCCGATGAAACCAGCCACCAGGTGGATGCCCAGTACGTCGAGGGAGTCGTCGTAGCCGAGTTTGAATTTCAGCTCCACGGCCAGGGCAGCGATGCCACCTGCGATCAGGCCGAGGATGATGGCCGATACCGGGGTGATGAAGGCGCAAGCCGGGGTGATGGCAACCAGACCAGCGACTACACCGGAAGCGGCGCCCAGAGCGGTGGATTTACCGAGTTTGAATTTCTCGACCACGATCCAGCCGAGCGCTGCGGCAGCCGGGCAGATCAGGGTGTTGAGGAAGATCAGACCGGAGTGGTCGACGTCTTCGCCGTGTACACCGGTGTTGAAGCCGAACCAGCCGAACCACAGGATGGCGGTACCGATCAGAACCAGCGGCAGGTTGTGGCCAACCGGCAGGCTTTTGCCGAAGCCGGAGCGTTTGCCGAGTACCAGAGCCAGAGCCAGGGCAGCGGCACCAGCGGACTGATGGATTACCGTACCACCCGCCCAGTCGAGCGAGCCGCCGAAGCCCCAAACGTTGTTGGCCAGCCAGCCGTCGAAGTTGCCTTCAGCGTCCATGCCCCAGAGCCAGCGGAAGCTCGGGAACACTACGAACAGGGCGAAGAGGGCGGCGAACAGCATGAAGGGCCAGAAGCGGGCGCGGTCGGCAACGGCACCGGAGGTCAGCGCCACGGTGATGATGCAGAAGGCGACCAGGAAGGCGTGACCAGCGAAGGAGCCGTAGGACTCGGGATCCGAGGAGCCGAGCGCGGCGACGGTGCTGGACAGACCGAAGTCGGCGAAGGGGTTGCCAGCGAAGAAGCCGGAAGTAACGCCTACCTGCGATGCGATACCAGCGCCGACGAGGACATAGAGAAGTGCCACTACGATGATCGAGCCGAAGCTCAGCATCATCATGGACACTACGGATTTGGACTTGACCATGCCGCCGTAGAAGAAGGCGAGGCCTGGGGTCATGAAGATCACGAGAGCTGCGCACAGTAGCAGCCATGCAAGTTCGAGAGACATCAAAATCACCTCATTTATAAGAGTTAATAGTCAGTAGGCTGATCAGATCGCGTCGTCGCCGGTTTCACCCGTGCGGATGCGGATGGCTTGTTCGATGTCGTATACGAAAATCTTGCCGTCCCCGATCTTTCCGGTATTGGCCGCCTTGGTGATGGTTTCGATGGTCTGCTCGAGGGCACTGTCCTTCACCACCACCTCTACTTTGAGCTTCGGCAGGAAGTCCACGACGTACTCTGCGCCGCGGTAGAGCTCGGTGTGGCCTTTCTGGCGGCCGAAGCCCTTCACTTCTGTGACTGTGATGCCCTGAACACCTATTTCAGAGAGGGCCTCTCTGACGTCATCAAGCTTGAAGGGCTTGATAATCGCGTTGATCATTTTCATTAGTTTTGTCTCCTGAATGCGCCGATACGGTCGATACGGGTGTGGCACTACACACGAGCGATGGCAAAGCAAGGCGCATGCCAAAAAGGATTTGGTAGGGAAATCAAGGAGATGGATCGGAACTGCTGTTTTGCAGGCCCACTATGACCAATGAATGCGCAACGTGGGTGCAAATATCTTTTGTAACGCACCAAAGTTGTGCATACCGTGCACTAACTCAGGCTGTCGCTCTCTGCATTAGTGCGATCCAGGTCGCAAACCACGGGTCTTTCACGCCTGCTTGATGCGCGCTTTCTGTGCGTCGCTTCAAAAGCTGCACCTCTTTGGCTCCGCGGCGCGTTTCGAGACTCGAGCCCAGCTGGACCACCTACTTTTTATAGTTGGCATGTGTCGAACGGCACGAGGCGCGGATCGCCGCACGAGCGCCCGGACCCTCCCCCTCAAACGGGTGTAGTATTGCCAACCCCGGACTGCGGTCCGGTCGCGCGGACCCCGATTCATGCAAAGCCTGGCAATACGACTTCTCAACGTGCTGGCCGACGGCCAGTTCCATACCGGTGATGAACTCGGCGCACGCTTCGGCGTGAGCAAGACCTCGGTCTGGAAGGCCGTCGGCAGTCTCGCCGAACTCGGCCTCGACGTGCACAGCGTGCGGGGCAAGGGTTATCGGCTGAGTGAAAGGCTTTGTCTATTGGATGAGGAGGCCATTCGTGCTGGCCTCGATCCTACGGTCGGCGCGCGGCTGGATCTGGAAATCCTGCCCGAGGTGGATTCCACCAATGCCCATTTGTTGCGTGGGGTGCAGTCCGGCCGCGACATGGGGGGGGCGGGCCGCCTGCGCGCGTGTCTGGCCGAGCGTCAGACCGCGGGGCGTGGGCGCCGCGGTCGCACCTGGGTCAGCCCTTTTGGGCACAACATCTATTTGAGCCTCTTGATCGGTTTCGAAGGCGGTGCCGCGGCGCTGAGCGGGTTGAGCCTGGTGGTCGGCGTGGCCGTGGGCGAAGCCTTGCGGGCGCGGGGCATTCGCGGCGTGGGTCTCAAATGGCCCAACGACATCTATTGCAGCGAACGCAAGGTGGGTGGTGTGTTGCTCGAGGTGACGGGAGATCTGCAAAGCCACTGTCACATCGTGATCGGCGTCGGCCTCAACCTGCGTGCGCGCGTTCAAGACATGAGTGAAGTCGCACAGCCGTGGACCGATCTTGCCTCCCACGGTTTCGATCCGGACCTGCGCAACGTCCTCGTGGCGGAGCTGTTGAATTCCTTGGTGGCGGCGGTGACACTGTTTCGCGCGCAGGGTTTTTCGGTGTTTCTGCCAAGGTGGGAGGTGCTGGACCTGAGCCGCGATCGGCCGCTCGACATTTTTCCGGGTGGGGAAGAAGTGGTGCACGGGACCGGACAGGGCGTCGATGCCGACGGTGCGTTGCTGGTGGCGACGGACGCGGGATTGCGCAGGTTTCATGGTGGTGAGGTCAGTTTGCGCCTGCACACGCAGGAAGGGATCTGAGCAGTATGGCGAAGGAGCAAGGTCGTTTTTTGCAATTGGAATTCGATGCCGGCAACACCCGCATCAAGTGGCGTCTGCGTCAGCGCGAGCAAGGTAACGAGTGGCAGACCTTGGCAAGCGGCGCGGTGATGGCGCCGGCCAAGATTCCTTCGGTGTTTCTCGAATTGCGCGATCAGTTCGTCGATCTGCCGCTACGCGCAGTCGACCGCGTATTGGTCGCGAGCGTGCGTGGCGAAGGTTTCAAACATGCCTTTTCTTCGTTCCTGCTCGAGAAGATGCAGTTGTCGTCGGAATTCGTGACGGTGACACGCACCGGTGTGTGCGTGCGGCATTGTTACGAAGACGACAATCGTTTGGGGGTGGATCGTTGGTTGGCGATGCTCGCCGCTTACGAGCGGGCCCGCGAAGCCTGCGTGGTCATCGATTGCGGCACGACCATTACGGTCGATCTGGTGGATGCGGCCGGCAAGCACATGGGTGGCTACATCGTGCCCGGATTGCGCATGATGCGAGACAGCTTGACCAATCGTTCTTCTGCGCTCGCCATCGATCAGTTGCCGTGGGAAACCACGCATCCTGGGCACAATACGGCGGAGGCCATTCATCACGGCATTCTGGCGCTTGCCAGTTCGTTCCTGCGCGACTTGCATCGTCGCCAGCCTGCGGGGCTCGTGGAACCGCGCTGGTTTTTGACCGGTGGTGATGCAATCTGGATCAAGCCTCATCTGGACTGGGCGCCGGAGCTCGTGCCCGATCTCGTGCTCGACGGTCTCGAGATCGTGCCGAGTCGTGTGTAAGGAAAATCCGGCCGCGAGCCGGGAATGAGGTTCTGGGAAGATAACGATGCGAAGCTTTTTCTGGCTGTTGGTGATCGTGAACCTGGCATACCTGGGCTGGCGCTATCTCGCTCCTGCGATCGATGAGCAGTCTGGACCGGACATTCCGCCGCAGGATCCGCCGACTCTGAGTTTGATCTCGGAGCTGCCGCGTCCGCCGCAGCCACGCCTGCCCTATGCCACTTCGTCGCAACCTCAGCCACGACAGCAAACTCAGGCTCAGGTGCAGGATGGTGATGAGACGGATCGGTCTCGAATCGAATCCTCGGCGGAGGCGGTCGACGATGACTCAAGTGCAGAGACGGAAATCGCGCAGATTCCCGCGGAAAGTTCGCGCAGCTGTGCGGTGGTTGCGGGCTTTGCATCCAATGAGCCTGCAACGGTGTTGGTGCGGACTCTCAAAGAAGGTGCAGGCATCGATGCCTATACCTTGAATGGTGATGAAGCAGCGACCTCGGTGTGGTGGGTCTATCTGCCGACCTTCGCTTCAGAAGAATTGGCGCGTCGCACCTTGGCTGAGTTGCGCGAGAAAGGTATCGACAGTTACTACCTCAGCAGTGGTGAGCTTGCCGGTGGCATTTCGCTTGGCGTGTTCTCGCGTCGAGAAGGTGCCGAGCGTACTCAGCAGGAGATCGCGCGCCGCGGTTACAGCGCGAGCATCAAGGAGGTGCCGCGTGGTGTGACCCGGTACCGCGTGGTGGCGGAAGCCACCCGCGAGGCGGTTCTGGCTGAGCCCGCGGTGGTGAATTTTTTGGAAAATAATCCAGGTCTCGATGTGTCAGATTTTGTCTGCGAAGGCGTTGCAGAGCCTAAGTAATTCTCCTAGAATGCCGCCCTCTGTTTGAAAGGGTCAGGAGTTGTATGACTGTCTGATGCTTTTGCTGGAGGGGTTCCCGAGTGGCCAAAGGGATCAGACTGTAAATCTGACGCGCAAGCTTCGGTGGTTCGAATCCACCCCCCTCCACCAGTCAGACTTCAGTCAAACGAGAAAACCCTTTGCTTCAGAGCCATACAGAAGACAGTGGACGAAAGGCATCTCCCACCTGTTAGCTAAACTGCTGGACTCGATCCGATTAGCGTTCCAGGCCCACGGCACACTGCCCAGGTTGGATGTCATTTGTCCTCTGTTTTTTGTAATTTAGCTGGCCTGCTCAAAACTCATTGATTTATCGAGGGTTTTGGATTTTCTGGTGAGGTAGGCGAAGGTTAGTGCGGGTATAGTTCAATGGTAGAACTCCAGCCTTCCAAGCTGATCATGCGGGTTCGATTCCCGCTACCCGCTCCAGGATATGGTCGGTGATCCGTGATGGATCCCGGCAGGATGAAGCGGGTCCTGGCGCAACGTGAACATTGCTCGCATAGCTCAGGCGGTAGAGCGCATCATTGGTAATGATGAGGTCCCCAGTTCGACTCTGGGTGTGAGCACCACTTTTTCCAAGAGCTACAAGGTCTGCAAGGGCCGCTAAAGTAAGGCCAGTAACAGTTCGGAGGCATATTCGATGGCGAAGGAAAAATTTGAACGTAACAAGACCCACGTGAACGTAGGCAC
>CALEJT010000051.1 GCA_937898685.1 uncultured Gammaproteobacteria bacterium | reverse complement strand
GGTTCAGCGGCCGAGACCTCGATAGGTTCAAAGCCGATAGGCAGTGAACTCAACGCGAGAGTGTATCCCGAAAGGCCCGCTTGTCAAGCCGCGCTGGCTTTGGCTCAAACCCTGGCCTATCTGCCCACCTTGCGCCGAACCGCCGAGCCAAAAACCAGAAGCTTTACCGTAACTCTCTGTCCTGACGAGATTTTCTGTTTGGCCCATGCCGGATATCCGAGCCAAAGCAGTACGCCAAACGTCCCTCTCCACCCTGCCGTAGAGGGGATGACCAACGACCAGAACAGGTTGCATCGATGACGGCAACGACCCAAATCATGACCGAGGCCGACACCTGCCGGGAACTGGTCACACCCAAGCTCGTGGAGGCCGGATGGGGCAATGCGCCGCACGTGATCGGCGAGCAGCGCACGTTCACCAATGGCCGCATCATCGTCACCGGCGGCCGTGTGCGCCGTGGCAAACAGAAACGTGCTGACTACCTGCTGTACTACCGGCGCGACTATCCGTTGGCCGTCGTGGAAGCGAAAGAACTGGGGCTGCCGGCGGAAACCGGGGTGCAGCAGGCCAAAGAGTACGCCGAGATTCTCGGCCTGAAGTTTGCCTATGCCACCAACGGCCATCGCATCATCGAGATCGACTACACCACCGGCACCGAGCGTCAGGTGGATCGCTTCGCCACGCCCGCCGAACTCTGGCAGCGACTGACTGCCGCCACCGCGCTGCCCGATCCAGCCACACCCCACCTGCTCGAACCCTTCAACCTGGTTTCGGGCAAGGTGCCGCGCTACTACCAGCAGATCGCGATCAACCGCGTGATCGAGGCCATCCTGCTTGGTCAGAAGCGCGTGCTCGCCACGCTGGCCACCGGCACCGGCAAGACCTGCGTGGCGTTTCAGCTGTGCTGGAAGTTGTGGAACAGCCGCTGGAACCGCACCGGCGAGTACCGGCGCCCGAAGATCCTGTTCCTGGCCGATCGCAACATCCTGGTCGATGACCCGATGGCCAAGATGTTCGCGCCGTTTGGCGATGCCCGCCACAAGATCGCCGGTGGCGACGTGAGCCAGAGCCGTGACATGTACTTCGGCATCTATCAGGCGCTCTCCACCGCCAATGAAGACGTGTTCCGCCAGTACCGGCCGGACTTCTTCGATCTGATCATCATCGACGAATGCCATCGCGGCTCCAGCCGCAACGACAGCAACTGGCGTGCGGTACTCGATTACTTCGCGCCCGCCGTGCAGTTTGGCATGACGGCCACGCCGCTGCGTGAGGAGTCGCGCGACAGCTACGAATACTTCGGCAACCCGGTCTACACCTACAGCCTGCGCCAGGGCATCGAGGATGGCTTCCTCGCGCCTTATCGGGTGCATCGCGTGATCACCACGGTGGATGCCGCCGGCTGGCGTCCGTCCAAGGACGAGCTCGACCGCTTCGGCCGCCCGGTGCCGGACGACGAGTACCAGACCAAGGATTTCGAGCGCGTCATCGCGCTGCGTGCGCGCACCAAGGCCATTGCCAAACACCTCGCCGACTTCCTCAAGGGCACCGACCGCTTCGCCAAGACCATCGTGTTCTGCGTCGACCAGGAGCACGCGGCCGAAATGCGTCAGGAGCTGATCAACCTCAACAGCGATCTGGTCAAGCAATACCCCGACTACGTCTGCCGCGTCACGGCCGACGAAGGCGCCATTGGCTTGACCCACCTCGCGCATTTTCAGGACGTGGACAAACCTACGCCGGTGATCCTGACCACCTCGCAATTGCTGACCACCGGCGTCGACGCTGAGATGGTCAAGAACGTGGTACTGGCGCGCGTGGTTGGCTCCCGCTCCGAGTTCAAGCAGATCATCGGGCGCGGCACCCGGCTGAAGGTCGATTACGGCAAGGAATACTTCAACATCATCGACTTCACCGGCACCGCCACTCGGCACTTTGCCGATCCGGATTTCGATGGCGACCCCGCGCGCATCGAGGAAGTGACCATTGATGAGGCCGGCGAAACCCTTGAGTCGGTCATCGAGACGCCACCCGGCGTCGAAGAGCCGCCGGGCGACTACACCGTTGACACCACAGAAGTCGACGCAGGCCAGGGTGAGATCATCACCGAACCGCCGGAGGAGCCGCGCAAGTTCTACGTCGACGGCGGCGACGTCGAGGTGATCGGCCATCTGGTCTACGACCTCGACACCGACGGCAAGAAACTACAAGTGGTCAAGTACACCGAATACTCGGGCCGCACCGTTCGGACCCTGTACCCGACCCGCGATGCGCTGCAATCGGCCTGGGCCAACCCCGACACCCGTGCCGAGGTGCTGCGTGAGCTGACCGAGCGCGGCATCAGCTTCGAGGAACTGGCGGCCAGCGCCGACCAGCCCGACGCCGACCCGTTCGATCTGCTGTGTCATCTGGCCTGGAACGCGCCGCTGCTCACCCGCCGCCAACGCGTTGAACAGGCGAAGAAGGCGGCGCAGGACCTGTTCGGCCAATACGGCGATTCAGCCCGCGAAATCCTCACGCTGCTGCTCGACAAGTACATCGAGCGCGGCATCGTCCAGTTCAACGCCCTGTCCGAGCTGATGAAGGTGCAACCCTTCGACCGCTTCGGCAGCCCCTCCGAAATCGCCACCCGACATTTCGGCGGCATCAAACCCTTCAAGGAAGCCGTCTCGCGCCTGCAGACGGCCCTTTACCAATGACGAGAAGTTCCTGAATGGCCGCAACCGAAAAGAAAGCCCGAACCAAACGTGCCAAGGCACCGCTGACCACGCGCGACAACCTGTCGGCGCTGATCGGTAGCGCCCGCAAGATCCTGCGCAAGGACAAGGGCCTGAATGGCGACGTTGACCGCCTGCCACTGCTTACCTGGGTGATGTTTCTCAAGTTCCTCGACGATCTCGAAGTCGTGCATGAGGAAGAAGCGGAGCTCGACGGCAAGCTCTACCCCCCGATCATAGAGTCCCCCTACCGCTGGCGCGACTGGGCCGCACGCGAGGATGGCCTCACCGGCGACGAACTGCTGGCCTTCATCAACCAGGACGAATGCCACCGTGCCGACGGTTCCCGTGGCGCGGGCCTGTTCGCCTATCTGCGCGGCCTGGCAGGCAGCGGCGAGAAAGGCAGCCAGCGCGAGGTCATCGCCAACGTGTTTCGTGGCGTGCAGAACCGCATGGTCAGCGGCTACCTGCTGCGCGACATCATCAACAAGATCAACGGCATCCACTTCAGCTCAAGCGAGGAGATCCACACCCTCTCGCACCTGTACGAATCCATGCTGCGCGAGATGCGCGACGCCGCTGGCGACTCGGGCGAGTTCTACACGCCGCGCCCGGTGGTGCGCTTCATGGTGCAGGTCACCGACCCACGCCTGGGCGAGACCATGCTCGACCCGGCCTGCGGCACCGGCGGATTTCTGGTGGAAGCCTACGACCACCTCAACCGGCAGGTGACCAATCCGGACCAGCGCCGAATCTTGCAGCGGGACACCCTGTTCGGGCAGGAAGCCAAGCCGCTGCCCTACATGCTGGCGCAGATGAACCTGCTGCTTCATGGCCTGGAAGCGCCGCAGATCGCCTACGGCAACACACTGGAACGGCGCGTCACCGAGATCGGCCACGATGAACGGGTCGATGTGATCCTCACCAACCCGCCCTTCGGCGGCGAGGAAGAGGCCGGCATCAAGGCCAACTTCCCGGCCAACATGCAGACGGCGGAAACCGCGCTGCTGTTCCTGCAGTACATCATGCGCAAGCTGCGCTACGCCGGGCATGGCGCCGAGCAGGGCGGCCGCGCCGCCGTCGTCGTGCCCAACGGCACGCTGTTTGGCGATGGCGTGTGCGCCGTCATCAAGGAGGATCTGCTCAAGGAATTCAAGCTCCACACCATCGTGCGTCTACCGCAAGGCGTGTTCGCGCCCTACACCGACATCCCGGCCAACCTGCTGTTCTTCCAGCGCGGCGGCCCGACCGACGAGATCTGGTACTACGAACTGCCCCAGCCCGAAGGCCGCAAGAAGTACAGCAAGACCGCACCACTTCCCTTCGAGGCCTTCCAGCCCGTGCTCGACTGGTGGAACCAGCGCCAGGAAGGCCCGCAGGCCTGGCGCGTGGACTTCGCCGCCAAACGCGCCGCCGCCATCGACGCCGCCACACCGCACTGGCAACGGGCCGAGACCGAGCGCGCCCGCGCACGCGCCTTGAGCAAGCCGATCCGCGAACTGGAACAGGCCATCGGCAACGCCGCCAATGGCGACAAGGCCGTGCTGCTAGCGCAGTTGCGCGAGCTGAAGTCCCGCCAGCAGGCCCACGAGGCCGCCGCCAAGGCCGCGCAGGCCGAGGGCGACGCGCTCTACTGGCCGATCTACAACCTGGACCTGAAGAACCCGCATGCCGCCGAAGGGCTGGAGCACGCCGATCCGAAGGAGCTGGTCGCCGCCATGCGCGCGGGTGAGGAGGAGGTGTTGCGCCTGCTTGGCGAGATCGAGGCGCTGGTGGCCGAGGTGCAGGGATGAGACGGTGGCCGAAGATCGCACTGGGCGATGTGCTCTGCCGATCCAGCGAGCCTGCCGTGTGCATGCCGGACGCCGAGTACGACGAAGTCACCATCCGTCTTTGGGGGAAAGGCGTTATCAGCCGTGGCAAAGTTCGCGGTGCAGACGTGACGACGCCGCGACGTGTCGTGCGTGCCAATCAGCTGATCCTTTCCAAGATCGACGCCCGCAACGGCGCAATCGGGCTGGTTCCGCAAGAGCTTGATGGCGCGATCGTCAGCAACGACTTTCCTTCCTTCGAGTTTGCCGACAGCCGGCAACTCGATCCAGCGTTCATGGGATGGATGGTGCGCTCCCGGCACTTCGTCGATCTGTGCAAGGCGGCCAGCGAAGGCACAACCAACCGCGTGCGCATCAAGGAAGATCGATTTCTCGCACAGCAAATCGTGCTGCCGCCGCTTGCCGAACAACAAGCCATCGTCACCCGGCTCGACACGCTGGCCGACAAGGTGCGGCAGGTCAACGAACGGCTCGACGCCATCGAGCGCGACGCCGACCAACTGCTCGCCGTGCGCTTTCGAGACGACATTGCCGGCGCGCCCATGCGGCCGATGGCCGAGGTGGCACCATTGGTGCGGCGGGAAGTCGCCATCGAGCTTGAAGGCAGCTATCCGGAGTTGGGCATCCGCTCTTTTGGCAAAGGCACGTTCCACAAGCCGCCCCTCTCCGGCGCCGACGTGGGGACGAAACGCCTGTTCAGGATCGAGCCCGGTGACTTGCTGTTCTCCAATGTGTTCGCCTGGGAAGGCGCCATTGCCGTTGCTCAACCGGAGGATGCAGGCCGCTACGGCTCGCATCGCTTCATCACCTGTCGCGTTGATCCCGAAGTCACTTCGCCGGAGTTCCTGCGCTATTACTTCCTCACCGATGCCGGTCTGGAAAAGATTGGCGAGGCATCGCCTGGTGGGGCGGGCAGAAACCGGACACTGGGTCTCGAAAAGCTGATGGCGATTGAGGTTCCCATTCCACCCCTCGCCACGCAACGCAGCTTCGACGCCCTGCAAGCCAAGGTGGCTGCACTCAAAGCCCGCCACGTCACCATCCGCCAGGCCAACGAGGCGCTGATCCCGGCGATGCTGGAGCGTGTGTTTTCCGAGGCCCACTGAATGCAGTTCGTCCGCCACGGCCCCGATATCCCCGAGCGCCTGCTGCAGGCGCACGAGGACGGGCGCGTGGTGTTCTTCTGCGGCGCGGGTATCTCTTACCCGGCGCGCCTGCCGGGCTTCGCCGGACTGGTGGCGAAGGTGTATGCGGCCCTGGCCGTCACGCCCAACGCGGTGCAGCAGGCGGCGATCAAGGCCGGGCAGTTCGATACCGCCATCGGGCTGTTGGAGGCGGAGATCGTTGGCGGCCGCGAGACGGTGCGCCGGGCGCTGGCCGGCATCCTGACGCCAGATCTCGGCGCCCCGAACGCAACCGCCACGCATGAAGCCTTGCTGACGCTGGGCAAAGGCCGCAACGGCCAGACCCGCCTCATCACCACCAACTTCGACCGCCTGTTCGAGGAGGTGATCGCCGCGAAGTCGCTGCCCATCGAGCGCTTCAAGGCACCACTGCTGCCAGTGCCGAAAAACCGCTGGGATGGCCTGGTGTATCTGCATGGTCTGCTCAGCACCACACCGACCGCGAGCGAACTGGATCGGCTGGTCGTCTCCAGCGGCGATTTCGGCCTGGCCTACCTTACCGAGCGCTGGGCGGCCCGTTTCGTCAGTGAGTTGTTCCGCAACTACACGGTGTGCTTCGTCGGCTACAGCCTCAACGACCCGGTGCTGCGCTACATGATGGATGCTTTGGCCGCCGACCGCCTGCTGGGCGAGTCGTCGCCGGAGATGTTCGCCTTCGGCAGTTTCTCCAAAGGCAAGGAAGAGGAACGGGCCAACGAGTGGCGGGCCAAGAACGTCACGCCCATCCTCTACCGCGAGCACAACCGGCATGCCTACCTGCACAAGACCCTTCGCGCTTGGGCCGAAACCTATCGCGACGGTGTGCGCGGCAAGGAGCGCATCGTGGTCGAATGCGCCATGGCCCGCCCGTTGGCCAGCACCCGGCAGGACGATTTCGTCGGCCGCCTGCTGTGGGCGCTGAGCGATCCGGGCGGCCTGCCCGCCAGGCGCTTCGCCGATCTGGACCCGGTGCCGTCACTGGATTGGCTGGAGCCGCTGAGCGAGGAACGCTACCGGCATGCCGACCTGGGCCGCTTCGGTGTCCCGCCCAGAGCGACCGTAGATGACAAGCTCACCTTCAGCCTGACTCGCCGACCTTCGCCGTATCCGCTCGCACCGTCGATGTGTATCGTCGATGCCGGTGCGCGCGGCAGCCGCTGGGACGAGGTGATGCGACAACTGGCGCGTTGGCTGATCCGTCATCTGGACGACCCGGCGCTGCTGCTTTGGTTGGTCAAGCGCGGCGGGCAGCTTCATGACGATCTGGTCTGGTGGATCGAACGCCGTCTGGACGAGCTGGCCAAACTGGAACGCGACGGCAACACCGCCGAGTTGGCGCGCATTCGTGAGGGCGCACCCAACGCGATCCCCGGCCCGTTGATGCGCACCCTATGGCGGCTGCTGCTGACCGGGCGCGTGAAATCGTGGCTGCGCGACTTCAACCTGTACCGCTGGCGCGACCGCTTCAAGCGCGATGGGCTCACCGCTACCCTGCGCCTGGAACTGCGCGAGATGCTGACACCGCGCGTATCGTTGCGCGAGCCGTTCCGCTGGCCCGCCGAGGACGGCGAAGCCTGCGAGCCGGAGCGCATCAAGGAGCTGGTGGAATGGGAGATCGTGCTGTCGACGGATCACGTCCATTCCAGCCTGCGCGATCTGCCCAGGGATGAGCGCTGGGACGCCGCATTGCCGGAGCTGCTGTCCGATGTCAGCGCCTTGTTGCGCGACGCGCTTGATCTGATGCGCGAGCTTGGCAGTGCCGAGGACAGGAGCGACCTGTCCTACATGCATCAACCCTCGATCAGTGAACACCCACAGAACCGGGACTTCCACGACTGGACCGCGTTGATCGACCTGACCCGGGATGCGTGGCTCGCCACTGTTGCGCAATCGCCGGCGCGGGCAGCGCTCGTGGCGCAGGCCTGGTGGCACACGCCCTATCCACTGTTCCGGCGCCTCGCGTTCTTTGCTGCCGCACAGGACAACGTAATCCCCAAACGCCAGGCACTCGACTGGCTGCTGGCGGATGATCACTGGTGGCTGTGGTCGGTGGAAACCGAACGGGAAGCCATGCGCCTGCTGGTGGCACTGGCGCCGCACCTCGATGGGGTGATGCTGCGGGAACTGGAACAGGCCGTGCTCGCCGGTCCTCCGCGCGACATGTTCAAGGACGACATTGAGCCGGAGCGCTGGACCCGTATCGTGGAACGCGAAATCTGGCTGCGGCTGGCAAAGATCGCCGAGGCGGGCGCGGCCTTGGGTGCTGAAAGCAGCGCCCGGCTAAGTGGGGTTTCGACACAGTATCCAGAGTGGACCCTGGCGGCGGATCAGCGCGACGAGTTTCCTTACTGGATGGGCGATGGCGACGAATGGCGCAAGTTCGTCGCCACACCGCGCCATCGGCGTGAACTGATCGAGTGGCTGAGGCAGCAACCCAGCCCAGATCATTGGCAGGAGGATGACTGGCGGCAGCGCTGTCGCGATAACTTTGCCACCACCGCTTGTGCCTTGTGCGCCTTGGCCAGGGAAGGTGTATGGCCGACAGAGCGCTGGCGCGAGGCCCTGCAGGCCTGGTCAGAGGAAAAACTCCTGAAGCGCTCCTGGCGTTACATGGCTCCGATCCTGGCCACCGCACCGGGCGAGGTACTGCAGACGCTCGCCCATGGTGTGAGCTGGTGGCTACAGTCCATTGCCAAGACCTTCGAAGGCCACAAAACACTCTTTTTCGTGCTCGCTCGCCGTATCCTGGCGCAGGACCATCAGGACGGCGTCGATATCGACGACCCCGTCGGTCGAGCCATCAATCATCCCGTGGGCCACGTCACCGAGGCACTGCTGCGCTGGTGGTATCGACGCTCGCTGGAGGATGGACAAGGCTTGCAGGAAGAGATCAAGCCCACGTTCACCGAGCTTTGCGATCGCCGGATTGACAAATTTCGGCATGGCCGCGTGTTGCTGGCGGCCCATGTCATCGCCTTGTTCCGCGTCGACGGGGATTGGGCGACGCGACACCTGTTGCCGCTTTTCGACTGGCAACGCTCGGAAGCCGAAGCACGTGCGGTGTGGGAAGGCTTCCTGTGGTCACCGCGCCTGTACCGACCGCTGATGGAAATGCTCAAGCCAGCCTTCCTCGACACCGCGCACCACTATGCGGCATTGGGCAAGCACGACGGGCAATACGCATCGCTGCTGACATTCGCCGCCCTCGATCCGGGTGAAACCTTCACCACCGCCGAGCTGGCGGCCGCCACTCGTGCACTGCCACCGGATGGTTTGCACGATGCAGCGCAGGCATTGGTGAGAGCACTGGAGGGTGCGGGCGAGCAACGTGCCGACTATTGGACGAACCGGGTTGCCCCGTATCTGCATGCCATCTGGCCCAAGACGCGAGACAACGTTTCACCTGCCATCGCCGAAAGCCTCGGCCGCCTTTGCGTAGCGGCACAGGATGCGTTCCCCGAGGCCTTGACGCTGCTCCGCGCCTGGTTGCAACCACCGGCCCACCCGGACTATCTGGTGCATCGGCTACACGAGGCAGGTCTCTGCGGCAAGTTTCCGGAACAGGCACTGGACTTCCTGAGTCTGGTGATAGGGGATCAAACCCAATGGCCGCCCAGTGACCTCGGCGCCTGCCTTGACGCGATGCGCATAGCCGCGCCGGAACTCGAGGCTGATCCGCTCTTTGAACGGTTGATGGCGTACCTTCGCCAGCATGGGCGAGGCTGAGGTGGTGTCTTTGGCCTGCGCCAGTTATCCGAAAATCCCGGATAACTGGTCCCCGCACCGGCAACCCTCCGGAGATTCCGGACAGTTGCCTTCCCGCAAGCTCGCAGGAGTTCGCGCCTGTTTGCACGGGTCCGAAACGACTGACCGAGGACCAAGTTCTGCGGTCAACCATCCGCCACCAAAAGCGAAAAGCCCGGGGAAACCCGGGCTTTCTTCTTGCCTGCTCGGCGCGCTCAGGCGTCCTTGTTGTTCCTGCGCATGACGCGCTGCTTCTCGCGCTGCCAG
>CALEJT010000050.1 GCA_937898685.1 uncultured Gammaproteobacteria bacterium | reverse complement strand
ACGCTGAACCAGTGGATCAGTCGGCAGCGCGCACGTTGCCGATCTCGGTGCCATCGGGCGCACGTACGGCCGTGACATAGCCACCGTCTTCACCGTTGCGCATCGGTGCGATGCGGATGGTGATGTTGTCGCCCACACCGAACATCTCGGGCATCAGACCCTGACGACGCATGTTGTTGCGGCTGTGACCTTCGAACTCGATGTCGCGCGTACCCTTGGCATCGCTGACTTCGAGTATGAGACGCATGTGCGGGTTGGCGAAGCGTGCTTCCTTCACTTTGCCCTCGACGAGCACGGTGTTCTGGAAATCGAACTGAGCCGCCGAATGATGTGCCAACACGGGCGCGGCCACGGCCAGACCCAAGGCGAGTACTGCTGCACGGAATTTATTCACAAAGGTACCTCTCTACGCGAATGGTTGTCGGTCGGCGCGGTCATTCCTGCACCATCTCGAGCCCGGCGGCTTCGTAAAGCTCCGTCAGCTCGTCGAGCCATTTCGGCTCACTGCATTCGTAACTGAGCACGTGGTAGTCGGACATCTCCTGCCAGCGTTTGACGGCCTTGAACGGCTCTTCCAGCCATTCCGGATCTTCCATCGTCAGCTCCGCCACCAGCACACGCGTGCCGTCTTCGAGCGGAGCGTCCAGATAGTATTCCTCGCGGATCTTGGCCTTGTCGCTGTGCGGATAGCGCGTGTCGACCTGCGTCTTCAGACGCGTGGTCTCCACGATCAGACGCTCGCCTTCCCAATGCGCCACCGAATAACCGTTGCGCTCGGGGAAGAAATCTGCCGGATCCTGCGCTTCATCACCGATGTAGAAGCGACGGATTTCATTGTGCGCTTCGTAGATCACGAAGATCTGCTCGGGACGCTGGATGATTTCCATCGGGTAGCCACCGGAACCGAGCATGGACGCTGGCATGCCGTAGCCGACGCAGGCGTTGCCCGGGCTGTAGTTGGTGCCTTCGATGAGAGATTGATAATCCTGCCAAGCCTTCTGGGCGTGCGGTTTGAGTTTGATCTGGGCATTGGGCGCTGCGAAGGCGCCTGCCGTGGGAGTGCCGCGATAGGTGGTCCAGGCCCCGGTGAAATCCGGTGTCTCCGCCGCCTGCGCCACACCTGCGCCGCACGCATGGCTCAGCAACAGACAGCCAAGCACTTGTGCCGTGCTCTTCATTGTTGTGGTCATGATGTTCTTCAATTCCCCCTGATTCTTGTTGTCGCCCGTGAGCGTTTATGGATCGAACGCGAAAACGTTGCAATCGTGCGGCATGGTACGAACCGTCCCGCTACCGCGCAACTCGGCCTCGTATCCACGCTTGTTATGGCGGCATAGGCTAGCGGACATCCCACTCGGATAGATTGACTTGGCACATTTTTATTTTGGATTGGATCGAATTTGCTCAGCCGATCGTTGGTAGTGCCGCAAACGAAGGGTTTGACACCCGACGGACCTTGCCAGTCCCCCTGAGGGCTGTGCATGCTGACGTCCAGCTGTCCGCAACGAACCCTGCAAGGAGTCTCGATGTCGCGACCTATTCTGCCCTGGTTGAGTCCCGTCGTTCTTCTGTTCCTGCTGCATGGATGTGCCGAGAACGAAGAGGCTGCCGCGCTCGGCACCTTGGAACGCGATCGCTACACGCTGGTCGCCACTGCCAGTGAAGTGATCGTGCAACAGCCCATCGCCGAAGGGCGGCTGGTGCGCAAGGGCGAGGTGGTGGTGCAACTGGATACGACTCGCCAAGCGGCCGCGGTGGCACGCGCCGATGCGGAGCTCGCTGCCATGCACGCCACGCTCGACAAACTCCGCAATGGAGCCCGTCCGGAGGAATTGGAAGCCGCAGCGGCGCGAGTCGACAGCGCACGCGCCGCGCTGACGGAAAGTCAGCAGAACCTCGCGCGCGCCGAGCGCCTCGTCTCCCAAAACATCGCCGCACGAGCCGAACTCGATGGTGCTCGGGCGCTGCACGACAGCAACGCCGCTCGCCTACGCGATGCCGAAGCACAACTGGCGCTCCTGCGCGCCGGGACGCGCGAGGAAGAGCTGCGCCAGGCCGAAGCACAGTTGCAGTCGCTGGAAGCGGCACTTGCCAATGAGCGCCTGAAGTTGGAGGAACTGACCTTGCGCGCGCCATTGGACGCACTGTTGGACAGCTTGCCGTGGGAAGTCGGTGAACGCGTGAATCCTAGTGCCACCGTCGCGGTATTGTTGAGTGCCGGCGCACCCCATGCCCGCGTATATCTGCCGGAAACGCAACGCCAGCGTGTTGCCGTAGGTGATTCGGTGCAGGTGCAAGTCGATGGCGTGGCGCAACCCCTTGGCGGCACCGTGCGTTGGATTGCACTCGAGCCGAGTTTCACTCCCTATTACGCACTCACGCAGAGTGAGCGCTCGCGCCTCGTGTATTTGATGGAGATCGACCTGCCCGACGACGCGGCCAATCTCCCTGCCGGACTGCCCGCGCAACTGCTGCTGCCATGAGCACGCTCGCGATAGAAGCCCGCGGTCTCACGCGCCGCTTTGGCAGGTTCACGGCGGTGGATCATCTCGATCTCGATATTCCACGCGGCGTGATCTACGGCTTCCTTGGCCCCAATGGTTCCGGCAAGTCCACCAGCATTCGTCTGTTGACCGGTCTGCTCACGCCGAACGAAGGCACCGTCAGCATCCTTGGTCTGCAGCTGCCGCAACAAGCGGAGGAACTGCGGCGTCGCATTGGTTACATGACACAGAAGTTTTCTCTCTATGGAGATCTGAGTGTCATCGAGAACCTCGACTTCGTCGGTCGCATCTATGGCATGCCACGCAGCCTGGCGCGGGCACGCGTGGAAGATCGCCTCGAACGCTATGGTCTGACGCGCCATCGCAAGCAACTGGCCGATACGCTCAGCGGGGGCCAGAAGCAGCGACTAGCCTTGGCGGCCGCCACGCTGCACGAACCGGAGCTCTTGTTCCTCGATGAACCGACCTCGGCCGTCGACCCGGAAAACCGCCGCGATTTCTGGGAGAAATTGTTCGACCTCTGCGATGCCGGCACCACGATCCTGGTGTCGACGCATTACATGGACGAAGCCGAACGCTGTCATTACCTCGCGATCCTCGAAAGCGGTCGCAAGCGTGCCGATGGCACCCCGCAGCAACTGATGCACGCGATGGGCGCCACGGTGGTGGAAGTACTGGGCCCCAACCTGCGCGTCGTACGCAAGCAACTGCTCGAACTCGAAGGCATACGCTCGGTGGCACAGCTCGGCGAGCAATTGCGGGTGCTCGTCGACGACAAGATCGCAGAACCGATCGCATGGCTACGCGAACATCCCTCGTTGGATCTGCGGCAGTACGAACTGAACGTGGTGCGACCGTCGTTGGAAGACGTGTTCGTCACCAGCACGAGCAAAAGCGACGCAGGACCACGTTGACCATGGAGAGCTTGATCCGCATCAGCGCCATCGTGTTCAAGGAATTGCGGCAGCTCAGTCGCGATCGCCTCACCTTCGGCATGGTGGTGATGCTGCCGCTCATCCAGTTGTTACTCTTTGGTTACGCCATCAACAACAACGTTCGTAACATTCCGGTCGGTGTGGTGGACCTGGCGCAATCCTCGACATCGCGGCTCATCATCGACACCGTGCGCGCCACCCAAGTGGTGGACTTGCGCGAAAGTTACCTGGGTCTGCAACAAGCAGAAGACGCCATCACGCGCGGCGACGTGCGTGCCGTGCTGGTGCTGCCCAAGGATCTGGAAGAACGCTGGTCCGGGAAAGAACGCAATCGTCCGCTCGGACAATGGTTGATCGATGCTTCCGACAACGTCGTCACTTCCGCGCTACTCGCGCTGCGTGATCTCCCGCTTGCCATGCGTACGGGCATGCCCGCATCACAAGCGATCCCCAACTTCGAAGTGACGCTCTACTTCAATCCGGAACGCCGCACTCCCGTCAACATCGTGCCCGGCCTGCTCGCCGTGATACTGACGATGACCATGATTCTGTTCACCGCTACCGCAATCGTGCGGGAGAAGGAACGCGGCAACCTGGAACTCTTGATCACGACACCCGTGCGTTCACTGGAATTGATGCTGGGCAAGATCGTGCCCTACATCTTCATCGGGGTAGTGCAGACCTCGATCATCCTCGGTCTCGGGCACCTGGTGTTCGCAGTGCCGATCAATGGCCCGATGTTACACATACTCGGTGCGACGCTGATGTTCATCGCCGCCAGCCTCACCTTCGGCCTGATCATTTCCACCATCGCGAAGACACAGCTGCAGGCGATGCAGATGACAGTTTTCGTTCTATTGCCCTCGATCCTGCTCTCGGGTTTTCTCTTTCCCTACGAGGGCATGCCACGACCCGCACAACTCATCGCGGAGACGTTGCCCGCCACGCATTTCATGCGCATGATTCGCGGCGTGGTATTGCGTGATGCAAGACTGGACGATCTGAGCACGGACGCTTGGTTCTTGTGTAGCTTTACCGTGGTGGGCCTGATCGCGGCGACACTCAAGTTCCACAAATCTCTGGACTGAGTCGTCCATTTATCGACCTCGGTCTGGCCCGTGTTAACATGCGGCAACATCCAACTCACAGACGAGGTTCCTTTGACGAAGGTATTACTGGTTGACGATGACGATGGCTTCGTAGACGCAACGGCGGACATCCTCAAGTTGCTGGGCCATCAAGTAAAAAGCGCGGCATCGGTAAAGGAAGCACGCACGGCGCTGGAAAAGGAAAATTTCGAGCGTGTTTTCCTCGATCTGATGTTACCGGACGGCAGCGGTTTTCATTTACTCGATCACATCGACACCGGCCGCACCCGCGTCACCATCATCACGGGCCATCCCGCAGTGAAGGCGCAAGTGATGAATCTCTACGGACTCAACGTCAATTATCTCGTCAAGCCTTTAACTCTAGCTCAACTGGAACCCTTGTTCGCGCAGGATGCGAAGAAGCCTACCAAGGAAGTCGAAGACGGCGAAAACATCCCGCGTTTTGGGGAGCTCATCGGTGTGTCGTCGCAGATGCGCGAACTGTATGAGTTGATCGAGCGCGTAGCTCGCTCCGGCGCCAATGTGATGCTCATGGGCGAAAGCGGCGTGGGCAAGGAAATGGTGGCGCGCGCAATACACAATGCGAGCGGACGCGAAGGCCCCTTCCTCGCCGCCAACTGCGGCGCCTTCTCCAGCGAGCTCATCGGTAGCGAACTTTTTGGTCATGAAAAAGGCGCCTTCACCGGTGCCCTCGCCCGTCGCGCCGGCCTGTTCGAAGAGGCTTCCGGCGGCACCCTCTTTCTCGATGAAATCACCGAGATGCCTCTGGGCCTGCAGACCAACCTGTTGCGCGTGCTCGAAACGCGCACCGTCACGCGCGTCGGCAGCACGACATCGATTCCCGTCGACTGTCGCGTGATCTCCGCCACGAACCGCCGCGAAGAAGAACTCGCCGAGCACAAATGTCTGCGCGAAGACCTTTATTACCGTCTCGCGGTATTCCCGCTGCAGGTGCCACCACTGCGCGAACGCAAGGACGACATCCCGGTTCTCACGCGCTGGTTCGTGAACAGCCTCAATCGTGAAAACGGTACGGAGTTCAGCGTTACCGATGCCGACATGCAGCGCCTCTGCGCCTATGACTGGCCCGGCAACGTTCGTGAGCTGCGTCACGTAATTCATCGCGCCTACATCATGACGCGGCCCGATGTGACCGAATTGAATGTTCCGAGCGAATTCGGGTCTCCTTTTGCCAAGAAGAAATTGCAATCGGAGCCCGCGCGCTCGCTGGTGGGCCGCACCATCGAAGATGTCGAACGCCAGCTCATCCTTGAAACGCTCAGTCAGTTCGACAACAACAAGACGCGCGCAGCGGAAGTATTGGGCGTCAGTGTGAAGACACTCTACAACCGATTGGGCGCGTACGAGGCAGGGAATGACGGTACAAATTGAGAAGACTCGTATCGATAAACTGGTGCATGACGCTCGTGGTCCATTGAATGCCATCGCGATGAACGCGGAACTGGCGCAGTTGCTCAGTCGCGGTGGCACCAACCCGGAACGGTTGCAGCAATCGCTTCTGGTGATCGTGCGAGAGTGTCAACGCTGCAGTCAGATACTGCAGGAATTCAGGGCAGAAGCGACGAGTCAGCAGGGGACGGCCCAGCCGTGATCCGACTGAAAAGGGTTGTGCGGAAACGCCTCCCGCTTTTGGGCCTGAGCCTTCCGCTTGCCTTCTTCATCTGTTTCTTCGTCGGCAATGCGGTACTCGGTTATCTCGCCATCAGCCAGGTGAGTGACAACCAGGACCGCGTCGGCCAATCCCGCCTCAACATCAACCTCATCAACCTGCTCGAGATCGACGTGCTGCGTGCCGAATCCGGCCAGCGCGGTTTCCTCCTCACCAACCTGCCCTCCTACGCCGAGCCCTATCGTCGCGCGGTACAAACGCTCAACGAGCGCCTGATCGATCTCAACAACGCCGCGCTCGATGCGCCGCAACGTGAGCGGGCCACACGTCTGCAGGAGCTGGTGGTGGCGAAGATGCTCGAGCTCGAAGAAGGCATGAGCGCCGCACGCGACAACAGCAACAGCGACGCCATCCAGCTGATGCTCACCACCCACCAGGGGCGCAACCTGATGAGCGAGTTCTCGGCGCTGGCCGAGCAGATGAAGACCTATGAGCGTGCGTTGCTCGAACAACGTCAGGCCGAGGTGCAGGTGAGCCGCTCCACCGCCTTCTATCTGATTCTCACCGCCAACGTCGTCGGCCTCGTGATGGTGTTCATCAGCATGAACATGATCCGCATCAGCCAACGCACGGAGCATGAACACGCGCAAGCCGCCAACCAGGCGAAGACGGAATTCCTCGCCACCTTGAGTCACGAAATCCGTACGCCGTTAACGGCGCTGATCGGTCATACCGAATTGTTGCTGCGTCAGTATGGCATCGGCGATGCGGAACTGGGACAGAAGCTGAACGTGATCAAGCGCAACGGCGCGCATCTGCTCAGCCTGCTCAACGACACGCTCGATCTGTCCAAGATCGAAGCCGGCAAGCTCGAGATCGATCAGAGTCGTGTCGAGCTCATTCCCTATGTGCGGGAAGTGGTGAGCCAGATGCAGGATCTCGCGGAGGAAAAGGGTCTGGAGTTCAAACAGAGCACTGAAGGACTCTTGCCACGCCACTTCCGCACCGACCCCATTCGCTTGCGCCAGATCCTCTTCAACCTGTTGGGCAATGCGTTGAAGTTCACCAACCAGGGCAGCGTGAGTCTGCAATTGAGTTGCCCGCAGTTGAAGGGCGGTCGCCATGTGTTGGAATTTCAGGTGCGCGACACCGGCGTGGGCATCGAGTCGAGCAAGCTGCGCACGATCTTCGAACCCTTCACCCAGCTCGACACCGGCAGCCTCGCGGGCAGCGGACTGGGTCTGACCATCAGTCAGAAGCTCGCGGAAAAACTGGGTGGCGGCATCACCGCCACCAGCACGCCGAACGAAGGCAGTTGCTTCACCCTGCGCATCGATCCCGGGCCCATCGGTGCATTGGAAGATCTGAGCTTCGCCCTGCCCAGACAGGCCGACGACACCCACACCGCCACGATCGGCGGCTTCCACGGCAGAGTCCTGGTGGTGGACGACGTCGAAGACATCCGGGCGATGCTCGACGGCTTGCTGCGCACCGCAGGCATAGCCTGTGATACCGCGCGCGATGCTCTCACCGCACTGAAGTTGTTGGCGCAGGAGCCGCAGCCCTATTCGCTGGTGCTGATGGATCTGAACATGCCGGGCATGGACGGCTACGCCGCACTGCGTGAGATCCAGACGTATTGGCCCAATCTTCCGGTGATCGCGCTGACCGCGGCAGGGCTCAAGGGCGAACGCGATCGCTGTTTGAAGGCGGGCTTCAAGGCCTTCGTGCCCAAGCCCGTCACTTTGGAATCCCTGCTCGATGCCATGTATCTGGCACAGGTGGCGGAAGACGCACAGTCGATCGCTACGGCATCCACCGAAGAGAAACAGACGGTGCTCGTGGTGGAAGACAATCCCGACGCCAATGCCGCACTGTGTCAGCTCCTGGAGCTGCTCGGCCAACAGGCCTTCGGCGCGCGCAACATCGAAGAAGCGCTGGAAGTCTGTGCCAAGCATTCCCCGCAGGTGATCATCACCGACCAGCATCTGCCCGATGGACAAGGACTCACACTGCTCGCACAGCTGCGCAGTACACATCCGAATGCGAGGCTTTGTCTGCTGAGCGGCGACGAGCGCCTGCGCCACGGCAAGCTGCCCGACTATGTGCAGGAGTTCTTGCTCAAGCCTGTCACGCTCGAACAGTTGGAAGAGCTGCTCGCGAAAACGAACGCGTGATCACCTTCCGCTACGCAAGTCCTGTAGGGAATGAACCCGAGTGAAGAAAGAAAGGATTTGGGTTAGAACACCACCCGGTGGAAGCCGGGTGGTGGTGATGAGAAGAACTCAGCGCGGGATGATGGTGTCGCCTTCGACGCTGACGCGGGCGCCAACGCTGAGCGGGCCTGGATCATAGACGCGGATGCGCTGTTCGCCACCGTTGTCCATGCCCACCACGATCTCGTATTCCTGGTTGCTGTTGCGACGTTTCTCGATGGTGTTACCGGCCACGGCCCCACCGACTACACCGGCTACCGTCGCGATGCGCTTACCGCTGCCGCCACCGATCTGGTTTCCGACCACACCGCCGACCAAGGCGCCCAGTGCCGCGCCGACACCGGAAGTCTGGCCCTGGGCAGCGACGACGTTGATGGCGCGCACCGTGCCGCAATTGACGCACTGCGGGGCGGGAGCCGGCGCGGGAGCAGGCGTGTTGGCCACCGGCTGCGGTGCCGGCGCCTGTTGAGCGGGTGCTTGCGGAGCAGCTTGGTTGGCAGCTTCGAAGGCAGATACTGACTCACCACCGCAGGCGCTGAGCATGAGCTGCGCGCCAAACACCACGGCGACGAATGCGGTGGAGTGCGTAGATGAATTGCGGAACATGGGTTGTCTCCTATATACAGTTGGCACGCAGCCGTGGTCGCGGCTCGGCCTGGAAGATGTACTGCCTGGGCTTGAGCTTGCCCATCCCCCACTCCGGCAAGCGTCGATGGGGGCGAATGTTACGCCAGAGGTGCAACTTTTAGTGAGTACAAGTTCATGAAATCACTGGCTTGTGGCCCGGATCTGCGAGAAAGTTTTACAAGCGCGCTGGAAAAACTTACCCGCTCTTAATGAAATGTTGAAAGGATTCACTGCAAAAGGCGCAAAGAGCCCTCTCCCGATGCTGGCACGGTTCTGGCATTGGCCCTATGCGAATGGGCCTGAGTCAGACCCACCCGTGTTGTTGTTGTCGAGAGGTTTCCCCATGCCGTATTGGTCAGTCATGTTCCTGCTCCTTGCTCTAACCACGGGCATCGTCGGATTCTCCGGCGAAGCGGGTTCTGCGAGCGGTCTGGCCAAGCTCGCGTCTGCGGTCTTTCTGGTGCTGCTGACCCTGTCTTTGGCACGACAGTTACTCAAAAATTTTGAACTGGCATCTACAAGCAAAAGGAGGAAGCCATGACCCGCAAATCCCACCACCGCCCCAGCCGTGTACTGGCGACGCTGCTCAGCATCAGCCTGTTCTGCAGCGTACCGCTGGCAACGGTACAGGCCGGTATGCTGGATACGGCACAACTGGCACAGCAGCACCAGAGCCAGCAGCAGCGTCAGGACATTCAGAGCCTGTTGGCACGTGAGGACGTGGCGAACTACCTGCAATCCCAGGGCGTCGACCCTGCCGACATCGTGGGCCGTATCAACAGCCTGAGCGATGCCGAAATCGCCCGCATGCATCAGCAGCTCAACGAATTGCCGGCTGGTGGCAACGTGCTGGGCGCCATCCTGTTGATCATCGTGATCTTCATGTTGCTGGACATGGGCGGTGTCACCGATATCTTCCCACGCATCTAAGTCTCGCAGCGCGCGCCGCGGCCAGCTCCGCGGCGCCGCCTTGATCTCCCTCCTCTCGTTCGCTCTGTTGCAAGGTTGTGCATCGACGCTGCCGATCGAGCAGCTCGCCGCCGAAACCGGCCGACAGACGACGAGCGCTGCCTTCGTTTCCGACCTCCCGTTCCACCCCCAGGAGGACTACCAGTGCGGCCCTGCGGCACTGGCGACCGTGTTGGGGGCCAGTGGGCTCGCCATCAGCCCGGAGGATCTCGTGCCTCTGGTCTACGTGCCTGGGCGCAAAGGCAGTTTTCAATTCGAAATGATGGCGGCGGCGCGCCGGCATGAGCGGCTGGCCTATCCACTCGAGGGCGGCTTACCTGCTCTCCTTTCCGAACTCGATGCGGGCAATGCCGTGCTCGTATTGCAGAACCTCGGAGTGAATTGGTATCCCGTGTGGCACTACGCCGTCGTGCGTGGCTACGACCTCGCTTCCGGCACCGTCGTGCTGAACTCGGGCCGTACCGAGAACTATCGCGTCAAGCTCAGCACTTTCGAACGCACCTGGCAGCGCTCACAACATTGGGGTTTGGTGGTACTGGAAGCAGGAAAGGTACCCGCCACTGGGGAGCCCGATACCTATTTCACGGCGATATCGCCGCAGCTCACCGGCACTTCCGCGGCCAGTGCAGCGGTACAGGAAGCGCTCCTGGTTGGTGGCTTGGAACGCTGGCCCACGCATCTCGAACTCCTCATGGCGCGCGGCAATCAGCTCTATGCTGCCGGTCGATTAGACGAAGCATTACAGCAATTCGAAACCGCTGCGCAGCATCACCCGAGCTACCCCTACGCCTGGAACAATCAGGCAGTGGTGGCGGCCGAGTTGGGACGACGCGAGCAAGCGCGGGAAGCAATCGAAAAGGCGCGCAGCCTCGTCGCGGCGGACGACCCCATCGTGTCATCCACCTGGCGCGAATTGGGTTTTCAATAGGATGCCACTGAAGGCAGCATTCAAAGCTGCTGAGAGACTTCCACGTTGAAGGCGTAGAGCTGACGGGTACCGGCCGTTTGCTGCAGCACGAGGCTGACATCGGCTTTGCCCTTGTCGAAATACGCAGCTAGACGATAGGCCGCGAGATTGTCGGGTTCACCTTGACGCACAACGCGCGGCTGCGCCGCAGGCCGGTCGTAGGAGCGCAGTTCACCGAGTCGACGCTGCAAGGTGCCCAGCACCTGATCGAGTTGTTCATCGGTGCTGCCAGCCAAGGTATCTTCCGACAGCAAGCGCTTGAGCCCATCTCTGTCCCACTGCGACAAGGTTTGCAGCACTTCATCGATGTAGGCCAGATCCGCAGCGTTTTCCGTCACGGGTTGTTGTGTCGTCACCACGGACGACGGCAATCCCACCGGCTCGCGTCGCTCGTACGAGCGCACTATGAAATAACCCACTCCTACCAACACGATGCTGGTGAGCGCCACGCCTAGCAGAAATTTTTCGCTATTGGTGTTCACCGTTTGAAATCCTCCGAAAGCTTGCCCAACGCGAACAGCACATCACGCAGCATGGGTTCACGCAAGACTTGTTTGATGCCGGCGCCGCCCGAACCGCATACGAGACCAGCAAGTAGCGCCATGCCAATCAGTGGGACCGACACGCGTTCCTTCAGTTCCTCGCGCTCACCCTCGGGCGCACCTTCGGCAAACAGTTGTTGGTTGCGCAGTATGCGTTCCTTGAGCGCCTCTGCCTTCGCCTCCCGCTGGCGGCGTTGCATCGCGCGATAGGCGCGTCGACTCATCGGCGCCGCTGCCACCGGCAAGGTGCTGGCGAGACGGCGGCGTGCCTTCGCGAAGGTGAAGCGATTGCGCAGCGCGCGCAGACGCAGTTCCAATGCGACACACGCCAGCACTTGGAGCATCACCAGTACACCGAGCCCCCACAACACGTTGGCGGTGAGGTCGTAGGCGAGATAACTCAAAAGTGCACAGACACTGAGCCACACCAGCAAATACAGCGGACCCCGCGCGCAGCTGAGCAGCATCCATTTGGGGACCGCAGATAGCGTGCGCGTCAGATCCAAACGCGCAAGCCCGGTCGCTGCCATCAAGGTGTCGATCCAGACCAGGAGTTTCAGTTCGAAGTCCGGACCTTCACCCATTTTTTTGCCGAAGCTACTGTCTTTGCTCTCTTGCATGAGATTCAGTCGCTCGAATCGAGGGCGCTTACTTGAGGAAACGACCGAACAGCACGCCACCCAGAAAGGCGAGCGCCGCGCTCGACACCGGGTTTTCACGAATGTAGTCGCTGGTCTCCTCGACGGCGTGACGTTTTCTCTCGCTCAACTTCTCGACGGTTTCCTCGAACTGCTCATGCGCAGTGTCGCGGAACTCCATGCCGGCATTGAGTGCAGCAGCCTTCAGGTGATCCTTCGCTTCCACGAAGTTGCCATAGGCTTCCAGCGCCGCTTTCTTGGCCGCTTCGAATTCTTCCTGCGCTTCTGAACTTGCTTCCATGATCGGTTTCTTGATGCTCGCTTTCATGATCGTCTCCTTGATGTTTGGGTTGGCCATCGCCCACAGCCTCTTGGGACGGCGGGAATGCGATGTCACTAGAACCAGTGCAACGCCTGTGCCATCGCCCTGGCACGACTAAGCCCTTGTTTCACAGTCGGTTATTCCTGAGCTAGGTACGAAGCCACGAGAACCCGCAGAGAGAAATATTTGCCGCCGGCCTGTAAATCTTTCCGATTGTGAGCCCGGAGCTCAGGCATGTAGCACCGTGTTTTCATTCAAAAAAAAAGCCCGGCAAAGCCGGGCAAGAGGGGCATGCACATGCAAGTGGCCACGCGAGGGGCACTCAATAACGTGAGCTCAGACTGCGGCGAATTTCGCTGGCGTCATAAACTGTGGTGGGATCGTCGACGCGGCCATCGCCCATGACGATTTCGATCGACGTCTGATAGGTGTTGTGACCATCGCCGTCGACTATCACGGTCGACTCGGCCGGCACGACGGTGGTGGTACAGCCGAGCGCGCCGCAGGTGCGATAGGTCGTGGGCGTTTCAGGTACGGCGGTGCCAACCACGGCGCCAGCCTGCTGTTCGTCGGTCTGCTGTGACACGACGCGGAACCAATCGTAGTTGTTGAGCAGAGTCAGCTCGGCCGCACGCAGCAAGGCCATGTCCTTGACCTGATCACTGGTCGTGCCAGCGTTGCCGCGGAAGCTCACACGATATCGGTTTTCGGTGATGCGGTTTTCCAGATAGCCGTAGTCGCCTTCACTGCGTGCTTGCGTATAAGGACCAGAGCTACCACAGGCTACGAGTGAAATTAATGCCATCGCTGCAAGTAACTTTTTCATGATCCGTCATCCTCCTTTGCCACTTTCCCTTTGCTTTCTGCATGAGTCCATTGCGTTCGGATAATACGAATCAAGTTCCGTGCCAGCATACGGAGTCCTCGTGAAAATCCACGATTCGATGAAGCAACGTTCCAGAACAAGGATGAGCTAGAAGCTCTGCTTTTTCCGCAGCAAAAGCGAACGCAGAACCTAACGCCTATTCGGCTGCAGGCTGCGGAAGAGCAGATAATTTGAAGAGCGAGCCGAGCAACATGCCGAGCAAACAGGCGAGCATGCCGGCGAACATGCTGGGAAGCCCGAGCTGGATCAAGTCGTAGTCGCACAATAAATAAACGACCAAACCAAAACTCATCCCAAGTTGCGCCGACAGCGCCGAGACACACGGCATGAACAGCGCCGCCAGAAGCGGCAACAGGATCGATACCGCACCGAGCGCGGAGGACTGCGCCACCAGTTCGTAGATGCCACTGCCACTGAAGGCCACCAGGGTGGCGATTGCCGCCATGCCGATCACACACCAGCGCGACACGCGCAGCAGCCCTTGTTCGTCATCGGGACGCAGGAAGAAGGGGCGGATCAGGTTCTCCGCCATGATGGAAGCTGGCGCCAACAGGGCACCGCTACAGGTACTGAACACCGCCGACAACAGTGCACCGAAGAACAAGGCCTGCAACCACAGCGGCGCATAGCCCTGCACCAACTTCAAGAGCAGGTTTTCCTGTTCACCCTCGAGCAAGGTGGGATCGAGCTGGAACACCATCAGTGCGAGCAGCAAGGGCAACATGGCGAACACCAGATAGAGCCCTGCTCCGAGCACGGTGGACCACACCGCCGTATTTTCCGAGCGCGCGGCGTTGGCGCGTTGGAAGATGTCCTGCGATGCCAGAGAACCCAGCCCCAGTGTGCACCAAGCCGCGAGGTAGTCGAGCCAGCTCATACCGTTGTCTTCGCTCGGAACGAAGTCGAAGAAATGCGACTCGGGTGCCGTCCATAACTGATCAGGATCGATGCGCAGCCACAGCAACGCCACCACCGCAATCAACGCCGCCATGATCACCAGACTTTGCACGAAGTCGGTGAGCGACACCGCCCACATGCCGCCGCCCGCGGTATAGGCGGTGACGATGACAGCAGCCAGCAAACGCCCATAGACGGGATCGAGACCGAACACGCTGTCGAATAGCAGAGCCAAGGCAATCAGCTGGGCGGCGATATAGCCGATGAAGGTAAGGATCATGAAGAAGGACGCGAGATATTCAGTCTTGCGTCCATAGGCCTGTCGAAACAGATCGCCGAGCGTGAGCAGATTACGGCGATATAGCGGACGTACCAGAAACAGACCGAACAGCAGTAAACACAGCACGCCGCCGAAGGGATCCTCGATCACGGAGAGCAAGCCGCCTTCGACGAAGGCCGCACTCGCACCGAAGACCGTTTCGGATCCGAACCACAAGGCGAACAGCGCGAAGGCGCTCAACGTGAGCGGCAGCTTGCGACTGGCGGAAAAGAAGTCGCGTACATTCGCCACGAGGTGCGTGGCGATCAGCCCGATCACCAGAGTGAGGGCGAGATAGAGCAGTACGAACAGAGGCAACATCGGCAGCGTGCAGTCCGGTCGAAACGAAAGGCGGCAGTGTCCGTGCAGCGCCGCTCTCATGCAAGTCGGATCTGCGTAGCGCAACTATCGCGAGGAAGGCGCTCTGCTATGATTGGCGCGCACCTGAGGCCCAGCTTGCCCGCCTCTCCCAACCAACGACAACAGCAAGGAACAGTCAGATGACCAAGACTCTGCTTCGCACTCTCGCCTTCGTCGCCGCGTTCTGCGGCTTCACCACCATCGCTCAGGCACAGTCCTACGGACCGAACATCACGCTGGCGCAGGCCAAGGCCGTGCTCGCCGCCGCTGAAGCCGAGGCGGAACGTCGCAATTGGCCGATGGCCATCGCCATCGTCGACACCGCTGGTCAGCTCGTGGCCTACGTGAAACGTGACGATACGCAGAATGGCAGTGTGGAAGTGTCACAGGCGAAGGCGCGTTCCGCTGCGCTCTATAAACGTCCCACCAAGGCCTTTCAGGACACCGTGGCCCAGGGCGGCGTGGGCTTGCGCATCCTCACTCTGGAAGGAGCGGTTGCGGCCGAAGGTGGTGTGCCGCTGATGGTGGACGGCAAGATCGTCGGCGCCATCGGCGTGTCCGGCATGGCTTCCGATCAGGACACCATCGTCGCTGAAGCCGGCGCCGGCGCACTGAAGTAAGAATAATGGCCTCCTCCCATCCCTGAGAGGAGGCCATTCCCTCGCTGGAGTTCTACGCGCTCAGCGCTTCTTGAAAGCATCCTGCAGCAGCGAACCGAAGGTGCCGAGCGTCGGCTGCTGCGGTTTGCTGGCGGATTTCTGAACACCACTGCGGCCACGCGGCTGCTCGGCATTACGATCGCGCGGCGTGGCAGCATCGTCGAGACGCATGCTCAGGCCGATACGACGGCGCTTCTCGTCCACTTCGATCACCTTCACCTTCACCACGTCGCCGGTCTTCACCACGCTGTGCGGGTCCTTGACGAACTTGTTCGACAAGGCGGAGATGTGGACCAGACCGTCCTGATGCACGCCGATGTCGACGAAGGCTCCGAAGTTGGTGACGTTTGTAACCGTACCTTCCAGAATCATGCCGGGCACGAGATCCTTCAGATCTTCCACGCCTTCCTTCAGCTCGGCCGACTTGAATTCACCACGCGGGTCGCGACCCGGTTTTTCCAGCTCGGCGATGATGTCCTTCACGGTCGGCACGCCGACGGTGTCGCTGACGTAGTCTTCCGGACGCAGACTGCGCAGGAAGGCGGAATCGCCGATGATCTGCTGCACGGTCTTGTTGTTCTTCTCGAGGATGCGCTGCACCACGTCGTAGGACTCGGGATGCACCGCGGAAGCATCGAGCGGGTTGCGGCCATTGGTGATGCGCAGGAAGCCCGCACACTGTTCGAAGGCCTTGTCGCCGAGACGTGGCACCTGCTTGAGCGCTTCACGATCCGGAAAGGCGCCATGCTGGTTGCGATAGTTGACGATGTTGGCGGCGATCGAGCTGGTGAGGCCCGACACGCGACGCAGCAGCGCGGCGGAGGCGACGTTCACGTCCACACCGACGGCGTTCACACAGTCTTCCACCACGGCGTCGAGTGTCTGACCCAGGCGGGTCTGGCTGACGTCGTGCTGATACTGACCCACACCGATCGATTTCGGTTCGATCTTCACGAGCTCGGCGAGCGGGTCCTGCAGACGACGCGCGATGGAAATGGCGCCACGGATCGATACGTCCAGATCCGGGAATTCTTCGCGTGCGATTTCGGAAGCCGAATACACGGAAGCACCGGCTTCGTTCACCACCATCTTCTTGAGCTGCAATTCGGGGTGACGCTTGATCAGATCCGCTGCCAGACGGTCCGTTTCACGCGAGGCCGTGCCGTTGCCGATGCTGATGAGTTCCACGCCATGCTTCTTGCAGAGGCCGGCCAGGACGGCGATGGACTCGTCCCACTGATTCTTCGGCGCGTGCGGATAGATCGTGGTGTTCTCGAGATATTTGCCGGTGGCATCGACCACGGCCACCTTCACACCGGTACGCAGGCCGGGGTCGAGACCGAGGATGGCCTTGTGACCAGCAGGCGCGGCCAACAGGATGGCCTTGAGGTTGGCGGCGAAGACGCGGATGGCTTCTTCTTCGGCACGCTCACGCAGGCTGCCGAGCAGGTCGGTTTCCATGCGCAGTGCGAGTTTGACCTTCCAGGTCCAACGCACGACTTCGTTGAGCCACTTGTCGGCGGGGCGGCCACGATCGGCGATTTCCGTGTGCTGCGCGATGATGGCTTCGCAGGGATCGGGCTGGCCTTCTTCGTGGCCATGCACACCGATCGTGAGCGAGAGGAAGCCTTCGTTGCGGCCGCGGAACACGGCGAGCGCACGATGCGAAGGCACCTTGCTGAGCAATTCGGAGTAGGTGAAGTAGTCGCGGAATTTTTCTGCCTCCGCTTCCTTGCCTTCGATCACCTTGCTGCGCAGCTCACCCTGTTCGGTGAGGAAGTTACGCAGCTTGCCGGCGAGCGCGGCGTCTTCGCCGAAGCGTTCCATGAGGATGTAGCGCGCGCCTTCGAGTGCGGCCTTCACATCCGCCACTCCCTTCTCGGCGTTGATGAACTTCTCCGCCTCCACTTGAGGATCGAGCGTGGGATCGCCGTAGAGCGCGTCGGCCAGCGGTTCCAGACCGGCCTCGATGGCGATCATGCCCTTGGTGCGACGCTTCGGTTTGTACGGCAGGTAGAGGTCTTCGAGCTCGGTCTTGGTCTGGGCGGCCAGAATCTGCTTTTCGAGCTCCTCGGTGAGTTTGCCCTGCTCGCGGATGCTGTTGAGGATGGCATCGCGGCGCTCCACGAATTCGCGCAGATAACGCAACCTGTCTTCGAGGTTACGCAGCTGCAGGTCGTCGAGACCACCGGTGGCTTCCTTGCGATAGCGCGCGATGAAGGGAACCGTGGAGCCTTCGTCGAGAAGAGCAACGGCGGCCTGCACCTGCGCGGGTTTGACGGCGAGTTCTTGAGCGATTACTTCGATGATATTCATGCGGGAAACAAAGCGAGATGAGCTGGAGAAACATCCTGTGACGTGGCCGTCGCGATCCAGGAACGAGCGAGGATGTGCGAAATCTGCGACGGCTTCTAACGAAAAAGCCCGGCCAGATGACCGGGCTTTCTCGTTCAGGGCGACGAGTAAGCGAGAGCTTACTTGTTACGCCAGGAGCCTTCGACGTACTGCGAACGAGCAACTTCGGCGTACGGAACCGGGCTGACGCGTGCGCGTACTTTGAACTCAGTGGAGTACGGCTCGACGGTGGTCTTGGCAGTACGCGGCTCTTCGCCCCATACCACAACCACTTCGGTACCGATTTCCACGTCGGCGTCAACGGTAGCCAGCGACAGAACGCTGCGCTCGTTGTAGGAGTAGCCGGTGAACATGGACAGACCGATCACTTTGTCGCCGCCGAGTACAGCGTCGTAGTTGCTGTTGGCGTAGTTGGAGAGCGGGAAGTCCATGTATTTGGCGTGCTGGCCTTTTTCGAACATGGTGGCGTACATCTTGACGACGTCTTCGCTGTTCCAGGCCAGGGTGACTTTGCGACGGTGTTTCTCGTTCTGGATTTTCTCCAGAGCGTCACGGCCGATGAAGTCGTGGTCGAACTTGATGAACGGACCGTAGCCGATTTCGTACGGAGTTACGTAGTAGTCTTCGATGTTGTCGGAGACGAAGGAACCGCCGATGGCACCTACGGCTTCGTAGGAGTTGGCCGGCAGCCACTTACGGTAGGACTCCATGCGCGGATCGGTGTACACGGCCGGCAGCGGGCTCGGGATCCAGCCGGATTCCAGCGTGTTGGACGGATAAGCGCGCGAACCTACGGGCACGATGCCGAACTCTTCGCCAGCTTTCAGGATGGCGTCCTTGATGCGGTCGCCGTCTTCGTACGGACCCCAGATTTCCAGACCCGGAGCGCCGGCCATACCGTGACGCAGAGTGCGTACGCGGGTGCCGTCGATGTTCATTTCACCCATGTGGAAGAACTTGAGCTGCTCCAGCGGACCGCCGTGCAGTTTTTCGATGATGGCCCAAGCGTTTGGACCCTGGATCTGGTAGCGGTAGCTGATGCGCTTGACCGGCTTGCCGCCCGGACGGGAAGGAGAACGATCGTCTTCGATGATTTCTACGTTGTAGCCGCCGGTTTCAGCGTTGAACTTGATCCAGTTGGCGGAAGGAGCGCGGCCTACGTAGACCAGTTCGTTTTCAGCCAGGTGGAACAGGATGCCGTCGCCGATTACGTGACCGCTGTGGCTTACCGGTACGTACTGCTTGGCGCGGTTGACCGGGAAGTTGGCGAAGCTGTTGATTGCGGTGTCGGACAGCAGTTTGATGGCATCGGGGCCTTTGATGTAGAGGTCGACCATGTGGTGGGACTGGTCGAACAGTACGGCGGATTCACGCCATGCTGCCTGCTCGGTACGCCAGTTGTGGAATTCCGGAGCAACTACCGGATATACGTAGGCACCGATTTTGGAGTTACGGAGCAGGTTGACGGGGTTGCCTGCTTCGTTCAGTACGTCTTGTAAGCTTTTGCTCATTGTTCTCAACTTCCTCATTGGTCACGGGTAAAAACAAAGGCCGCACTCTATCACCGTAGCAAGGGCCAATGCAACGCGAGGGTTTTGTCGATTTTTTCTTTAAAAGACAATACCTTAGGCGTATCCCGCAAGGTTGAACTTCGAGTATCGCGGTGGCGGGATTGCCCCGTCACGCTACGTCACTCTCCACGTTTCCACCCCTGAAACAGCTTCTTGCACGGCCCATCCAGGGCCTGGAGTTCGAATACTCCAGTAAGGCCGTCAGGCACGATCATTGGACCAACTTCTCGGGGGATCTGTTCTCCCCGACGAAGTCGTTCAAGTCGGACCCTGCATGTTTTTTTAGCCTGATAGACCGCTACGGTTCTCGGTGCGGCGATGGCGAGGGCGTGCGCGACGTCCGTGCTGCGGACCTGGCACCCCGGGCCATTCTCAGTAGCAATTCTTGTTGTTCTGCGGGGACGGAGCCCCAAAGGGTGGCGGATTATACTCACACCCCGCAAAGAAAGACCATGGGGTTCGGCCACCGTGTTTACGACGCAAAGCCTCGTACGGTAGCCGAACGCCGCGAGTGCTACGAGCGGCTGGGGAACGGCTGTTGAGGGCCTCACCCCAGTCCGATACTGACCGCAAAGCGCCGCGTGATAGCCGAACGCCGCGAGTGCTACGAGGGCCGGGGGTGAGCGCGGAAAAAGGGCAAGCCAACAATTTGGCTTGCCCCCGCGCGAACGACGCGAGCTCCGCGAGCGGCTGGGTAAACCCGAAAAAGAGCGAGCCAACAATTTGGCTCGCTCCCGAGTGAACGGCACGAGCTCCGCGAGCGGCTGGGTAAACCCGAAAAAGAGCGAGCCAACAATTTGGCTCGCTCCCGAGTGAACGGCACGAGCTCCGCGAGCGGCTGGGTGAACCCGGAGAAGAGCGAGCCAACAGTTTGGCTCGCTCCCGGGTGAACGGCACGAGCTCTGCGAGTGCCTGGTGGGATGCCGACGTCGAGTTACGGTCGAGCGCGGCCTCATTCCCAGCAGGACAAGAGGCACGCCGCAAGCACCAAGAAGAAAGCCAAGCAAAGCTGAGATCAACTGACTAAAGAACGCGGCCCCAAATGGAAGAGGGGAAATCCGCGGAGCAGCTAAACCACCCTAACCACCACCTGCAGACACAACCACGCGAAACTCCCCGCCACCGCGTCATCCATCATGATGCCAAGTCCACCTTGAACCCGCCGATCCAACCAACCGATCGGGAAAGGTTTGAGCACGTCGAAGAGACGGAACAGCAGGAAACCGACCACGATCCATTGCCAGCCGGGCGGCGCCAGGAACATCGTCAACCAGAAGCCGACGAACTCGTCCCACACGATGCCGCCGTGATCGTGCACACCGAGCGCCTCGGCGGTGCGTTCACAGATCCAGATGCCGAGCGCGAAGGCAGCGATGAGAGCCACCAGGTAGTAGCCGAACGAAAGCTGATTCAGCAATAGATAAAGGGGAACGGCGGCAAGCGTGCCGAAGGTACCGGGAGCCTTGGGCGCGAGACCACTGCCGAAACCGAAGGCCAATAGATGCGCCGGATGACGCCAGAGAAAAGCTGCCGGAACCTGTTGCACCGTTCAATCCCGATTGAAGTGATCGTGCCCCTTGATGCGTGGCAAAGGCAGTGACTCACCGGCCTCATCCACGAGCTCGATGCCCTCACCCGCCACGATTTCGCCGATACAGCTGAGGTTCACATCACCTTGTGTGGCCAGCTCGCTGACTTCGGTTCCGCAGAGCGGCGGCAAGGTGAAGACGAGTTCATAGTCCTCGCCTGCAGTGAGTGCCAACTGCAGCGCCTCGGCTTCGGGCAAGGTGGCGCGCAGCTCCGGCGCCAGCGGAATACGCTCAGCATGGAGACGCGCCCCCACACCGCTGGCCTTCAGCACATGGCCGAGGTCGGCGAGGAGCCCGTCCGAAACATCCTGCGCCGCCGAAGCCCTGCCCACGAGAGCACGACCGAGCGCCAGACGCGGTTCGGGGCGGTAATAAAGGTGCAAGAGCCGCTCGCGCAGATCGTTGTCCACTTCGAGCTGCCCCAACAGCCAGCGCACGGCAAGTCCGGTACCACCCAAGTTGCCGGAAACATAGATGAGGTCACCGGGACGCGCGCCGCTGCGCAACAAGGAACAGCCCTGCGGCACCGTGCCCTGGACCTGGATCGCGATCTGTAAGGGACCCCGTGCGAGATTGCCACCCAACAAGGGGCAACCATACTTTTGCGCGCTTTCGAGCAGGCCATCGCTGAATGCGGCCAACCACGCTTCATCTGCGTGCGGCAAGGTCAGACCCAAGGTGAAGCCAAGCGGCGTGGCTCCAGCGGCGGCGAGATCGCTGAGATTCACGGCGAGCGCGCGCCGCGCGACCTCATCGCCCGGCGCATCCTTGGGAAAGTGATTGCCTTCCACGAGCACGTCGATGGACAAGGCCAGCTCGTGCCCGGGCAGATGTTGGATGAGAGCGCAGTCGTCGCCGATGCCCAGATTCACGCCCGCATCGGCGGGCGTGGCGGCAAGACCTTCACGATTGAAATAACGCGCGATGATGTCGAATTCGCCGAGAGACACGGCGGCAGGCGTCAGCGACCCCACTCGACCTGCCGCAGATTGCGCGCGGCGCGATCGAGGATGCCGTTGACGTACTTGTGGCTGTCCGTGGCACCGTACTTCTTCGCCAGCTCCACGTACTCGTTGATGACGACGCGATACGGCACTTCGATGCGCTTGGCGAGTTCATAGATGCCCAGACGCAGAATGCCGAGCTCGATGGGATCGATCTGCTCGGACTCACGATCGAGGAAGCCCTGGTACTGCGAGTCGAGCGCCTGCGGATCGCTGGTGACGGCGGTCAGCGCGTCATGGAAGAAATCCCAATCCGTCTTGCGACCGTTGTCGGCGCGAAACTCCGCTTCGACCTGAATCGGATCGGTGCCCGCCAACTGCCATTGATACAGCGCCTGCACGAGAAGATCGCGCGCACGCTTGCGATAGGAAATGGGAATGCCGCCCTTCGCGCTCATGCCGTTACCACTAATGAGAAAGAGAGAACCGCGCTCAGAGCTTGCGCAGCAGGCTGACCAGCTCGAGCGCCGTGATGGCAGCGTCGGCACCCTTGTTGCCGGCCTTGGTGCCGGCACGCTCGACTGCCTGCTCGATGCTGTCCACGGTGAGCACACCGAACACCACCGGCAGGTTGCTCTGCAGACCGACCTGACCCAGACCCTTGGCGCATTCACCCGCCACGTAGTCGAAGTGCGGCGTGGCACCACGAATCACCGCGCCCAGCGCGATCACGGCGTCGTACTTGCCGCACTCGGCCAGACGTTTGGCCACGAGCGGCAGTTCGAAGGCGCCGGGGACCTTGACCACGGTGATCTTGTCGGCGCTCACACCATGACGCACGAGCGCATCGATGGCACCAGCCTGCAGGCTGTCCACCACGAAGGAGTTGAAGCGGGACACTACCAGCGCAAAGCTGGCGTCGGAAGCGCTGAAGTCGCCTTCGATGATCTGAACGTTGCTCATGGTCATTCCTTGGAGTCGGGCTTGATGGAAAGTTCAGGCGGGAGCTCGCAGGGGATGTATTCCACCACCTCGAGATCGAAGCCCGAAATTGCGTACTTGGTGGGATAGCTCAACAGGCGCATCTTGCCCACGCCGACGTCGCGCAGGATCTGCGAACCCGTGCCCACGGTGAGATAACTACCGAATTGTGGCGGCTGCGGCACCGTGCCTTCCCGCTGTGCGAAGAATTGCTCGAGTTGCTCCGCGACATCACCGGTGCCGCGTTCGTTGGCGAGTACCACCACGACGCCCTTGCCTTCCTGCGCCACGCGTTTGAGCGATTGATGCAGGGACCAGCTCGGACGATAGGGATTGGCCACACCGAGTAGATCGCGAATGGTGTCGGTGACGAGCACACGCGCGAGCACCGGCTCGTCGCGTTTGATCTCGCCTTTCACCAGTGCCAGATGCGTCTGGTTGCCGTCCTTATAGAGATCGCGATAGCAATACACGTCGAACTCGCCGTACTCGGTCGGCAGGCGGTACATGTGCGTGCGTTCCACCGTCTTCTCGGTGGCGATGCGGTAGTGGATCAGGTCCATGATGGTCCCGATCTTGAGATTGTGTTCCTTGGCGAAGCGTTCCAGATCGGGACGACGCGCCATCGAGCCATCGGGATTCATCACTTCGCAGATCACCGACGCAGGCGTGAAGCCAGCAAGACGCGCGAGATCGCAACCGGCTTCGGTATGTCCGGCGCGACGCAGCACACCACCCTCCTTCGCCATCACCGGAAAGATGTGGCCGGGCGTGACGAGGTCGGACGGCTTGGCATCGGGCGCCACTGCCACCTTCACGGTGCGCGCGCGATCCGCCGCAGAAATACCGGTGGTGACGCCGGTGGCGGCTTCGATGGAAATCGTGAAGTTGCAGCCGAAGGGCGTGCCGTTGTTCTGCACCATCAGCGGCAGATTGAGCTGACGGCAGCGCTCCTGGGTGAGGGTCAGGCAGATGAGACCACGCGCATGCATGGCCATGAAGTTGATGTCTTCCGGACGCACCATATCGGCCGCGATCACGAGGTCGCCTTCGTTCTCGCGATCCTCGTCGTCCATCAAGATCACCATCTTGCCTTGACGGAAATCTTCCAGAATTTCTTCGACAGTGTTCAGTTGCATAGATTCAGCGCGGTACGAAGCCGGCCCTGCTCAGTTGTTCCAGCGTGAGACCGGGGGTCTCGGTGCGATCCTGTAACAGCCGTTCCAGATAGCGGCTGATCACGTCTACTTCGATGTTCACACGTGCACCGGGGCGATATTCGAGCAAGGTGGTGCGCTCGGCGGTGTGGGGGATGATGTTCACACCGAACTCACACCCGTGCACTTCGTTCACCGTCAGGCTGACCCCATCGATGCAGATCGAACCCTTGTGCGCGACATAGCGCGCCAGTTCCTGCGGCAGCTTGAACACGAGGCGCTCGCTGCGACCATCGGGCCGGCGGCTGAGCAATTCGGCGATGCCATCCACGTGTCCGCTGACGATGTGGCCACCGAGACGGCTCTGCGGCATCAGGGCCTTTTCCAGATTCACCAGCGTGCCGACCTTGAGCTCGGACAGGGTGGTGACGGCCAGCGTTTCGCGCGAGACGTCCGCGCTGAAACCGGTGGAGTGGATGTCGAGTGCGGTGACGCAAACGCCGTTCACGGCGATGCTGTCGCCGATCCGCACGTCGCTGAAATCCAAAGCGTCGCTGGTAATGCTGATGCGTTTGTCGCCGCCCTGGTCACGGATGGCGCTGATGCGGCCGGTGGCCTCGATGATGCCGGTAAACATGGCCTCGTTGTCTCGGTGGGTACGGTCAACCCGCCCGGCAAGCCGGAAGGGAGCGAATTCTACAATCTTTTCCGAGCATTACCACATCGACGAAGGTGAAGGAGAGCTTCTGCGCCAGGCTTTCCAGGCCCGGCAGCAGCGCCATCGGGCGCGCTTCGTGGCCCAGAAGCGCCGGTGCGACATAGGTCAGAAGTTCGTCGACGAGCCCTTCCTGCAGCAGCGCGCCACTGAGCGTGGCGCCGGCTTCCACCAGCACTTCGTTGCAGTCGTAGTCACGTGCGAGCATCCGCAGCAAGGCATGCAGATCCACCCCGCCCCTGCCCGCGGGCAGTTGGCGATATTCCCAGGAGGCTGCGCTCGAAGGCGCGGGCGTGTGCGCTGCGAGCCCAACCTGCACCACTTTGCCGGGAAGACTCAGCAGACGCGCCGTAGCTGGCAGTTGCGCCTGACTATCGGCCACCACCCGCAAGGGCTGCACGCCGGTGAAGTCGGAAAGCCGCACATTCAGTGAGGGATCATCGGCCAACACCGTGCCGATGCCGGTGAGGATCGCACAGCTCTGCGCGCGCCATTCCTGCACGTCGGCACGCGCTTGCGGCCCCGTGATCCACTGACTTTCGCCGTTCGCCATCGCAGTGCGGCCATCGAGACTCATGCCGATCTTGCAGCGCACATAGGGCAGCCCCTGCGTCATGCGCTTGATGAATCCCGGATTGAGCTCGCGCGCTTCCTCTTCGAGCAGCGGACCGACCACTTCGATGCCGGCCGCACTGAGACGTGCCAGGCCACGACCACAGACGAGCGGATTGGGATCTTCCATGCCATAGACGACACGCTTCACACCCGCCGCTACCAGCGCATCGCTGCAGGGGCCGGTGCGGCCGTGATGGGCACAGGGTTCGAGGGAAACATAGGCGGTGGCGCCGCGCGCGGCCTCGCCTGCCTTCTGCAAAGCCACGACTTCGGCGTGGGCCTGGCCAGGCGGCTGGGTGAAGCCTTCGCCGATCACCCGCCCCTCCTTCACCAGCACACAGCCCACGGCCGGATTCGGACGCGCCGTATGCCGCGCCATGCGCGCGAGCTCGAAGCAGCGGCGCAGGTGGCGTAAATCTTCAGGGTGGGCGGCGGTGGTCACGGGTTTGGCTGATGCTGCGGGAGCCAGCCGTGGCGGCGGACTCACCGATGGGTTGGACGAAGCGTCGCCGCCCTCAGGCGTACTGGCGCGTGGGCGCGCATTCTATCCGAAATGGCGGGTGAATCAGGAAAAGTCCTGATTTGCTGCAATGTTTTGCGGCGAGATGGCTGGTTCAGAGACCAGAGCGCTTACTGGCGCACAAGCTCAGTGGAAAGGAGCACTTGCTGGCATACGTGTTTGGAACCCTGTCACCCTGTTGACCAGGGCGATAGCGGGTTTTGGATAAGCGCGGGTTTGACGGTACGCGTGTGAGGGGCGTCGAGTGCCAGGATGGCCCGAGCCGCGCCCTACAGGGACGTACTTGCGCGCGTCCCCGAGCATGCGTGCCGGCAAACCTGCGTGGTTAATGTGCCTCTTTCTTAAACCGGTACCAGTCTCAGGGTATTGCCATCGGGATCGCGCAGACGCAGTACGGCAGGTTCCTCGGAGGGAAGCACCGTACCACCGAGCTCCTCGACCTTCGCTGCAGCTGCTGCCTTGTCGAAAGGCTGCACCTTGATGCCGAACTCGGCGATGCGCGGACGCAGGCCGTACTCGTAGCGGCTCTGCTGCAGATGCAGACGGGTCTGGGATTCGGGGAACTCGAAGTAGGCGGAGTCGGCGCTCACTTGCGCCGGCTGGCCATAGAGCACGGAATACCAACCCAGTGCGCGTTCGAGATTGCTGACGATCACGTAGACGCTGTCGAGTTGCAGCGGCGTGACCAGCCCCTGATGCCACGGCACGAGTTCGTTGGGCTCGGCCACGGTGACCAGGGTATCGGGTGCCGGCAGGAACTGAATTTCGATGCCATCCGGATCCTGGAAGGTGCCGAAACTGACAGTGCCCGGGAACTCACCGTAACCGCCTGCACTGAACTCCTTCGCCATCGCTTCGAAGATGGCTTCGCTGTTCTCGCGCCAGTCGTACACCGAAGTGCAGAAGTGGCCGATGTAGCGACCGCGACCGGTGGAATCACCGACGGCGATGTAACCCACCTCACGCTTGTCATTGAGCGGACGCAACAACACGAAGTAGCGCAGGCCACCGCGATAGGGCTGCGCATGCAGCTCGGTTTTCAGCAGGCCCATGTAGAACTTCGTCGTGGTTTCGACGTCGGGCACCATCACGTCGAGATGGTCGATGCCCGGAGTGCGCAGCGGCAGTACGGAATTCTGTGCCAGCGCAACACGCGGCAACGGTGCTGCGGCAAGAGCCGCCATGCTGAGCAGGCTGCGGCGATCGATGTTCATCGGTACTCCTCAATTCTTCTTGTTGGCCTTCAGGCTTTCGATCAAAGCCACGGTTTCCGGACGATCCACCGGCGGGTGCGTGGCGAGGAACACACCGTGCGCCCAATCGATCGCGGTGCGACCTTCGTTGTCGGCGATGTCGAGATCGGCGCCATTTTCGGCGAGATAACGAATGATGTCGTCGGAGCCGCGGTTGGCAGCACCATGAATCGCCGCGATGCCGAGCGTGTTCTGGGCATTGATGTCGTTGCCGAGCGAGTGCGCGAGCTTCACGGCTTCGAGCAGTTGTTCCTGCCCTTCGTCATAGGTCTGTGCCACCACCCAGTTCACGCCGGCCGCCGCCATCAGGGCAGTCGAACCATTGAAGGTCGTGATGTTGGGATCGGCGCCGTATTCGAGCAGCAACTTCATCGTCGTCACGTCACCGGCGAGCGCAGCACGGATGAAGGAAGTCTGACCGGTGAAGTCTACCCACGACAGATTGCCGATGCGCGTGATCCAGCGGCGCAGTGGCGATACTTCTTTCACGCGCGCGTTCGGATCGGCGCCGCGTTCCAGCAAGACCTTGATCAAAGCGAGTGCGGCTTCGCGATCGATGCCGTTCTCGACGCCGGGCTCCGGAATGTCGAGGTTGCGCAGGTCGATCGCGGCCCACAGCGGCGTGTGGCCATACCAATCGGCTGCATTCACATCGGCGCCCTTCTCGATCAGATAGTGCGCGATCTCGATATGCTCGGCCTTGCGTTCGGGACGATTCGCCACCGCGCCGTTCATGATGGCATTGAGCAGCGGCGTGATTTCGTTGGTGTCGCGTTGCTCGATGTCGGCACCAGCTTCGACGAGCAGCTTGGTGAGTGCGAGATTGCCGAGACGGGTGGCGTAGAGCAGCGGCGTTTTCGCGCCTTCCGCCTGCGGTTGCATGCCTCGCTCTGGCCAGCCGCCCCAGTTGATGCCCTTGCCGCGCGAAGCGGAGCTATCGCTCGGCAAACGTGGCCGCGGCTTGGGTTCGGCCTTGCTCTGTGCGTTCACATCGGCGCCGGCGCGCACCAGTGCTGCGGCAGCGCCGGGAGAACCGGCACGCACCGCCAACATCAAGGCGGTCTGTTCATAACGCGGATCGCGCGCGTCGACTTCGACCTTGTGCTTCAACAATTCTTCGACCACTTCCACGGAACCGGTGCGAGCAGCCTGCATCAGCATGGTTTCACCGGCGGGATCACGCGCATGCGGATCGGCGCCGCGCTGCAGCAGGAGCTGCACCATGGGAAGGTCGGAATTCTCGATGGCAACGCTCAGCGGCACCACACCGATGCCGGACGCGAGATTGGGATCGGCGCCGGCATCGAGCAGACGCTTCGCCAGATCCAATTCGCCGAGGCGCACGATCCAGTGCAGCGCGGGCGTCGCGTAAGGCCCCACGGCATTGACGTCCACGCCACGCTCGGCGAGCAGCTGACGCACGCCCTCGAGATCGCGATTCATTGCCGCAGTGGCGAGACGCTCGTCGGCGTGGCTGGCGAGAGGCAGCAGTGCCAAGGACAGCACTGCACTCATGTAGAACTGCTTCTTCATCGACGTCGCCTCAAATGGTCAGCATGCCGGTGCTGTCGCCGAAGCTGTCGGCCGGCACGTCGAGTTTCTCGAGCATCGCAGCCAGCAGGTTCGACATCGGCGTGCCGGCACCGGCGCGGATGTGGCGTCCACCCTGCAGACGACCTGCGGCACCACCGGCCAGGATCAGCGGCAGGGGATCGTGGTCGTGCTGGTTGGAGTTGCTCATGCCGCTGCCGTAGAGCACCAGAGAGTTGTCGAGCAGCGTGCCTTCGCCGTCCGGCGTTTCGCTCAGACGTTTGAGGAAGTACGCCAGCGTGGTGCTGGTGTGGAAGGCATTGAGCTGCGACAGACGCTCGATGTTCGCCGGCACTTCGGAGTGATGCGAGAGGTTGTGGAAAGGATCGTTGATGCCACTTTCCGGATACACACGATCGCTCACCTCGCGCGCAATCATCATCGTCGATACGCGCGTGATTTCGGCCTGCCAGGCAAGCGCAAGCAGATCGAACATCAGCTTGGAATGCTCGACGAAGCTGTTGGGCACGCCCAGCGGTTTGCTCGGCACGTCGAGATCGTCGGAGGAAGAAGCGCTGGCGAGCTCGATGCGACGCTCGATCTCGCGCACGTCTTCCAGATAACGCTCGAGACGCTGACGGTCGCCCATCGAGAGCGAGCGCTGCAATCTCTTCGCCTCATCGACCACGGCATCGAGCAGGCTCTTCTTGAGATCGGTTCGCTGACGGCGCTCTTCCTCCGTGCTGCCATCACCGAAGAGGCGCTCGAACACCACCTGCGGATTCAATTCCATCGGCAGCGGCGTGGTGGGCGTGTAATAGGAAATGGAGCTGCCTTCCTCGAGTGTCAGTTCCAGCGACGGGATCGGCGTGTCCTGCCCGATGTGTGCAGCCACGAACTGGTCGAACGAAGTCGGCGTCGGGCCGGAACCGGGCGCAACGTTGGTCAGCCACACCGACGACGAACGTGCATGGTTGGCGCCGGCGGAAGCGTCTTCGCCATAGGCAAAGGGCAGCCGCATGTCGCTGATCACGTTCACGCGATCGCGGAAAGGCTCCAGCGACTTCAGCGTACGCGGGAATTCGAAGCCGGTGCCGTCGGTCGACGGCGTCCAGTACTTCATCACGGCACCATGCGCGATGTAGATGCAGGCGAGACGCGACTTGGGCTTGGCCGCCTGCGCCGACGCAGTGGCCGGAATCATGGTCTCCAGCAAGGGCAGAGCGATGGCGACACCGCTGCCACGCAGCATCTGACGCCGTGAAATTCGTTTGCGCGAAAGAAAGTTCATACATCCCCTCCCGTTGCTTTCGTTACTGAGCCTTCGCCACGGCGGGCGAAGCTTCGACTACATTCGTTCTGAACGGTTCGCTCTCGACGATGCCGAGCACGATGTCGGAGAAGCGATAACCATTCCCTTCCGTATCGGCCGCGATGGCGCGTACCGAGGCCATGTCGGGCGCATGCAGATGACGACCGAGTGCATAGCTGAGCAATTTCTCGATGAAGTTGGAGGCCACCGCATCGCCGCGTGCGAGCAGTGCACGACGCAGCGTGGTCGGACCATCGATCGGCGTGCCATCCATCAGTTGCGTTGCGGTGTTGAGCAGCGTGCCGTTCTCATGCGTGCGCCAGCGACCGATCAGGTCGAAGTTTTCGAGTGCCAGACCAATCGGATCCATGATCTGGTGACACGAGGCACACGAAGGATTGGCGCGATGCAGCTCCAGGCGTTCACGTAGCGTGGACGCTTCTTCCGGCGCGGCATCGGCATTGTCGACGAGGTCGGTTTCGACTCCCGGCGGCGGTGTCGGCACCGGTGCCCCCATGATGTCTTCGACGATCCAGGCACCACGCACTACCGGCGAAGTGCGGTTGGCGACGGACGTGGCAGTGAGAATGCTGCCGTGACCGAGAATGCCGCGACGCGGGCTGTTCTCATCGAGAGGAACGCGACGCATGTAACCACCGCGCACACCTTCGATGCCGTAGTGCTGCGCGAGCTGTTCGTTGAGCCAGGTGTAGTCGCTGTCGAGCAGACTCAGTATGCCGCGATCTTCGTTGATGAGGTCGGCGAACAGCAGCTCGGTCTCGGCGCGGAAGGCCTGGATCAGTTGTTTGTTGAATGAAGGATCCTGCGGCTGCACGCCGTCGAGTTCACGCAGTTTCAGCCACTGACCCGCGAAGTTGCGCACGAGCGCTTCGGCCTTCGGATCGCGCAGCATGCGTCTGACCTGCGCTTCCAATACCTGCGGCTTGTTCAATTCACCGTTCGCGGCGAGCTGCAACAGTTCTTCGTCGGGAATGCTGCTCCACAGGAAGAACGACAGGCGCGAAGCCAGTTCGATGTCGTTGATCGCGTAGCTCTCACCGGGCGCGAGACCGGCCGGCGGTTCTTCCACCTGATAGAGGAAGCGCGGCGACATCAGCATGCGGGCGATGCCGTACTGAATGCCCATCTCGAAACCGCCCTCTTCCTCACCCATGGCGTAGAAATGCATGAGATCGGCGACTTCTTCGGAAGACGCATCGAGCGGTCTGCGATACGCGCGCGTGGCAAGACGCGTGAAGATTTCCTGCGCGCAGATCTTCGCTTCGGCATCCACCTGTGGATAGCAGGCGGCGAAGATGGTGCGACGGCTCGGCGTTTCACCGGCGCCCGTGACTTCGAAGGGACCGTTGATCTTGATGCCTGTTACCGTGTCTTCGGTAGAGAACTCTTCGAAGAGATCACCCGCACCCACGCAATGGAACAGATCCTGACGCGCTGCGGCGATCGTGTGCGGACCGGCCGAAATGGGCAGCGTGAAATCCTTGGGATCGTCGACTTCGATGAGCTCGCCATCGATCGCCACCACCACCTTGAACGAACCGCCGCAATAACCGGCGGTAAAGAAGTTGGTGCCGCGCAGATCGATCGAGAACTGATATTTGCCGTCAAGCGGGAAGTAATGCTCGACCGTCAGACCATCACGCGTGCCGAGCGGCAGACCTTCGACATGCGAAGGTTTACGCGGGATGCCCACGGAATAGGTGGATTCGGATGGAACGAGCGTCAGATCACCCACTGCTTCACGACCGATGCGCATCGCCGCCGTGGCGTAGGCTTCGATGAGCGTAGGCGAAACGCTGAGCAGGTCGATGTTGTTGTCGAAACCTTCGCCGTCGGATTCGCGCGGAATGTTGGCGACGATGTGCGAGGCATCGAAGCCCAGTACGTCACGAACCGCGTTGCGGTATTCCTCACGGTTGAGTCGCGCCAGACCGACACCCTGCGGATGCGGATTGGCGCGGTACTCGGCATCGAGTGCACTGCCGAGGGTTTGCGTGAAGCCATCCATCACGGCGCGCGCCGGGCGCGGTTTGCCGGCAGGCGGCATCATGCCGGTACGCAGCTTGCGGATCACCAGTTCCCAGGTTTCGGCATCGTGCAGCAAGGCATCGCGATCCATCAGGTCGAAGGCGATGTTGCCCGCGTAGTCATCGAGGTTGTGGCATTCCGAGCAATACTGGTCGATCAAGTTCCAATCGATCGGAGCCTGGGCCTCGGCAGCCACGGAAACGAAGATGGCCAGAGGCAACAAGCCACCGGCTAGTGGGATACTGCAGCGCTGCGTGGGACGGGGATGACGTTTCATGACGCTACTTCCTATTCATGAGACGAGATTCTTCTTAGGCGGAGGTACAGCTGGCTGTACCGAATGTCTCGTTCTTCAACTACGGCTTTGAGAGGTGCGTAGATAACACCGAACACGGAGTAATTCCATACCGGATTGACCCATACGGAATTTCATACTCCGCTAATGTGTCATCAGCGTCTGTGCATTTTCCCGTCGTTATTAATGAAAGGAAGTGGATCAGAGGCATTTCCTTCTTTTTTGCACTAAATGATTACACGCGGTAAACACCATCCGTCGGCGAGCGACGAATGCAAAGCCGTTTGCCGAGCAACAAAAAAGAAGAACGATTCTTAGAAAGCTCGGCACTCGGGCCGAGACCGAGCCTTATATAAGGAAGGAATCAGTGGGAGGAGGAATCCGGCACGTCCTGCGCCATGGAATCGATGACTTCGCGGAATTCGTTGAGATCCTTGAAGCTGCGGTAGACGGAAGCAAAGCGCACGTAGGCCACTTCGTCGAGGCGACGTAATTCCTGCATCACCTTCTCGCCGATCAGCTTGCTCGACACCTCGCGTTCACCGAGCGCACGTAAAGCGTGGTTGATACGGCTGATCGCCTCATCCACCTGTTCGATGCTGACTGGGCGTTTCTCCAGGGCCTTGAGCATGCCGGCGCGCAGCTTGTCTTCATTGAAGGGTTCGCGCTCGCCGGCCTGCTTGACCACGCGCGGCATCACCAGCTCTGCCGTTTCAAAGGTGGTGAAGCGTTCGGCGCAAGTGATGCACTCGCGCCGACGTCGCACTTGATTGCCCTCCGCAACCAGCCGTGAGTCGATGACCTTGGTGTCGACGGCGTTACAAAAAGGGCAATGCATGGATCAGCTCGACTCCTTGTCTCAGGCGTAGACGGGGAAGCGCTTGCAGAGCGCTGCCACTTTGGCCTTGACCGCTTCGATCACGGCTTCATTCTTGTGATCTTCCAGTACGTCGCAGATCCAGTGGGTCAGATCAGTGACTTCCTGCTCGCGGAAGCCGCGACGCGTCGCCGCCGGCGTACCGATGCGCAGACCGCTGGTGACGAAGGGAGGACGTGGATCGTTCGGCACGGCGTTCTTGTTCACGGTGATGTGGGCACGGCCCAGCGCTTCATCGGCTTCCTTACCGGTGAGCTCACGACCGACCAGCGACAGCAGGAACAGGTGATCGTCGGTGCCGTTGGACACGATCTCGAAACCGCGCTCCTGGAACACCTTCACCATCGCCTTGGCGTTCTTCACCACCTGCTGCTGATAGGCCACGAATTCAGGGCCCATCGCTTCCTTGAAGCACACGGCCTTGGCGGCGATCACGTGCATCAGCGGGCCGCCCTGGTTTTCCGGGAAGACGGCGAAGTTCAGGCGCTTATAGAGCTCTTCGTCGCCGCAATCGGACAGAATGATGCCGCCACGCGGACCGCCGAGAGTCTTGTGCGTGGTCGAGGTGACGACGTGGGCGTGCGGAATCGGACTCGGGTAGACGCCGGCGGCAACGAGGCCGGCCACGTGGGCCATGTCGACCATGAACCAGGCGCCGACCTGGTCGGCGATCTTGCGCATGCGGGCGAAGTCGATGATGCGTGAGTAGGCGGAGAAGCCGGCCACCAGCACTTTCGGTTTGTGCTGCAGCGCCAGTTTCTCGACTTCCGCGTAGTCGATCTCGCCGGTGTTGGGATCGAGGCCGTACTGAATGGCGTTGTACACCCGGCCCGAGAAGCTCACGCCGGCGCCGTGGGTCAGGTGACCACCATGGGCCAGGCTCATGCCGAGCAGGGTTTCACCGGGCTTGAGCAGCGCGGAGTAGACGGCGGCGTTGGCCTGCGAGCCGGAGTGCGGCTGCACGTTGGCAAAGGAACACTTGAACAGCGCCTTGGCACGCTCGATCGCGAGGTTTTCCACGATGTCCACGAATTCGCAGCCACCGTAGTAGCGCTTGCCCGGATAGCCCTCTGCATATTTGTTGGTGAGCACGCTGCCCTGCGCTTCCAGTACGCGGGGGCTGGCGTAGTTCTCCGATGCGATGAGTTCGATGTGGTCTTCCTGGCGGGTAGCTTCCTGAGCGATGGCGTTCGCCAGCTCATCGTCGAAGCCGGCGATGGTCATGGATTTGCTGAGCATGGATTCCTCGATCGAGCCCGCCGTCTAGCGTCGGGCACTGCTTGTCATGGACTGCTTCTAGGTGAAAGGAAAAGATTGCGGGCGGCATTCTACCCGAATATCCCCCAACTTTTATGTCCCGATTCAGCCTCGGCGTGGCCGAAAGCTGTACAGCGGTCAAGTAACAGCCTTGATTTACAACGAGAAAAGCCGGAGGTGTCGCCTGCACGCAGCAGGCGACCTACTGACAAGCCGTTTGCGCGGACAGCGCCGGAGCCATGGCCGCCGCGATGAGATTCAAGGCTTCGGGATTCTCCAGCGCGTCGACGTTACGCACCGGGCGGCCATTGATGATCTCGCGCACGGCGCTTTCGCAGATCTTGCCCGATCGCGTGCGCGGGATCGCCTGCACCTGGACGATCAGGGCCGGCACGTGACGCGGGCTGGCACCGGTGCGAATGCGGCGCCGGATCTCCTCGCGGAGCTCGGCATCCAGCACCTTGCCCGGCCGTAACCGCACGAACAGGATCACGCGCTGATCCCCGTCGATGTCCTGCCCCGCGACCACCGCCTCCTCCACTGCGTCGATGGTTTCGACCTGACGGTAGATCTCGGCCGTGCCGATACGTACCCCACCGGGGTTGAGCGTGGTGTCCGAACGGCCGTGGATGATGAAACCGCCCCACTCCTGACGCGAGGCGAAGTCGCCCTGGGCCCACATCCCCGGCAGACGCGTGAAATAGGACTTGTGGAAACGTTCACCGCCCTCGTCGCGCCAGAACTGGAGCGGCACCGTCAGGTGGGCATTGCGACACACGAGCTCACCGCGCTCGCCGCGCAGCGGCCTGCCCTGTTCATCGACCACATCGACGTCCATGCCCAGCATGGCGCACTTGAGTTCACCACGACGCACCGGCAACAGCGGATTGCCACCGACGAAGCAGCCGCAGATGTCGGTGCCGCCCGAGATGGAAGCCAAATCCACCTCCGCCTTCCAGTCGCGATAGAGGTAGTCGAAGTTTTCCGGGAGCAAAGGCGAACCGGTGGAGAGAACGAGGCGCAGGGAGTGCAGCCGATGCGTCTCGCGCGGACACAGGCCGGTCTTGCGGCACACATCCAGATATTTGGCGCTGACGCCGAAGACCGCGATGTCTTCGGCATCGATCAGGTCGATGAGCGCAGCCGGCGCCGGATGGAAGGGATTGCCGTCGTAGCTGACGAGCGTGGCGCCTGCCGCGAGACCGCTCACCTGCCAGTTCCACATCATCCAGCCACAGGTCGTGTAATAGAAGAAGCGCTCGCCGGGACGCAGGTCACAGTGCAGCAGCAGTTCTTTCTTATGCTGCAACAGCAAACCTGCCGCCGAATGCACGATGCCCTTGGGCGCTCCGGTGGTACCGGAAGAAAAGAGCACTACCAGCGGCGCATCGAAGCCGAGACGTTCGTAGACGATTTCATTCGGTGAATAAGGCGCCAACCAATCCCTGAAGCTCGTGCTCGGAAAACCACGCAGCGCCGGGGGCACTTCGCCGAACAGCACCACACGCTGCGGCTTCGCAGCTTCCGCCACGGCCTGCAGCGTGGCGGAAATTTCGATCGCTTTATTCCCGTAGCGATAGCCCACCACGCCCAACAGAATGCGCGGTTCCAACTGTGCCAGGCGATCCGACGCGGCCTGTGGTCCGAAGTCCGGCGAGCACGACGCCCATATGGCACCGACTGCAGCAGTGGCCAGGTAAGCGATCAGCGCTTCGATGTCGTGCGTGACGATTGCGGCGACGCGATCACCCGGCTTGATGCCTTCGGCGCGCAGCGCCTGCACCATGCGTGAGACCTCGTCACGCAACTGCGCGCGACTGATCTCGCGGCGACGCCCATCGTCTCCGTAAGCGATGAGCGCCGGACGCTCGTCCGCATCGCGCAACAGGTTTTCCGCGTAGTTGAGACGCACCTGGGGAAAGAGTTTGGTGTCGCGAATGGAAGTGCCTGCTCGATATACCTGCTCTCCCCGCTCGCCGATGACGTCCAGGGCATCCCACAGTGCACGATAGAAATTCTCGGGATCGCGCACCGACCACGCGTGCAGCGCCTCGTAGTCGCCGGGCTCACCACCATGATGAGCCGCGCAGGTGGCACTGAAACGCCACAGCGCGGAACGCTGCATGGATTCCTGAGAGGGCGTAAACAGAATTTCGCTCATACTCTTTCCACGCACAGCGCGATGCCCATGCCGCCACCGATGCAAAGTGTGGCAAGGCCGCGACGGGCCTTTCGGTGCTTCAGGGCATGGAGCAAGGTCACCAGAATGCGCGCACCCGAAGCACCGATGGGATGGCCGAGCGCAATCGCACCACCATGCACGTTCACACGCGCCGGATCGAGCGCCAGCTCCTTGATGACGGACAAGGTCTGCGCGGCAAAGGCTTCGTTGATTTCCCAAAGATCGATGTCGTCCTGCGTCCAGCCGGCTTTCTGCAGCGCCCG
>CALEJT010000049.1 GCA_937898685.1 uncultured Gammaproteobacteria bacterium | reverse complement strand
TGATTTCCCAAAGATCGATGTCGTCCTGCGTCCAGCCGGCTTTCTGCAGCGCCCGTGTAGGCAGTCCCCACTATTAGAAAACTTGATTGTATTTATGCAGATTGATCTGGCTCATGGATAGGATCGAAACAGGATTCAGGGCCGGGGACAGTGGGGGCGCAGGGCCCTTTCCTTGCCTTTGCAGGTGAGGATGGCCGATACTTCGCCCGGCCCTGCCACCCTCTCACGCTGAGCTCGCTTCCTTCCGCTGGACGCTCGCGTGGCAGCGGAGCTGATCGCAGCTGCGAAGCCACCACACCCTTAGCCGAATCGCATCGTTTCACTCTACTTTCATTTATTTACCGAGATTCCAGGAGCTATGGCCCAATTCGTCTTCACCATGAACCGGGTAGGCAAAGTCGTGCCGCCCAAACGTGAAATCCTCAAGGACATTTCGCTCTCCTTCTTCCCCGGCGCCAAGATCGGCGTGCTGGGTCTGAACGGCTCGGGCAAGTCCACCCTGCTGCGCATCATGGCGGGAGTCGACAAGGATTTCCTTGGCGAAGCGCGCCCGCAGCCGGGCATCAAGATCGGCTATCTGCCGCAGGAGCCGGAGCTCGACGAGAACCGCACCGTGCGTGAGAACGTCGAAGACGGCGTGCGCGAGATCAAGAACCTGGTGGACGAGTACAACGCCATCAGCGACAAGTTCGCCGAGCCCATGAGCGACGACGAGATGAACGCTCTGCTCGAACGCCAGGGCGAACTGCAGGGTCAGATCGACGCCGTGAACGGCTGGGACATCGACCGCACGCTGGAAATCGCCGCCGACGCCCTGCGTCTGCCGCCGTGGGACCAGCAGGTGAAGCACCTTTCCGGTGGTGAGAAGCGCCGCGTCGCGCTCTGCCGCCTGCTCATCTCCAATCCCGACATGCTGCTGCTCGACGAGCCGACCAACCACCTGGATGCCCAGTCGGTCGCCTGGCTCGAGCGCTACCTGAAGGACTTCACCGGCACCGTGGTGGCCATCACCCACGACCGCTACTTCCTCGACAACGCCGCCGGCTGGATCCTCGAACTCGACCGCGGCCACGGCATTCCCTACGAAGGCAACTACAGCCAATGGCTGGAAGCCAAGGAAAAACGACTCGAAGTCGAAGCCCGTCAGCAGGCTGCGCTCGACAAGACCATCAAGGCCGAGCTGGAGTGGGTGCGTCAGAATCCGAAGGGTCGTCAGGCCAAGAGCAAGGCCCGTCTGGCCCGCTTCGAGGAACTGCAGTCGAAGGAATATCAGGCCCGCAACGAAACCCTCGAACTCTACATTCCGCCGGGACCGCGTCTCGGTGAAAAGGTCATCGAGGTCGATCACCTCACCAAGGGCTTCGGCGATCGCGTGCTGATCAACGATCTGAGCTTCAACGTGCCGCGCGGCAGTATCGTGGGCATCATCGGCGGCAACGGCGCCGGTAAGACCACCTTCCTGCGTATGCTCGTCGGCAAGGAACAGCCCGACAGCGGCAGCATCACGCTCGGCGAAACCGTGCAGCTGGCCTACGTCGACCAGAGCCGCGACGAGCTGAACCCGAACAACACCGTGTGGCAGGAAATCTCCGACGGTCTGGATACGTTGGTGATCGGTTCCTACGAAGTCGCTTCGCGCGGCTATGTCAGCCGCTTCAACTTCAAGGGCACCGACCAGCAGAAACTGGTGCGCGATCTCTCCGGTGGTGAGCGCAACCGCGTGCACCTCGCCAAGCTGCTCAAGCGTGGCGCCAACGTGATCCTGCTCGACGAACCGACCAACGACCTCGACGTGGAAACGTTGCGTGCGCTGGAAGAAGCGCTGCTGGCCTTCCCGGGTACCGTCATCGTCGTGTCGCACGACCGCTGGTTCCTCGACCGTATCGCCACCCACATCCTCGCCTTCGAGGGCGACAGCGAAGTGGTGTTCCACGAAGGCAACTACACCGACTACGAGGAAGATCGTCGCAAGCGCAAGGGCGATGTCGAACCGACGCGCGTGAAGTACAAGAAACTTGCGTGATGTCCGTGCCGCGGGGCGGTAATTACCGTCCCGCACACCGGCCGCCTGCGAGCGCCGCTCGTAGCTCGGCCAACTCCCATCGCTCAGGGTTTCGCTGTACCCTTCGATCCCAATACCCCTGAGCGCTGGCCCCGAGTGTCCCCAGGACATGCCCCATCGATTCAAACATTCCAAATCGCCCCTGCGCGCAGTGCATCTGGTGCAAGCCGTTGCGCTCTTGGCCGTGCTGGTGCTCTTCACGCTGTGGCTCACGGGGCGTGAATACGAGCTCGATCGGGAAGCCCTGCGCAACGACGTGTTGCAGGAAAGCCTGACCTTCAAGGTTCGGCTGGAAACCGAACTCAATTCGAACATCTTCCTGGCCAATGGGTTGGCCGCGACCATCGTCAGCTACCCCGACCTGCCCGAGGACGCCATTCATGCCTCGCTCGCGGAACTCTATCGTCTCGGCCGCAACATCCGCACCATCGCGCTCGCTCCCGAAAACCGCGTGGCGCACATCTACCCCCTGAGCGGCAACGAAGACTCGCTCGGGGCCTACTACCCCGACCTCCCCAACCGCTGGCCCGGCGTCGAAGCCGCCATGAACCGCCGCGAGACCATCGTCGACGGCCCCCTGGGGCGGCCCGACGGCGCACGTAACCTGGTCAGCCGCACGCCCATCTACATGGAAGACGGCACCTATTGGGGCATGCTGAGTCTGGTGCAGGACTTCCATGGCGTGCTGAACGCCGTCGCCCTGTACGAGGACGATCCCAAACTGCGGGTCGCGCTGCGCAATCTCTCCGACGCCGATCTCACGCCCTTCTGGGGCGATGTGGCGCTGATGCGCGATGACCCGGTCCGCATCCCGATCCAGGTGCCGGGGCAAACCTGGGAACTGCTGGCCGCACCGCGGGACGGCTGGAGCGCTCCTGCATCCAAGTATCAGACCTGGCAGGTGGGCGGCATCATGGCCAGCCTCCTGATCGTCCTCGCCTTCCTCGCCTTCACCCATAACCGCCAGAACATGCTCACTTCGCTGAGCCGCCTGCAGACCATCCTCGACACCACGCATGAAGGCATCGTGGTGCTCGATCATCAGGGTACGGTGCTCGAGTTCAACCCGGCCGCGGAGAGATTGTTCGGCTACAAGAACCACGAAGTGATCGGCAGGTCGATGACGTTATTGCTGCGCCCCGACGAGCGCGCGCTCTACACGCCCTACCCGCGCCGCACCGTGCAACCCGAGCGTGGCGGCAACGAGGTCACCGGCCTGCACAAGGATGGCCATGAGCTGACGTTGGAGATGACGGTGGGTCACGCCGTGATCGGTTCCGAATCTTTCTACGTGGGCGTGATCCGCGACGTATCCGAACGCAAGGCCACCGAGGCCGTCCTCAAACATCAGGCCGAAGCGGATGCGCTCACCGGCGCCTTGAACCGCCGTGCCTTCCAGGCCATCGCCGACAAACTGTTCGCCACGGCACGACGCCATCATCGTCCACTGTCGCTCCTTACCATCGACGCCGACCGCTTCAAGTTGATCAACGACACCTATGGGCATGATGGTGGTGACAGTGTGCTGGTCGCCTTGGTCGAATCCTTGAAGAGCATGTTGCGCAGCGGCGATACGCTGTGCCGTTTCGGCGGCGAAGAATTCCTCGTGTTGCTTCCCGAAACCGATGGCGAGCAGGCGATGAAAATCGCCGAGCGCATTCGCGAGGCCATGCAGCAACTCGAAGTGCGCAGCAATAAACACACCATTCGATTCACGGTGAGCATCGGTGTCGCCACGCTCACGCCCGACATGCAACACATCTCGCAGCTGATCACAGCGGCCGACATCGCGCTCTACGATGCCAAGGGTGAGGGGCGCAATCGCTGCATGTTCTACACCCCCTCACCACAGGTCATCGCCGAAAACGAACCCGTACCTCCCGTTCCCACTCCGCCGGAACTGCAAAAAGTGGATCAGTGATCCACTTCCCGCACACATCACCGCCGCTTCACCCATACCGTACCGATCGGTAGCAGATGCAAAGTGTTTCCCTGCAACAGCTGCAGGAAAAACGAAATTTCGCTTGGTTTTTACTGATCATTCTCAAGCAAGATTTTTCGCGCACTTCTCCAACAACATTTTGACTTCGACAAACGACGTCGCTAGTTTCTCGCGCAACCGACATCAAGCTGTCGGTGCTCCATGACAACACCACAACAAAATGGAGGTCCTCGCATCCACACCTTCTTCTCGTAGCCACCGTTCCGCACAGTCGTACTCGCAGCATTGCTTCGGCGGCGATCGCGTTCGATACAACAACAATGGAAACCGGCCTCGGCCAGGGGGGAATCGAATGAAAGTCGTACTCGGAAGTTTTGCAAGGAAGGCGCTGAGTCTGTCCGTCGCAGCTGCAAGTGCTGCGCTTTTGACGAGTCACTCAGCAAGCGCGCAGAACGCAGATCAATCTCAAGCAGTCGAAGAGATACGCGTCACCGGTAGTCGCATCACACGTTTGTCGGGCATGGAAACTCCGGTCCCAGTCACCACGCTGACCACCATGGAGCTCTACGATCAGGAACCCGGCAGCACCATCTCGCAACAACTCGATCGTCTTCCCCAGTTCTTCAACAACGGTTCGCCGCAACGTGGTGATGGTGGCAACCCCTCGGTGGGTTCTGGCGGCCCCGGCGCGCTGAACATCCGCAACCTGAACAGCGCTTCGACGGGTGCCGGTATTTCGCGCACGCTGACACTGCTCGACGGTGCACGCGTGGTTCCCACCGACAAACGCGGCACGGTGAACATCGACATGTTTCCCACCGCGCTGATGCGCAGCGTGGACGTGGTGACGGGTGGCGCTTCCGCTGCCTATGGCGCCGATGCCTTGGGTGGCGTGGTGAACTTCGTACTCGATCGCGAGTTCGAGGGCCTCAAGATCAGCGCCGGCACCGGCATGCATGAGTACGAGCGCACCGGCAAACAGTATGAATTTTCCATCGCTGGCGGTAAGGGCTTCTTCGACGATCGCCTGCATCTGATCGGCTCGCTCGAAGCGCGCCACATCGATGAGATTCAGCCCGACAAGGAACGCTGGTCCAGCACCAAGGAGCAGTGGGGTTATGTCACGAACCCGGCATGGGTGGCGGCCGGTTGTCGCGTCAACGTCTACTGTGAAGCCGGGCCACAACGACTCACGATGCGCAACGTCACTTCGCTCACGGGCTCCCCCACTGGTCTCATCCGCGGCACCAACACACCGCTCGATTGGATGAAGTTCAGTCTCGATGGTTCCCGTCTCGAACCCTACGACTTCGGCGATCTCGCTGCGCTACCCGGTACACCCGGCAGTACACAGACCTTGTCCGGAGGCCGGGAGGCGGACATCAACTATCTGACCACCGCGCAAGGTCCTTCCGGCATGGAGGTGGTGTCGCGTTCGAGTTTGTTCGGTGCTCAGTTCAAGTTCACCGATACGATCACCGGCTTCACTCAGATCATCATCGGCCGCACCGAATCCAACGACACTTCCAACAACGCCAACTTCAGCTACACCGACAACTTCGCACCACGCATCGCCATCGACAACGCCTTCCTGCCCGAAGAAGTGCGCCAGATCATGCAGCAATATGGTCTGACCGAGATCGCCGTGCACAAGACCAGTCAACAATTCCCTGGTCGTCCGGAACTCGGTTCCACACGGCGTGGCAAGAACGTGTTCACACAGTGGCAGTACAGCTTCGGTGTCGACTGGGAAATCAGCGACAACTGGGATCTGCGTGCGACCTGGCAGCGTGGCGAATCGAAACGCAACTCCACCGCGTACGAACTCTTGCAGGTCGACCGTGCCCAGCTCGGCATGGATGCCGTGCGGCATCCCGAAACCGGCGAAATCGTATGCCGCGTGAATCTGTACAACCCCACACTCGAACAATTGGCGGCCTCGGTGGCGGGACGCATTTCCAACGTGCCGCTCAATCCCTACATCCCTGCCGGCGTGCCCGGCAACACACAACCGCTGCCCTATCCGGTCGAACCGCGCGCCATCACTGAGTGTGTGCCGTTCAACTATCTCGGCAGCGGAAACATGAGTCAGGAAGCGATCGACTATGTCGGAACCGATCGTTTCAATATTGGCTACGTGGATCAGGACTTCGCGGAAATCCTGGTGACGGGGCAACTGCATGAAGGCTGGGGCGCCGGTCCCATCGGCTTCGCCGGCGGCGTGACCTGGCGCGATCAACAGTTCATCACTCGCGCCACACCGCTCGACGTCGACCTCTTGGGCCCGATGGTGAACGTACCTTCTCTCGGCATTCGCGGCCTGGGGCCAGGCTTCTCCACCAGTACGGCGCTGAACCTGTTCTCGGGGATTCCGAAGATCGGCGGCCAGACCGACGTATGGGAATGGTTCACCGAGGTGAACGTTCCGATCTGGGAATCGAGTGAAGGCAATCGTCGCTTGGACACCGACTACGCCTTCCGTCGCTCCACCTACGACCGCAGTGGCGCCATCGACAGCTGGAAGATCGGCGCGAGCATCCAGCTCTTCAACGATCTGCGTTTGCGCCTGGCAAAGTCGCGCGACGTGCGTGAGCCGAGCTTTGCGGAATTGTTCGACGCGCAGGGTTCGGGTGAAACCATCATCGACCCGCAGTTTGCTGGTGAATCCACACTGATCAACACCATCCGCGGCGGCAACCCCGATCTCGCACCGGAATATGCGGATACGAAGACGATCGGCTTCGTGTATCAGCCCTCGTTCCTGCCGGTGCTCGAAGGCTTGTCGATGTCGGTAGACTTCTACGACGTCGACATCAAGGGCGCGGTGGCGCGACTGACGGCACAGCGCATAATCAACGAGTGTTCGCAGACCAATTCAGCACAACTGTGCAACCTGATCACACGTGATCCGGAAACGAATCGAGTGACGCAGGTGCGCGACGTGTTCCTCAACGTTGCAGCGGCACGTACGCGCGGGATGGATTTCGAGCTGGCCTATCGCAGGGAAGTCGATTTCTTCGCCGACCACGCAGAAACGATCTCGCTGCGTTGGCTGGCCGGCCGCACCTTCGAACGTTCCGACACCGCGCCCAATGCAGCGCCGCTCGACAAGGCGGGCTTCCTCGGCATGCCGGATCTGACGGCAAACCTCACGGGCACCTACTTCTTCGACAACTTCTCGTTCCAATTGCAGGCGCAGTTCATCGATTCAGTATTCCGCGATGCAGCCGCACAATGGCGCGAAGGGATCCAGGTGGACGACAACACCGTCGCCTCGATGACCTGGTTCAACGGCAGAGTGGCCTACAACGGTGAGTTGAACAGCGGCGCAACGTGGACGCTGGCGCTGAACGTACAGAACATGTTCGACCGCGAACCGCCGATCTTCGGATGGACCAACAACACCTACGATCAGTACGGTCGCCGCTACAACATCAGCGTCAACTTCAGTTGGTAGGACTAAAGATCGAACTTGCGACGCAACTCCGCCAGCCTGGCCTTGTTTTCCTCCGGGCTGAGCGGAGTTGCCACACCGGGCGTCAGGGCCTGCACCACCGGCAGATCGAGCTTCTCGCCGCGCATCACACGCTGGCAGAACTGCTGATAGTTGTGTTCGAAGAGTGGAAAGATGGCATCCTGCGTTTCAGACGCGAGCTCGTACCAACCCGTTTCCCGTCCCGCCAGATACACCGCAGGATGTGACCACTGCTGGGCCGCTTTCGGTTCCGGCTTGCAGCAGGCTTCGACGTAAGCGGCTCGCGCCGTCGGCAAGCCGAACAAGGCAGGGGCGTTTTCGCAGGCAGCGACCACGGTGGCGAGCGTCGGCAGAAATTCCTGCGTTTTCACCAGATGTCGCGCCGCACGCACGATCACTTCGGGCGTGAAGTCCACGAGACAACCCAACCAATGTTTCTTGGCGAGCGCCAAGCTGCCTTCCTGGCCATAGGCTTTGTGGAACTGGTTGTGGTAGGCCAATTCGAATTCGGCGAACAGCTGATTGATGGCATCGACGTGATCGCGTCCAGCCTTGGCCTTGTCGGGAGCAGAGCTTTCGCGCCGCGTGGTGCTCGCACCTTTGGCGACCTTCGTTGCCGCCGGTGCGACGACGCGCGCCAGTACCTGATCGAGCACCTGTGTGCCCTGCTCTTCGTTCTTCATTTATTGGCGCCTCCCGCTGCCTCGGCCTTCGCCCCTTGTTTGGCGCTGATCGCGGCCATGGCCGCGTCGAATTGCTGCAGGATCTTGTGCGCATGCTCACGCTCGGCGACGCGCGCGTACCACTCTGCGAGTCCCGGCACTTCCTGCAATAGATCCCACTGATAGACCAACTTGGTCAGATGATTGCTCATCGCGCAGGAGTGGAACATGAAGATGTCGGCGAAGGTGAATTCGCTGCCAATGGCCCAGGGCGAGAACCGCGCCAAACGGGCGACGGCGGCAAGACCACGCTTGGTGGCAACCTGGCTGTGCTCGAGTACATGCGCCGGCAGTTGGCGACCGAACACGGCGAGGATCAGCATGTGCGCCGGCGATTCCACATAGAGCTCATGGGTCTTGATCAACTGCCGCACGCGCGCGCGAGCGAAGAGCTCACGTGGAAACAGAGGACGCTCGGGATGACGCTCATCGAGGTACTCGAAGATGGCGGTGGTTTCGGTGAGAAAGCCTTCCTCGGTTTCGAGCACAGGTACCTTGCCCATCGGGCTGCGAGCGAGGAACTCGGGATCCTGGCTCGGACGTCGTTCCACTTCCTCGAAGGGCAAACCCTTCTCCAGAAGCGCGTGCCGGAGCATGTTGTAGTAATTGCTGAAGGAAGAGCCGTGTAGCTTGAGCATAGTTCGTCCAAGGAAAGGGCAGCTGCTGGAACAGCAGCACAACCGCTGGAAGTAAACTGATTCCGTGCAAAAGGCCGGTAGTTTACAGCGGTTGGCGGCATCCTACAGCCGGAACGCCCGGGCCTAAGCTTGCGCTTGACACCCTTGCTCTATAGAATGCCGCCTCTTTTTCTGCAGTCGACGGACTCCGTCCCTGCCTAACTCCTTGTCTCACCGTCGTCCGCCTCAATGCGGATTGGTCGGGAGACTACTAAACCGCGAGGAGCTTCAATGCGCCACTACGAAATAGTGTTCATGGTGCATCCTGACCAATCCGAACAGGTTGGCGGGATGATCGATCGCTACACCAAGATGGTTAAGGATTCCGGTGGTGCCGTGCACCGTCTGGAAGACTGGGGCCGTCGCCAGCTGGCTTATCCGATCAACAAAGTCCACAAGGCTCACTACGTTCTGATGAACATCGAGTGCGGCCAGGATGTGTTGGACGAGCTGACTTCCATCTTCCGTTACAACGACGCCATCATTCGCAGCCTGGTGATCAAGCGCGACCGCGCCATCACCGAGATCTCGCCGATCCAGAAGGCTGAGAACGAAAACCGCGAGCGTAAGGCCCGCGCCGTACAGCGCGCGCGCGCCGAAGAAGAAGCCAGCGCGGCTGCTGAAGAATCCGATGACGCCGAAGCGGAATCTGCCGCTGACAGCGAATAACAGCACCGAATATCTAGAGGAGATCGACCATGGCGCGCTTTTTCCGTCGCCGCAAGTACTGCCGCTTCACCGCGGAAGGCATCGAACACATCGACTACAAGGACCTTGAAATCCTCAAGGCCAACATCTCCGAAACCGGGAAGATCGTGCCCAGCCGTATCACCGGCACCAAAGCACGTTATCAGCGTCAGCTGGCCACTGCCATCAAGCAGGCCCGCTACCTGGCTTTGATCCCGTACACGGATTCGCACGAAGTTTAAGTACGGCGCTCGGTCCCATGCGCGGGTTGGCCGAGTACATCATGAGCGGCCGGCGCCAGGCGGTTATTTCCGCGGTGCTGGTGGGGTTGATCCCGATCCTGAACCTTCTGAGCGCCTCGATCGTGGCGCTGGTGATACTACGCAGAGGGTTGCAGGCAGGCTTGATGGTGTTGCTGTGGGCACTCTTGCCGGCAGCCTTGCGCTGGGTTTCGGGCGATACCACGGTGGCGTTCGCGCTGGTGGCGATGGTGCCTTTGGCCTATCTGCTGCGCAGTACCGGCTCCTGGCCACGCGTCATCCTGGCCGCGACCGCACTGGGCTTTGCGCTGCAGCTGAGCCTCGACTGGCAGGTGACATACGTCGAGTCGCTGCGCGAAGCGGTCGGTGAACTACTGACGATGATGCAGAGTCAGGGAGCTTCGCCCATGTTGTTGCAGGATGGCGAACTGGTCCCTGCCACGGCGGAAGGCTTCACCGAACGCCTGCTGAGTTATTACGGGGCCTACCACGCCCTCGTGTTCATCGTGGTCCTGATTGTGGCCCGGTACTACCAGGCCATGCTGTACAACCCCGGCGGGTTCCGAGCCGAGTTTCATGCGCTCAGGCTGGATACGCGGGTGATGCTGGCGCTATTTGCGCTGGTGCTTGGAGGCCTGGCCGGAGTGGCCGGCCTCGAGGATTGGGTAATCCTGCTTTGCCTGGCCCCCATCCTCACCGGTCTGGCCGTCACGCATGCAATGGTGGCAGACCGCAAGGCGGGCACGCTCTGGCTGGTACTGGCCTATGTAGTACTGCTGGTAGCACCGCACGTCCTGGTGATGTTGGGATTTGCTGACAGCGTGGTGGATTTCCGCCGTCGCTACAAACGAACCATTTAGAAAAGATCGAGGTACACGATGGAAGTCATTCTGTTGGAGAAAGTGGGCCGCATGGGCAACGTGGGCGACAAGGTCAGCGTTCGTGCCGGCTACGCTCGTAATTTCCTGTTCCCCTATTCCAAAGCCATCCCGGCCACCAAGGAAAACCTGGCCGATTTCGAAGCTCGCAAAGCCGAGCTGATGCAGATCGCTGCCGAGAAAATCGCCAAGGCCGAAGCTCGTGGCGCTGCTCTGAACGGTCTGGAAGTGACCATCGAAGCCAACGCTGGTGACGAAGGCAAACTGTTCGGCTCCGTCGGCACCCGCGACATCGCCGAGGCCGTCACCGCCGCAGGCCATCAGGTCGAGAAGAGCGAAGTACTGCTGCCGAACGGCGCACTGCGCGAAGTCGGCGAGTACGAGATCACGCTGGATCTCGGCAGCGAAGTGACCACCACCATCAAGCTGAACATCGTTCCGGCCAAATAAGTTGGAACCATGCGAAAAAGGGAGCCGAGGCTCCCTTTTTCGTTTCTGCAGTTTTCGACCCCCTGCCGTTTACTGCGGCCCCATCAGGCGGCTTTCCCACAGCACCTGCGTGTCGAGCATCTGGCGATACACGAGCTTCGCATCGAAGTTGGTGTTGTCGAAGCCGAGCACTTCATAGAGCGCCTCGTAGGCGTTGCCGGTCTGATCCTCCAGGCCATCTTCCAGCGCCTGCAGTCCCGCAGGTGAAGCCACTTCCTCTGCCAACGCGATCAAGCCTTCATCGCGCGTGCCCGCAATGATCACCAGCTGATTGCCAGCGGGCGCCGGGAAGGTCGAGAGCATGCCATAGTCACGATAGTTGTTGTCGCCGACGGAAAGACCGGAAGAACTCGTGTAGAGCTTTTCGTTGTCGAGGTCGTAGAGTTCGTCGTAGGTGAGACCAAAAGCGAGGCCGGATGCCGCAAAGGTCAGATCCGTCAGACTCTGCAGACCACTGAGGTACCCGAGATAGATGACGTGACGTCCGACGAGGTCTGTGGTGTTGAACTCACTCATCATCTTGATCTGCACTCGACGGGAAACGGTGTCGGCGCCCAGGGCCTTGAACACCTGCATTAACGCAGGCGCCACGCTCGTGGGCACGTAACTGAGGTCCAGATTCATGTAGTCGTGTCCCTTCCCCTCGCGTTGCGCGGTCAGAAGATCGGTACGGGAGTTGATGTCGAACTCGCGCACCATGCGCACCACGTCGCCGTCCTCATCGACCTGGCCCATGATGTAGTAGTCGCCCACCAGAATCAGGATCGGCAGTTGATCGTCGAGCAGCGGCCGCCACAGACGGCTGGTCGCCAGAGGGTTCGCGAGGACCTCTGCATCCGGGCGCTCCTGTAGCAGATTCGCCACCAGCAACACGATTGCCACACAGGCGAGGCCGATAGCCAACCAGGTCTTGCGATCGCGGGGACGCTCCATGGAAAGCGCTTCGGCGCCGTCTTCTTCGTTACGCTCGCGCGCTTCCTCGTTGCGCGTGGTGACCAGCATGTACTGGCCCTTGGGGATGTCGATGCGCCACACCTCGTCGCGGCCGAAGCGCGCGTAGTAGGCGTTCAGCTTGTTGCGCAGGTGATAGATGTGGACGCGGACGATGGAGTCCTTGCCGACGTCGAAGTCGCTGTCGCGACCGAGCACGTCCATGGCGATCGCCACTTCCTTCGGTGTGTTGCCGGCAATGGCTTGCTCGGCCAGATATTCCAGAATCGCCGCATAGGTCTTCGAGCGGCCAAGTTCTCCGCTCTGAATGATGCGCTGACACAGCGCCCTTAGTTCGTCGGGCTCGATCATGGATCTCTTCACAAACTTGAAGGTGCTGAATTGTTGCAGCACTTCCGAGCTCATCCAAGCGTTTTTCTTAACGTCGAATCGTGACGGCACGTGGTGTTTAACTTTTCTTAACGCCACCACAAACCGTTCGCAAACAGTTAATTAGCGCGGTCTGTACCACGAGCTCCCTACAGTGCACGCTGGGCCAAGTCGGCCCGCTTCGAGCGCGTTAATTTTCACTCGCTGGCCGCATGCGTCTTTGCGCACGATGAGCAAAGGCGCGCTCCCCTGAAATCGATTGTCGATGAGCGTAGAGGTTTGAGCATCGTCCTACGCTGCGCCATTGCTTCTGGTTTCCGAGTCAGCCGTACAGTGCCTACTCGTTGGCGTGAAGGCACTGCATTTCTCCACCTTCATCAGCGCTCGGAGCCCAATATTCGAGCATTAGCTGTCGGCGTCGCTGCTTCGTCGCTCTCAGCGTCGCAGCATCAACCTCGTAGGCCTGTAGACACAACCAATGCTGCTGCGTTAGACCGAAGGCACGCATGATGACCAACTGTTCGTCCCAAGCTGTAAGCGCGTGCCAACTCGATGCCAGCATTGGACTAGCATGAGCTCTTCCGTATAGTTCGGCGACCCACGAAAAAAACTCACAAGAAGGGGCAGTACAAATGAAAAGACAGAACGCTCTCCTGACCGCAGGCTGTTTCGCGCTACTCACCCTCGGCACAGCCGTGCAGGCGGCCACCGAATTTCCGGATGGACTCGTTCCTGCCGAGTTGGTGGCGGAATTGATCGGCAATCCCAACGCGAAGTTCTACACCACCCTTCCCGACAACTATCCTCTCGCCACTCTCGAGCTTGGCATCAACCTGCAACTCATCGGCACCGCGCAACCCTATCCGCAATCCAGCCGGGTATTGCTGCGCAGCGAACACAGCGCGGCCGAAGTCGCCAACGCCCTGGCACCCGCCTTGTTGGATGCAGGTTGGAAAGTGGTGCAGACCAGCGGTGATCACACCAATCGCACTGCCGAACTTTGTCACGACGAAATCGGCAATCTGACATTGAATGCGCGCGACGCGGAGGATGGTTCACGACTTTTCGCCACCCTATTCCACGTGCCGGCGGCATCGGGCCAACGTGAATGCGAAAGCGAGATTGGAAACAGGGGCTCGATCATCAAGCTCTTCGAGCAGATGAACGCAGTGTTTCCGGTCGTGGAATTGCCAGGCGGACAAATCGTCGCGCGCGGACTGAATGGTGTAGGCGGCCCGCCGTATCACATCGAACTCAACCGCGAGGGGATATTCGAAATCGAGAACACCAGCCTGCTCACACTGCACGGCGAAATCGCAACACAACTCGAAGCCGCGGGTTGGCAAGAAGACACCGGCAGCACTGGTACCAGCACTGCCAGCAGCGTGTGGATCCGTACCGTCGAATTCGATGAACCGCCGCTGGAGGACTTGGAAGACGCCGAGCTCGTTCTGTTCGTCGCCGTGATTTCCCACGGTGACGACCACTACGAAGTCGACATGAAAATGCAGACCGGTGCTCCTGCACCTCTCATGGTCAACCCGCCGGCCAATCAGCCCATCATCGTTCCTGAACTCGGCATCCGCGGTATTTCCCCCGGTTTCTGAGTCGTTCGCACGGTGCCTTCTCGTTCGGCGTGAAGGCACCGTGCATCCCCGCCTTGTCCCACAAGAAGAACAAGACGCGGCATGCCGCGAGCAGTGTGTGGTTCAGGACCATCCCGCAGGGCAGTGCGACACCGGAGGAGCTGTCGCTCGTCGCCACGCTCACCTTGATCGATCATGGCGACGACCACTACCAGATATCGCTGGTGATGCAGGAGCACGGCAACCCGACCCGTCCCGCTCGCTCCCTCACACCGCTCGCGAACGAGTGCTCCTCCATTCCGGGCATCATTGGTTACCGCATCGACGGCGTGCCCGTGGTTCCACCCCGGCTCGGAATCCACGGCCTCCCTTTCGGTTTCTAAGGTCAGCAGTCGCCATGCATCTTCCTGGAAACCGTCGCGCCGTGATCCAATCGGGCTCGGCGTAGGCCGCAGAGGTGAGGACGCGCCTCACCTCGCTGCTCGCCATACCGATAGGAAGGAAAGTCATGAAGAAAATGCTGCTGTTCGCCGGCCTGCTGGCTCTCTCCCAATCGAACCTCGCCCAGGCTGCCACGGCATTTCCGAATGGATTGGTGCCGCAGGCACTGATCGACGAATTCGGCTCGGGCGGCTCGTACTACAGCAGCCTGCCGGATGATTTCCCACTTGCAGAGCTGAAACCCGACGTTGGGCTGCAACTGGTGGGCAGCATCGATCGCATCTCCCGCACGGATGTTCTGCTGTACAGCCCTGCCAGCGTTGCGGAACTCACCTCGGCGCTCGCGCCACTCTTGCTGGGAGATGGCTGGCAGTTGGTTGAGAATCAGGGAGATGCTTCCCACCGAACTGCCAAGCTCTGCCACGACACGTACGGGACTCTCTCACTGCGATTGGGCGAACGGGAGCATGGCGGCGCCAAGTTGGCTCTTTCGCTCAACAGGCATGGCTACGGCGACAACACTCCCGACTGTGCCGAGCTGATGCGACAGAGCTACACGCGCGAAGCGCTCCTGATGCTCATGAACTCGATCTTCCCCAGGCTATCAGTGCCTGCAGGCGCCCTTACGGAGGATTGGGACATCGGCGGGTTGACCCTCGTTCTCAGTGACAGCCTGCGTTTCGAGCGCAATTGGCGCAGAACCGTGGTCGCACCTGGCCACGACGCCGGCACGCTCTACGAACATTTCGCGGCCCAGTTGGGGGACAGATGGACAGAGGATGGCAGCGCGATCGGCACCCGCAGCGCTTCCGGAACCTGGCTACGCGAAGTGGTGGTGCCCAGCATCGACTGTGGCTTTGGTGAGGACGTGTGCACGACGCTGGATGCGCTTTACTCGCTGAGCGTCCTGGGGCACGGGGATGACACCTTCGAGCTGCGTGCCTCTCTGGTCAGCGGTCCTCCCGCTCCCTGCCGCAACTCAACATTGAACGGACCTGACCCCGGCAAGCCCATTTATTGCGCCTACGGTGACACCGCGCTCCCGATCACGTCGCCACCCCTGCTGCCTTGAAAGACATCGAGCCTTGCAAATCAATGGATAAGCGCCACAGCAGCGCGCACGGGATGCCCCTTCGTGCTGCTGTGGCGAATCGCCATTTTTCTTGAAGGCCCCGGCCCTGTAGTATTGCCGGTCCCACCGGCAGAAAGCCGGCGCAACCAATCCACCGCGATGTCCGAAACCGCTCCCCAGGAAAAGATCACCACACTCAAAGTGCCGCCGCATTCCATCGAGGCGGAACAGGCCGTGCTCGGTGCCCTCATGCTGGACGACAGCCGCTGGGACGCCGTGAGTGAAGTACTGCTCGCCAGCGACTTCTACCGCCGCGAGCATCGCGTGATCTTCGAGGCCATGTCGGCCCAGGCCAGCGCCAGCAAGCCGATCGATGTGATCACCTTGAGCGAAGCGCTCCTTGCATCGAACCAATTGCAGGAAGCGGGCGGCGTCGACTACTTGGGCGAACTCGTCACCAACACGCAAAGTGCGGCGAACGTGGTGGCCTATGCGCAGATCATCAAGGAACGCGCCACCTTGCGCCGCCTGATCTCGGTCGGTCACAGCATCGCCGAAAGCGGTTACAACCCCGAAGGTCGCAGCAGCGCCGAATTGCTCGACGCCGCCGAACAGGCCGTCTATCGCATCGCCGATGAGCGCCCCAGCGACGGCGGCCCGCAACCGCTCACCCCGATTCTCAAGTCCGCGGTCGACCGCATCGAAAAACTGTTCGAATCGCAAGGCAACATCACCGGCCTGTCCACCGGCTTCAAGGATCTCGACGAGATGACCTCGGGCCTACAGCCGGCCGACCTCGTGATCGTCGCCGGTCGTCCCTCGATGGGTAAGACCACCTTCGCGATGAACCTGGTCGAGCATGCGGTGATGCACTACGACAAGCCGGTGCTCGTATTCAGCCTCGAGATGCCGGCCGACAGCCTGGTGATCCGTATGCTGTCTTCCATCGGCCGCATCGACGCCACGCGCATGCGTAACGGCAAGCTGGAAAACGAAGACTGGGACAAGCTCAGCATGGCGGTGGCGAAACTGCGCAACCGTCCGCTCTACATCGACGACACCTCGGGCCTCAGCCCCAGCGAGATGCGTTCACGTGCCCGCCGCATCGTGCGCGAACGCGGCGACCTCGGCCTGATCATGGTCGACTACCTGCAGCTGATGCAGATCAAGGGTTCTTCCGAAAACCGTACCGGTGAGATTTCGGAAATCTCGCGCTCGTTGAAATTGATCGCGCGTGAATTCAATTGCCCGGTGATCGCACTGTCGCAGCTCAACCGTAGCCTCGAACAGCGTCCCAACAAACGCCCCGTGATGTCCGACCTGCGTGAGTCGGGCGCGATCGAGCAGGACGCCGACGTCATCATGTTCGTGTACCGCCACGAGGTATACGACCCGGAACGCGTGGAAACCAAAGGTGTGGCAGAAATCATCATCGGTAAGCAGCGTAACGGTCCCATCGGCACCGTGAACCTCAGCTTCATCGGCCGCCACACCCGCTTCGAAAACTTCATGCCGATGAGTGGAGGTCCGCCGCCTGGCGGGTATGGTGACTAACTCTGTTTCACACCTTGGGAGCGGAGCCTTGCAAGACACGCTGCCGCATCGCATTCAAGCCGTAATCGACCTCGACGCTTTGAAACACAACCTTGGCATCGCACGACGCCATGCCAAGGGGCAGCGTGTCGTGGCGGTCGTCAAGGCGAACGCCTACGGTCACGGGTTGATTCCCGTGGCCGAGGCCCTTTCCGACGCTGACATGTATGCGGTGACGGACGTCGAAGAAGCGGAACGTCTGCGGCTCGGTGGCGCGAGCAAGGACATACTGATCCTGCAGGGCATCATCGGCCCGGCGGATCTGCCGCTGGTGCTGCAGCACAACTATCAGGTGTTGGTGCACCGCAATGCGGATCTCGATTTATTGGAACAGGCGGTCGCGAAACGCGCTCCAGCACATCCGCTCACCTTGTGGTTGAAGTTGGACAGCGGCATGGGCCGTCTGGGTCTTAGACCCACCGAAGCCATCGCCTTGGCGCAGCGCCTGCGCGCGCAACCCTGGGTGAAGAACGTGGTGCTGATGACCCACATCGCCAGCGCCAGCGATCCCAGCGCCGCCTTGAATGCCAAACAGCTTTCGACCTTCGCCCACACGCACGCGGAAGTGCCCTGGTGCGAACGCAGCATCGCGTCTTCGGCGGGCCTGCTCGCACTCGACTGCGCTGCCGATTGGAATCGTCCGGGCATCATGCTCTACGGCAGCTCGCCCTTCGCGTGGAGCGATGCAAGTCGTCGACGCGAAGCCTTCGATCTGAAAGCCGTGATGACCTTGCAGGCGCGCCTCATCAGCATCAAGGAACATCAGGCCGGCGACAGCATCGGCTACAACTCGCAGTTCATCTGCGACAGGCCGACCCGCGTCGGTACCGTCAGCTGCGGCTATGCCGATGGCTATCCCAGCACCACCCCCAATGGCACGCCGGTGGCGGTGATGGGCAAGCGCACGCGCACGCTGGGACGTGTGTCGATGGACATGATGGCGATCGACCTCACCGACATTCCCGAAGCCGAGCTTGGCATGCCGGTGGAATTGTGGGGCAATACGATCTCACTGGATGAAGTGGCGGCACACACGGGTGTGCTGTCCTACAACCTCACCTCCAGCATCACCACGCGCGTGCCGAAGTGTTACGCGTGAGCACCCCAAGGGAGACGAACGATGCAGGCGCGCCCTGCACATAAGGCTTCGACCGAACCCATCGACCTGACGGAACTGCCACGTCGGTACCCCGATGGCGAGGCGCTGTGCGAAGACCCGAGCATCTGGCTGTTCGAGGATTACGCCAGCCAGGAAGAACTGGCGGCGCTACGCGAAGCGGCCTTCGAACGGCTCGCTCCCGCCAAGGTCTCGGGCGCGGTGGGCGGCTACATCAGTGAGGGACGCAGCGGCAGCAATTGCTGGGTGAGCCATGACCACGATCCGCTGATCAAGAGCCTCGCACAGCGCATCGCACGCCTGGTCGGCCTGCCCCTCAGCCACGCCGAAGCCTTCCAGGTGGTGTACTACGGTCCCGGCCAGGAATACCGCGCCCACTACGATGGCTGGGAAGCCGGCACCGAACGCGGCGACCGCTGCATGGCCCGCGGCGGCCAACGCCTCGTCACCGCGCTTCTCTATCTCAATTACGTCGAAGGTGGCGGTGCCACCGCCTTTCCCAAGTTGGACCTGCAAATCCGCCCCCTCCCCGGCAACCTCCTCCTGTTCCACAACTGCCAGCCCGGCACCAACATCCGCCATCCCCAGAGCCTGCACCGCGCCTTGCCCGTCCTTGCCGGCGAAAAATGGGCTGCCAATCTCTGGTTCCGTGAACACTCCTACCAGCAGCCCTGACTCGCAGTCCTACACGCCGGCCACCTCCCTTCTGCCGATCCACCGCCCACTGCAAATTTGACATGCCGTCCCGGCAGGAATTTCCAGTCGAGCTCCTGTTCTTGCCGTTGTCCTCCGATCCAAGCTTTTGAATTCAAAAGACTAACCACTCCGGGCACGGCGCTTGCTCTGGTCTGAGTGAGAACGCGAAACGAGGAGGACGACATGAAGCACCCACTTGGCCTTGCCGCCACCGCAGCACTGCTGGCACTCACCTTGGGCGCCCAAGCGCAGGACATCCGCGACAACGACGTACGCAACAACCCCGAAAACCTCGAGGAACCGCCGGCACCGCCGACCTCCCTGCCCCAGCCGCACGAACCTGATCCACGTGAACAGGAACTGCTGTTCCAGGGCAACACCGGCCACGCCTTCTTCGGCGACGCCGATGCCGACGGTGATGGCGTGCTCAGCGTCACCGAGGCCCGCACCTATCTCCCCGGTTTCAACGTGGAAGACGTCGACACGGACGGTATCGTCAGCCAGGCCGAAGCCGAAGCCGTCATTCCCGAACTGCGCTTCATGGAACGCGGCCGCAAAGGCGGCGACGCTCCGGTCGGTGAAACCGAGTTCGGCATGATCGTCACCGCCCTCAACGAGCGCGAGGCGAACCAACAGATCAACCCGGACCAGCAGCTCCCCCTGCCCCCGGCCCAATAACGACTCACCCCAAGCTGGGTCCCCGACCCAGCCCCTCCCCAAAAGGCCACTCCCAGGAGTGGCCTTTTTCTATCTCCCTACCTCTTAGCTTGGGCGAACCCCTGGTGAAGCCCAACACAAACAGGCGATGTCAGAAAACACCTAAGGCCTCGGATGGAGCGGCGAAAGTAAGTGCCCGCCAACACGGGTATGCATTCACGCTTCACGACGATCAGCCCAGTTCTCCTGCTCAAGAGCCTCGAGATGTCGAGCGCCCGGCGTGGCGCTCTGCGCCCACAAACCCCAGCAAGCCCTGCCCCTAGCCGATAGAATGCAGCCTGTTTGTCATCCACCTCTGCACCCCATGGCCAAAGCAAAATCCGCCTACGTCTGCAACGACTGCGGCGCCGAACACTCCCAATGGCAAGGACAATGCGCCTCCTGCGGCGCCTGGAACACCCTCAGCCGCGTCAGCCTCGGCAAGACCGCCCCTGCCGCCGTCACCGATTTCCGCCGCACCGGCTACGCCGGGTCCCTCACCTCGGTGCGCACCCTTGCCAGCATCAGCCTCGATGAAGCCCCGCGTCTTCCCACCGGCATCGGTGAACTCGACCGCGTCCTCGGCGGCGGCCTGGTGCCGGGTTCGGTGGTGCTGATCGGCGGCAACCCCGGCGCCGGCAAGAGCACCCTGCTGCTGCAGCTCATGTGCCGGCTCTCGCAGGAAATGGAAGCGCTGTACGTGACGGGTGAGGAAAGCCTGCAACAGGTCGGCATGCGCGCGCGGCGGCTCGGTCTGCCCACCGACAAGCTCAAGATGCTGTCCGAAACCAATGTCCACGAGATCACAGCTGCCGCGGCCGAGCACAAACCCAAGGTGATCGTGATCGACTCGATCCAGGTGATGTACAGCGCCGACGTGCCCTCGGCGCCCGGGTCGGTGTCGCAGGTGCGCGAATGCGCCGCCTATCTGATTCAGTTCGCCAAGCAGACCAACACCGCGCTGTTCCTCGTGGGCCATGTCACCAAGGAGGGTTCGCTCGCCGGCCCCAAGGTGCTCGAGCACATGATCGACTGCTTCCTGATGCTCGACGGCGGCGAGGACAGTCGCTACCGCACGCTGCGCGGCCACAAGAACCGCTTCGGTGCGGTGAACGAGCTCGGCATCTTCGCCATGACCGAGGGCGGTCTGAAGGAAGTGAAGAACCCCTCCGCCATCTTCCTGGCGCGCACCGAAGAAATCTCGCCCGGCTCCCTCGTCACGGTGCTGTGGGAAGGCACGCGGCCGCTGTTGGTGGAGATCCAGGCCCTGGTGGACGGCTCGCAGTTCGGCAATCCGCGCCGCATCGCCGTGGGCCTCGACGGCAACCGCATGGCGATGCTGCTCGCCGTGCTGCATCGCCACGGCGGCCTCTTCATGGCGGACCAGGATGTGTTCGTGAACGTGGTGGGGGGCGTGAAGGTGAGCGAGACCAGCGCCGACCTCGCGCTGCTGCTGTCGATCGTCTCGAGCTTCCGCGACCGCGCGCTGCCGCGCGAGCTGGTGGTATTCGGGGAAGTCGGGCTGGCGGGCGAAATCCGCCCGGTGCCGAGCGGCCAGGAACGGCTGCAGGAAGCCGCCAAGCACGGCTTCACCCGCGCCATCGTGCCCAAGGCCAATGCGCCGCGTCAGCCGATCGCCGGCATGGAAGTGATCGGCGTGAGCAAACTCAGCGAGGCCTTGGAAGCGTTGAACTGCTGAACGGGCAGCAGCACCGACGTGATGCCACTCGGACCAGGTGGATGCTCTTTCACGGTGAGCAACTCGTTGAACTTCGCGCCAGGCTGAGCTCCAGCCGCATGGCGCGGGTTCCGCAGCCGCCGCTCTCGCCCAACCTAGGAACGAAACACGTTCACCGCATCGGCCAGACTGTCGGCCTGTGCCTGCAGCTGACGCGAGGCGTGCGTGCTGCGCTCGACCAAGGCGGCGTTCTGCTGCGTGGTCTGATCCAGCGACACCACCGCCTGGTTCACCTGCGCGATACCACCGCTCTGCTCTGCCGCGGCGGTGGAAATCTCACCGATCAGATCCGTCACGCGCTGTACCTGCCCCACGATGTTCTCCATCGCGTTCTCGGTGTCGTTGACGATGCGGGTACCGGCGTGGACCTGCTCCGCACTGGCTTCGATCAAGCCCTTGATCTCCTTCGCCGCCGCGGCACTGCGCTGGGCGAGATTGCGCACCTCTTCGGCCACCACGGCGAAACCGCGGCCCTGCTCACCGGCACGCGCCGCCTCCACTGACGCATTGAGCGCGAGGATGTTGGTCTGGAAGGCAATGTTGTCGATCAGGCCGATGATGTTGGCGATCTTCTGCGAACCCTCGGAAATTTCGCGCATCGTGGCGACCACGTCCGCCATGGCGTTACCACCGCTGCGCGCCGCGGCGCTGGCCTCTGCCGCCAGCTGATTCACCTGACGCGCCGCATCAGCGCTGCTCTGTACCGTGCGCAGCATTTCTTCCATGGACGCCGCGGTTTGCTGCACGTGAACCGCCATCGATTCGGTGCGCTGGTTGAGATCGTCGTTGCCGCTGGCGATGTCCGCCGCGGCGCTTTGCACACGCACCACCTGCTCGCTGACGTCATCGATCACCCAGCGGAACATCAGCCCCAACTGGCCGAGACTGCGCAGCGTCATGCCTATCTCGTCCACGCGATTCATGTGCTCGACTTCCTGCGTGGCGCCGCTCGCCACCGCCAAGGCCTGCTTGAGCAAGCGCTCCATGGGACGCGCCAACTGCTGCTCCAGCATCAGATCGGCAAGTAGCAGCGCGAGACAGGCGATTGCGGTGTGAGTGCTTCCCAACGCCGCATCCGGCACCAAAGCTTGAGTGCCGACGAGCAAGGCGGCGAGCATGAGGAAGACACTGCGGATGCGCCAACGCACGGGCAACCACTGCCCGATCGACAACCAGGACAACCAGCCGCTGCGGCAGATCAGCCCCTTGTGGAAACGCTTGTTGCGCGCCCTGCCCTGGCGGAATTGCGCATAGAGTTGCTCGGCGGCGGTGATTTCTGCGCGCGAGGGCTTGGTGCGGACCGACATGTAGCCCACCTGCTTGCCGTCGCGCACGACGGGCACGGCATTGGCGCGCACCCAGTAATGATCGCCGTTCTTGCGGCGATTCTTGACGAGCGCCGTCCACGGTTCGCCACGCTTGAGCGTGGCCCACATGTCGGCGAAGGCTTCGCGCGGCATGTCGGGATGTCGCACGATGTTGTGGGGACTTCCCTGGATTTCGTCGCGATCGAAACCAGAAACTTCGACGAACGCAGCGTTGGCATAACGCACATAACTCTGCGGGTCCGTCGTCGACATCAGAGTGACGTCGTCTCCCAATTCGTACTCGCGCTGAGTGATAGGTTCGTTGATTCGCATACAAATTCTCGAAGGTGTTAGCGCTTCATCGGCCACCCTCCTTAACAATTGATAGACAGAGATCAAATTTTCGTACGGTTGTATGGGCTGTGTTAGCATCCCGTCCCTCCGCACGACCACCTCAAGCCTTTCATCCAAACCATGACCAGTTCCCTGGTGCCAGAACGTCCACTGCTGATCTCGCCCACCTTGGCCGCGACCATCGGGTTGGAAGAAGCCGTGCTTCTGCACGTCGTCAGCGAATTGCTGCTGCAACATCCCGCGATCTATCGCGCGCAGCGGCGTTGGATGGAGGTGAGTCAGCAGCGTCTGCGCGAAGCGCTGCCGTTCTGGGATCTGCCGAAGATCTTCGCGGTGCAGCAGAGCCTGCGCGAAAAGGGCCTCTTGTTGATCGAAGCCGTGCCCGGTGCCGAACACCTGCAGTCGATAGCGATCAACCAGGTGGTGAATCCACCTGGTGAGACAACGCCACGAAGCGCTGCCGCCACTGCCTCACGTGCACCGCAGAAAAACACCGCAACGAAAGCGAACTCGCGTCTCATTCCGCCCGACTGGCGGCCCGACCGCGACCTCATCATGCAGTTGCAGCAGCGCAACGTGCCGCTGGATTTCATCGAGCAGGAAGTCGCGCCCTTCGTGCGCTATCACCAGGAGCGCCAGAAATTCAGCTATTCCTGGCACAACGCCTTCCTCAAGTGGGTGGTGGCGGCGTGGGAAAAACAGCGCAGTGTGGTGCAGGCACGACAACAGGAAGTGCCGATGACCGCCAACTGGCGACCGAGCGAAGACGTGCTCGACATCCTCGAGCTGTCCGGCATCAGCCTGAGCTTCATCGAGGATGCGATCCCGGAGTTCGTGCTCTATTGGCGCAGCCAGGGCAGCACGAGCAGCGTGTGGGACAGCAAGTTCCTCGCGCACGTCAAACGGCAGTGGGAGCGTTACACGCACGCGCTCGAACACGACACGACGTTGCGCCCCATCCCACCCGACTTCAAACCCAGCGATGCGTGTTGGGAAATTCTCGCAATGGCGCAGATCGATGCGGGTTTTGCGGAATCACTGTTGCCGGAGTTCATTCTCTATTGGCGCGATCGCAACGAAGTCCACGCCTCGTGGAACACGAAGTTCCTGCAGCATGTGAAATTCCGCTGGGCGCAGCAGTTGCAGAATTCGCAGCAGGGCAACGTGCTCGACAAGATGACGGATCGGAGTTGGGCCGAGTAATTCGATCGCCCAAAGCTGATTCGATGGCCCAAAGAAAAAGCGCGCCTCGAATCGGGCGCGCTTTTGTCTGTATGGAAATCAAAGATCCAGGTCGCTCAGGCCGGGATGATCCGCTGGACGCGGTCCCAGCGGCCAATGGAACTTGCGCTCGCTTTCCTTGATCGGCAGATCGTTGATGCTGGCGCGGCGTACCGCCATCAGACCATTGTCGGCAAACTCCCAGTTTTCATTGCCGTAGGAGCGATACCACTGTCCGGAATCGTCGTGCCATTCATAGGCAAAGCGCACGGCGATACGGTTGTCGGTAAAGGCCCACAGTTCCTTGATCAAACGATAGTCGAGTTCCTTCGCCCATTTGCGCGTGAGAAAGGCTTCGATCTCGGCGCGGCCGCTGAGAAATTCCGCGCGATTGCGCCATCGGCTATCCGGTGTATAGGCCAGTGCGACCTGCGCTGGATTACGCTTGTTCCATGCATCTTCCGCTGCACGCACTTTCTGAATGGCGGTTTCTCGCGTGAAGGGCGGAAACGGGGGGCGGGCTTCGCTCATGTCAGGCTCCTCCTGGCTACGTCAACGATGGGCGTGAGGCGCAAGTCTAGGAAAGAGCCGCTTTTGATACCATAGCCGCATGCCACCACCCGTTCCTGCCTCCACTGCTCCCGATTGCGCCGTACTCGCCAATGACATCAAGCTTTGGGGACGTGAGCTCGGCTTTCAGCAAGTCGGCATCACCGATCTCGATCCGGGCATCCACGCCGAACATCTCGCGAACTGGCTGGCACAGAACCACCACGGCGAAATGCAGTACATGCAACGTCACGCGGATCTGCGCACGAATCCACACACCTTGGTGCCCGGCGCGTTGCGCGTGATCTCGGTGCGCATGGACTATCTACCGGCCGAACCACAGAGCATCGAAGTACTACAAAATCCCAAGCGCGCCTATGTCGCACGTTATGCGCTGGGACGCGACTATCACAAGGTCATCCGCAAACGTCTGCAGCAGTTGGCCGAACGCATACAAGGTGTGATCGGCGAGTTCGGCTATCGCGCCTTCGTCGACAGCGGCCCGGTTCTGGAACGTGCCTTTGCAGAAAAGGCAGGACTCGGCTGGATCGGCAAGAACACGATGCTGATCAATCGCCGTGCCGGTTCCTGGTTCTTTCTCGGCGAACTCTTCACCGATCTTCCTTTGCCGGTCGATCCACCAGCGACAGCCCATTGCGGCAGTTGCACGGCGTGTCTGCGCCTTTGCCCCACACAAGCTTTCGTCGGCCCAAAGATACTCGATGCGCGTCGTTGCATTTCCTATCTCACCATCGAGCTCAAGAGCGCCATTCCACTCGAGCTGCGTCCCTTGATCGGCAATCGTGTGTTCGGCTGTGACGACTGTCAGCTCTGTTGTCCCTGGAACAAGTTCGCCAGCGCAAGCGCTGAACGCGACTTCACGCCACGCCACGCGCTCGATCGTGCCGAACTCGTGCAATTGTTTCTGTGGACCGAGGAAGAATTTCTCGCGCGCACCGAAGGTTCGGCCATTCGCCGCACCGGCTACGAAGGTTGGTTGCGCAATCTCGCGGTGGGGCTCGGCAACGCGCCCACTTCACCCGAGGTACTCGCCGCGCTGGAAAGCCGGCGCCATCATCCATCGCCTCTCGTACGTGAGCACGTCGAATGGGCACTAGAACGACACACCGCACGGCCGTAACGAAGGAAATTTCATGAGCTCCAGCGCCGCCGATAGTTCCAGATATCCACATCACCGTCATCGTCTCAACGAAACCACTGGCCTACGTGCCGCAGTATTGGGCGCCAACGATGGCATTCTGTCGACCACCTCGCTCTTGATCGGCGTAGCCGCCGCAGGAGCGGAACTGCGCGACATACTCATAGCCGGCGTGGCCGCGCTCGTATCCGGCGCCATGTCGATGGCTGCCGGCGAATACGTCTCCGTCAGTTCGCAGGCCGACCTCGAGGAAGCTGAACTTTCCATGGAGCAAGAGGCCCTGCAGCTCTATCCCGAAGAAGAGCAAAAGGAGCTGGAGGACATCTACGTTGAGCGCGGCTTGAGCAAAGAGCTGGCAGGGGAAGTGGCGAAACAACTGAGCGAGCATGATGCCCTGGAGGCACACGCTCGCGACGAGATCGGTCTTACCGAAGGCGCCAAGGCACGACCGTTGGTCGCTGCCGCGAGCTCCGGCGCGAGCTTCAGCGCGGGCGCGGCGCTGCCCATCGTGACCGCACTGTTGCTGCCGGCATCGCTGATGGAATGGGGTTTGGGCATTGCTGCCCTGTTCTTCCTGATGCTGTTGGGCGGGATCGCTGCCTACTGGAGCGGCGCTTCCGTATGGCGTGGCGCCAGACGCGTCGGCTTCTGGGGAGCGCTGGCCATGCTACTCAGCGCAGGTGTGGGGCGAGTCTTCGGCGTGCTGATCTGAACTAAAGAGCTTCGACGGGCGCAACGACCAGGAAACCCACTTCGACCTTGACCACTTCGACCAAGATGCCGGTTGGCAGCGGCTCCTCGCTGCGCACCTTCCAGTCGATGCCCGAGTAGCGATGTTTGCCGAACTCCGTATTCGATACCGACTGTTCAAGCAAGAAGCGATAGCCGACGAGATCGTTCTTCACCGCGGTATCACTCGATCCCTGTTGCAAACGCTTCAGTGGCTCCCATAGGAACCAGGCGGAGGCGATACTCAACAAGGCAACGCTGCCGCAGGCGGCAATCCAGGTGGGAGGCAGGATGCCGATCCACATCAGGAGGCCCGTGCAGAGACAGGCGATGCCGATGAACAGCAAGATCATGATCGATAGGTTGAGCACCGCCACTTCGATGGCAAGCAATACCAGACCCGTGCCGATCAGCAGGCTCGCGAAATTGCTCGTCAGCCATTCCATCACATCTTCTCTCCCTGCGTTGCGTTGATGCGATTGATGATGGTCATGGCCTGCGCCACGACGGAAGCGGCATTGCTATCACCATCGGGCAACAGCACCACCGTCGATTCACGTGCAATGGCTTCCTTGGCAGCGATGGCCTTGGTGGCAAGATCGAGCTGGATCGCCTTCTGACCTTCCGGCGTATTCGCAGCCTCACCCACTTTGCGCAGGGCGGCAGCCTGCGCTTGCGCCACGGCCAGAATGGCCTCGGCTTCACCCTGCGCCCTCAAGACCTGTTCCGCCTTCTGCGCTTCGGCAGCCAGCACCACGGATTGCTTCTGACCTTCGGCACGGTTGATCGCAGCCTGACGATCGCCCTCGGATTCGAGGATCTGCGCACGCTTCACACGCTCGGCCTTCATCTGCGCTTCCATCGCCGCCAGTACCGACGCCGGTGGCACGATGTCGCGAATCTCATAGCGCAACACCTGGATGCCCCACGGCGCCGCCGCTTCGTTGATGGCGTCGACGATGTTGGCGTTCAGCTGACTGCGCTCCTCGAAGGTTCTATCCAATTCCATCTTGCCGAGCTCGGAACGCATCGTGGTCTGCGCCAGCTGGGTGACGGCGAAGACGTAGTTGTCGACACCGTAGGTGGCCTTGTAGGGATCGAGCACACGGAAGTAGAGCACACCATCCACCGTCAGACTGATGTTGTCCTTGGTGATGCCGCCCTGGCTGGGCACGTCGATGGCGATTTCCTTGAGCGAGCGATCGGCGGCGACGCGATCGATGAAGGGGACGATGAAGTTGAGACCGGCTTCCTTGGTGGAGTGGTATTTGCCGAAGCGTTCCACCACATAGGCATGGTTCTGCGGCACGAACTTGATGCTCGTGCGCAGCAGGATGATCACGAACACGAGCAAGAAGCCCAGCGGGCTGATTACGACGTTCAACAGTTCTTCCACGAACTCCTCCTTGGTCTTCGCCCTCGGGGGACGCTTTTCTGTTTGTCCGCGGTAAACAGCACCGGCGCGGTATGGCCATCATAACCGTGTTGCACAACCATTGCTCCAGGCCGCGCAAAAGAAACCTATACGGAAATTCCTGCCTTGCTATACTCCGGCGCCGTCACAGGAGTCGCCATGAACCAAACAGTTTCTGCAAAACCTCTTTCCAGCAACCTCATCGTTCTTTGCCTCGCCTTCATCAGCGGCTTCATCATCATGGCCATCGAACTGCTCGGTGGTCGTATTCTGGCGCCCTATTTCGGCAGCAGCATCTACGTATGGGGCAGCATCATCACGGTGTTCATGCTGTCGCTGTCGGTCGGTTACCTCATCGGTGGTCGCTTGTCTCTGCGCAATCCCAACCTCGTGCGCTACGGCTGTTTCTTCGCTGGCGCCGCGCTGCTGATGTTGCCGTTGATCCTATGGAGCATCCCGATCATGGAAACGCTGTTCCTCGCCATCGAGGACCCGCGCTACGGCTCGTTGATCGTGTCGATGCTGTTGTTCTTCCTGCCCACGGCCGTGATGGGCATGATCGCGCCCTATTCCGTACGTCTGTTGGTAATCGATTCCAATCGCAGCGGTCACATTGCGGGAACGCTCTATTTCGTTTCGACCCTGGGTAGCGCGTTGGGCACCTTGGCCACTTCGTTCTATCTCGTGTTGTGGTTCGAGGTGACGCAGATCCTGGTGACGATGTGTCTGACCCTCGCCGCAGCCGCGGCACTGGCCATTGCCACCGGATTGCGCGCCGCCCGCAAAAACGGGTAAAACCACCAGCACCTAACTAGATGGGTATCGCCATGCGCCCTTTCCTTTCCTGTTTATTCGCCGCCGCGTTGCTGGCCTTGGTTCCTGCTGCTCAAGCTCAGCGGGGTGAATTGCGCATCGTTCACCAGGAGCGTTCGCTCTATCGCAACATCCTCGTTACCGAGGATGAGGAGCGCCTGTGCATGCGCTTCACCGTGACCGAGCTCAATGGTCTCAACCAGAGCTGCCGCTTCTTCGACGATCACGACAAGCTGGTCTTTCCCTACGCCAAGATGGTGTTGTCCAGCCTGATGATTCAGGACAATCCAAGCAGCATCCTGATTCTCGGCCTCGGCGGCGGCACGTTGGTACATACCTACAAGACCCTGTTCCCCAACGCGAAGATCACCATCGTCGAGATCGACGAGGCCGTGGTGGACGTGGCGAAGAAATATTTCGATTTCGAGGAAACCGATCTGATCCGCACGGAAGTCGTGGATGGTCGCGTCTACATCAAACGCGAAGGACTGAAGGGCACGAAATACGACCTGATCATTCTCGATGCCTTCACCGGTGAATACATTCCCGAGCATCTGATGACAGCGGAGTTCCTCGAAGAAGTGAAGAAGCTCTTGCCCGAGAACGGCATGCTGATCGCCAACACCTTCTCCACCAGTCGTCTCTACGCAGCGGAGTCGAACACCTATCGTCAGGTCTTCGGTGAATTCTTCAACGTGCGCATGCCCGGCACCGGCAACCGCATCATCATCGCCTCGATGCAACCGTTGCCCGATCGCGCCACGCTCGAAGCGCGTGCACCAGCCTTCAACGAGCGAGTGGCACGCTTCGGCATGGACATGACGGAATTCCCGCAACTGCTCGTCACCAAACCCGATTGGAACCTGCGCGAACGCGTGCTCACCGACGAATATGCGCCGGTGAACCTTCTCAACAACTGAGTCCCTGCGGCTCGGCTCACATGAGTCGAGCCGTTCCTCACGATCCCCTACTGCAACGCGTAGTGTCAGAACTTCCTGGCGCGGCGGTTCAGTGCCTGTAGAGGATCCACTTCAAGAGCGAGAAGTTCACCAGCATGCCTGCGATGCTGCCTGCGGCAACACCGAGGAAGGGATGGCTGGCAACGAGCGCGACACTCGTCACGAGCCAGGTGTAGGTAAGCAGGTTCACGCCACCGCCGCCGAGCACGAACAAGAGATAGCGCAGAAATTCCGCGTGGGGTGAGAGTCGTGAGCGGCCATTTGCGAAGGTCAGCGTGCGGTTGACCGACCAGGTGAATAGCGTGGCCACCAGAAAGGACACGATGCGCGCCACGAAGAGCCCGAGGAATTCACGCAGCGCATAGAGCACGGCCACGTCGACCAGGAACGCTGCCGTGCCTACCAGGCCGAAGATGAAGAATTGCCGCAGGAGAGCCAAGGTTGGACTACCGGGTGGTGGTTGCAGCATGGGATGGAGTCATTGGGATTCCGCTGAGCGCGAGAGCGTTCGAGCAGCGATCTCGCGACAGGCAGGGAAGTGAGCTTCACCTAGGCCGGGAAACATCGGCCCCGCATGGCGCGGGGCCATAACGATCACCAGATCTTCACGCGCTCTTCCGGCGGCAGGTACATCGGGCTGCCGGGCTGGATGTCGAAGGCTTCGTACCAGGGATCGAAGTTGCGCAGTACGGCGTTGGTGCGTGCTTCGCTGTGGGAGTGAGGATCGGCGGTCAGACGCACTTCGAGGTTCTCCGGGCGATAGAGGCGACGCCATACCTGCGCCCAACCGATGAAGAAACGCTGATCGCCAGTGAAACCATCGATCACCGGCGCTTCCTTGCCCTGCAGCGACATGCGATAGGCGCGGTAGGCGACGGCGAGACCGCTGAGATCACCGATGTTTTCGCCCAGGGTGAATTCACCGTTGAGGTATTTGCCCGGCAATACTTCGATCTGCGAGTACTGTGCGGCGAGTTTGGCGGCACGCTCGCCGAAGGCACTGGCGTCGGCTTCGGTCCACCAGTCACGCAGGTTGCCGTTGCCATCGTACTTGCGGCCCTGGTCGTCGAAACCGTGGCTCAGCTCGTGGCCGATCACCGCACCGATGCCGCCGTAGTTCACGGCATCGTCCGCTTCCACGTTGAAGAAGGGAGGCTGCAGGATCGCCGCAGGGAACACGACTTCGTTCATCGGCGGGTTGTAGTAGGCGTTGACGGTGTAGGGCGTCATGAACCATTCGTCACGATCGATGGGATTGCCGAGCTTATTCACTTCGCGCTCGTGTTCGACGCGACGCGAACGCATCACGTTGCCCACGAGGTCGGAGGCATCCACGGTCAGGGCGGAATAGTCCTTCCATTTGTCGGGATAGCCGATCTTGGTGTTGAACTTCGCCAGCTTGTCCTGCGCCTCGGCCTTGGTCTGTGGCGTCATCCACTCGAGTTCTTCGATGCCTTCGCGGAAGGCGGCACGCAGATTGTTGACCAACTGGTCCATGCGCACCTTGGCTTCTTCCTGGAAGTGCTCCTGCACGTACAGTTTGCCGACGACTTCACCGAGGGCAGCATCGACCACCGCCACACCACGCTTCCAGCGCGGCTCGATTTCCTGCGCACCGTTGAGCACACGGCCTTCGAAGTCGAACTGGGCGTTGACGAAGTCGGCACTCAGATAGGGAGCGAAGGCGTCGACGAACTTGAAGCTGAAATAGGTCTGCCAGGCAGACAGCGGCACGTCGTCCCAGATCTTGTCGAAATCTTCGATGAAGCTGGGCTGGCCCACCACGAAGGTTTCTTCCGTCACCCCCAGACCTTCCAGATAGCGTTTCCAGTCGATGCTGGGCGCCATGGCCTGCAATTCCTGCAGGGTGCGCTTGTTGTAGGTGAGTTCGGCCTGGCGGTTGCGCACGCGATCCCAGTGCGCTTCGGCGATGCGGCGCTCGATGTCGAGCACGGCGGCGCTCGGCTGCTCGGCGCTGTAGCCGGCGAGGCCCAGCACGGTGTCGATGTAGTTGGCGTAGGCGCTACGGGCCTGCTCGTGCGAGGCGTCGTCGGTGCTCAGGTACCAGTCGCGATCGGGCAGTCCCAGGCCCGACTGCACGATGTAGGTGATGTACTGATCCGACTGCTTCTCGTCGTTGTTGATGTAGATGGCGGCAGGGATCTGCACGCCGATGCGGTTCAGCTCGGCACTGAGTAACAAGAGCTCCTGCTTGGTCGTGGTGGCTGCAATCTCGGCGAGACCGGCCTGCAGCGGCGTGGCGCCGAGCTGCTCGATCGTGGTTTCGTCCATGAAGCTCTTGAAGAAGTCACCGACCTTCTGCGTGTCCGAGCCCGGAGCGGCATCGGCCACGGCAGCGCTTTCGATGATGGCGCGCAAGTGCTCCTGCGCCTCGTCGTCGAGCTGGGTGAAGGCGCCGTAGTTGGATTTATCGGCCGGGATCTCCGTGCTGGCGAGCCATTTGCCGTTGACGTAACGATAGAAGTCGGTGCCGGGAGCGATGGTGGTGTCGAAGTTTTCGAGCTCGATGCCCGAACTCAGGGTTTGCTGGGCTTCCGTTACCGCGGGCGCTCTGTCCACGGGTGCGGCCGCGCTGCTGTCCGTGGGTGGCGGCGCCGACTCGGAGCAGGCTGCCAGCCCCAGCACGAGCGCCAGAGGCAAAGCGCGCGCGAGTGCTTTGGGGGTGAAGGGACAGGAAGGAGCGAAACGGGCGGAACTCATGACGACATCCTCGCGGGACTTGGGAGGGTAAAGGTGGGGAGCGCAAGTATAGGCGCTCTTGGCCCCCAGCTCACGCGCGGGTGGTCCGGGTGGCTCGAAATGATGCGGCCGCTATGGTCTACTGCGCCTTTGTCGTATTGCGGAAGTACCGATGTCCAGCTCGTCCTCCCCCGCCAAATTCATCCTTTTCGACCTCGACGGAACCCTGATCGACGGTGTCGACGACCTCGTCGCCGCCATGAACCTGGTGTTGGCCGACCAGGGCCTGGAGCCCATTGCGCGCGCCGAACTCGAGCCCATGCTCGGCGACGGCATGAAGGTGCTGACCCAGCGCGTCTTCGCCGCGAAGGGCCGCGCCATCGAAGGCGCCGAGCTGGATGAGCTCGCCCGCGACTATCTGGCGGCCTACAAGGCCACGGAATATCGCCATACCCGGCTTTTCGACGGCGTGGCGGAAACCCTGCGTGCGCTGCGCGATGCCGGTTGGGCCATCGGCCTCGCCTCCAACAAGATGACGGTGCCCTGCGAAGAGATTCTGCGTCGGCTCGAAGTGCTGGAACTCTTCGGCACGGTGGCGGGGGGCGACGCCGCCGGCGTGCGCAAGCCGGATGCCGGCCATCTGCGCCACGCTCTGGCCCGGCTGGGTTACGACGCCGTGCGCGGTGACCATGCCGTGATGGTGGGCGATCACGCCAATGACGTACTCGCGGCCCGCGGCTGCGGCATCACCGCCATCGCCGTGGCCTTCGAAACCGATCCTACCCGGGCCCGCAGTCTGGGCGCCGACGCAGTGGTCACCGACTTCCGCACCCTTCCGGCTGTGCTAGAGCAACTTGCGGTCGCCTGAGAAACCGTGAAAATCCGCCTTCGGACTCAACCGTAAGGATCGTCGATGGCGGATTCTGCCCTTTGCCTGGAAGGTGGCTGCGACTGCGGACGCCTGCGCTATCGCCTGGAAGCTGCCCCACTGTTCGTACACTGCTGCCACTGCCGTTGGTGTCAGCGCGAAACGGGCTCAGCCTTCGCACACAACGCGCTGATCGAGAGCACTCTGGTGAGCGTGCTGCGCGGCTCCTACGAGCTCATCCGCACTCCCACCGCCAGCGGCAAACCGCAGTACATCGCGCGCTGCCCCTTCTGCCGCATCGCGCTCTGGAGCCACTACGCCAGCCTGGGTGCCGTGCTGAGCTTCGTGCGAGTGGGAACCTTGGATGATCCGAACGCCCTGCCCCCGAAGGTCCACATCTTTACCGACTCCAAGCAGCACTGGCTCGCACTGCCCCCCGACGCTCCCGCCACTCCACAGTTCTACCGGCGTGAACAACATTGGCCGCCCGCCAGTCTGGCGCGGCGTGAGGCGTTGCTGCCGGCAATGGAAACCTGGCAGGAGGCATACGCGCGAGGGGAGGAGCTGATCCCCCTAATCCCCGGCGCCCTTGCGCGCATTTCCGGGACGGAGGAACCTGCACCAGAGACGGGCCCGCGATGCTGCGATTTCTGCGGCCAATCCTTCCTCGAGAGCGAACTTCACCGGGGGCGGAACGCTGCCATTTGTAACGCCTGCGCCCTCGTTGCCAGCAAAACGCTATCACAGGACAGCGAAGTCATCGGAAATGCGTAACGCAACTGTTTCGCTACGTAACGTTCAACAATCTCTTGCCACCAAAGGAAACACTTCGTCTCTCATGCTGCCGCCTCTGCTTTGGAACACTCTGCTGTTGATTCCGGTGATCATGGTGCTCGTCGTGCCCTGTCTCAGTGCCTTGTTTTCCAAGCGAGTGAGCGGTTGGGACCGGATTTTCTGGGCCTTGAGCGCGTTGTTGCTGTCCTGGCTGGGCTATTTCCTCTACTACTACGTCCGCGTGCGCCCGCGGAACTGAGTCAAGGACGGTTTGTTACAAAACTGGCCCGCAACTTGCTTACCAGTGGGTGGGTGCACGAGGTTCCCCTCCTTCGCTGCTCTCATTTCCCCATCCCGGACTGGGCCCTCATGCCAACTTCCCCTTGAGGCGCCAATGAGCCAGCTCAGTCCGGGCCCCTCTCCCAGACCGATCCAATCCAAGGCAAACGAAGGCGCCGACTCGCGGCGCATGGGATGCGTCCAGCCGAGCGCCGACCTCAGCTGGGACGGCGCGTCAGGAAGAAGTGCTCGCGGTAGTACTGCAGTTCCTTGATGGAATCGCGGATGTCCTCGAGGGCCTTGTGCGAACCCTCCTTCTTCAGTCCGTCCATCAGATCGGGCCGCCAGCGCTTCGCCAGTTCCTTGATGGAGCTGACGTCGAGATTGCGGTAGTGGAAGAAGGCTTCCAGCGAAGGCATGTAACGCGCGAGGAAGCGACGGTCCTGGCAGATGCTGTTGCCACACATCGGCGATGAGCGCGGATCGCAGTACTGCGACAGGAAGTTCAGCGTGATCTTCTCCGCCGCAGCTTCATCGTAGGGGCTGTATTTGACACGCTCGATCAGACCATTGGCGCCGTGGTGACGCTGGTTCCAATCGTCCATGGCGTCCATCACGTGCTTGGGCTGGTGAATGGCCATCACCGGGCCTTCGGCCACGACCTGCAGGTCGGTGTTGGTGATGATGGTGGCAATCTCGATGATGCGGTCGGTATCTGGACTCAGCCCCGTCATTTCCAGGTCGATCCAGATCAGGTGATGTTTCTTGTCCATGCGTGGGACTTACTCCTTAGACGAGGCCGCCGGATTGTAGCAAAGGGGTGGCGCTCGTAATATGCCGGCATGTCCCGCAAACAGCTCAGCAAGCGCCAACTGGCCCGCATCCAGCAACAACAGGATGCCCTCAAACAGAAGGCCGGTGCTTCTTCCACCACTTCCAGCTCCGACGCGCTCACTGTGCGCGCTTTGGTGCTGTCGCGTTTCGGCAAGCAGCTCGACGTGGAACTCTGCGAAGGCGAGGCGGCCGGCAAGGTGCTGCGCTGTTTCCAGCGCAGCAACATCGAGCCGCTCGTGAGCGGCGATGAAGTCGTCGTGCAGTGCGATGCTGCGTACGAGGACGGCGTGGTGGTGGCGATGTTGCCGCGACGTTCGCTGCTGCAACGTCCGAGCAAGATGGGTGAGTTGAAACCCGTCGCTGCCAACATCGACACCATGGTGATCGTCGCCGCGCCGGAACCGCCGCCGCACTACAACCTGATCGACCGCTATCTGGTCGCCGCCGAGACCTTCGGCTTTCGTCCGCTGCTACTGCTCAACAAGTGCGACCTCGAGCTGGACGAAGACAGAGGCGCAGAGCTCGACGAGCTCCTGAACCTCTATCGCTCCCTCGGCTACGCCACGCTGCGGGTGTCCAGCAAGGCCGGCACGGGGCTCACCGAGCTGCGGGCACATCTGAGTCAGGCCACAGCGATCTTCGTGGGGCAGAGCGGCGTCGGCAAATCGGCGCTGGTCAACGCGCTACTACCCGGGGTGAACACCCTGGAAGGCAGCTTGTCGGACGCGGCGGACAAGGGCCGCCACACCACCACCTCGGCGCGGCTCTTCCATTTTCCGGAGGGAGGTCGCCTGATCGATTCGCCCGGCATCCGTGAATTCGGACTCAGCCACATCGATGCGCGTCAGGTGCTGGAAGGCTTCGTGGAGTTCCGCCCCCTGCTCGGCACCTGCCGTTTTCGCGATTGCCGTCACGAAACCGAGGCCGGCTGTGCCCTGCTTGAAGCCGCGGCCAGTGGCCGCATCGACCCGCGCCGCATGCAAAGCTATGAGCTGATACGCAACAGCCTGTAGCATTGCACCTTCGCAACCCTCTGCAGTAGCGCGCGTGACGCGCCGGCGTGAAGTTCACCGATGACCCAGCCCTATCCACTCTTGCTCGACCCCGCCACGCTCGCGGCCTCGCTCGATGATCCGCAGCTGCTCATCGTGGATCTGTGCCAGCCGCAGAACTGGCAGGCTCTGCATGTGCCGGGCGCCGTGCACGTGAATCCGGGAGAGCTCCTCAGTGGCCTGCCGCCGGCACCGGGCAAGTTGCCCGAGCTGCCGCAGCTCGAACGCCTCTTCTCGCGTATCGGTTACACCCCGGACAAACACATCGTCGCCTATGACGACGAAGGTGGCGGTTGGGCCGGGCGCTTCCTGTGGACGCTCGACGTCATCGGCCATCACAGTTACTCACTGCTCGATGGCGGTCTCTTCAGTTGGTACAAGGAGCGCTATCCGATCACCCAGGACGTGCGGCGTGTGATTCCTAGCATCGTGAAGCTGGAATTCCACGAGGCACCGATCGCCGAGCTCGAAACAGTGATGGACGCGATCGGCAAGCCGGACATCGCAATCTGGGACGCCCGTTCCAAAGAAGAGTACGAAGGCCTGCGCTCGGGTTCGGCACGGTCGGGGCACATTCCCGGTGCCGTGAATCTCGACTGGCTGGAACTGATGGATCGCGAGCGCAATCTACGTCTGCATCCCGAAGAAGTATTGCGCGAAAAACTCAAAGCCGTCGGCATCGCGCCGGGACAAACCATCATCACGCACTGCCAGAGTCATCACCGCTCTGGTCTGAGCTATTTCGTCGCGAAACTGCTGGGCCATCCGGCACGGGGGTATCACGGCTCCTGGGGCGAATGGGGCAACCTGCCCGATACGCCGATCGCTTAACGCGCCTGATACGATCAGGCATCGCCAACTGTCTACGAAGTAAGTCCTATGTGGTTCATTCTGTTGCAGCACCTCTTGCCCCACCACTTGCTCTCACGTCTGGTGGGACGTTTCGCCGCGAGCAAGACGCCGTGGATCAAGAATCTCTTCATCACCTGGTTCGCGCGGCGCTATCAGCCTGACATGCACGAGGCCGAACTGACGGATCCGACGGCCTATCCTTCCTTCAATGCCTTCTTCACGCGCGCGCTGCGCGAAGGCGCACGTCCGATCGACGACACGCCCAACGGCATCGTCAGCCCAGCCGACGGCGTGTTGAGTGCCTACGGTGACATCCAGAACGACACGCTGATCCAGGCCAAGGGCAAGACCTTCTCTCTGACTGCACTGCTCGGCGGCGATGCGGCCCGCGCCGCACAATTCCGTGGCGGCCGGTTCGCCACGATCTATCTCGCGCCGCGCGACTATCACCGGGTGCACATCCCCACGAGCGGCACGCTGCGCGAGATGATCTACGTGCCTGGCCGACTCTTTTCCGTGAACAAGGTGACGACGGAGCACGTCGACAGTCTTTTTGCGCGCAACGAACGCGCGATCTGCATCTTCGATACGCCACAGGGTCCGATGGCGGTGATCCTGGTAGGCGCGATGATCGTGGCCGGCATCGATACCGTGTGGGCGGGTCAGGTGGCGCCGAGCAGCGGAGGTTTGCAGATCAATGACTACCGCCACACGGCACCGCCGATCCATCTGGAGAAAGGCTTGGAACTCGGCCGCTTCAAACTGGGCTCGACCGTGATCGTCCTGTTCGGACCCAACATGATGGAGTGGGATCGCATGGGCTATGGCCAGCGCATGCGCATGGGCGAGCACATCGGTCGCATGTTCTGAATTCCAGGACCGATCGTCCCAGATCTATTCAGGCGCGCGCTTCCGGAAAGGCCAGCACGGCATCGATGGTGGAGGCGCCGAGCCTGAGCATCAGCAGTCTGTCCACTCCCAGCGCCACGCCGGCGCAAGCCGGCATTCCCGCTTCCAATGCTGCCAGGAAGCGCAAATCCGCAGGCAGTAGCGGCAAGCCCAATCGTTGACGCTTCTGGCGATCCTGTTCGAAGCGCTGCGCCTGCTCCGCCGCATCGGCGAGTTCGTCGTAGCCGTTCGCCAACTCCAAACCACCCATCACCAACTCGAAGCGCTTCGCCACGCGGCGCCCCTCTGCATCGATCGCGGTTTTCGCGAGCGCAGCCTGACTGGCGGGGTAGTCGTAGATGAAGACGGGAGAAATGAGCTTGGGCTCGATGAGATGGCTGTAGAGCAGGTCGAGACAGGCGTCGCGGTCCTCGAGCTCCAGCGCGGCATCGACCCGTTCGCGCACCAGCGGCTGCAGGAATTCGAGCGTGGCCGCGTGCGGATCGAAACCCAGTTCACGCTCGAACAACTCGGCATAGCTGAGGCGTTCGACTACAACGTCCTTCAACTCCAAAGCTGCGCGTACCAGGGCTTCAACCTCGTCCATCAATTCCTCGAAGCCGAAGCCGGGGCGATACCACTCCAGCATCGTGAATTCGGGGTTGTGGCGCGGCCCACTCTCACCGTCGCGGAAGGCCTTGCAGAGCTGATAGATCGGCCCGCTGCCGGCGGCGAGCAGGCGCTTCATCGCGAATTCGGGCGAGGTCTGCAGATAGCGCTCGGCGCCCTCGCCGAAACAGGCACCATAGCGGGCGATGATGGGAGCGAGATGGGGATCGGTGCCGATGCCGCGACTGAGCAGCGGCGTTTCCACTTCCAGCACACCGCGGCGCTGGAAGAAGTCACGGATGAGACGGTTGAGCTGCGCCCGCTCGCGCAACGCCGCCAGGGAGGCCGTGGGGCGCCAGCTTTCGGACTGAGAGGAATCTTCGGATCTTGCCATGCACGCTCCGTAGCGGCTGCCGGCGGCGGCCGCCGGAGCAGATGGCAGCCGCGTGCTTACTTCTTGACGCGGTTCTGGTATTCGCCGGTACGGGTGTCGACGCGCAGGACGTCGCCGATTTCGACGAACAGGGGCACTTTGACCACGGCGCCGGAGCTGAGCTTGGCCGGCTTGGTGCCGCCGGTGGCGGTGTCACCGCGGATGCCGGGGTCGGTCTCGACCACTTCCAGCTCCACGAAGTTGGGCGGAGTGACGGAGATCGGCGCGCCGTTCCACATCATCACGGTGTAGACGTCCTGCTCCTTCAGCCAGTCGATGGCATCGGCCACGGCGTTCTTGTCGGCGGCCACCTGCTCGAAGCTGCCGTCGGTGTTCATGAAGTGGTAGAACTCGCCGTCGTGATAGAGGAATTCCATCGACGCTTCGCTCACGTCGGCGGCTTCCAGGGTCTCACCCGACTTGAAGGTGCGCTCCCAGATGCGGCCGTTGAGCAGGTTGCGCAGACGTACGCGGTTGAAGGCCTGGCCTTTGCCCGGCTTGACGAACTCGCTCTCAAGAATGGCGCAAGGGTCGCCGTCGAGCATCACCTTGAGTCCGCCCTTGAATTCGTTCGTGGAGTAAAAAGCCATACCTCACCTCTGACGTGCTTGTGTCCGGCGGCTGTGGCCGCGCCCGGAAAGGCGCGCATGATACTCGCCGAGCCGCTTTCGCGCAAAGTGCCGCTATTCGGTGGCCAAATGCGGCAAAAGGGTCTCGAGCATCCGCTCGGCGATGAGCCGATAACCTTCGGCATTCGGGTGGGACAGGTCGGCCAGGAAATGCCGCGCGCTGCGCTCCAGACCCTCCCGCAGCGAGGGGATCAGGATGGCATCTTCCTCGGCGGCAAGTTCGGCGTAGAGCGAGTTGACCACTGTATCGCCACCATCGCTGTTCGACTGACGATCGGCGAGGAAAACCGTGGCGCCGGCACGGCGGTAGAGCGCGACCATGCGGCGCAGATTTTCCCTGGTTTGCTCGGCACTCATGCGCATCGAGCGATCGTTGCCGCCGATGGCGATCACCACCAATTTCGGCTGGAGCGCGAGCCCCTCACCGAGACGGCTCAGCGCCATCGTCGTGGTGCTGCCGCTGACGCCATGGTTGACCACGCGGTATGCGAACCCTCGAGCATCCAGCAACGCCTGCAACTGCGCCGGCCAGGACTTGTCGCGCGGCACACCGAAGCCGGCGGTGGTGCTTTCCCCCACGGCGAGGATGACGGGAACCGCTTCCTGTGCCGCAGCCGGCAGTGCCCAACCCGTCAGGCTGCAAAGAAGCAGAAGCGACAGGGCTCTGAGACGGGCGCGAGCGTTCATGGCGGCACTCCGGCGACGGGACGAGCAGGCAGTATAGAAGCGTCCCCTTACGCCAGATAGCGGCAATGGGAAACTCTTCCTGCGGCGCCCGGCGCAGTGCGGCCCTATCGGGGTCCGGGGGGCGGCCTCTATAATGCGCGCCATGCCGCAAACCCTTCCTCTCCGCGCAGTTTCCTCCTGGCAGGACCAACTCGCCGATCTCATCACCGACCCGCTGGAGCTCCTGCAACTGTTGCAATTGAGCCCTGCCGACGTCGGCTACAGCGAAGCCGCTCTGCGTGAATTCCCGCTGCGTGTGCCGCGCGTCTACGCCGCGCGCATGCGTGTCGGCGATCCCAGCGACCCGTTGTTGCTGCAGGTGCTGCCCGCCACGGCGGAGCTTGCACAGGTTCCAGGCTATTCGCGCGATCCGCTCGAGGAACAGGCGGCCACGGTGGTGCCGGGCATCCTGCACAAGTATCAGGGCCGTGTTTTGCTCATCCTCACCGGTGCCTGCGCCATCCACTGCCGCTACTGTTTTCGCCGCCATTTCCCGTACGACGACAACCGCCGCAGCCGGCGCGAATGGGAAGAGAGTCTGCGCTACATCGAAGCGGATACGAGCATCGAGGAAGTGATTCTGAGCGGCGGCGATCCGTTGGCACTGTCCGCGACTCACCTCGACTGGTTGTTCGAACGCCTCGGCAAGATGGCACACGTCAAGCGCATCCGCATCCATAGCCGCCTGCCGTTGGTGCTGCCCGACCGCATCGATGCACGCTTGCTGGCACAACTGCAGGAGCTGCCACAGGATCTCGTCTTCGTTTTGCATGCCAACCACGCGCAGGAATTCGATACGGCAGTGGATGAGGCCTGCGCCAAATTGCGTCGCATTGGTGTGACCCTGCTCAACCAAAGCGTGCTCCTCGCCGGCATCAACGACAGCGTGGCGGCTCTCGCAGAACTGAATCGTCGACTGTTCCAGGCCGGCGTCCTGCCCTACTACCTCCACCTGCTCGACCGTGTGCAGGGCGCAGCACATTTCGATGTGAGCCTGGAACGCGCGCGGGACCTCATCGTTGCGCTGCAAGCACGTCTGCCCGGTTATCTCGTGCCTCGCCTCGTGTGCGAGGAAGCCGGCAAGCCCAGCAAAACCCTCCTATAATGGGCGCCCTGTGTCCCGAGGCCGGCGCCCGTCGGCAGTACGTTTCATTCCAACAACAACCACGTGGGACACTCTCCAGGGATGCGTCGAACGCCGTGCCAGGGCAAGAGCACACACTTCATCTGTTGATCATCGGCGCGGAACGACACAGCGCCGAGCGCCTCATCAGCGCGTTGCGCAATGCCGGCACCACCTTGCGCGCGGCACGCGCCTCATCCCTTCATGAATTCGCAGAACTCTTGGCACAGTCCTGGGATCTCGTGCTGTGTCAGATGCCGGAAAATGAATGGCCGCGCGTGTTCCAACTGTGCGATGCGCAGGAATTGCCACTGGTTCTGATCAGCGAAAAGGTGCCGGCGCCACGCCCCTCGTGTCTGCGCGCGCAGTTCGACGCCCTTACCACACAACTCGAGCCCTTGTGCGCAACGCTGCTGCGCGAAGGCGAAAATGCCCGACTGAAACGGCGAGTGGCACAACTCGAACAGAACCTCGCTGCGCTCACGCGGCGCCATGATCTCTTGCTCGAACAAAGTCCCGGCGCCTACAGCTATCTGCAGGACGGCATGCATCTGTACTGCAATCGCAGCTACGCGCGCCTCTTCGGTTACGACGACGTCGACGCGGTGCGCACCACGCCCTTGCTCGACCTGGTACAGGTGTCCGAACGTGCCGCACTGCGTGCGGTGTTCAACGGCGAAACCTGTGGCGACACCTTGTTCTTGCAGGGTCGCAAGCGAGATGGCAGCGCAATACCGTTGATGTTTCGCTTCACCCCGGTCGATTATCAGGGCAAAGCCTGCATGCTGCTGGCCGTGAGTGCGGCGGAGGAAGAACGACTGCTGAACGCAGAGCAGCCCGAGCATGCGACGCGCGACCTCGTCACCGGTCTCGAAACGGCAAAGAGCTTCGAGCGACTTCTGACCACGGCGATTCATGCCGCAGCGCAGAGCGGCACCAGCAAAACCTTGGTCTTGCTCACGCTCAGCGATCACGACGCGCTCGCGACCGTGTTGGGTCGCAGCGGACAGCGCCAATTGCTGCGCGAAATCGCCCAGCAGCTGTTGCGCCATTCGGCACAGGTGGCGCGGCTGCAGGACCATGAATTTGCGCTCCTGCACGAAGAAGACGATCCCGTACGCGCGCTCCATTTCTGCCGTGAACTGCAACGCGAACTCGCCATCGCCGTGAGCGAAGCCGTGCCCAGCGCGCTGGAAATCGGCTGCGAAGTCGGTATGGCATTGATCGATGAACGCGCGACCACTGTCGCCGAACTTCTGACACGTGCCCGCCACCAAGGGCAGGAACATTCCTCGGCACGCGACTCCACCCTGGACGCAAAAGCCTTGGCACACCTGCAGCGTGCGTTGGAACGGCAGGAAGTTCAGCTGCTGTTTCAGCCACTCGTCCCCTTGCGTGCCGCCACTGCACTCGGTGTGGAATTGCTGCCCTGCTTCACCGACGCTGAAGCCGACATCGCTTACGATGCGCACACCTTGCGCCGGGCGGCGACGTTGGGTGGACTCACCGAGGCCCTCGACCGTCAGTTGACCACTCAGGCCCTGCGTTTGGCGGCTCGGAATGGTGACAACGACTACTGGCTGGCATTGAGCGCGACGACTCTGCAAAGTCCGCGCTTTCTGCCCTGGCTCGGCCAGGAGGTGGCCGATGTCCCCGGCGAGCTGCGGTTGAACCTGGAATTGAACGAGGTCGAACTCCTCGGCGCACGCGACAAGGCGCTGAGCTGCTGCCGAGGCTTGACCCAGCTCGGACTTGGCTATTCCATCGCCTGTTTCGGCGGCGGCCTCGCCCCTGCCAGCTGGTTGCAGGAATTGAGTGAGCAAGGACTGCGGCCGCAGCTGGTCAAGCTGGACCCAGCGCTCCTGCGCGACCTGGCCGAAGACGAAGAGCGCATCGCGCGCCTGCGCACGCTGATCGCGGCGGCCCATGCAGTAGAAGTACCGGTGGTGGCCCCCGACGTGGCCGACCTCAACCTGTTGCCGCTCTTGTGGCAACTCGGGGTGGACCACGTTCAGGGCAGCGCATTGGAGGCTCCCGCAAGCCCACGGTCGGCCCTGCCGCCCACAGCGGAAACCAACATCACCGCCGGCAAAGCGGCGGCACAGGAATCCACATGGCATTGAAGTACAGAATCGCGGTCTCGTTCGGACTGCTGCTCACCCTCATCGTCGTCGGCTTCTGGCTGGCGCTGAAGCTGCAGATGCAGCAGTCGTTGAAACAGCAGACCGAAACGCTCGGCCTCATCCTCGCCAAGCAGACGGCCGACTCCGTCACCGAATTGGTCTTGGCCAACGACGTGCTCGGCTTGAACGTGGTGGTGAACCAGCTCGTGCGCGAGCCCGGGATCACCCACGCCACCATCACCGATGTCGATGGTGTGGTGCTGGCCACTGCCGCACGCGAAGGCAGCCGCCGCAACCCGCTCGCCACCACCTATCAGGCCGCGATCACGCTGCAAGGTGCGGCGGCAGGTCAGGTGCAGCTTTCACTCGATGAAAACCTGCTGCGCACGCCGCTCACGAGTCCGCAATTGGCGTTCTATGGTGCGATCGTCGTGGGCCTGCTCGCCACGCTCGCGCTCGCGTTCTGGTTGGCCTCGCGTGTCAGCACGCCGCTCGCAGAACTCTTGCACGACATCGAAAACCCGGAAGAGGACAGCGAGCCGCGCATCACGGGCGACGGCGAACTGGGCCTGGTGCAGCAGAAGGTCTACGAACTCCTGAACCGTCAGCAGGAGCTCGAGGAACAACTCGCGGCAGCCGGTCTACCGGATCCCGCCGAAGATGACACCGCCCCCACCGCCGCGCGCCGTCGGCTGGCAACCCTGCTGGTGGTGAAGGTGAAGGACAGCCAGCGTGCGGTGGATCTGCTCAATCCCTCGACGCTCGCGATGCTGTTGCAGCAGTTCCAGTTCTATCTGCGTCAGGCGGCTCGACTCTACCGCGGCGTGGTCACGCGCATGGATGGCGACAGCGTGCTCGTATGCTTCGATGCGCGCCGCTGCAAGGACGATCACGCCTTCAACGCGCTCTGCTGCGCGCAGCTCTTCATGCTGCTGATGCGCAAGGTGGCGGAGAAGCATCGCGCCCGCAATGCGCAGAGCCTCGACTTCTCCATCGCCCTGCACAGCGGCGAAGTTTATTTTTCGCCGATTTGGACGAAAAAACCCAAGGACGGCAGCCCCGTGGTACAACAGGAATCCGCGATCGGTCGCCCGGTAGAGACCGCCTATGCGCTCTTGCAGCAGACCACACCCAGTCAGCTCGAGATCACAGCCTTTAGTTATCAGCTCGCTGGTGGGCAGACCCGCTTCCCCACCGACGAAACGCACATGCGTCGAGTGCAGCTGGGTGACGAGGAATACTCGATCTACCGTCTCGACGCGCTCAGCGGCAGCCACGCCGAGTTGCTGCAACGCCAGTGCCGCCACATCATTCCCGATCTTCCGCCGTCACAGGAAACACCATGAGCAACGATCCGTCGAATCCCATCCTGGTAGGGCATCCCTTCTACCTGCCCACGCAAGCCGTGCTGGTGGACGATGATCCCGACTTCCTCGATGGCATCAGCCTGATGCTGAACAAGAACCTCAGCTATCGCCTGTTCCAGTCCGCCGGCGAGGCACTCAAGCACGTCAACGAAGCCCATCGTCACGTCGGTTTCCTGCAACGCTGCTACACCAGCTACAAGACGGGCCCACTCGACTCCGACACGCTGCTGCACATCGATGTCAGCAAGCTGCATCACGAAGTGCTCAATGGTCTGCGTTTTCAGACCTGCTCCACCGTGATCGTCGACTATTCGATGCCGGAGATGAGCGGCCTCGAATTCCTGCGCAGCCTCTCCAACCCCTTCGTGCGCAAGGTACTCTTGACCGGACAGGCCGACATGGAACTCGCGATCAAGGCCTTCAACCAGCAGCTCATCGATCAGTTCATCGACAAGCATGACCCGCGCCTGAAACAGAAACTCAACGCAGCGATCGCGGCCTTCCAGGATCAGTACTTCCGCAACAGCTTCAAGTTGCTCACCGATCCGCTGTTGGCGAACAACGAAGATGCCTTCCTCATCAACCGTGAATTCCAGGAGTATTTCCTCGATCTGCGTTCACAGCTGAACTGCGTCGAGTACTACCTGATCGAGTCACCACATACGGGGTTTCTGATGGTGAACAGCAAGGGCGTGCCGACGTGTCTGTTGATCTTCACCAAGGAAACGCTGAGCGAGCATCATCAATTGCTCAAGGATCTCAAGGCGCCGGCGGCCTTGATCAAGGAAGTGGGAGCCGGTGCGCTCGTGCCCACCTACAACATTCTGGAAGCGGAAATCTCCACCGATTCACCGCTGCTGCAGAACTGGCAGGAACACTACGCTCCGGCGCGGGAGATCCGCTCCGCGACGCACACCTACTACACCACGCTCTGCAGCGGCGACGTGTTGCCCAGCATCAAGGGCCAGACCTTGTTCTCCTACGAAGACTTCCTCGAGTCGAACCTCGACGGTCTGTCGCAGATCATGCATTGAGGGACGGATCCGCCTGCTCTCGCATCACGGGCAGGCGGATGATGAACTCCGCATATTCACCCAGCACCGACTCACAGCCGATTTCCCCACCGAAGCTTTCGATCGTTCGTTTACAGAACGCCAGACCCGCACCCGTGCCGTCGCGCTTGGTGGTGAAGAAGCCGTCGAAGATCTTGCCGATGATGGCCGGATCCACGCCGGTACCGGTGTCACGGAAATACAGCGTGTTGTAGGAACCTCCGCGTTCGAGGCGGATGCTGATGCTGCCCTTCTGTGCCGACTGCAATGAGTAGAAGGCGTTCTTCAACAGGTTGAACAACACGTAAATGAAGAAGGTTTCGACGCCGCGGAACTCGAAATCCTGCGTCAGATCCAGGTGCACCTTCTCGCGCTCGCCGCTGCGGAAGGGATAGCGGTCGATGGCCTGATTGACGACGTCGGCGATGCGCATCGGGGAGAGCTGACCGCGATCCAGGGCTTCTTCGCGCAGGTTGACCAGCAACAGATCGATCACCGTGTTGGCCTGATCGATCATCAACATTATGCGGCGCGGCGTGTCCTGCAGCCGCTGCAGATGATTCTCGCGAATTGCGGGAAAGCGCTGCGGCTCCTTCTTCGCGCAATCACCATAGGCCTCGAGCATCGGCGGCAGATATTCCTCGAAGCCCGAGATGCTGGCACGGATGCCAGCAAGCGGCGTACGCATCTCGTGCGCGATGCTGGCGCTGAGCGTCTGCATCACCCGCATCCTTTCCGCGTGTTCCATCTTGGTCTTGCGCAGCACTTCGGCGTAGACGCGTATGCGGTCGACGATCAGCGTCAGATGGCGCATCAGGTAGTCGAACATCTGGTATTCGAATTCCTGGAAGGGGGGACGCTCTTCACCGCGACCGATGAGGATCACGGCAAGCAGGCGCTGATCCTGCACCAATGGCACGAGCAGCTCGGTACCACTTTCGGCGAAGGCGCGCTGCACGAGCTCCGGGGCGTCCCTCTTGCTCAGCACGCTGGCGCGCGCCTTCACCTCGCGTTCGAACTCGGTGGTGTGGAAAGCCCAGGAACGCTCCAGCGGCCAGGCGCGCAGCGTCAGGAGTTCTCCGCTCTTTTCATCCTTCTGCTCTGCCGCTGAGGTGCGCAGCGGCAATTCGCGATTCAAGAGATAGCGCACATGGCGCAGGCCGACGTTCTGCCGCAGCGTATCGCCCAGCAGCATGAGCACGTGCTCTAGCTCAAGAACGTTCTGAATCCGCCGATTGAACTCGACGAAGGCCGAGAAATAGCCGACATCCACACGGGGACGGTAATGGCCGATGAGCTGACCCACACGCCGGAGCAGTCCTTCGTGTGTCAGCACCACGAACAAGATGTAGGCGAGGAGCGCCACCGCCAGGAGTAGTTGGTCACGGGTATGGCGCAGGATCACCGAGAAATACAGTACGGCCGCCAACAGGTAGATTGCGGCCAGATAGGGCAAGGCACGATGGCCAGTTCGCAGGAATTTCATGCGGAAACGGCTCTTTTCCTTGTCCGCATCGTTCCGCCTGCGCGTACGCGCGAATGCCGGCAGGGCTGGGGGGGTCTGCTATACTGCTGCCCCGCTGAGAGGCTTTGCATAGATCCCTTGGATAAGGCGCAGATCACGGCATTCATGTTTCTTAAGGCACCGGCTTTCTTGTTCTATCCGCTGCTAGTGCTTTGGAGCATCGTTTTCGGAGCACCGGCCGGCGTGTGGTTCAAGCTACTCTCGGTAATCGAGAACTGGCAGGCGAACAACCGTTATCTCCTGACGCTCTGGAAGAAGTATCCCGCCCGCAGTTATCAGAAATACATCGCCCGCATCTGGGCCGAGGAAATCCGCAACAAGCCGGTCGAGCTGGCAGAATATACCAGGCACCAGATCGAGAAAAACCATCCTTCGGAACCCTTTCCCCTCGCGCGTTTGGTCGGAAATTCCCTGCTGATGCTGTGCATTGCGCCGTTCATGATGGCCTCGGGTCTGGTGCTCGGCCCTTCTTATGTGTTCAAACGCACGGTAAACTTGCGCCGCCAATTAATGTCGGATAACCCCTGATTCATGGTCTGGTTTGCGAAAGGTCCGCCGGCTAAGCCTCGCGTGCTCGTCATCGAGGATAACGAGCGTCAGGCCGAGCTCATCGCGCAGGTCGTGCGCGAGTCTGGACTCTATGAAGTATTGGTTGCACACAATGGGCGTGAGGGCCTCGAAGTTCTCGCGCGGCATGAGCGTGGCTTCGATTTCCTGACCAATGCCATCACCTGCATCCTGCTCGACTGGCAGATGCCGGAGATGAACGGCGAGGAATTTCTGCGCACCTTGCGCATGAAGGAAAACCGCAGTCCCTTCAAACGCCACATCCCCGTGGTGATCCTCACCGCGTACGACAGCGAGGAATTGAGGCTGTTGGCCGAAGATTCCACGATCGGTCTGTCTTCCGCCTACCTGCTCAAGCCTTTCAACGAGAAAGAACTGCTGCAGGTACTCAAACGCATCGTGATCGACAAGGAAGCCGACATCATGCGTGAACTCCTCGTCGATCAGCGCTCACGCTGGCTGCAGAATCTCTCCGAGCGCCGTTTCAAGTAAGCCGCGCCTCGTCTTTGCAATCTCTTCCCTGAAGTCCTGGTCGGCTAGCCTTGCTGTACGCGCGGCAGGGCCTCGGGTTCTGCGTGACCTTCTTCATCCTGCTCCTCGTTGCGCGCCAGGGGCAGCGTGATGATGAAGCGCGTACCACTGCCCGCCTCGCTGACGAAACGGATGGTGCCGCGATGTTCGGTGATGATGCGGTTGACGATGGTCAGCCCCCAGCCCCGTCCCGCCGTCGAATTTCCGGCTCGTGTGGCGCGGCCGCTGAAATAAGGCTCCCACACGCGCGACTTGAGCTCTTCCGGAATACCGCTCCCCGTGTCTTCCACGGTGACGATCACGGTGTCGTGCGAGGCGCGGCTGGTAAAGGTGAAGGCACCACCGTTCGGCATCGCTTCCATGGCATTGTGGATGAGGTTGGTGAGCACCACCTGCAGGTCGCTGAAATAGCCGATCACCGGCGGCAGGTCCTCTTCCAGCTCGAGATGAACCTTGTACTTCAAGGTGTCGATGAGCCGCAGACAACGGCGGATGACGTCGTTGATGTTGACCCTCGTATGGGCCTTCTCCGCACTCTTGTTGATGTCGGAGATCGCCAGTGTTTCCTCGACGATCTCTAGTGCATGTTTGATCTCTTCCTGTGCCACCTGCTTGAAGGATTCGAGTTCTTCCAGATTCTTGATACGGCTGATGCCGAGGCTGATGATGCTGAGCGGCGTGCGGATCTCGTGATGGCACTGACGCGTGGCATGCACGATGGCATCGATCTTCTGTGCCCGCAGCAGCTGAATCTCTGCCTCATGCAGACGCTGCTTGTTCTCGAAGTAGAGTGCTTCGAGCGTCTCCATCGGCGTGAGTCGATAGAAGATCGGTGAGAGAAAGGCGAGCAGGTTGTCGAAGAAGCGTAGGTCGTTCTCGTTGTACTGACGCTCGTTACTGCGGCGTCCCAATACTATCAGCCCTTCCAAAAACTCCGGCGAGTGACAGGGCAACACCACACCGTCGGTGATGCACTCGGCCGTGAGCCCAAGCTGTTCGAGCATCGTCAGACAACCGGCATCCAATTCGCGGATGCGGCAGCAATGAGATTTTTCGCTGAAGGCACGGATCAGAGGAGAGCTGCTGTCGATGTGCACGCTCGGGTCGTCGACGACCCGGTAATGTTCAAGCTCACCGTTCTCATCACGCTCGGCCACGATCATCCGGGTGTTTTCGACCTCGAACACTTCATCGAGCGTCGCCATCACCGTACGGAAAATCGCGCGGCGATCTTTTTCCAAGGTGAGCTTCGCCGCCAATTCTCCGATCACCGCTTCGGTGGAATACCAGCCGCGCACGAACTTGCGCTTGGCGGTGGTGAGGAGGAAGCGCTGCAGCGGCTGCGCGAAGAGACTTGCGACGATGATGACCGCGCCGACGCCCAACATGTTGAGCAGCATGTAGCCCAATGTCAGCTCGTAGACCAAGAGACCGAGCGCCAGCATGGCCAGCAAGGCGCCACCCCAAGCAGTCGTCTTGTTGATGATTACCGTGACATCCAGAAACTCGTATTTGGTGATCGCGTAGAAGCACAACAGCGGCGCCGCCGTGGCGCTGAGACGACCGATCATCAGGTAATCGTAGTTACCGAGACTGGGCAGGATCAGATTGAAGATGATGGCGCAGCTTACATAGGTGCCGACACCGATGAAGAAATAACGGATGCGGGCACGATGTTCCGGGTATTCACGCCAGGCCTGGCCCAGTCGCACCAGTGCCGAGATGCCCAGTGCCGCGAGGTAGATCGAGTAAACGAGGTAACCGATGCCGTCTTCATAGACGATGGCATCGCCGACCAAGGTAGCCCGCGTGATCGCATCGGTGAAGATGATGGCCAGCACGAAGCCGGCCAACACCAGGACGTTGATCAACCGCCTTCTATCGATGCGATAGATGGGATAGGTGGAGCAGAAGTAATAGAGACCATTGGCAAACAACAACGCAGAGATGAGCTGCACTTTGACGATGCCGCTCAACCACGACATCAGTAGGCGCTCTTCCAAGAGGTAGATGCAAGCGCTCCAGCTTGCTAGGGCAGCCGATGCAGCACAGAAAATCCAAGTGCCTATTTCGCGCTGCCGCTTCGCAAGGAATGTCGCTAGCAGGACGAGAAGCGCCGAATTGAACAAAAACACATAGTTCACGGACCAGGAAATCATGCTTCGCCCCTGGCCAGGCGCAACTGCAGCGAACCTCTCGTCATGCGTACGACACTGGCCTACTTCTTACTCACACAAGTAGCGTTTGATGTTGTTGATTATCGCAGACTGACTCTGGCGCCGGCGCGTCTTGTCGATCGAGCCATAGAGCAGCTCCATTGCGTATTTGACGCAGCCCTTCATCAGCAAGAGGCCATCGACTCGGAACAGCTCCAGAGGCACGAAGCCGACACCGAGACTCCAGCGGAATGCCTGGCTGCTGAGCTTGGTACGGAAGAATGCCACGTTGCAGCCGACGCTCTTGGCGCGCTCGAAGATCGGCAGCGTCAGATAGGGAGTCTTGTTCTGACGGAAGTCCTTCAGCACGCCCAACTCACGGATCGAGATGAGCAACCGTTTGTCGCTCACTTCGTGGAGCCAGTAGCGTGCCGCCTGGATGCTTTCATGACGTTTGACGGAGGACGCGGAGAACGGTGCGCTGTCGTCGGTCAGCGAATCACGATCCATGATGAAGCCCCAACTGAACCCCACGACCCGCTCCTCTCTGAAAAGCAAGGTCATCACGGGCGTGTAATTGGGGTCGCAATTGATGAATCTGCGGATCTCGTCCATCGCCGACTCTACGGTCCAGTCTTCGCCCCAACTTTCATTGAACACGTCGGCGTAACACTGAGCGGCACTCAGCAGGATCGAGTACGGAATGCGACCGAGGTCTTCCGCGCAATAGAAGCGTACCTGGAATTCTTCACCGCATTCTTCTTGTAATTTGATATTGAGTTTCGCCAGAGCCAGCTGTTCTTCGGTCTGCTCGAAAACCTTGTAAAGAGCACCATAGCTGCTGGGTGGGGGGAAGGGATATTCGTAGTGACGCGCCACCTGCGCTTGTACGCTGACCATTTGATAACTCCTATGCGAAAAAGAATTAGACGTCGACTGTCGACGTCACGGTCAGCCGTTTTGAATAGAGTCTCCTGAGTACTCTCCTATTGCCAGGCTATTCAGCGCATACCCGGTGTACCCAGGCAGATCACACGGATGGTCCGTGACGCCTCTCGGTTCCGGTGCTGCGGCCTGTTTTCCATCCTGAGAAAACATGTGAAGCGAGAACCTGCATAGCCGGAAGGCTGGGCCATTCTAACAACAATTTTTTTGAAAGGTGCAAACCCCATGGAGAGATAAAGACTCAACGGTACATGGAGCGTGCCAAAAACGCGACTATGCGGGATTGCCTGAAGCAGGCATGAGGAACGTCTAGCTGAAAACCACCATCAATTGAGTCACAAAAAGTTACAAACGATAGCTCAAGGTAACACCATAGGAACGTGGTTCACCATAAAGAGCGATGAAACTATTGAGTCCGTCATTCTTCACTCGCGTAACGTAACGCTCGTTTGTGGCATTGCGTACCCACAGCCCCAGCTCCCACGGCGCACGCGCCGAATTCACGCGCGCCGCAAAATTTACAAGTCCAAAGCCTGGTAGATCGTTGATCGCTGCATCCACCAGGGAACTCTGATGACCACTGAAAGCACTGCGGTAGTCGTAGCTCGCATCGAGGATCAAGGTGTGGGCGTCGCCCAAAGTTCGTGCGTGGCTCACCAAAAAATGGCCATTGAAACTCGGCGCGTAAGGACGGCGTCCCGTTACCGGCACGAGCTCGTCGGCAAGGTTCAAAGTAAGCACGTCCTCGCCTCTGAATCGTGCATCGAGCCAACCCAAGCCGAGTTCGAGCGACAGAGCGTCCATTACCTGCCAACGTCCATGCAGCTCCACCCCCTTGTGTACGGCGTCTCCCTGGTTTGCCAACCGGTCGATACCCGTACCGGTTGGTACTGAAGTATCGCGAATGAAGCCCTGCACATCCTCCAATTCGTAATAGAACAGGGTGGTTCCCAGTTCGAGTCCCGCATCGGGCCACTTCACCTTCATGCCTGCTTCCCACGCCACGAGCGTTTCTTCGCGGTAGGGTTCTATCTCGCGCGGGTCGAAGGGGAAGCCCCCGTAGAAGCCCCCACTCTTGAAGCCGCTGGAATACTTGATGTACCCGAAGGTGTTTTCCTGAGGTTTCCAATGCAGAGCCAAGGATCCGGCGAGACGCTCGTCGAGGCGGTAATCCGAACTGAGATTCCGGCTCAAATAGATCGGCGGTTCACGTGGAATCCAGAAGGCACCGTTGCGATAGTTCTTGTCCTCATCCGTCCAGCGCAGCCCACCGGCGATGGCCCACTGCGACGACAAGGGCAGCTCGGCATCGACGTAGATAGACAAGGCTTCGGTGTCCTGGTCGTAGCCCATCAGTCCGCGCCCGAGGCCCACGAAACGATTTTCCGCCGCCCTGAAGTCACGGAACTCCTCGAAGTCCTCACGCGAATAGTTCAGCCCCGCCAACCAACGCACACGGCTCTCGGGTTTGGACAGAAGACGAAACTCCTGGCTCCAGGTACGCAGATCGCTGGTGGAACGGCGATGACCGTATTCACCACCGGAGCCATCGAGATCGAGCAGCACGCCATAACCGAAGCGATCGAAGGTGCTGAGCGAGAGGAAGTCGGCGAAGTCGAGTTCCCAGGTCAATTCGAGCACAGTGCCGACGTAGTCGTTGTCCTGCCGATTGAGCAGTTGCGACAACACCACACTGCCATCGTCACTCTGATCGAGCAGGCGCTCTGGAACCCCTGTTCCAAGATGAACGAGATTCACCCCCGCCCAGTTGATGCAGGTGTTCTCGTCGATGTAGCCAGCCAGAACGGCATCGCAATAGTTGCCGCTGCCATCGGCAGCGTAGACCCCCAGTGAACGACCGAGCGGAATGTCCGAATCATCGCGACCACCCTGCAGTTTCCAGTCGAGACGGAGCTTGTCGCTCACCTCGAAATGCCACCACACGCGCGCATCGAGTTTTTCCTTGTCGCCCTGCGTGCCATCCATGCTCAGCGAACGCTGCCAACCGCCACGACTGTTCTCCGCGTTGATGGCGACACGCACTGCAGTGCTTTCGTTCAAGGGCAGGTTGAGAGCACTGCGCACCACGCTGGAGCCCCAACGGCCATAGCCGACTTCGACATTCGTTTCACGCTGATCCAGTTTGGCGCGGCGGCTTTGCAGAATCACCGCGCCGCCAGTGGTGTTACGACCGTAAAGACCGCCTTGCGGACCTTTCAGGATTTCAAGCTCTTCGACGTCGAACAAGGACGCCGCGCCCATCACCGTCGACACCTGGTAGGAACCATCGAGATAGACCGCGGCGGTGGGCGTGTTGTTGGCGTTGTAGTCCTGTACGCCGACACCACGGATCACCCATGTCGGCAGTGAGGCACCACTGAAGTCTTCGAACATCGCAACGTTTTCTGCGAACGCCGCGGCATCGGGAAGGGAACGGAAATTGAGAGCGTTGAGAAGTTGAGGATCGAGAACGTTGACGGCGATGTCGACATTGGTGGCAGATTGTTGGCGCTTCTTCGCGATGACCTGTACTTCATCGAGATCGGCCGCCATTGCGCTTTGAGCGACCGCAATGGAAAGGCACAGCGCCGACATCGCCAGACCATGAGACCTGGAATACACCTTGAACGACATGGATGCTCCTCAAAGCAGGTGATGAAAACGGCCCAGGACGGGCCTTCGTGGGACAGCTAACTCCGCGATCAATCCTACTTGTCTTGCACTTGCACCTGATCGACCTTCTGGAACCCGCGCGGCAACATGCTACCACGGCGTCCGCGTTCACCACGGTAATGTTCCAGATCATCCTTGCCAAGACGGAGGAAACGTTTGCCTGAATGCAATATGAGTTCCTGAGCCGCACCTACCACTGCGTAGGCGACCACGAATTCCTCGCGCGACTGCACGCGTGCCGACGGAATGCCGATGATCTTGTTGCCCTTACCTTTCGGTAGCTCGGGCAGCTCGCTCACCTTGAATACGAGCATACGGCCTTCGTTGGTGACGGCGATGACGTCGTCGTTCTCGGGATCCTGCACCAGCGCCATCGGTGCCACCTTGCTGCCTTCCGGCAAACTCAGGATGGCCTTGCCCGAACGGTTCTTGCTGAGCAGATTTTCGAGCTTGGTGATGAAGCCATAGCCGGCGTCGGAGCCGAGCAACAGCAGCTGCTGCGGTTCACCGATCACCATCCCTTCGAACGTGGCGCCCGAGGGAGGGCTGACACGACCGGTCAGGGGCTCGCCCATGCCACGCGCCGACGGCAGTGTGTGCGCCTGCAGCGAATAGGAACGACCGGTCGAGTCGAGGAACACGACGTTCTGATTGCTGCGGCCACGCACCGCCACCTTCAACTTGTCGCCGGCCTTGTACTGCAGCGCGGCGGCATCGACCTCGTGCCCCTTCGCGGCGCGGATCCAGCCGGCTTCGGACAGCACGATGGTCACGGGCTCGGTACTCATCAGGTCGGTTTCGGTGAAGGCCTGCGCTTCGGCGCGCTCCACCAGCGGCGAGCGACGCTCGTCGCCATAGGTCTTGGCATCTTCCGCCAGCTCTTTCTTGATCAGGCTGCGCATGCGGCTCTTCGAGGCCAGCGTGAGCTGCAACTGCACCCGCTCGGCTTCGAGCTGTTCCTGCTCGCCCTTGATCTGCATCTCTTCGAGCTTGGCGAGGTTGCGCAGTTTCAGTTCGAGAATGGCCTCGGCCTGACGATCACTCAGGTTGAAGCGCTCCATCAGCACCGGCTTGGGGTGATCTTCGGTGCGGATGATGTGGATGACCTCATCGATGTTGAGGTAGGCGATCAGCAATGCTTCGAGGATGTGCAGACGCGCCAGGATCTTGTCGAGGCGATGCTGCAGACGACGCGTCACCGTTTCGGTGCGGAACTCCAGCCACTCGCGCAGGATCTCCGCCAGGTTCTTCACGCGTGGGGCACCGTTCATGCCGATCATGTTGAGGTTCACACGATAGCTGCGCTCGAGATCGGTGCAGGTGAAGAGATGGCTCATCACGGCATCGACGTCCACGCGGTTGGAGCGCGGCACGATGACGATGCGGGTGGGATTCTCGTGGTCGGATTCGTCGCGCAGGTCGACGATCATCGGCAGCTTTTTCTTCTGCATCTGCGCCGCGATCTGTTCCAGCACCTTGGCGCCGGACACCTGATACGGCAGTGCAGTGATGACGATGTCGCCATCTTCCTTGTGATAGACGGCACGCGCACGCACCTGACCACGCCCCGTTTCATAGAGCGCGGCAATTTCGTGTGCGGGCGAAATGATTTCGGCGGCGGTCGGAAAATCCGGACCCTTGATGTGCTGCAACAGATCGCTCACCGTCGCATCGGGATGATCGAGCAGATGGATGCAAGCCTGCGCCACTTCGCGCAGGTTGTGCGGCGGAATGTCGGTGGCCATGCCCACCGCGATGCCGCTGCTGCCGTTGAGCAGTACGTTCGGTAGGCGCGCAGGCAGGAGAACGGGTTCTTCCAACTCGCCGTCGAAGTTCGGCTTCCAATCCACCGTGTTCTGACCGAGCTCGCTCAGCAGTACTTCGGCATAGGGCTGCAGACGCGATTCGGTATAACGCATCGCCGCGAAGGATTTCGGATCGTCCGGTGAACCCCAGTTGCCCTGCCCGTCCACCAGCGGATAGCGATAGGAGAAGGGCTGCGCCATCAGCACCATCGCTTCGTAACAGGCGGAGTCGCCGTGCGGATGGTATTTACCGATCACGTCGCCGATCGTACGCGCCGACTTCTTGAACTTCGCCGAGCTCTTCAGCCCGAGTTCGCTCATCGCGTAGACGATGCGGCGTTGTACTGGTTTGAGACCGTCAGCAATGTGCGGCAACGCGCGGTCATTGATGACGTACATCGAGTAATTGAGGTAGGCCTGCTCGACGAAGGTACGGAGCGGGATCTGCTCCTGGCCTTCGTCGTTGAAAGTGGTCGCGTCAGTCATGGCGGTGAAGTCGGTATTGGTTCGACTGGGATCGGCTTGGCACGGCCCGGGCGCGGGTCATGTGCTTACGACAGATCAGCTTGGTTGCCGCAGGCTTCGAGCCAGTCCTTGCGGTCGCTGGCGCGTTTCTTCGCGAGCAGCATGTCCATCAGTTCACGCGTTGCTTCGAATTCATCGACACGCAGCTGCACGAGACGGCGCGTATCGGGATTCATCGTGGTCTCGCGCAATTGCATCGGGTTCATCTCACCCAAACCCTTGAAGCGCTGCACGTTCGGCTTGCCTTTCTTACCTTCGGCGGCGAGACGATCGAGAATGCCGTTCTTCTCGGATTCATCGAGGGCGTAGAACACATCCTTGCCGAGGTCGATGCGATAGAGCGGCGGCATCGCCACATAGACGTGGCCGGCTTCCACCAGGGGACGGAAGTGGCGCACGAAGAGTGCGCTGAGCAGCGTCGCGATGTGCAGTCCATCCGAGTCGGCGTCGGCGAGGATGCAGATCTTGCCGTAGCGCAGACCGCTCAGATCATCGGAACCCGGATCGACGCCGATGGCGGTGGCGATGTCGTGCACTTCCTGCGAAGCGAGGATCTCGCTCGAGCTCACTTCCCAGGTGTTAAGAATCTTGCCGCGCAGCGGCATGATGGCCTGCGTTTCCCGATCGCGCGCCTGCTTGGCCGAGCCGCCGGCGGAATCACCTTCCACCAAGAACAGTTCACCGCGGCGCACGTCCTGCGTCGCGCAATCGGCGAGTTTGCCGGGCAGTGCCGGCCCCTGCGTGATCTTCTTGCGCACCACCAGCTTGGCGGCCTTCAGACGCTTCTGCGCATTCTGGATGCACATCTCCGCCAACTGCTCGGCTTCGGCCGTGTGCTGGTTGAGCCACAGACTGAAGGCATCCTTCACCACGCCGGAAACGAACACGGCGCATTCGCGCGAAGAGAGTTTTTCCTTCGTCTGGCCGGAGAACTGCGGATCGGCGAGTTTGGAAGACAGCACGAAGCTGCAGCGTTCCCAGATGTCCTCCGCCGCCAGCTTGATGCCACGCGGCACGAGGTTGCGGAATTCGCAGAACTCGCGGATCGCTTCGATCAAGCCCGTGCGGAAACCGTTGACGTGCGTGCCGCCCTGTATCGTCGGAATCAGGTTCACATAGCTTTCATTGAGCAGCTCGCCCCCTTCGGGCAGCCAGAACACGGCCCAATCGACGGCTTCAGCATTACCCTGCATCGAACCCGTGAACGGTTGCTCGGGCAGACACAGCGCATCACCTGCGCTCTGTTTCAGGTAATCGGCCAGGCCATCTTCGTAATACCACTCGTCGCTGCGCGACTTCTCGCCGCTCGCGGTGTTGTCGACGAACGTGATGCGCAGGCCTGGGCACAGCACGGCCTTGGCGCGCAACACGTGGATCAGACGGCTGATGGAAACGTTGGGCGAATCGAAATACTTCGGATCGGGCAGAAAGCGTACGGTGGTACCGGTGTTGCGCTGACCCACCTTGTCGACAATCTCGAGATCGGAGGTCTTCAGACCATCGGCGAAGGTCATGCGATAGACGTTGCCATTGCGGCGCACACGCACTTCGAGCGAAGTCGATAGCGCGTTCACCACGGACACACCCACACCGTGCAGACCGCCGGAGAACTTGTAGTTGTCGTTGGAGAACTTACCGCCCGCGTGCAGGCGCGTGAGGATCAGCTCCACCCCGCTCACTTTCTCTTCGGGATGGATGTCGACGGGCATGCCGCGACCATCGTCGGTGACTTCGACGGTGCCGTCCTTTTCAAGGGTAACGATGATGTGGCGGGCGTATCCGGCCAGGGCTTCGTCGACGCTGTTGTCCAACACTTCCTGCACCAGGTGATTGGGGCGGGTGGTGTCGGTGTACATGCCTGGACGGCGCTTGACCGGATCGAGGCCACTGAGTACCTCGATCGAACCAGCGTTGTACTCTTTAGTCATTCAGATCAGTCATCAAAGGCGTCGAGCGCGGAAAGAATAAGAAAATGAGGAGCGCAAAAGGGCGCAAAAAAGCGGCAGAAGGTTAATAGCCGATACCAGAGAAATCAACCGGATAGCGTTTATTCGCGACACGGCGCACACCGGTGTCGAAGCGACCGTCGGCATAGAGATCGAGCCAGCGATAACCGGGATTGCGATTGTCGAGCGCGAAATCGAAGCTGGTGGGATGGAACTGCACCGAAGTCGAAGGAGCGCCGAGATAGATCACACCATTGCGCTCGCTTTCAAGCTCGTGATGGATGTGACCGAACAACACCACACGCACGCGCGGGCAGGCATCGATGCGTGCGAAAAGCTCATTCGGATTCTGCAAGGCATGCCGCTGTAACCAATGCGCGCCCACCGGCACGGGATTGTGGTGCAGACAGATCAGCACGTTGTCGTCGCCCTGCTCCAACTCGTGCTCGAGCGCATTCAACTCTTGCGCATTCAATCTGCCGTAGACCTCACCTTCGACGCTGCTGTTGAGCAGTACCACACGCCAACCGGGCAAGGAGAAGCTGCGTTGAAAACAGGAATTCTGCGTGCCGAGCGCTTCGCGCATGCGCGCCAGTTCGTCGTGATTACCGGGAATCCAGTACTGCGGCACCCGCAATTCGGTCAGGGCACGCTCGAGTCGCTGGTAACTGGCGAGGCTGTTGTCCTGGCTGATGTCGCCGGTACAGAGAATGGCACTGAGCTGGGGTTCGCTGCTGCGGATCAGTTGCAGCACGTCGCGCAGACCTTCCTCGCAATTCATCCCCACCAACACATCGGAGGTGTTGGCAAAGAGATGCATGTCAGAGAGTTGGACCACTCTGGCCGCATTCGCCGGTCCTGTGCTCTGTGAGGTCAACGCCTGCTCCCTTGTTTAGCCGGGTCAGACCACACCTTCGGCCGCCTGACGAGGCGGAATCGGGCGTTCGCCCAACCCTTGTTCCAGGCACAGCTTCAGCCACTCCGCCAAAAACTGGTTCACCTGTTCCTTTTCATCGGGATTGAATTCCACGGAGTCTGCCTGCAAGGTCTTGAAGCCCGCCGTGGAGCGGTCCTGATAGCTGATGACCTCGGCCGTGGAAGCGTCATGATACAGCCGCACCAGCATCACGGGCGGCCGATAGTACGGATGTGCGACCCCGTTCTCATTCAAGTCACTGCGATGCGCATCATGCATGCACAGATGCAAGGTGGTGGTGTAGCGAAAACTTTCGAGCACGCGCAGTTCGACGACCGCACACGTGGCACTGTCGCCACAGGGCAAACCGATGCGTCGCTGCGTATCGAGAGAGAGATCGGGCAGCAGTTTGCGAATGCGCAGATAGTTGGCATCGCACACGGCCATTGCTGCGCTGAGATCGATGGGATAACGCCGAAGAGCCAGATCGCGTCGACACTGGCGGGTGCTGCTGGACATCATGTTGAAGTTGCATCGGCGCTCAGCGAGCGCGCGTAAAGTTGCTCCCAGGATTCACGCGGGATCCGCTACCAATGCGGCCCGCACCGAGGCGAGATTCAGTTCCAACCACTGGAGCGCGATGATGGACATCGCGTTGTTGATACGCCCGGCACGCACCCCCGCCAACGCTTGTGCGCGGTCGATCACATGACTGCGGATGTTTTCCGATTCCGAGGCTAGACCGAAGATGCCGCTCGCGGTGCGTTCCGCATCGAAGCGGCCACAGAGTACAGTCAGCTTCTCGCTGCTGCCACCGGGGCTGTTGTAGTACTCACAGACCTTGAGCAAGATCCCGTGAACTTCAACGCCGGCTTCCTCCTGCGCTTCCCTTCTGGCCACATCCTCCGGGGTTTCCCCCGTTTCCAGGAGTCCAGCCACCAACTCCAGGGCCCAGGGACCATTGTGCGCGTCATCGAGGCATCCGGCCCGAAACTGCTCAACCAGCAGCACCTTATCCAAAAGGGGGTCGTATAACAAGACGCCCACTCCCGGCTGCCGCACGAGGATCTCGCGATAGAAAGGTTGACTCCATCCACCTTGAAAGAGTCGGCATCTCACCTTGTAACGATCGACCTTGAGAAAACCATCGTGAAGACGTTCACGTCCCTGGATGTCGACTGCATCCAAACCATAGGGTGGTGCTGGCAAATCTGACATTGCGTTCCACGGCTCCTTAACTTTACTTGCTGCGACTGCCTTACCGTATTGTTTGGCAATACACATAGAGGCATGATGCTTCTGATTTTCGCCGACGGCCTTGCATCCTCGTCGGTCATGGAATGGATGTGCCGGCTCCGCGTCGAGCGCTATTCGCGCGACGTGGCAATACCCATGCCAGCACCCACCGGTGGGCGCCCGCAGAATCGGGGTTTGTTTGCTACAATGCAAGGCGTTTTCGGCACGGCGTTCTCCATCCCGCCAAAGCACGTCCTTCTATATATATCCACTGTGCAATGTCAGCGCTTACGTATTGCTACGTTTTGCTGCTTGACTCGAAGCGCCGGCAACATAGACTGACCCGCCAGTCAGCCAGGCAATCGACAACCCTGAGGATGTTTTCATGCGAGCTCCCGTATTCAGCCGTCTGCAGCGCGCCATCGGCATTGCTGTCCTTTGCCTCGGCGCTACCAGCGCCCAGGCGGATGACCTGCTCGAAATTTTCAACTTGGCAGTCGAAAACGACCCATCCATTCGCCAGGCTCGCGCCACCTTCAACGCCAATCACACCTTGATCGATCAAGGTCGTGCGCTGTTGCTGCCCACGGTGGAAGTCACCGCTCGCACCTCGCGCGACACCTCCGGTGTGGATGGTGCACTGCCGTCCGATGGTGGCGGCGTCATTCGCGTGCCCGAACACAGCTTTGCCAATGGCTTCAACAACAAGGGTTGGGGAGTGAGTCTGCGTCAGGCGCTCTTCAATGCCGAAGCCTGGTATGCCTTCCGTGCCGCCAAGAAAGGCGATGAAGCCGCCGCCCTCAGCCTTGCCGCTGCCGAGCAGGATCTGATCATGCGAGTGGCCACTGCCTACTTCAATGTGTTGCGTGCGCAGACCAACCTCGCCACCTTCACTGCCGAAGAAGAAGCGGCTCGTCGCGTGTTGGAACAAACGCAGCAGCGCTTCGACGTCGGTCTCGTCGCCATCACCGACGTATATGACAGTCAGGCCAACTACGATCTCGCCAGCGTCAATCGGCTGGTGGAAGAGAACAACCTGAATCAGGCGCTCGAAGCACTCGAAGCCATCACCGGCCGCACGCACATGCAAGTGGAAAACCTCGCCGAGGCCTTCCCCATCACTGCCAGCGACACGCCGATGGAAGATTGGATGACGGTGGCGATGCAGAACAATCCCGAGATCCGCATCGCGGAACTCGAGCTCGAAGCACGTCAGGAAGATGCGAAGGCGGCCAAGGCACGCATGTATCCGACCGTCGATCTCAACATGGCCTACAACTGGAACGAGTCGGGCAACCCCATCAGCTTCACACCCAACCTGGCACAGGAAAACAGCTCAGTGACGCTGAACCTCACAGTGCCCGTGTTCGCCGGTGGTCTGAACTCCGCCCGTCTGCGTCAGGCCTACTACACGCGTGATGCCAGTGAAGAAGCACTGCTGAAATCGCGCCGCGACAGCACGCTCTCCGTACGCAATGCCTTCCGCAGCGTGGAAACCGACGTGCGCGCAGTACAGGCACGCGCGCAGGCCATCATCTCGGCGCAGAGCGCGCTGGAAGCAACGCAGGTGGGTGCGGAAGTCGGTACGCGTAACGTGGTGGACGTGGTGTTGGCACAACGGACGCTGTTCCAGGCGCAGCGCGATCATGCCAATGCACGCTACGACTATGTGATCGACAGCCTCACGCTCAAGCGCGCCGCCGGCACGCTGACGCCGCAGGACGTGATCGATCTGAACGAATGGCTCGAGGCCAATGCGCCGCCGGTGCCGACGCCGACCACGCCCTGAGTTCTCCGCCCCTCTCGCATATGTGAGAGGGGCCTCTCCTGTCTCTTCATCCATCACGCTGCACACGCGCTTGCGTGTGTGGCGAGCATTCAAGAAGCGGACAACAATTCCAACAACATCTGGCAGAGACGCTGCGTAGCACCCTGATTGCGCGCGACCACGGCACGACCACGCTCGGCGCGTTCGCGTCGCTGCGCAGGATCGCTGAGCAGATTCACCACCGTCTCACCGAGTTGCTCGGGGTTCTGCACGATCTGCAGCGCTTTGGCTTCGAGCAATTCATCGGTAACGGCCTGGAAGTTGTAACGCGAGGGACCGATCACCACCGGCAAGCCCAGGGCCGCTGGTTCGATCACGTTCTGACAACCGGTGTTCACCAAGGAACCACCGACGTAAGCGACATCGGCGAGACCATAGTAATAACCGAGCTCTCCCATCGTATCGCCCACCAGCACCTGCGTTTGTGCGCTGAGCACTTCGCCCTTGCTTGCGCGCTGCACGCGCAGTCCCGCTTGTTCCGCCAGCACACCCGCTTGCTCGAAGCGTTCGGGATGACGCGGCACCAACACCAACAACAAACGCGGCTCATGTGCCAAAGCAGTCTGGTGCGCACGCAATACCAGGGGATCTTCACCTTCGCGCGTGCTCGCTGCGATCCACACCGGACGACCACCGAAGCTCGCCTTCATCACCGTGGCGCGCTGACGTTGCACTTCGTCGATGGCGTAGTCGAATTTGAGCGAACCATTGATGCGCAACTTGTCGCGCTTGAGCCCGAGCGATACGAAGCGTTCACCATCGGCCGGTGCCTGTGCCGCCACGAGGGTCAAGCGCTCCAGCATGTCATAGGTCATGCCGCCGATGCGCGCATAGCCACGACGACTCTTCTCGGAAAGTCGCGCATTGGCGAGCACCACGGGACAGCCACGCTTGGCAATGGCATGCAGCAGGTTGGGCCAGAGTTCGGTTTCGAGTAGCACGACCAAAGCAGGTTCGAAACGCTTCAGAAAACGCCGCAGGGCGCCCGGCAGATCCCACGGCAAGTACACGTGCTCGACGCTGTCACCGAAGATTTCCTTGATGCGTGCCGCACCAGTGGGCGTAGAACAGGTGAGCACGATGCGCAGCGCAGGACGCGCCTTGCGCAAGGCTTCGATCAAGGGACGCGCGGCATGCACTTCGCCCACCGATACCGCGTGGAAAACGACGGTCGGTGCCTCACCTTGCACGCGCGGCGCGGCGTAATAACCGAGGCGTTCAGCCCAGCGCGGACGATAGGCTGCACGCAACCACAGTCGCGGCAACAGAATGGGTAGGGCGAGATAGCCGACTAGGGTGTAGCACCAGCGCAAGCGGAAGGCCTCTAAGCGATGGGAAAGTCAGGAGAAGCAACAGGGTCCGAACACAGAGGCGCGGAATTGTCCCGTGAATCCCACCCCTCGGCAACGTATACTGCGCCACCATGGTTTCCGCTTCAGCCTTCCTTCGTATCTAACGTGCATCAGGATCTCCTCATCTTCGGCGGCGGTGTCGCAGGCCTGTGGCTGCTCAATCGCGCACGCCAGGCTGGCTACAGTGCGCTCCTGTTCGAACGCGACGCGCTCGGTGCCGGGCAGAGCATCGCCTCGCAGGGCATGATTCACGGCGGCATGAAATACGCGCTCGGCGGCACGCTCACCGGCGCTTCCGAAGCGATCGCCGACATGCCGGCGCGCTGGCGTGCCTGCATCGCCGGTGAAGGCGAACTCGATCTGCGCGGCGCCAAACTGCTTTCCGATGCCTATTACATGTGGCCACGGCCGAGTCTGCGCTCGCGTCTCAATGCCTTCCTCGGTTCGAAGACCGTGCGCGGCAAGGTCACCGAAGTGCCGACGCAGGACTGGCCGGCCTTCTTCAATGGACACAACAAGGGCACGCTCTATCGTCTGCACGACATCGTGCTCGACGTGCCCTCGCTGTTGCGCACGCTCGCCGAACCACACAAGGACTGCATCTATCGCCTCGACACCACGACCTGCCGTTTCGAAGGCGATGGTCCCGATGCGCTGGTGTTGCCCGACGGCACACGCATCGCGGCACAGCGTTTCATCTTTACTGCCGGCGCCGGCAATGAAGCACTGATCTCGCAATTACCGCTGCCCGAAACTGCGCGACCCGCGATGCAACGCCGTCCGCTGCAGATGGTGGTGGTGAAACATCACATCACCGATCCACTCTACGTGCACTGCGTATCGGATCAATTGACGGCAACGCCCGAGCTCACCGTCACCACGCATCCATGCAGCGATGGGCGCACGGCCTGGTATCTGGGCGGTGAACTGGCCGAAGCCGGTGTGAAACGCAGCGAAGCAGAACAGCTGAAGGCCGCACGTGAGTTGCTGGAAAGTCTGTTCCCCTGGCAGAACTGGAAAGATGCCGAATTTTCCAGCTTCCGCATAGATCGTGCGGAAGCACGCCAGCCCGATGGCAAGCGGCCCGATCAGGACAGCCTGCTCGTCGCCGGCAAGGCTCTGTGCTGCTGGCCCACCAAACTCACGTTGGCACCCAATCTCGCCGCGCGCGTGTTGCAGCAATTGCAAAACGAACGGATCGCTCCGGCGCACCCACAGGTGGCACCTCTCGATCTGCCATCGGTGAGTGTCGCCACACCACCTTGGGAGCTGTGATGAACTTTCTGCGTCCACTCGGCAACACGGGCATCAGTGTTTCGGCGCTTGGCCTCGGCACGGTCAAGTTCGGCCGCAATCAGGGAGTGAAATATCCTTCCGGCTTCGAGCTGCCCAGCGATGCGCACATTCAATCGTTGCTGAGCGAAGCGCGAGAACTCGGCATCAACCTGCTCGACACTGCACCCGCCTATGGCACCTCGGAAGAAAGAATCGGTCAGCTGCTGCGCGAGCGCACATCTTGGGTGATCGCGACCAAGGTCGGCGAGGAATTCGAGAACGGTGTGTCACATTTCGATTTCAGTCGGGCGCATGTCACCAAGAGCATCGAGCGCAGCCTGCAGCGTCTGCGCACCGACTATCTCGACATCGTGCTCATCCACTCCAATGGCAACGATCGCGTCATACTCGAAGAAACCGGCTGTGTCGAAGCGCTGCGTCAATGCCAGAAGGATGGCAAGATCCGCACCATCGGCATGAGCACCAAGACCATCGATGGTGGCGTACTCGCCGCGCAATTGCTCGACGTGGTGATGGTGACCTGGAATCTGCAGCAGCAGGACCGCGAAGTGGTCGATACCGCCGCGCAGCTGCGCAAGGGTGTGCTGGTGAAGAAAGGCTTGATGAGTGGTCACGTGCTCGATCAGAGCCGGGATCTCGTCGCCGAAAGCATGCAACTGATCTTCAGCGAACCCGCGCTGCACAGCCTGATCGTGGGCACCTTGTCGCCCGAACATCTGCGGCAGAATGTGGCGAAGGCAAAAAAAGCGCTGGAAGGTCAGTTGCCCGCGTAGATACCGTCATCCACTTCGAGCGGCATGGCCAGGTATCGGACGAATATCCTCAGCTTCCCTTCTGTTGCTGCTGGATCTTGGACACGATCGCCGAGGTCGAGCAGTTCTCTTCGAGCCCCAACACTCTGACCTCACCACCGTAGGCGCGCACGATCTCGGCGCCGACCACTTGATCGACTCCGTAATCGCCGCCCTTCACGAGCACATGCGGCTGCAGTTCGCGCAGCAGCGATTCCGGCGTGTCTTCATCGAAGGACACCACCCAATCCACCGATTCCAGACCAGCCACCACCGCCATGCGGCGATCGATGGGGTTGATGGGACGGCCCTGCCCCTTGAGGCGGGTGACGGAAGCATCGCCGTTGATGGCCACGATCAGACGATCGCCCTGTTCCTTGGCCTGCTTCAGATAGCCCACATGACCGGCGTGGATGATGTCGAAGCAACCGTTGGTGAACACGATCTTCTCGCCATGCGCCTTGGCATCGGCCACGGCGAGCAAGAGCTGCTGACGCGTCATCACGCCACGATCGATGCCGCCATCGAGTTGGATCTCGCGACGCAGCTCCGGCGCGCTGATCGCTGCCGTACCGAGTTTCGCCACGGCAAGACCGGCCGCCACATTCGCCAATGCCACCGCTTCCGGCAGCGGACTACCAGCAGCCACGGCAGCTGCAACCACGGCGATTACCGTGTCACCGGCGCCGGTGACATCGAAGACGTCGCGCGCACGCGCCGGGAAGTGCTGCTCCACCTCGCCTTTGCGCAACAAGGTCATGCCGTGCTCGCCGCGCGTGATGAGCAGCGATTCGAGCTCGAGTTCGTCCAGCAATTTCTGACCTTTCTCCACCAACTGCTGCTCGCTTGCACAGTGGCCGACGATGGCTTCGAACTCGTGCAGATTCGGTTTGAGCAGCGTGGCGCCGCGGTAGATGGTGAAGTCGTCACCTTTCGGATCGACCATCACCGGCACCTGCGCTTTACGCGCGAGTTGGATCAACCGCTGCACCTGGCTGAGAGCACCTTTCTTGTAGTCGGACAGCACCAGCACGCTCACGTTGTCGAGCAGGGCTTCGACCTTGGCTTCGAGGTTGGCGGCATCTTCGGCGGCGAAGGGCTCTTCGAAGTCGAGACGGATCAGCTGCTGATGACGGCTGATCACACGCAGTTTGGTGATAGTGGGTTTGTCGGCCACACGATGGAAATCGCAGAGCACGCCGGCTGCATTGAGGCTGGTTTCGAGCTTCCGTCCGGTTTCATCGTCGCCCAACAGGCCCACCACCGACGCGGCCGTGCCCAGCGCCGCCAGGTTGAGCGCGACGTTGGCGGCACCACCGGGGCTGTCCTTGGTGTTCTGCACCTTGACCACGGCCACGGGGGCCTCGGGAGAAATGCGGGAAGTGGCGCCGTGCCAGTAACGGTCGAGCATGACGTCGCCGACCACCAGCACTCGCGCACTGTCGAAGCGGGGAATGTCGAGTTTCATCAGAGGAAAAGTCGAAGGCTCTCGGGGCCGGCCAAAAAGAGGGCGGCATCATAGCACAGCCGCCACCCTCTCCGCGGACTCCAAGTGCCTGCCGGGCTTGCTACAATCGCGTGCCCAGGAATCACCGGCAATACAGTGACCAACACCGCCCCTCCCTATTCGCAATTCCTCGCGCCGCGCTACTGGCCAACCTGGCTGGGCATCGGCCTTTTGTCGCTTGCGGCCATGATGCCGCTGAAGCTGCGGCTCTGGCTGGGGGCGCGTTTGGGCGATCTGACCTATTTCGCCGCCCGCGAGCGCCGCTACATCACCGAGGTGAACATCCGTCTGTGTTTCCCCGAGCTGTCGCCGCGCGAGCAACATCAACTGGTGCGCGACACCTTCCGCGAAAACGGCATCGGCCTGGTGGAAACGGCGTGCGGCTGGATCCGCCCCGCCGCTCACTTCAAGCCGCTGGCGCGTCTGAAGGGCGGTGATCTGATCGCGGCGGCGCTGGCGGAAGGACGCGGCGTGCTGTTCCTCGGCGCGCACTACACCACGCTCGACTTCGCCGCCAATCTGCTGTCGCAGCACTTTCCCTTCGCCGTCACCTATCGCGCGCACAAGAACCCACTGTTCGATGCCTTCATGCTGCGTGGTCGCCTGCGCAACTGTAATGGCGTGTTCGATCGCTACGACATCCGCGGCGCCTTCCGCCATCTGAAACAGGGCAAGATTCTGTGGTACGCGCCGGATCAGGATTACGGCCCCGAGCAGTCCGTATTCGCGCCCTTCTTCGGCAACAACGCCGCCACCATCACCGCCGCGGCGCGTTTTGCGTCCTTCAACCGCTCTCCGACCTTCATCGTGCGCCATCACCGCGACAACCAGGTGCAGCCCTACGATCTCGAAGCGATTCCCTTCCCCGATTTCCCGAGTGGCGACGACGTGGCCGATGCCATCCGTCTGAACCAGGCGCTGGAAGCGGCGATCCGAGTGAATCCCGCGCAGTACCTCTGGATGCACAAACGCTTCAAGACCCAGCCGGGCGGCAAGCCGGAAAGCCCCTACATCTTCATCAAGACGCCGCAGCGCAAATTGAATCCCGCGCGCTACGAGAAGCTCACCGAAGGTGCCGTGGCAATTGTTGGGCGCGAAGATCGCCGCGCGCTGCCGAGCGGTCTGGAACTGCGTGAGTTCGCAGGTCTGCCGCGAGGCCTCGGCCGCAACTCGCATCCCGCCCTGCGCCTCGATGCCCTGAGCAAGACGCTGCGTTCCCGCGGCATTCCCAGCGTGACGGTGGACAGCCTCTTTCTCGTGGCCCATCTGAACAAGAGCTTCGCCACCTGTTTCGTGCCCGCCGCGGTGGAACGTGCGGTGGAGCCGCAGGAGGCCGCGGTCTTCCTGAGCGAAATGCATGGCAAAGGGGTCTCGTTCCTGGCACTGAATTCGCAGGATCTGATCGTCACCACGAACGGCCTCGCCATCGACGATCCGTTGCGTCTGCGCATCGGCAACGAGGCGACCAGCGAGATGGACCGATTGGTGGATCTGCATCGTATGAGCACACTTCTCGCCTATGACGAAGAACGACGTGCGGCCTTGATCGAGCATTACATCGAGGTCACCACGCCAGCCATGCCGCAGGCCTGGCGTGCGCAGCTTGCCGCCATGGAACGGGCAGCCGACAATGGCGCCCCCTCGAACCAGGAACCGCCGTCCGCATGAAGCAAGCCCCTCTTCTGCAGCGATCAATTCCCACACTCGTCGGCATGGCGCTGAGTGTGCTGCTGTCGATCTACATCGTTGCGCAGAACAGCTTCCTCAATGACGACGCCTACGGTTATCTGCATGCAGCCGAAGTGTTCCAGCGCGATGGACTGCGCACCGTACTCGACGTGTACGGCTGGTACGGCTACTCGATCCTGATTGCACTGCTCGATCCGCTGCTGCCCGGCGGACTTCTCGACAGCGCACGTTGGTTCAATGCGCTCGCCTATGCCCTGCTCGTGGCTGCCTTCATCCGCATCGTCACGCAGTTGCATCCGCAGCCCTCGCAGCGCCTGCGCTGGTTCGCAGCAGCGACGATCCTGCTCTATCCCGAAATCAACGAGATGCGCTTCTATCTCATCCGTGATTTCGGCTATTGGGCCTTTGCGCTGTGGAGTTTGAGTTTTCTGATCGACTTCAACGCACGGCCGCGGCTCCTTACCGCCATCGCCTGGTGCGTGTGCGTGTTGCTCGCCATCGGCTTTCGTCTCGAAGGTTTGTTGATCCTCGGCTTGGCACCGCTGATGCTGAGCCTGCCACCCGAGCGTGGTCTGCCGTGGGAAGTGCGCAAGCTGACGCGCCTGTGGAGTGTGCTCGGCGTCGGAGTGGGCCTCGTTGCCACACTGTGCCTGATGGCAGGCATCGACCTGATCGGTCTGATCGGCTTCGCCTACCGCTATTACCTGCCGCTGCTCTTCAACCTCAGCGACTCGGTGCGCGACACCACGGCCTCGCTGGTGCAGGTGCTGTTCACGCCGGACAACTTCCCCGGTGCCGACAATCTCTGGCATGGCGGTGTGATCATCGCCTTCGCCTACGTCTTCACCGTACTCGTGAACATGGTGCAGGCACTGAGCCTGCCCTTGGCACTGCTGCTGGCCTGGGGTTGGGCGCGAGGACTGCTGCGCCCGCTGCCGCACGTGAAGCGTCCCTTCGCCGCCTATCTGCTGAGCTCGCTGGTGGCGCTGACACTCTTCATGTTCATCATGCACTTCCTCACGCAGCGCTATGCGGTGCTGCTCTGCCTCGTGCTGCTGACGCAGGTACCGCTGTTGCTCGAACATCTGGCACAAACGGCGCGCGAACAGGATTTCCTGCCGCGTTTCCGCTGGGTGGTGGGTGCCTTCTGCATCTACTACGCCGGCGACAGTCTGGTGAGCTTCGGTTATTCACGCGAATACGTGGAGCACGCCATCGCCTGGTCGCGCAGTGAATTGCCGCCCGACATCCGGCTCTATACCAACGACGTCACGCTCGCCTATGAAAGTGGTCGCATCGAAGACTACGACTCGGTGAGCCGCGATGCCCATCTCGTGCTGACCCTGGCCGAGCCCGGCGACTATCTGATGCTGGTGGTCGGGCACGACGACATATCATTGCGCGAGGAACTCGAGCTGCAACGCGATCTGGCGCTGGAGGCGAGCTTCAGCAACGAACGTGGCGACGAAGTTCGCATCTACCAGAAGCAGCCTTACGGCCTGGTGAACCCCAGCGAAAGCCGGCGCTAACCACGTTTGTCGCGGCGATAGAGTTTCTCACCACGTGCGCGCACGGCATCCCAGAAGGCCCGGCGTTCACGCAGTTCCTCCCGCCACGAACGACCGCTGTAGAGGGCGATGAAGCGCAGCAGGTCACGCTGCGTCAGTCCGATGTCCATCGAGGAAAAATACAGCCCCGCCAGGTCCTTGATGATCCAACGCTGCCGCAGCTTGCGCTTGCAGAGCGCACGATGCAGATCGATGACGGTGAGATTCGCTCTGCCCTGCACCTTGAGGAGATGACAGAGGTAGAAATCGCGATGACATACGTTGTTGCCGTGCATCACGCGGCTGATTTCGGCGACCTGTTCGATCAGCTCACGTTTCTCCTGCACCGACGGCGGTGATTCACGCCAATGACGGCAGTAATCCTCGAGGCTTTCGTGCGCTCCGACGTCTTCGGTGATGAGGAAGGATTCCAGTTGCGAAGGCCAGAATCCGCGTCGGCCATAACCCTTGAGTGTGGGCGTGGCGATGCCGAGTCGATTGAGCCGGCGGATCGCACGCCACTCGTTGTAGGCGCTCACCACCGGCAGCCGTAGTTGCAGCAGATTCTTGACGATCTCGCGCCAAGTGGCGCCGCGATGGCGCTTGATGAAGTAACGCTTGCCGTCGAGCACGAAGGACAGCGTCTGCCGCTGTTCGAGCGCACGATGCTGCTCGCCGTTGATGGCAAAGGCTTCGCGGAACACATCCTTGCCGCGCCAGCGCACGGCGAAGGGTTCGTCGAGCCAGAGATGTTCAGCCATTGCCGTCGTCCTTGGGCGACTGCGCCCCCTCGTTCAGCAACAACTCTGCAACCTGCTGCGGCATGTCGTAAAGATCCTGCTCACGCCCATAGGCGATGCCGTTGGCGCGCCAGGCACGGCGATCACTTTCCAGCATGGTTCTGAGCAGTTCGTTCAACCGTTCCTGCCGGAAGGGCTCGGCACACACGCAACCGGCCGCGGCGCGCTCGACGTGGAAGGCATAGCCGCAGCTTGCAGTGGTCAGCACCGGCAAACCGGCGACGATCGCTTCGAGGATCACCATGCCGGCGCTTTCATGACGTGAGGGATGAAGCAACAGATCGGCACCCTGCATGCAGTCGGGAATGTCGGGGCGTGCCGCTTCGATACGAACGCTTGCAATTCCTACCTGCCTGGCCTTCTGCAGCCAGGGCTCCGGTTGGTCCTGACCCAGCAGGAGATAGTGCACACGTTCCTTCAGCTGCGCCGGCAAGCTGGCCAGGGCCGCGAGCGAACGATCGACCCCCTTGGTGTTGAAGCTGCTGCCGACCTGCAGCACGAGCAGATCGTCGTCACGCAATCCCTGCGCCGCACGAAAAGCCTTGCGTTGCTGCTCTGCATTCTCCGTAGCGCAGTGTTTGCGTTCGATACCGGGCTTGAGATCGATCAGACGCGCTGCCGGTGTGCCATGCGCTTCTTCGTATTGCTTACGCTGCAAGGGACTGAGCAGGAGCGCGATGGTCCTGGAATCCGACCCGAACACCGCACGTTCCTGACGCATGTAATGCCGTGCGCGTGAAGTCAGGCGATACCACCACGAGCGTTGATTGAATGCACGCCAGGTGAAGGAATTGTCGGCACCGAAGTAATAGTCGAGGCCAGCCATGCGGTTGAAACCAACCACCTTGTCGTAGCGGCCGGCAACCTTTTCTTGAACGAAACGCTCAAAAGCCGCACGTCGCGCCACCGCGCTCAGACCCGTGACCTTGACTTCATGCAGCTCCACCCCTTCGGGCTTGGGCCCATTCCAGCGCAGACAGTAGATGGCGATGTGCGGCTGGGCACGTTCCTGACAGGCTTTGACGACCTTGATGAGGTCGCGCTGCATGCCCCCATAGGGAAACCATTCGAACAGGACGAAGGCGAGCCGCATCGGACGGCTATTCCGGATAGAAGAGACCATCCAGCGAACCACGGCCCCCGGCCATCAGGCCCGTGAGTTTTTCCCAGACGAGTTCGGGCGGATGGTCGCGATAACAGGGAGGACGTACGGTGAAGCTCTGCCCTTCGAAGGTATCCAGACGCGGCTCGCCGGTGTAGACGCAATGCTTCTTCAAGCACGGCGAACAGGCGATGGCGGCCGGCAGATGCAACTGATGGTGGCCATAGGTGCCGGTGAGATCGGGATTCGAAGCGCCATAGAGCGCAACGGTAGGCAGCGACAGTGCGGCAGCGAGATGGCCAAGCCCCGTATCCACGGTGACGACGCCGGCGCTGTTCACCATCACCTTGGCGATGTCGGTGAGCCCCATGCGATCGAGCACGTCGACGTGGGGCGAAGTGCCCGCCATCTCACGCGCACGCGCCAGCTCCTCGTCGTTGCCCCAGAGGAGCTTCACGCGATAACCGTTGTTCGTTGCAAGATGGATCAGGTGTTTCCAGTACTGCATCGGCCACTGCTTCGATTCCCAGGTCGTGCCGTGCAGCAGCACGATGTAGGGCGGTGTGCTGTCCGCGGGATTGCGCAGTTGCTTGAGGTTCAGGCCGTAGTCGCAGGTCTTGTAGTCGAAGGTGTAGTTGAAGGTGCGCGAGAAGAGATCGCGGATGCGCTCCACCGCATGCTGCTGCCAGGGCACGGTGTATTTGACGTTGTAGAACATCGTCGCCAACGGTTCACGGATCGTGGTGTTGCTCAGGCCCACGGTGAGGCCGCGTGCGATGCGGCTGATGATGCCGCTCTTGATCAGGCCCTGCGCATCGATGACGAGATCGTAGTGACGTTCCTGCAGATCACGCTTGAATGCCGCGAACTCACCGCTGCGCCAGGTCTTGAGCAGGTTCTTGCGCCAACGGCGGAAGGCCACGGGAATGACCTTGTCCACGGCGGGATGCCAGCGCGGAATTTCGGTGAAGGCTTCTTCCACTACCCAGTCGAAGCGCAGGCTGCGCTTGGCACGATAGGCATCGGTGACGGCAGGCAAGGTGTGGATCACATCACCCAGTGAGGACACCTTGACGATCAGAACACGCATCGAATCTCTTTCTCCAACATCAACCTGCCTGTGGCGCAGCCGCACTCGTGGCAGGAACGTCCACCAGCCTCTCGAGCGCAGCAAGCACGCGTTCCGGTTCCAATTGCCGCAGGCAATTCAGATGCTGCAAGGGACATTCGCGTTTGAAACAAGGACTGCAGGACAACGCCAGCGAGAGGGTGGCTACCCGCTCCGCCAGCGGCGGTGTAAAGCCGGGCGAGGTGGAGCCGTATACTACCACCAATGGTCGCTCCAAGGCCGCGGCCACATGCATGAGGCCGGAATCGTTACTCACCACGGCATCGGCCCGACCCAACAGCAACACCGCATCGGACAACGATGTGCGACCGCAGAGATTGCGCAAGTCGTTGCGCAACTTTTCAGGCACCTGTGCCGTAATGCGTTCGGCCACTGTGGAGTCCTTCTGCGAACCCAGCAGCCACACCTGCCAACCGCGTGCGAGGTAGTGCTCCGCCACTTTGGCGTAATGCACTTCGGGCCATTGTTTGGCGGGCCCGAATTCCGCGCCGGGACACAGTACGAGTGTGCGCAGGTCGCGCGGCAACGCGAATTTGTCGCACAGGAGTTGCGCCTTTTCTTCATCGTGACGCAGACGCGGCCACGGCAAGGTCGGTGGCAAAGGTTCACCGGCGGGATAGGCCAAGGCCGCAAAGCGCTGCACCATCAAGGGGTAGCGTTCCTTGTCGAGCACGCGGCAGTCGTTGAGCAACCAACCACGCGCCTCACCACGCCAACCCGTGCGCAATGGAATGCCGGCGAAACGAGGGATCAGGGCGGACTTGAAGGAATTCGGCAATACGATGGCCTGGTCGTAACCCGTTGCGCGCAGCTCCTGCGCGATGCGCCAACGTTTGCCGAGCCCGAATTCACCATGTCCGATCGGCAGCGGCAGTGCAGCGCGCACCTCGGGCATCACGTCGAGCAGAGCACGACACCACTCGGGCGCGAGCACGTCGATCTGCACCGCGGGATCCTTGGCACGCAGACAGCGGAACAAGCTCTGCGCCATCACCATGTCGCCGACCCACGAGGGGCCGACTATGAGGATCTGCCTCATCGACCGCGCTCCCGCTGAGGCAGCGCGAGCCACACATAAACTCGCATGTTCATGGCGTGGCGTGTTCCTCCTGCGAAGGGCCATGGCGCAATTCGCGCGGCTCCACACCCGCGAACAACTTGTTCCAGATCTCGGCGACCTTGGCACGTTGCTCGGCGTAGGCCTTGCCATCGAGTTCATAGTTGGCATTCTCGAGCGCGCGGCGATGCAACAGCGAGCGGTACTCGATGTAGATGGACTGCAAGGCGTGAGCATCTTCTGCCGTGAGCACACCGGCAGCGGCGGCTTCATCGAGCAGACGCATGTTGTCGGGCCAGCGCAAGAGCGTCGGATGCTCTTTGCCATGACGCAGCACCAGGTACTGCACGATGAACTCGATGTCGACGAGGCCACCGGCATCCTGTTTCAGCTTGAACTTGTTGGCGCCGGGCTTGCTGCCAAGCTGCTGCCGCATCTTGTGGCGCATGCTGACGATGTCCTGCGCCAGCTGTTCGGCGTCGCGATGCTGCTGCAGGGCAACGGCGCGGATCGCTTCGAAACGCTGTGCCAAACGTTCGGAACCCGCCACCACACGCGCGCGCACCAGCGCTTGATGTTCCCAGGTCCAGGCCTGCTGCTCCTGATACTGACGGAAAGCTTCGACACTGCTCACGAGCGCACCGGAAGACCCGGAAGGACGCAACCGCAGATCGATTTCGTACAGTTTGCCGCTGAAAGTGCTGGTGTTGAGCAAGGACAGAATCTTCTGTGCGAGCTGCACGTAGAAGGCGGCGCTGTTGATACGACGACCATCCCCACCACCGGTGGTGTCCTGATCGAGATCGGCGTCGTGCACGAACACGAGATCGAGGTCCGAACCATAGTTGAGTTCGATGCCACCGAGCTTGCCGTAGGCGATGATGACGAACTCGGCTTCACCCGTGCTGCCGTCGGCATTGATCGGTGTGCCGTAGCGCGCAACGAGTTGCCGCCACGCCATGGCCAGGAGTGCTTTCAGGACGGTTTCCGCCACCCAGCTCAACGCGTCGCTCACCTTCATCAGCGGCAAAGTGCCACTGAGATCGGAAGCGGCAACGGCCAATACCTGTTCCTGCTTGAAGAGCTGGATCGCGCTCAACTGCTCTTCCACCGCGTTTTCGCCGATGCGCAGCAGCTGGCGTTGCAGCAGGTCCTGCAGCTCTTCGCGCGCCGGCGGTTTATCGAGGGGACGCAGAAGTTCATCGAGCAAGACCGGGTAGCGACACAGGAGCTCCTGCACCCAGGGACTGAGCACACACAACTTGATGAGCTGATTCAGGGCCACCTGACTTTCCATCAGGAGCACGAGATAGGCAGTGCGTTGGGTGACGGCCTGCACGAAGGGGAAGACGCGTTCGAAGGCGAAGTCGGGATTGGCTTCCTGCTGCAAACGCTGCAACAGCCGCGGCATGAAGAGATCCATGCGCTGACGACTGGTGCGATCCAGCATCAGGAACTGGCGCCCTTCGCGATAACGCTTGAGCACGTCGAGCAAGGACTGGGCATTCTTGAAGCCGCGCGCTTCCAGTATCTGTTGAGCGCGTTCGGCATCGAGAACACCCTGCCACACTTGCTGAAGCTCGACATCTTCCTGCACGTTCTGCTGGGCCTGAGGTTCGGCGATCAGTTGCCCGAATAGTAGCGCCACCGCATTGCGCACTTCTTCCAGTTTTTCCCTGAGCGCCTGCGCGGAGCTGAAACCGAGCACGTAGGCACAGCGCAATTCGTCGAGCGGATCCTGCGGATAGAGATGCGTCTGCTTGTCGCGCAAACCTTGAACCGCATGTTCCAGTTTGCGCAGGAAGCGATAGGCGTCGGCCAATACCTTGGCATCGGCTTCCGGCAACAGTTTTTCCTGCACCAGCGCTGCCATGGCGTCGAGCAGCGCGTTCTGACGCACGGAGGCGCGACGTCCACCGAAGATGAGCTGCAATACCTGCACCACGAATTCGATTTCGCGGATGCCACCATTGCCGAGCTTGATGTTGTCCTGCAGGCCCTTGCGACGCACCTGCTGCTCGATCTGTGCTTTCAATTCACGCAGCGCAGCGATCGCGGCGAAGTCGAGATAGCGACGATAGGTGAAGGAGCGAAGCGCCTGCATCAAGGGAGCGACCGCATAGAAGGCGCCGGTCACCGCTCGCGCCTTGATCATGGCGAAGCGTTCCCAGTCGCGTCCTTGTGCGAGGTAGTACTCTTCCATCGCGTCCACCGACAGGGCCAGTGCGCCGTGCGAGCCATAAGGGCGCAAACGCAGATCGACGCGGAACACGAAGCCATCGGCCGTCACGGTGTCGAGCGCCTGGGTCAGCAACTGGCCGAGCTTGGCGAAGTAATGACGGATGGTGCAGGACTGCACGCGCGGATATTTTTCCTGCAGCTCCGGCGTGACCGTGGTCTCGCCATCTTCGGGGAAGGCAAAGATGAGGTCGATGTCGGAAGAAAGATTGAGTTCGTAGGCACCGTACTTGCCCATGGCGAGCACGATCAGATCCTGTTCACGTCCTTCGCTGTCGAGCGGCAGGCCATGTTGACGTTGTACTTCCGGCGCCAGCACCCTGAGTGCGTAACGGATGCAGCAATCGGCGAGCAAACTCAGCTCACGCGTGGTTTCGAGCAACTGCGCCTTGTCGTTGAGATCGCGCCAGAGGATGCGCAGATATTCGCGTTTACGGAATTGGCGCAGCTCCTTCTTCAAGCGCTCGAGCACCACCGAGTGCTCGTAGGCCAACTTGCCGACGAAGTGATTGATGCGTGCGTCCCAATCCTTGTACACACGCTCGATGTCACCGCTTTGTAACAGATCCAACAAGAGCTGTGGTTCGTTCCTGCACAACTCGAAGACATAGTCACTGCCGAGCCAGAGTCGCTCGAGCTCTACCTGCTTGATGGGATTGGCCCTGAGATATCGAGCGAGCTCAGGATTGGCGTTGAGCGTGTCCTGAAACAGCGTGCGTTGCTGCTGCCGCAGAGCAGCAAGAGAAGGTTCGCCGGTAGTGACGGCCATAGGATCAGACATTCCTGGCAAAGACCCGAGGGAGTGTAGCGGGGCCTTCTTCAATTACAAGTTGAGCGGCAGACGACACGCGCACTAGTCGGGCTTCCTCGCAATGAGGATCGCACGCGTGGGACGCGGATGACCTTCGACGGTGCGCGAAGAGTCATTGGGATCGAGATCCTGCGGCAACGATTCCCAGGTCATCCACGCCGTGGGGCGTTGTTCTTCGGTGGTCGTTACATTCACATCGACCACGTGCGGTTCGACGAATCCTGCCTTGCGCAGCCAACTTTCCAAGGTCGCAGGACTCGGCAGGAACCACACGTTGGGCATGCGCGAGTAACGACCTTCGGGAACGAGAACGTAACCTTTCGGTCCATCCACCACCAAGGTCTCCAACACCAGCTCGCCGCCGGGACGCAACGCGTTCTTGAGTCCCAGCAAATGATCGAAGGGCGAGCGCCGATGATAGAGCACGCCCATCGAGAACACGGTGTCGAAGGCCTCGAGTTTGTCGGGCACGCGTTCGAAGCTCAGCGGCAAGAGATGCACTGGCCATTGCGGCAGATATTTGCGAACCGCCCAGTACTGCAGGTTGAAAAGCAACATCGGATCGATGCCGATCACGAGCTTCGCCCCTGCCCCGCCCATGCGCCAACAGTGATAGCCATTGCCGCAACCGACGTCGAGCACGACGCGATCCTCGAGCGGCGTCAGATGCGGCAATACGCGATCCCATTTCCAATCGCTGCGCCATTCGGTGTCGATGTGCACACCAAAGAAGTCGTAAGGCCCCTTACGCCAGGGATGCAGCCCCATCAGCGTTTGCCGCAGTGTCTCGCTTTCGTCTGCTCGCAAGGGATCGGCGCGCGCGATGCGCACCGTGTTCAAGAGATCGACTTCCGCCGCCTGCCACTCGGGCAAGGCATCGAGCGCAGCGCGCCAGCGTGGAAAGTCACCATGATTGATGGTGGGCAGGAGGTCGTCCGGCACGGTGTCGGCGAGTGGCGCGAGTCGTGTGTCGAGCAGGCTTTGCCGGAGCGCGGCGTATTGCAGATACCAGGGTTGCACGCCGTCGTCCTACTTCACCGCCACCATCGAGGCAAAGTTGAAACACTGGAACCACACGGCACAGCTCGTAAAGCCAGCGGAGAGCAGACGTGTTTCGTGCGTGCGCAAGGTTTCCGGCACCAACACGTTTTCGATGGCGGCACGCTTCTTCGCGATTTCCGTCTTGCTGTAACCGTTCTGTTCCTTGAAGCGATGATGCAGATCGATGAAGAGTTCATCGAGGCCCTGATCTACGAGGCGGATTTTTTCGGATAGCACCAAGAGTCCGCCCGGACGCAAGCCCTTGGCGATGCGCTCGATCAAGCCCTGACGCTCTGCCACCGGCACGAACTGCAATGTGAAATTGAGCACCACCATCGAAGCATTTTCTATCGGCGTCTGGAGGATGTCGGCACATTGCAGCTGCACCGGCACCTTGCCGCCATCCTGCTGCAACACCACGGCGCAGCGGTCGATCATCGCGGCGCTGTTGTCCACCGCAACGATCTCGACGTCTTCCGCTGCAATGCCATGACGCATCGCGAGCGTGGCGGCACCGAGCGAGCAACCGAGGTCATAACAGCGCGAACCGGGCTGCACGTAGCGTTCGGCGAAGGTACTGATCATGCCGATGATGCTGGCGTAGCCAGGCACGGAGCGATTGATCATGTCGGCGAACACCGCCGCCACCTTATCGTCGAAGACGAAGGCGGAGACGGGGTCGTCGTTCTGATAGATCGTGTCGCGCTGGCTCATGATCTTGGTAGGAGTATTCAGAGCTTGGCTTCGTTGTGGCCCTGTTCCACCAATGCCGCGCGAATCTCTGCCGCGGTGGCAGCGAGCTCTTCGGCGGCAGCGGGCTTGGCGAATTTGAAGTCGAGGTCGCCCATGGTGTCGATGGGCAACAGATGAATGTGCGTGTGCGGCACTTCGAGACCGATGATGCTCACACCGACGCGCTTGCAGGGAATCACCGCCTTGATGCCCTTGGCGATCTTCTGCGACACCTGCATCAGATGCGCAGCGGTGGCGGGCGGCACGTCGTCCCAGTGATTCACTTCTTCATTCGGGATCACGATGAGATGACCACGACGAATCGGCTGGATGGTCATGATGGCGAAGCACTGCTCATCCTTCCACACGAAGTGGCCGGGCAGCTCGCCGGCAAGAATCTTGGTGAAAATGCTGGCCATGGCGGGTATTTCCTTGCGTTGCTGGCGATTGGACGAAGCTCAAAAGGGTGGCAACTATAGCACGCGGCGCCGCCCTCAGCCCGGACCCACGTGCACACGGCGCTTGCGATAAGGAGTAGAATCGCCCCCTTTTTCAGCCAGTGAGTTTCCCCATGAGCGATGCACCTGCCTGCCCGAAATGTTCCTCTCCCTATGCCTATGCCGATGGGGAAATGTGGATCTGCCCCGAATGCGCCCACGAATGGCCGGCCAATGCGACTGCCGCCGGTGCCGATGAAGGCCTGGTGGTGAAGGACGCGCATGGCAACCTGCTCGTCGATGGCGACACCGTCACCGTGATCAAGGACCTCAAGATCAAGGGTTCTTCGCAGGTGGTGAAGGTGGGCACCAAGGTGAAGAACATCCGCCTCGTCGAGGGCGATCACAACATCGATTGCAAGATCGACGGCATCGGCGCAATGAAGCTGAAGTCGGAGTTCGTCAAGAAAGCCTGAGCCTCTAGGTTTCGGCACCCCGAATCCACTAAGATCGCGGCGTTCGCGCGCCGCAGTCCGTGAACAAGCCGTTCTTCGAAGCCCCGCGAGGAATGAAGCATGTATCGGCGGTTCCCTCTACACCTGGGTGTGGTCCTGGGTGCTCTCTATGGCTTGGCACTGTGGTGGTTGTTCGAGCTCGTGTTCCGTGCCTACGGACTCGGGCTCGTGTCGGTGTCGTTCTTCTTTCTGGTTCCCTTTCTGATCGGCTTTCTGCGCATCGCGCTGGAACTGCGGCAAACGCAGCTCACACCGACACAGATCTTCTTTCTGCCCTGGCAGCCGATCTTCGTCTTCCTCGCGGTGAGTTTCCTCACGCTGATGGAAGGTGCAATCTGCATCCTCGTCGCCCTGCCCGGCTTTCTCTTGCTCGCCAGCCTCGGCGGGCTCCTCGCCGAGTTCAATCACAGGCTGCGTCTGGAGCGACGTTGGACCTTGTGTCTCGTAGCCCTGCCTCTGATCACCGCGCCGATCGAAGGACAGCTGCCGCGTAGCGAAGCTTTCTACGAAATACGCAATACCATCGTCATCGAGGCTGCGGCCGAGCGCGTGTGGCAGGAGCTCGGCAATGTGTCGTACATCGACGAAGAAGAACTGCCGCTGAGCCTCACGCGGTTGATGGGCATTCCACGTCCGCTCGAAGCACGCATGGATGGCGCCAATGTCGGCAGCATACGCACGAGTGTGTGGGACAAGGGAGTGGAGTTTCAGGAAGTGATCACGCGCTGGGAACCAGGCGTGGTGATGGCCTATGACTTTCTGATCGATCCGCAACGTATTCCCGATGACGCACTCGATCGCCACGTCAAGCTCGGCGGAGAATATTTTTCACCGCTGCGCGGCAAGTATGAATTGCGCGAGATCGCCGCCAATCGCACCGAGCTCAGTCTTTCCACCGTCGTGCGCGACAACACGCGCTTCGGGCTTTATTCACGGGTGTGGGTGCAGCTGATCTTCAGCGACTTCCATGATTCGCTGCTGCAGCTGATGAAAGAACGTAGTGAGAACTTACGCGCCATCGCCCTTGCAGGAGACTGAGATGGACATCGTCGAAGCCTTTCTGTTTCCGCTCGGTGTGCTCGGCATGTTGGCGCTGAGCTTTGTCGGCTTGGGCGTTGGTGTGTGGCTGCGCCATCCCGGCGTGACCTGGCTCGGCATCGGCTGTGCCTTTCCCTACTTCGTGATGATGATCGGCGCGAGTTCACCGTGGTATCTGCGCCTGGCGGCACTCACCCTGCCCTTCTTCTGCGTAGCAGGTATCAAGTTGCTCCGTCGCGGCGAGCGCAGCAAGGCGGCGCTCTGTTTCGCGCCCTATGCGGTGTTGGTTGCAGTGGGCTTCACGCTGATTGCGCCGCGGTTGGTGTTGTGAGTCGCATTGGGGTTCGCCTACGGCTCAGCGCCAGCCTACGACACCCGTTCGGCTCACGCTTCAAGAATCATTCTCCGCATCCACTTCGGATGCTTCTTCAGCAAAAGGTCTATCCCACTCCTGCCGTTGTCTGAGCACCTCATCCTCGGTGCAGTCGAGGCCCATCACTTCGCCCACGCGGCATGGCATTTCCTGCACCAGATAGTCGATGAAGGCGCGCACCGCGGGAAGCAGACCACTGCGATGCGTGTAGACGAGATGCACGACGCCGGCGGGCACTTCCCACTCGGGCAGTGGGCGCACCAACTTGCCCGCTTCCACTTCCTCGCGGCAGAGATAGTCGGGCAACACGGTGACGCCGAGCCCTTCCACTGCGGCGGCGGTGAGCACCTTCATGTCGTCGGTGATCAGACAAGGATTGTGACGCAACGACAGCCTCTCGCCCGTCTGCGAATGGCGGAAATTGAATTCGAAGCGACCGCTGCTGTAGTCCATCGAGAAGGTCGGCAACTGCAGAAGATCGAGGGGATGCTGCACAGGATGCTCTGCCAGGAGCTTCGGGCTGGCATAGAGCGAGCCCGGCGCCGGCGACAAGGCGCGCGCGATGAGTGAGGAATCTTCGATGCGATCACGCACGCGCAGCGCAACGTCGACCCTCTCCTCCACCAGGTTCACCGGACGGTTGGTGGCAAGCAGATGCACCTTCACCTGCGGGTAGCGCTTCATGAAGGGTGGGAGCAGATGCACCATCGTCGAGTGCGACAGCGCATAGGGACAACTGAAGCGCAGCTCGCCCTTCGGCACCGCCTGTACTTCCTGCGTCAGTTGCTGTGCGGCTTCGGCGGCACGCGCGATGGCCTGGCAGTGCACCAGAAATTCGCGGCCGATGTCGGTGAGGACCAACTGCCGCGTGCCGCGGTGCAGCAGCTTCACGCCCTGCGCCTCTTCCAGTTCGGTGAGACGCCGGCTGAGGGTGGACTTGGGCATCCTCAGCTCGCGCGCGGCGGCACTGATGCTGCCGGCCTCGATGATGCGGGCGAAGAGGACGAGGTTGGTGATGTCCTGCATAGGAACCTCCGACTCGGCTGTTCCATTTACGGAACGATGTTTTGCATTTTAGCCGGCTAGTTCTCCTTTCGGAACTCTCTAGACTTGCACCCCACGTCAACCCACCCTGACTAAAGGAGCCAGTCATGAACATACTTCATCTCGATAGCAGCCTTTTCAACGAAGGCTCTGTGTCACGCAAACTGGGCGCCCAGCTGGTGCAGCGCCTCAAAGCCCTGTACCCGCACACCCAGGTGGTCCACCGTGACCTCGCCGCCAACCCGCCCGCCCATCTGAGCGCCGAGCTGCTGTTGGCCGCCGGCAAGCCCGAAGCGGAGCGGACCGAGTACGAGCGCGAACAGTTGGCGCTGACCCAACAGCTGCTCGACGAGCTCTTCGCCGCCGACTTCCTGGTGATCGGAGCGCCGATGTACAACTTCAGCATCCCCAGCCAGCTGAAAGCCTGGATCGACCGTGTGGCCCAGGCCGGCAAGACCTTCCGCTACACCGCCGACGGCCCGGAGGGTCTGGTGAAAGGCAAGAAGGCCTACATCATCTCCAGCCGCGGTGGCGTCTACAGCGAAGGCCCGGCCGCCCACATGGAGCATCAGGAAAGCTATCTCCTGGCGGTGCTCGGCTTCATCGGTGTGACCGACGTGCAGATCATCCGTGCCGAAGGTGTGGCGCTGGGTGAAGAGGTCAAGCACAAGGCCCTGCGCGGCGCCGAAGCAAAGATCGAACAAGCCGGCACGCGCGCCGCTGCCTGATTGCGCTAGGATGTGGCGCTCCACCACCCAGGCGAGGAGCGCCACATGAGTACGACCTATTCAGGCAGTTGCCACTGCGGCAACGTGCAGTTCGACGTCACCGCCGACATCAACAGCGTGCTGAGCTGCAATTGCTCGCACTGCTCACGCAAAGGCTTTCTGTTGACCTTCGTCCCGGCGGATCAATTCACGCTCAAGAGCGGTGAAGACCAGCTCAGCGAATACCGCTTCAACAAGCACCTCATCGCCCACAAGTTCTGCAGGAACTGCGGCACCCAGCCCTTCGCCTACGGCGCGATGCCGGACGGTTCTCCCGTACGCGCGGTCAACGTACGCTGCCTCGAAGGCATCGACCTCGACAGCCTCGAAGTGCAGCACGTCGACGGCAAGAGCGCATAGGCTCTTGCACATCCATGGACACACGGCAGCGTTCGAACTCTGCCGTGCTGCCTTGTTCAGCAACACTTGAGCTATCCAGTCATAGGCAAAGCCCCGCAAGACTGGCAGTGTGTGAATCTCGATCCACGCCCGGTCCTTGACCACATGAACATCGAACGTCACTACACCTCCGCCCAAGCCCGCGACCTCGATCGCCTCGCCAGCCTCGAATTCGGCATACCGAGTTTCGAGCTGATGCAGCGTGCCGGTGCAGCCGCCTTTGCAGCGCTGCAGAACAAGTGGCCGGATGCAACCACCTTGGAAATCTTCTGTGGCTCGGGCAACAACGGTGGCGACGGCTTCGTCATCGGCGCCCTGGGAATGGCGGCGGGGCTTAAAGTGCAGGTTCACATCGTGGGCGACCCCACGCGCATCAAGGGCGATGCGCTGAAGGCGCTGGAGATGGCGGCAGAGAACCAGGTGCCCATCGAAAACAGTGTGACGCTCACCGAGGAACCCGGCACGGTAGTGGTCGATGCCATCCTCGGCATCGGTCTCGTGGGCGAGGTGCGTTCGCCCTACCGCGAAGCGATCGAACTCATCAACGAGAGTGGCCTGCCGGTCCTGGCGGTCGACATCCCCTCTGGCCTCTGTGCCGACACCGGCAAGATCCTCGGCACCTGCGTGAAGGCCGACCTCACGGTGACCTTCATCGGCCGCAAGCTGGGACTGGCACGCGGCAAGGGCCCGGAAATGTGCGGTGAAGTGATCTTCGCCCCGCTCGGCGTGCCCGACGAGCTCTATCAGCGCATCGCCTAGTCGCCTGTTACACGTCCTCGATCGGCACTGCCGTCGTACTCACCACCTGCCGCAGCACGAAGCTCGACTGCACGCCCGTCACTCCCGGGATGCGCGTGAGCTTGTTGAGCAGGAAGTCGTGGTACTCCTCCATGTCGCGCACCAGCACCTTGAGCTGATAGTCGGCCGCCTGACCGGTGATGAGGATGCATTCGAGCACCTGCGGCCATTGGCGGATGCTGTTTTCCAGCTGCTCGAAACGGTCGGGCGTGTGGCGGTCCATGCTGACCTGCACCAGCGCCATCAACTTCAGCCCCAGCATCGAGGCGTCGAGCTGGGTGCTGTAACCCTTGATCAGGCCGCTTTCCTCCAAAGCGCGCACACGGCGCAGACAGGGCGAGGGTGACAGGCCCACCTTGTCGGCGAGCTCCTGGTTACTGATGCGGGCGTTCTTCTGCAGCTCGGCGAGGATGCGGCGGTCGATGCGGTCGAGTTCCATGGAGGAAGCCTTGAATGGGGTCAAATTGTGCTCAAATCGAACAGATAAAAATATTATTCCCCATAAAAACCATTATTGGCAATTTTATTGCCAATAAATCGAAATAAGAGACATCTTCGCAAGATACTATCGCCGCTTTTCCTCTAAACTGCGCAGCACTGTCTACCCCGTCCCCTGTCCCAAGATTCAGGCGGCCGGGCGGTAACACAGGCAAGCCAAAAGCAACGAACAGCAGGTAACAAGATGAACCCGTACTACAACCACACCAAGTACAAGCCGTTCCAGAAAATCGATCTGAAGGATCGCACCTGGCCGGACAAAGTCATCACCGAAGCGCCGACCTGGTGCAGCGTGGACCTGCGGGACGGCAATCAGGCTCTGATCGAGCCCATGTCGGTCGCCCAGAAGAAACTCATGTTCGGCCTGTTGGTGGACATCGGCTTCAAGGAAATCGAAGTCGGTTTCCCCGCCGCTTCGCAGCCTGACTTCGACTTCGTGCGCTATCTGATCGAAGAGAACGCCGTGCCCGACGACGTCACCATCCAGGTGCTCACCCAGGCACGTCCGGAACTGATCCAGCGCACCTTCGAAGCGCTCAAGGGCGCCAAACGCGCCATCGTGCACCTGTACAACTCCACCTCCACCGTACAACGGGAGAAGGTGTTCAAGTTGGACAAGGAAGGCATCAAGGCCATCGCCGTGAAGGGTGCGCAGGAGGTACTGCGCTGCGCGCAACAGGCGCCGGAGACGCAGTGGTTTTTCCAGTACTCACCGGAAAGCTTCACCGGCACCGAACTCGACTACGCCGTGGAAGTGTGCGATGCCGTGAACGAAGTGTGGCAACCCACGCCCGAGCGCAAGGTGATCATCAACCTGCCCGCCACCGTGGAAATGGCGACGCCGAACGTCTACGCCGACCAGATCGAATGGTTCTGCCGTCACGTGAAGAACCGCGACAGCCTGGTGATCAGCCTGCACACGCACAACGACCGCGGCACCGGTGTGGCAGCTTCTGAACTCGGCCTGATGGCCGGCGCCGACCGCATCGAAGGCACGCTGCTCGGCAACGGTGAGCGCACGGGCAACCTGGACATCGTGACGATGGCCATGAACATGTACAGCCAGGGCATCGACCCCAAACTGGATCTGAGCGACATGGACCGCATCATCGCCGTGGAGAAACACTGCACGCAGATCGACATCCATCCGCGTCATCCCTATGCCGGCAGCCTGGTGTTCACCGCCTTCTCGGGCAGCCACCAGGACGCCATCAAGAAGTGTCTCGACCTCTATAAGGAAGGCGAGACCTGGGAAATCGCCTACCTGCCGATCGATCCGCGCGACGTCGGCCGCACCTATCAGGACGTGATTCGCGTGAACTCGCAGAGCGGCAAGGGCGGCGTGGCCTACGTGATGGACAGCAAGTACGGCTTCCAGCTGCCGCGCTGGTTGCAGATCGAGTTCAGCCGCGTGGTGCAGAAGGAAGCCGAGGACACCGGGCAGGAAGTGTCGCCCGAGCAGATCTGGACCCTGTTCGAACGCCACTACCTCAAGCTGCCCTCGCCGCTGCGCCTGCAGTCCTTCAACATCGAGAAGAGCGATCGCGGCGAGTACATCAAGGGCTCGATCGAACTCGACGGCAAGACCTTCAACGTCGAAGGCAAGGGCAACGGCATGCTGGAAGCCTTCGTGGACGCGCTGCAGCACACCTTCAACATGGATCTGCAGATCCTGGAGTACGGTGAACACGCGCTCAGCCAGAAGGCCGACGCCGAAGCCGTCACCTACCTGCAGGTGAAGTACGACGGTCAGCGCTACAGCGGTGTGGCCATCCACGGCGACATCGTCACCTCCTCGGTGAACGCGCTCTTGAATGCCGTCAGCCAGGCGCTCTACGCCCGCCGCGAGAAGGCGGCCTGAGCCTCGCCAAAACCGGCGAAAAAACCCACGGAAAAGGCGCGCTTCGGCGCGCTTTTTTCGTTGGGGGATTTTCTATACCATCGGCTGCGTTTTCCCTTCGGATCCCTGCTTTCGAGAATCCAGCATGCAAGGCAGTCGTACGTTTTCCCTGGTCTTCGCCGGTCTTTTCCTTTCCTCGTTTGCCAGCGCGCAAAACTTCGACAACGTGCAGATCACCGCCACGCCCGTCGCGGGCACGGTGCAGATGCTGCAGGGACAAGGTGGCAACATCGCCGTCAGCATCGGTGCCGATGGCGTGCTGATGGTGGACGACCAGTTCGGCCCGCTCGCCGACAAGATCAAGGCCAAGATCACCGAGCTCGGTGGTGGCGCGCCGGCCTTCCTGCTCAACACGCATTGGCATGGTGACCACACCGGCGGCAACGAATTCTTCAGTGATGCCGCCACCATCATCGCGCACGACAACGTACGTGTGCGTCTGGCCGATCCGAGCGCCGAACGCGTGCCGGCAGCGCTGCCCGTCATCACCTACTCCGACGGCATCAGCGTGCACTACAACGGCGAGGAAATCCGTCTCATCCATCTGCCCAACGGCCACACCGACGGCGACAGTGCCGTGTGGTTCATCGGCTCGAACGTGGTGCACATGGGCGATGAATACGTGAACCGCACCTTCCCCTTCATCGACACGGCAAGCGGCGGCACGCTGGAAGGCCTGATGCAGAATTCCCAGCGCATGCTCGAGCTTCTGCCCGACGACGTGAAGATCATCCCGGGCCACGGCGCACTTTCCACCAAGGCGGAATTCGCCGAGTGGGCCGAAGGCGTGAAGACCACGGTGGCACTGGTGCTGGAACAAAAAGCAGCTGGCAAGGATCTGCAGACCATCATCGACGAAGGTCTGCCTGCCGAATACGAGAGCTGGGGTCAGGGATTCATCAACGAAAGCGCCTGGATCACCGCCATCTACAACAGCGGCTTGAGCAGGGAATGAGACTGTGACTTTCTTCCTTTATGGCAACGGCGGCGCTCAAGAGTCCCACCCTACCCTTCCCCTTTGAACTCACCCGCAGCCGTCGCAAGACCCTCGTGGTCTACGTCCGGGGCGGCAAGGTCGAGGTGCGCTGTCCGCTGCGCGCCTCGCAGGAATGGATCCTTTCCTTCCTCAAGGAAAAGAGCGCCTGGATCCAGCATCAACTCGAAGTACAACGTCTCAAGCAACGCGAACGGTTGGTGATCGCCGACAACCGCTTCGTTCCCTTCTTCGGCAAACCCCGTCTCATCCAGGTGATCATCTGCAACCAGCAGAAGGTCGTGCTGCGCGACGAATATCTCTACATCTTCGTGCGCGCCAAGAACCGCGACAAACTGGAACAGATCTTCAACAACTGGCTACTGCAGCAGGCCAAGGAGTACATGATCACGCAGACCATCAAGTATGCGCGACTCCTCGGCGTTGAACACAGACTCAAGACCGTCGTCTTCCGCCGCACCAAGAGCAAGTGGGGACACTGCTGTCAGGACGGCACCATCCAATACAACTGGCTCGCCATGATGGCCCCGCGCGAAGTCATCAACTACCTCATCGCCCACGAGACCAGCCACCTCCGCCATCTCGATCACTCCCAGCGTTTCTGGAACACCGTTGCCTTGCTATGCCCCAACTACAAAGAGCTCCGCCATTGGTTGGGGGAGAATGGGCATAGATTTTGGACGGAGACGAAGGACTGATTTGCACCAGACCACGCAGAGCAGACTCAACACATGCCTATCTCTGGTCTTTCACTGGATGAAATTCGCAGCGGCGCAAAATAGATGCACTTGCGCCGTGCATCTATGGTGAAGGTTACGAGCGTTGCGGCGCCCTGCTAGCGGTAAGACAAAAAACACAGCAATTGTAGGTTGGCGCTGAGCGAGCGAAGCCCAACAAGGGATGCTCTAAACAACGTCGAATGTTGAAGCTCGCTTGTTGGGCTTCAGTCTACGGGTTCAGATCCACCCACTCGGCTCAGACTGCGCCCGGCGCGGTGCACCGCAAGCGTTTGTCTTACTAACGAATCAAATCAAGCACCAAACTGCGCAATCCAACAGCCAAATTCACCAGGGGTAACGAAGAAGACGACTGTTCAAGCAATCTTCTCGAAAATCAAATCCCACACCCCATGCCCCAGTTTTTGACCGCGCTTTTCAAATTTGGTCTGGGGACGATCGTGCTCGCTGGCCCACTGACCTTCACCGAATACGTTGCGTAACTGTGGGAAGGCGCTGAGCACTTCCATCATCTGTTGCGCATAGGGCTCCCAGTCGGTGGCGAGATGGATGACGGCACCGGTGGCGAGCTTGGGCAACACGCTTTCGATGAACTCGGCCTGGATGAGGCGACGCTTGTGATGACGTTTCTTGTGCCAGGGATCGGGGAAGAAGATCTGCAAGCGGCTGAGCTGGCCGTCCTGGATGTTGATGGCGAGCACGTCCTTGGCGTCGCCACGATAGACGCGCAGGTTGCTGAGGCCTTCTTCATGAATGCCGCGCAGCAAGTTGCCGATGCCGGGAGAATGCACTTCGACGCCGATGTAGTCCCAATCGGGATGCGCCTTGGCCATCTCGATGAGTGACTGTCCCATGCCGAAGCCGATTTCCAGCACCAGCGGTGCGATGCGACCGAAGGTCTTTTGCTGATCGAGCGCGCCATCTTCGATGCGCAGACCGAACACAGGCATGAAGCGGTCATAGGCATCCTGCTGCGCCGCAGTCATGCGGCCCGTGCGCACCACGAAGCTCTTGATGGTGCGCGCCACGAAGAAAGGTTGTTGCGCCTGCTGTTCGCTCATGACGCTCTCATCTCCTGCAGGCACGTGTAGGCCAACAAGGCCCAGCCGACGAGAAAACAAACACCGCCAACGGGCGTGACCATGCCGAGCCAACGCTGTTCGGTGAGCACGAGCACGTAGAGACTGCCGCTGAAGAGCAGGATGCCGGCAAGGAAGAGGCGACCACTCACGCGCAGAAGCGGCAGCGGGCCGAGTTCACGAATGAGCCAGGCGATGGCGATGAGCGCGACGACATGGAACATCTGGTACTGCACCGCAGTTTGCCAGTTGCCAAGACGCTGCGGAGTGACGCGGGAAGCGAGGCCGTGTGCGCCGAAGGCGCCCAGGGCTACTGCGATGAAGCCGTTGACTGCGGCCCAGAAAAGCCAACTTGGATGCACGATGAGTATGCTCCGTTACAACTGTCCACTCTCATGATGCTGCGCGCCCCAGCGCGCGGGGCGCTATTGGATCACAAGCGGGCTTCTCTCTCACGCGGCATTTGCGAATAATACCGCCGGTGTTTCATCTGCCTCGGCCTCCCCCTTGAGTTCCACGCTTCCCTCGCAGCCCCGCCACATCGTTCTGGTGAATCCCACGCGCCATCTCGGCAATCTTCTGATCGCCGGTGGTTTGATCCAGGATTTCGCAGCACATTGCGCGGCGCGCGGCACCACCTTCACCTTGGTGGTGGACGAACCTTTCGTGGAGATGTTGCGCCCCTGTTTGCCCGCGGGCACGTTACTGCCCTATCCGCGCAGCGCCATCAAACGCGCCAGTGCGCTTGGCAAACTCAGGCTCTATCTCGGCTTCGTGCACCGGCTGCGGCAGCTCGAGGCGGACATCGCCTTCAACATCGAAGAGGATTCCACCAGCGATCGCCTGACGCGCTGGTCCGGCGCGCGCTATCGCCTGGGTTGCAGCCCCATGCGTCATCGCGGTGGTTATGACAAGGTGCTGCCGATCGAATACGTGCATCGTCCCGAAGCAAGGCGGCATCGCTGGTACAGCTTCATGGAAGTGTTCGACTTCCTCGGCCTGCCCGAGCCTCAGCCGGGCTATGTGCGCTTTCCCCCCGAAGCCCTGCGCATGCCGACCTCGGCTCGTCTAGAGGAGCAAGGCTTCGATCCCTCGCGTCCCTATGCCGTGCTGCATGCCGGCGCGACGAAGGATTACAAGAAGTGGCCGCTCACCCACTTCGCGCAGCTCGCGCAGTTGTTGCGTGATGAAGGTTTGCAGGTGGTCTTCATCGGCGCTGGACGCGATGCAGAGGAAACGGCGCAGGCCTTGGCGTTCGTGCGGCAGCAGGGCGATACGCATGGCATCTTCGATGCCACGAATCAGTTTTCTCTGGCGCAGCTCGGTGGCTTTCTGCACGGCGCGCAGTTGATGGTGGGCAACGACAGCGGTCCCTTCCATCTCGCCACCGCGGTTGGCGTGAAGGGTGCGGTGATCTTTGGCCCCACCGATGCGGGACTGTGGCGACCAATGAGTGACTCGGTGCGCGTGCTGCAGAATTCCGCAGCCTGCGATCCACAGTGCAGTCGCGCGCGCTGCCTGCGCGACCATGCCTGCCTGAGTTCGCTCACTCCAGCTCAGGTGGTGGCAGCGCTGCGCGACATCGGCGCACTCTGAGCAGTTTTCGCAGACAATAAAAAAGCCGTCGCAAGGACGGCTTTTCGTTCAGTGCCCGGAGGCGGTTCAGGCTTCCATGAGAGCCTTCACTTTCTCCATCGCATTCTTCTCGAGCTGACGAATGCGCTCTGCGGATACGCCGTACTTGGCGGCGAGGTCGTGCAGAGTGGCCTTGTTCTCGCTGAGCCAGCGCTGCTGGAGGATGTCGCGGCTGCGCTCATCCAGCTCGTTCATGGCTACGTAGAGGCCATCGGTGCTGGTTTTTTCCCAGTCGTCGCTTTCCACGCTGCGCGCCGGATCGTAACGGTTGTCTTCCAGATAGTAGGCCGGCGCCTGACCTGCTTCTTCGTCGTCGGCATCGGCCGCTCCGTCGAAGGAAGCATCGAAGGCACCCATGCGGCCTTCCATCTGCACCACCGTCGCGGCGTCGACGCCCAGGTCTTCGGCGACTTCGTTCACCTCTTCCTGGCTCAACCAACCCAGGCGTTTCTTGGCGCCACGCAGGTTGAAGAAGAGTTTGCGCTGGGCCTTGGTGGTGGCCACTTTGACGATGCGCCAGTTGCGCAGGATGAATTCGTGGATCTCGGCTTTGATCCAGTGGACGGCGAAGGACACCAAGCGCACACCCACTTCGGGGTTGAAGCGTTTGACGGCCTTCATCAGACCGACGTTGCCTTCCTGGATGAGGTCGGCTTCGCTCAGGCCGTAGCCGGAATAGCTCTTGGCCACGTGCACCACGAAGCGCAGGTGGGCCATGACGAGTTTGCGGGCAGCATCGAGGTTGTCGTGATAGTAGTACTCACGAGCGAGCTCGCGCTCTTCCTCGGCGCTGAGCATGGCGATGCCGTTGACCGCCGTGATGTAGGCACCCAGGTCGCGGCCCGGGGAGATGGCCCCGAGCACTGCCAACTGTTTGCCGGCGGCTTTCGCCTTGGGGCTGCTCTTGGCAGCCTTGGCCGGCTTGTACACAGGTTCTTCGTCAACCAAGACTTCGTCGTCGAACTCTGCAACAGCGCTGTAATCGACGTCGTCCAAAACGCTATCTACCTGATATTCTTGATAATCTTTAGCTTTCATTGCCACGACTCCTGGCCGCGGGGGGCGGCATACTAACACTTACGCTTAGGGGCGCCAACCCGGAGCTAAGCGGCTGTTTCGGCAGTTCTTCGTGAGACTGGAAACGGCCGGTTCGACCCATACTGGGGGCGCTCCGCGCGATTTCAAGGGCTCGTAACCCTTGCTCCCATGTCCTTTATAACGCAGGAATGACCCCAGCGCCGACCCAAATCGTCTTTTGGACGCATAAAATGCGATGGGTGTGCAAATTCGGCACCTCTTTTCTTTCCGAATACCGCAGATTTATCAGGAAGTTGTTGATTATGAAACAAAAACCCTTCGACACCAGTGTTCCCGTGCACCCGCTGTTCGGTCGTCGCTGGAGCGGTGTCTGCTTCGATCCCAACCGCTCCGTACCACATGAGCTGCTGTTGAGTGTGGCGGAAGCGGCACGCTGGGCTCCCTCCTGCTTCGGCGACGAGCCCTGGCGCTTCCTGATCTGCAGCAAGGCCGAGAACCCACAGGCCTGGGAGAAGGCCTACGCCTGCCTGTCCGAAGGCAACCAGGCCTGGTGCAAGTACGCCCCGGTGCTGATCCTGACCTGTGCCGACACCCTCTTCCAACGCAACGACAAGCCCAACGCTTACCACGCCTACGATGCCGGCGCTGCCGCCATCAGCCTGTGCCTGCAGGCCGCCGCTCACGACCTGATGACCCACCAGATGGGCGGCTTCGACCACGCCAAGGCCCGTGAGCTCTTCGCCATTCCGGAGCGCTTCAAGCCGCTGGCGATGATGGCCCTCGGCTACCAACTGCCCGAAAGCGAATATCCAGAACAGTGGCGCGAACGGGAACTCAAACCGCGTCAGCGCCGCCCCCTCGGCACCCACTTCTTCGCCGGCGAATGGGGTAAGAGCGTCTGATTGCTTGGCTGCAGCCGAAGTAGCTGCTCACTTCGGTCTTCCATCGCCGTTCCGTCCCTTCCCGTAGCCCAAGCTCTGCCAGCCGGTTTGGAGCTTGGGCCGCAACTTCGCGACTCGGCCTCTCCGCCGCTGCAAGGGACGCCGGCGGCCTGGGTCCTTGCTTTAGCACTCGTTCATGGCCACAAACTCTTGGACCGCGAATGCTCCATATAGATGCAACTTGCACTGGATTTGACCTTTGTTTGCACCAGTCAAGTGCAATTCGCATGACGGAAAGCCCCGCTTCCCCTAGAATCGCGCCTTCGCTCGCCGGGTGGCGGGCCAGTTTTTAGGTAGAGGAGCTAGATAGAGTGAACACGATGGACGAAAGACTGTCCGCGGTCATTACCGAAGTGCTGCGCCGCAATGCCGGCGAGGCGGAATTTCACCAGGCTGTGCATGAAGTAATGGGCAGTCTCAGTCGCGTGATCGCCAAGCATCCCGACTACGCGGATGACGCGCTGATCGAGCGTATCTGCGAACCGGAACGACAGATCATCTTCCGCGTGCCCTGGGTCGACGACAAAGGCCAGGTCCACATCAACCGCGGCTTCCGTGTTCAGTTCAACTCCGCACTTGGCCCCTACAAAGGCGGCATCCGTTTCCACCCCTCGGTGAACCTGGGCATCATCAAGTTCCTGGGCTTTGAACAGACCTTCAAGAATGCCCTCACCGGCATGCCGATCGGCGGCGGCAAGGGCGGCTCCGACTTCAACCCGCGCGGTCGTTCCGACGCCGAGATCATGCGTTTCTGTCAGTCGTTCATGACCGAGCTGTACCGCCACCTGGGTGAGCACACCGACGTACCCGCCGGCGACATCGGCGTGGGTGGCCGCGAGATCGGCTACATGTTCGGTCAGTACAAGCGTCTGACCAACCGCTACGAAGCTGGCGTGCTGACCGGCAAGGGCCTCGTCTACGGAGGATCGCGCGCCCGCACCGAGGCCACCGGCTACGGCAACACCTACTTCGTCGAGCGCATGCTCAATGCCCGCAATGAAGGCATCGACGGCCGTCGCGTGGTGGTATCGGGCTCCGGCAACGTCGCCATCTACACCATCGAGAAGGTGAAACAGTTCGGTGGCATCGTGGTGGCTTGCTCCGACTCCAACGGCTACGTGGTGGACGAGGCCGGCATCGACCTCGACCTGGTGAAGGAAATCAAACTGGTGCGCCGTGGCCGCATTGCCGAGTACGTCCAGCTGAAAGGCAAGGGCGCCTACTACGTCGACAATCAGACCGGTTCGATCTGGGACGTGCCCTGCGACATCGCCATGCCCTCGGCCACGCAGAACGAACTCACCGGCAAGGATGCCCGCGCACTCGTGAAGAATGGCGTTCGCGCCGTCGGCGAAGGCGCCAACATGCCGAGCACGCCGGAAGCCGTGCGCATCTTCCAGGAAGCGGGCGTGTTGTTCGCACCTGGCAAGGCCGCCAACGCCGGTGGTGTGGCCACCTCCGCACTCGAGATGCAGCAGAACGCCTCGCGCGACAGCTGGAGCTTCGAACAGACCGAGGAACGCCTTGCCACCATCATGCACGGCATCCACGACCTCTGTGCCGAAACTGCCGAAGAGTACGGCGCCCCTGGCGACTACGTGCTCGGCGCCAACATCGCCGGTTTCGTCCGTGTGGCCGAAGCCATGCGCGCTCTGGGCGTGATCTAAAGCTCTACTCTACGCGTCACTCCCACTGCGCGGCGGCGTGGTGGGAGTCGCCACACTGCGAAGTTCCCCATCCATGGCCCATCTTCAGGCGCGAGCCCGAGGACTTCTTCTTTCTTTAATAAGGCAAAACGAACCGCACGATCGCAAAAAACGCGAACTCGTGTGTAAGTGAAAGGGAAGAAGAGAAGGAAAACGGGGCGACGAGTGCCGCCCCACTTTCGGATGACTCAGAGCGTGGACTCGGTACCGAAAACGGCCGTGACCTGGCTCGACAGATAACCACCGTTGCCGTTGCACGCCGCGAGTTCGGCGCCGGCAATCTGACGCTCACCACATTCACCACGCAGCTGCTGCACGGCTTCGATCATCAGGAAGATGCCGTACATGCCCGGATGCACGCAGCTCAGACCACCACCGTTGGTGTTCACCGGCAGGCTGCCACCCGGTGCGATGTTGCCACCGCTGACGAAGGCACCACCCTCACCTTTCTTGCAGAAGCCCATGTCTTCGAGGAAGAGAATGGTGTTGATGGTGAAGGCGTCGTAGAGCTCGACCACGTCGATGTCGGAAGGCTTCACGCCAGCCATCGCGAAGGCTTCGGGCGCCGCCTGCGCTGCGGCGGTGACCGTGAGATCCGGCATCTCGGAAATGATGGTGTGCGTGGTGCGCGAGCTCACACCCAGCATGTACACCGGCTTCTTCGGGAAGTCCTTGGCGCGATCGGCGCGCACCATGATCATGGCACCACCACCGTCGCTGATGAGACAGCAGTCACGCACGCCGAGCGGATCGACGACGCGACGTGCACTCAACACATCTTCGATCGTCAGCGGATCGCGCATTTCGGCAGCCGGGTTGAGCTGCGCCCAACGACGCGCAGCCACCGCCACTTCAGCAAGTTGCTCCGGCGTCGTGCCGTACTGATGCATGTGACGTGCCGCGGCGAGTGCGTAGGCCTGCACCGGATAGCGCGGTTTGTAGACTGCTTCCACCGTCGGGCCTTCGGACGGCTTGGTGAAACCCGCGCTGCGGTTGTTGCTGCCGTAGCAGATCAGCGCCACGTTGCACAGACCGTACTTGAGCGCGAGGCTGGCGGAGAGCAAGGAGTTCACGAACACCGAGCCACCGATGTTGGAGCCGTCCATGAAGTCCGGCTTGATGCCGAAGTATTCGGCAACGACCAGCGGTGCCAGTTGATCGACGAAGTTGGAAGCGAAAATGCCGTCGACTTCGTGAATCGACAAACCGGCTTCCGCGAGCGCCTGATGCACTGCTTCACCCATGATCTCCATGTGCGTGCGGCCGCTGAGATCACCGAAGCGGCTGAGCCCCACACCTACTACCGCCGTGCTGCCACGCAGCGAGCGGTCACCTTCCAGAATCTTCACCATTCGCGGGACCCCTGTTCCTTGTTATAGAAAACGACTGCGGGTTGGCCATCGATGGTGCCAACGTGCGCGCTTACCTGCATGCCGATCTTGACCTTGTGTGGGTCGACATCGACCACGCGACTCATCATGCGTGGGCCTTCTTCCAGTTCGATCAGTGCCACGTTGTAGTCGCCGCCCTTCTCAGGCTTCTGGCGCACGACGGAAGTGGAATAAACGACTCCGCGTCCAGTGGGCTCGACCCACTTGAGGTCGGCGCTGCCACAGTGGTTACAGAGGACGCGTGGATAGAAGATGTGCTTTCCACATTCTTTGCATTGTTGAATGAGGAATTGACCTTTGGCCAGGTAGTCCTGGTACACCTGTACCGGACCCGGTCCAGAAAAATCGGGGGAAGCGATCACTGCTGCTCTCTTTTGATTATGGATGGTTTAGGGGATGTCGGACAAACCGGCGCATTATAGGGCCTAACTCGTTGCGGCTCACGCACTGAAGCGGCTGGGGCGGCGCCGTTTGACTGGTCGGCCCAGCTCTGGCACTTTGCCGCCCCTTCGTTGCCACCCTCTTTTTCCGTTCTCGAACTCGATGTACCGACTCGATAGCCAACAACTCGCCTGGCGTGTTGCACAGGACATTAAGGACGGATCGTTCATTTATTTGGATGCAGGACTGCCACGGCACGTGCAGCAGTATCTCTCGCCGCAGCACAACCTTATCTCGAATCCCGACGCTGCGGACATCATCGTGCTCGGCGCAGAGCAGGTCGCCGCGAATGGCGACTATGTCGGCGCGACCTTGCCAACTCACGCTGCATCACTCTACGTGATGATGGAATTGTTCGCACCCAATGGCGTGAGTCGTCTGGTCGAAACACTTGGCCTTGCGCCAAGTGGCAATGGTGTCACACGTATCTATACCGATCTGGCCCTGTTCGAACTTTGCGATGGTCACGTGCTCTTGCGCGAATTGTGCGAGGGCCTCACGCTCTACAGCCTGCAGGCCGAGCTGGACGTGGAATTGGAAGTACCGCCGGGTTTGCGCTTGTTCCAGATTCCTCCTCTCGCCTGAGATCTCGCAATGGAATACGAAATCACCTGGTTGACCGGCACACTGCTCGTCGCGAGTGGCCTCATCGCCGGCTTCATCAACACCATCGCTGGCGGCGGTTCGATGCTGACGCTGCCTGCACTCATGATTCTCGGCATGCCGGCTGACATCGCCAACGCCACCAATCGCGTCGGTGTGATACTGCAAGCACTCGCTGGTTCACGCGGCTTTCATCAACGCGGCAAACTCGATCTGCGCGACATCGCGCCCCTGCTGTTGCCGGTCTTGCTCGGTTCCCTGGCAGGATCGCTGCTCGCTTCCTATCTGCCGCGCGAAGTGCTCAAGCCTGCGCTGCTCGGCGTGATGCTCGGCATGGCACTCTTGATGTTGATACGGCCCAGCACAGTGGCGCCGCCACCAGGTACACCGACGCTGACATTGCGCGAATCACCGGCAGCCTGGGGCGGACTCTTTTTCGCGGGACTCTACGGCGGCTTCGTGCAGGCGGGCGTGGGCTTCATCCTCATCGCAGCGCTGGCTGGCGGCTTGCGCTACGACCTCGTGCGCACCAATGCGCTGAAGATGGCGATCACTGCGATTCTCACTGCGCTGGCACTCGTGGTCTTCATCGCGCGCGATCAGGTGCTGTGGATTCCGGGACTGCTGTTGTCGGCCGGCACCGTGGTCGGCGCCACGCTCAGCGTGCGTTTCGCGATCGCGATGCCGCAAGCCGTGTTGCAGTGGATCCTCTTCGCCATGGTGCTGCTTACCTGTCTCGCAGCATGGCTCAGTGGTTGAAGGCTCCGAAGCGCAGGCACAAAAAAGCCGGCAAACGCCGGCTTTTTCATGCATGAGATGAACGCTT
>CALEJT010000048.1 GCA_937898685.1 uncultured Gammaproteobacteria bacterium | reverse complement strand
CCTTACCACGCCTCCGGCATCACCTCTTCCGCCGTCACTTCGGTGAGCTGGCCGGAGAAGTGTTCGGTGGCGATGGCCTTGATCTCGTAGGAAAGCTTCTGGAAGAGATGACGCGCGGAGGCGTTCTTGCGCCAGGCGGCGATGTGGGTGCGGTAGAGGTTTTCGTCTTCGAGTTCGCGCACGGTGATGTTGTCCTCGGGGCGGATCTCGGCGTCGATGAAGAGTTCGGGAAGTATCGCGATGCCCATACCAAGCATGGCCATCAAGCGCAACGAAGACAGCGAGTTGCCTTCGTAGCGGCGTAATTGGCGCGCGCCGTAGCGCTCACATAGGCTGGTGATCTGGCGATGCAGGTGGTGCTGTTCCTCGATGCTGAGAATTTCCTGTTGGTGCAGATCGCGTGCGCGCAGCTTGCTCTTCTTGAGCAGCGGATGCTTGTTGGGCAGCACGAGCTTGAGCGGCTCGGTGAAGAGCGGACGTACGCGATTCTGGCCGGCGTGCATCGGCAACAGCGTGAGGATGATGTCGTAGGTGCCGACATCGAGTCCGCGCTCGAGATTGCGCGGCAGGTCTTCGCGGATGTGCAACCGCAGATTCGGATAGCGTTCGTGCAGCACGGCCAGCACGCGCGGCAGAAGATTCGGACCGATAGAGGGTGAGACCCCCATGCGAAAACTGCCCGCGAGGTCGTCCGGGGAATTGCCCTGCGTGAATTCATCCAGCAGCTGATACTGTTCGATGAGCTCGCGTGCGAGCGGCAGGAGTTCGCGTCCTGCGGGCGCCAGTAACGTGCCGCCACGTGAGCGGTCGAAGAGCTGCACGCCCAGCAATTCCTCGAGCGTGGCGATCTGCTGTGTGAGCGCGGGTTGGCTGATGCCGAGACGCGTGGCGGCGCCGCGAAAACTGGAAGCACGCGCTACGGCGACGAAGGCTTCGAGCTGACGGAAAGTGGGTCGGGCTTTACTCATGCACGCGAACTGACGAAGGTGGCACGGAATCGACGACGCGCAGCTTTGATTTCATGGGTAGGTCTGACCATGAGCTCTTGGCTAGAATACGCGCCTGGTTCATCGAGGGCAGAATTAAAGCATGGAACAGAAGAACTCCGACAAGCCGCAGCGCGAATACGATCGCACCGGCTTCTATCCTCCAGAGGGCAAGGCCTTTCGTGTGTGGGCCTTGCTGGGTTGGCTGCTGGCGGTGATCGCCCTTTTGGCGGTAGCTGCCGCCGTCGTGAACATCATCGTTCTGGGCTGAGCTGCGGTTCAGCCCTTCCCTTCCTCATCGGACAGCGGCGGACGCGGGCGGTCCTGCGGGTCGAGGCGACTGCGGCGATTGCCGATGTTCGGCACATACGGCTGTTTGCGCTGCCCATTGAAGGCGATCTTGAAGAAGCGCCACACGAAATAGATCAACCCCACCAGGATCAACAACATGATGCCCAGCGTCATCCATTGCTGGCCCGTCATGCTGGAGGGATTGGCCAGGGCTTCTAGCAGTGCGTTCATGGCAGCCTCTTCTGTTCCGATGGTGCGCCTAGCGGTGCATGGCGCTGATGAATAGCTCGATCTGTTCCAGACGCGCGATAGGATCGACCAGTTCGAGCAACACTTGTTTTTCCCTGTTCCCGATCGGTAACAGCTCGCTCAGGCGCCAGGCGATTTCGCGCAGGTTGTCAAAACTGACATGCAAGCGCAATTCCTCGATCGCGGGATGCTGTGACAGACCACGCAGGAGCTCCACGTATTCGGCGAAGCTCTCCCCCACTTCGATACCTTCGGCCTCGATCGAATCCTGCGGGCGGAAAGTGACGACGGCCTTGCAGAGATTGTTGGGTTCCTGCCAGGTTTCCTCGATGCGAAAGGTACTGAGTCCTTCCACCGTGATGCCCAACAGCCCATTGGGCAGCTGATTCCAATCCACCACCTTGCAGTAGGTGCCAGTGCGGTGAATGTCGAGCTTGGCGCCGGGGCGTGCGACTTCACTACCGTGTTCGATCAACACGACACCGAAGCCGGTGTCGTTGCGCAGACAGTCGCGGATCAGATCGACATAGCGCGACTCGAAGATCTGCAGCGAAATGCGCCCCTTCGGAAACAGCACTGCATTGAGAGGAAAGAGTGCAATGGTATCGGTCTGGTCCATCACTCGGCCTGTTCTGCACGCTCTTGCAGCGCCTTGATCAAACGCTGATGCAAACCTTCGAAACCACCGTTGCTCATGATCACGACGTGGTCGCCGCTCTGCACTTCACGCAGCAGCCAACCCAGTATGGCATCGGTGCTATCGAGCGCGTGGAACTCACACGGGGCTTCCTTGGCAATGGCATCGAGATCGAGCTTGGTCACCGCACTGCGATACCACAGCACCACGTCGGCGGCACCGAGCGAGGCAGCCAATGTGCTCTGGTGATAGCCCATCTTCATCGTGTTCGAACGCGCTTCGATCACCGCGATCAAACGTCCGCTCTGCCGTTCCTTCTCCATGTTGGCGCGCAGTCCAGAGAGCGTGGTGGCGATCGCAGTGGGGTGATGCGCGAAGTCGTCGTAGAGCCGTACGCCATCGGGTTCACCCAAGAGTTCGAGGCGTCGCTTCACACCTTCGAAACAGCTCAGCGCTTCCACGCTCTGATGCAGGGGCACGCCGACATGATGCGCGGCGGCGGCGGCCGCCAGCGCGTTGTAGGCATTGTGTTCACCGACGAGGCGCCAATGCAGTTTGGCGCTTTCCTCACCGTGGCTCAGTTCCAGGGCCGAACCATCGTCGACCAACTTACGTACCTGCCAGCTCGCGCGTTCATCGCCTTCATTGCCGAAGCGTTCGATTTCGCTCCACACGCCACGCTCGAACACGGCATCGAGATTGGCATCGAAGGCTGGCGCGATGATGCGCCCATTGCGGGGAATGGTCTTGGTCAGGTGATGAAACTGCAGTTGGATGTCCTCGAGCGAGCGGAAGATGTCCGCATGGTCGAACTCGAGATTGCCCATGATGACGGTGCGCGGCAGGTAATGAATGAACTTCGAACGCTTGTCGAAGAAGGCGCTGTCGTATTCGTCGGCTTCGATCACGAAGAAGTCGCTGCCACCGAGACGCGCGGACACATCGAAATTCTTCGGCACGCCACCAATCAGATAGCCGGGCGAATAACCGGCATAGTCGAGGATCCAGCTCAGCATGCTGGTGGTGGTGGTCTTGCCGTGCGTACCGGCCACGGCCAGTACCCAACGATCGCGCAGCACATGATCGGCCAACCAGGCCGGGCCGCTCGTGAAGGGCAGCCCCTTCTCCAGCACGTACTCCACCGAGGGATTGCCGCGCGAACAGGTGTTGCCGATGACGACGAGATCGGGTTTGGCCGCTTCGATGTGCGTGGGATCGTAGCCCTGACTGAGCGTGATGCCGACCTTTTCGAGCTGGGTGCTCATCGGCGGGTAGACGTTCTGGTCCGAACCGCTGACCTGGTAGCCGAGCTCCTTCGCAAGCACTGCCAAAGAACCCATGAAGGTGCCGCAAATTCCGAGGATGTGTACGCGCATGTTCCGTCCGCCGCCTTGTTATCGAAAACCCCGGCATCCATCAGTGGTGCAAGGCCGCTGGATTGTCGCAAAAGCCCGCCATGCTTGCCACGCCAAGCGGCGCATCCAGTAGAATGCCGCAAACCTTTCAAGGAGCTACTGCATGTCTGCCCGTAACGTGTTCTATGCCCAATCCGGCGGCGTCACCGCCGTCATCAATGCCTCCGCCTGTGGCGTCATCGAAACCGCCCGCAAGCATCCCGACAAGATGGGCAAGGTCTTCGCCGGTCGCAACGGCATCATCGGCGCCCTGCGCGAAGAGCTGATCGACACTTCCACGGAAAGCGACGAAACCATCGCCATGCTGCGTCACACGCCGGCCGGTGCCTTCGGTTCCTGCCGCTACAAGCTCAAGAGCGTGGAGCAGAACCGCGCCGAGTACGAGCGTCTGGTGGAAGTGTTCAAGGCACACGACATCGGCTACTTCTTCTACAACGGTGGTGGCGACTCGCAGGACACGGCCAACAAAGTGGCGCAGGTGAGTCAGCAGATGAACTTCCCCATCACCTGCATCGGCATTCCGAAGACGGTCGACAACGATCTGCCGATCACCGACACCTGCCCCGGCTTCGGTTCCGTCGCCAAGTACGTCGCCGTTTCCATCCGTGAAGCCGGGCTCGACGTCGCTTCGATGTGCGAAAGCTCCACCAAGGTGTTCGTGATGGAAGTGATGGGCCGTCACGCCGGTTGGATCGCCGGCGCCGCCGGTCTCGCCGCCGAACAGGAAGGCGATGCGCCCCACATCATCGTGTTCCCGGAAATCCCCTTCGAGAAAGAAAAGTTCCTCGCCAAGGTGAAGGACTGCGTGCAGCGCTACGGCTATTGCGCCATCGTCGTGAGCGAAGGCGCGCACTATGCCGACGGCACCTTCCTCGCCGATGCCGGCAGCAAGGATGCCTTCGGTCACACGCAGCTCGGTGGTGTGGCGCCCTTCCTCGCTTCACTCGTCAAAGCCGAGCTCGGCTACAAATATCACTGGGCGGTGTCCGACTACCTGCAGCGCGCTGCACGCCACATCGCTTCGCGCACCGACGTCGAGCAGGCCTATGCAATGGGCAAGGCCGCGGTGGAATTCGCACTCGCCGGCAAGAATGCCGTGATGCCGACCATCGTGCGCGAGAGCTCCAATCCCTATCGCTGGTCGATCGGAGAAGCCAAGCTCAGCGACGTCGCCAACGTCGAGAAGAAGATGCCGCGCGACTTCATCACGGAAGACGGCTTCGGCATCACCGACAAGGCCCGCGAATATTTCGCACCGTTGATTCTCGGCGAAGACTATCCGCCCTACGAAAACGGCCTGCCGCGCTTCGCCCGTCTCAAGCACGTGCTGGTGCCGAAGAAGCTCCCGGCCTGGCAAGGTTGAAACGAATCAGGCGCCGCTTCGAGCGGCGCCTTCATTTCTGAATCGGTAATTTGGGGCGGCCCAACGCCCTCCCTGCGCAGGCTGCGCTGAAGCAAGGCCGCGCAGTCAGTCCTCAGCAGTCCACCCATGCTTCTCGAAATCCTTTCCGTCATCGCGCCCCTCTTCGTCTGCTCCATGCTCGGCTTCGGCTGGGTCCGCATGGGCCGAGACTTCGACACCTCCTTCATCTCGCACCTGGTGACGGGCATCGGCGCGCCCTGTCTGATCTACTCGACCTTCATGACAGTGGAAGTCGATCTCGACGCCTTCAAGACCATGGCCGGCGCCACCCTGCTCAGCATGACGCTGTTCACGCTCATCGGCACCGTGATCCTGCGCGCACTGCAATACGATCTGCGCGCCTTCCTGCCTTCACAGATCTTTCCGAACGTGGGCAACATGGGCCTGCCGCTGTGTCTGCTCGCGTTCGGCAATGAAGGCCTTGCGTTGGCGCTGACCTATTTCATGGTGAACGTGGTTTTCCAGTTCACCGTCGGCAACGCCATCACCGCCGGCACGCTCAGCCTGCGCGACATCCTGCGCAATCCGATGTTCATCGCGGTGGTGCTCACGCTGATTTGCCTCTTCACCGGCATCCATCCGCCGGCCTGGATTCAGAACACCACGGAACTGCTCGGTGGTATCACCATTCCGCTGATGCTGGTCGCCCTCGGCGTCTCGCTGGCGCGTTTTCGCATCAAGAGTCTCAAGCGCAGTCTGACGCTCAGCCTGCTCCGGCTCGTGATGGGTTTTCTGGTCGGTGTGGGCGTGGCCGAACTGATGGGCTTCCAAGGCGTGGCGCGCGGCATCCTCATCGTGCAATGCGCCATGCCGGTGGCGGTGTTCTCCTATCTCTTCGCCGTCCGTTACAACCGCGAGCCGGAAGAGGTGGCGGGCACTGTGGTACTCTCCACGGTGCTTTCGTTCCTGAGTCTGCCGCTGCTCTTGTGGTACGTGCTGCCGCAGGCTTGAGGCATCGATCCACGAGTCGCCAATCGCTTACACGAGGTATCCCATGACTGCTCTGCGCAACGACATCGACCCCGACGGCCTGCTGGAATATTCCGTCGTCTTCACCGATCGCTCGCTCAACCACATGTCGCAGCGCTTCCAAGGCATCATGCGCGACATCTCCGCCACGCTGCGCGAGGTCTACAAGGCGAGTGCCGTGGCGCTGGTGCCCGGCGGTGGCACCTACGGCATGGAAGCGGTCGCGCGTCAGTTTGCGCACGACAAACACGTGCTGGTCGTGCGCAACGGTTTCTTCAGCTATCGCTGGAGCCAGATCTTCGCTGCCGGCAAGATCCCTGCGAGCGAAACCGTTCTCAAGGCCGCACCGGCCGAAGCAGGCAGCGATCCCGCCTTCGCGCCGCCGCTGGTCGCCCACGTGGTCGCCACCATCGCCAAGGAAAAGCCGGCACTGGTGTTCGCGCCACACGTCGAAACTGCCTCCGGCATCATGCTGCCCGATGACTACATCAAGGCCGTCGCTGACGCCACGCACGCCGTCGGCGGACTCTTCGTGCTCGACTGCATTGCTTCCGGCACCGTGTGGGTCGACATGGAAGCGACCGGCGTCGACATCCTGCTGAGCGCCCCGCAGAAAGGTTGGAGTGCCTCACCCTGCGCCGCTCTGGTCATGCTTTCGCCGCGTGCCGAAGCGCAGCTCGAACAGACACAGAGCAGCAGCTTCGCCTGCGACCTCAAGAAATGGCGCCAGATCATGCAGGCGTACGAGAACGGTGGCCATGCCTATCATGCCACCATGCCGACCGATGCCATTCGCCTCTTCCATGCTTCGATGATGGAAGCCAAGGCCATCGGCTTCGACAAATTGAAGAACGATCAGTTGGAATTGGGGCGCCGCGCCCGCGCCGTGATCGCGAGCAAGGGCTTCAAGAGCCTGGCGGCACCAGGCTTCGAAGCGCCCGGCGTGGTGGTCAGCTACACCGACGACGTCGGCATCCACAACAGCAGCAAGTTCGTACAGGCCGGCTTCCAGACCGCCGCCGGCGTGCCGCTGATGTGCGACGAACCCGCCGACTTCCGCACTTTCCGCATCGGTCTCTTCGGTCTCGACAAGCTTGAGAACATCGAGCGCACCGTCGCCTATCTGGAGCTGGCGCTCGACAAGGTCAGTGGTTGATTGGAGGCACAACATCTCATGCAGTTGGGCTTCGCGACATGGCGCAGCCCAACGTGATGTTCGAAGCCGAGGTGAAATTTCGAACATCGCCCGTTGGGCTTCACTTCGTTCAGCCGAACCTACGGCACCCCACGAATTCCCCTGCCCACGTTGACCCCATCGTAGAAAACCTACGGCGCCAAGCGCTGGATGCTCCAGCTGCCGTCGTCCTTGCGGCGATAGAGGAAGGAATCATGCAGGCGATGCGCGCCGCCCTGCCAGAACTCGATCTCGTGGGGCACCACGCGATAGCCACCCCAGAAGTCCGGTAAGGGCACCTCGCCATCACCGAACTGCTCGCGCATGCGCTCGAGGCGCGCCATCAGATAGTCACGGCCGGGAATCACCGTGCTCTGCTTCGAGGCCCACGCGGCCAACTGCGACTCGCGCGGACGGCTCTGGAAATACCGCAGCGATTCATGCAGAGACACCTTCTCGGCTTTGCCACGCACTTTCACCTGCCGTTCCAGCACATGCCAGGGGAACAACAGGCTCACACGGGAATTCTCGGCAATTTCGCGCGCCTTGCGGCTACCGTAGTTGGTGTAGAAGGTAAAACCCTGCTCATCCGACTGCTTCAAAAGCACGATGCGTTGAGAGGGCTGCTCGTTTTCATCCACCGTTGCCAGCACCATGGCGGTGGGGTCGGGCAGATTGGCGTCGAGCGCCTGTTTCATCCAACGTTCGAAGAGTTCGAAGGGGGAATCGGGGAGGTCGGGACGTCTGAGGCCGCCCTGCAAATACTCGCGGCGCAAATCTTCTAGATTCATGAGGTATCGCTGCTATCGACATCTAAATGAGCGGGCATTCTACCACCCACCACGCGCCCGCCACCGCCCAGGGCCAAGACTGTGAGGCAGGTTCACATTCCTCGCTCATCCGCTATATTGGCCCACTTTCACATGCACTCACTCGACAGGATAAGAATATGAGTAAAGTCGCCTTCATCGGACTCGGTGTCATGGGCTACCCGATGGCCGGTCATCTCGCCAAGGCTGGCCACGAGGTCACCGTCTACAACCGCACGGCGGCCAAGGCCGACGCCTGGCAGAAGGAATACGGCGGACACACCGCCGCGACGCCGGCCGCCGCGGCAGAAGGGCAGGACTTCGTATTCCTGTGCGTCGGTAACGACGACGACCTGCGCCACGTGTGCACCGGTCCCGACGGCGCCTTCACCACGGCACGTGCCGGCATGGTGTTCGTCGACCACACCACCACCTCCGCCGAAGTCGCGCGCGAGCTGTCGGCGCAAGCGCAACAAGGCGGCTTTCACTTCATCGATGCTCCCGTTTCCGGCGGTCAGTCGGGTGCACAGAACGGCAAGCTCTCGGTGATGGCAGGCGGCGATCCCGCAGCCTATGCGCGCGCCGAACCCGTGATCCGCGCCTATTCCGCCGCCGTACGTCTGATGGGTCCTTCCGGCTACGGCCAGCTCACCAAGATGGTGAACCAGATCTGCATCGCGGGCTTGGTGCAGGCGCTCTCCGAAGGCATCCACTTCGCCAAGCGTGCCGGGCTCGACGTGGCCGCGGTGATCGACGTGATCAGCAAGGGGGCCGCTTCGTCCTGGCAGATGCAGAACCGCTGGGAAACCATGTTGAACAATCAGTTCGATTTCGGTTTTGCGGTGGACTGGATGCGCAAGGACCTGGGCATCGCCATGGAAGAAGCCAAGCGCAATGGCGCGCAGCTGCCGATCACCGAGATCATCGACGGCTACTACGCCGAAGTGCAGCAGATGGGTGGCAGACGCTGGGACACTTCCTCGTTGATCGCCCGTCTCGAAAAAACCGCCGCGAACGATTGAAGACCACCATGCAGATCAAGTGAGCGCGGTCCCATATTGGGCGGAGCGTATGCGAAGCCCAATAGGGATGCTCGAATCGACCTGAAGCGATATGGAGGGTCGATGACGAGTGGCGGGTGAGAATGCATCGAGACCGCTCCTTGGGCTTCGTATACGCGCCGCCCAACCCACGCAGCGACGCTCGACACATCTTCCGTGTTATCGCCCACGTCGCTGCTACATCAGGCCTTTCTTTCGAGCACGAAGGCTCGCTTCGCCTGCGCTACATCGAGTTCGAAGCCACTTTCCGGAGCACGCAGCAAACGCTCCGTGGCGCGTGCATGGGCACGAATCTTCGGTTCGCGATGTGTCAGCGCCTTCTGCAACACCGGCATGATGGTGTCTTCACCCAAGGCCACCAACGCGCGACTGAGACTCAGATGCACCTCGCGATTCCCACGCCCAAGCTGTGAGGCCAACTCCTCCGCCAGTGCCCGCCTTTCTCCCTCCGGCACCAGGATCACCGCGGCACGCCAAGCGCTGCGTGCGACTTCGTCGTCTTCATCACGCAAGAGTGCGGGCGTAATTGCAGACCAGGTCGATGGCTCCCTTATCTTCGACAAGGTATGCAGCGCCTGACTGCGTGCCTGCGCGATCGGAGAGTGCAGCTGCACCAGGAGCTTCGGCACCGTGAATTCGGCAGGGAAACGAATCAGCGCCCACGTCAGCATGTCGCGCACGTAGAAATCGGGTTCGATCGCACAACGTTCCATCAATGCATCGAGCAACATCGGATTCGGATCGGTGCCGATCGCGAGTGCGGCGGCGAGCCGCATCGATGCATCGTGAGATGCGAGAGCCGCCAGTAGACGGGTGTTGAGTTGATCGATGGGAGTAGAAGTCAAAGAGCCCTCCACTGCATGAAAGGGACGCCGAGGCCACAACGTAGAAGATCGTTCAAACGCACGGCTACGGAAGAAAGCGTACCAGTGCGCGGCGAACTACTCGACCCTTTCGAATTGCGTGATGTACGTATAGCCGCCCGACACCGCAAAGCACTCCAGCACCTGCGTCGCAGCATCTTGGCTTCAATCCCAGTGCCTGCGCAGACGCTCGGCGCATCACGAGGAAGAGCTGACGGGAGCGAGGAGTGATCACGCCCGAATAGAGCGCGGAAAACTTCCTCGTGATCGGCACTGTTCATCTGCAACCGCGACCTCATGCTTGATGCTCGTCGTCGAGCACCTCATAGGAGCTCACCACGCGCCTCCGGCTAGGGCCGATTCGCGATGCATCTGCATGGAAGCGAGCGGTAGTACCGACCGAGAGGAGGTTGCTCCGCCTCGAGCTGCCCACGGCTTACCCTGCGCTCGCGAAATGCGCTGATTCTAGCGAAACGACACGCAATGCAAACCAAACCGTCCGGAATGAGAGCCTCGGATGAAGGCTCCATAAATTCGCTGCACTGAGCGTGACACAGCGTGAACGCACGGTTGACGCATTTTCGCTTTATCGCTAGAGTCCCCGCAGTTCACTGTTTGACGGTAGTTGCATCACGGTTATGCATTACGAAGAAAAGCAGGACGAGCAAGCCCACATCCTCAGACTCGATGTGGCCGGGAGCCCGGTGGAATGGCTGACCTGGCAGGAAGCAACCACGCTTTACGCGCGAGATCTGGTCACCTGGACCCTCGGTGATCCGATCAGAACGGTCTGGGGAGGGACTTCGCGCTGCACCGGTCAGCGCAGCAGCATCCGGCTCCACAGCATCATCGCCTGCGCCGGAGAGCTCTATACGGGCCGCCCGAAACGCGCCTCCCTCAGCAACCGCATCCTTTTCCGCCGCGATCAGAACATGTGCATGTACTGCGGCAAGGAATTCGCCGACCGCGATCTCAGCTGCGACCACGTCATCCCCACTTCACGCGGTGGCAAGAATCACTGGACCAACGTGGTCGCCGCCTGCAAACGCTGCAACCACTACAAGCAGAACCGCACTCCCGAAGAAGCAGGCATGGAACTCCTCGCCCTGCCCTACGAACCCAACCTCGCCGAGTATCTGGCGCTCGTGAACAGCAAACGCATCCGCGCCGACCAGATGGACTTCCTCAAGGCGCAGTTCCCCAAAAACAGCCGTTTGTTGCAGTGACCGGGATGAGATCTCGCAGATTGGGCTGACACGGCGAAGCCCAACACGTTCTCGAAGCCTTCACACCTCTCGCTTTCTTCATCGACGAACCGCCACTCCCCGACCCGCGAAAAAACAGCGCCACGAAGCTTACGTTGAACGCGACGAGCGCCGACGTGCGAAGGTGAGCGGTGTCAATGTGATCGCCGGTAGCGCGGATGCCGCCAGATGGACACAACGGATTGGCAGGTGGCCGACACCACGAAGCGCAAGCGCGCACCGGTTGGCGGTGCTTCTCGGAGTGCGATCGAGCTACGCATCAGCGAGCAGGTCTGTGGCGGACGATATATGGCGAAACAAGCGATATGCGCTACAGCCATCGCAGGCGCTCACTGCGCTTGACGAACAGAAGCGCAAACGAGGACCAACCAGGAAAGGACGAGCGCACCAACAACACCGGTGGGCTCATGGACGTTTTCAGGCCTCTTCCAAAAACTCGCGAATCAAGCGCTGCACTTCCACTGGCTGCTCGCTATGAACCCAATGTCCGGCATCAGCCACGGTGGCGATGCGGGCGTGGGGGAACTGCGCCAGGGTCGTGGCTTCGTGTTGTGGGAGGAGATAGTCCGAACGTCCACCTCGGATGAACAAGGTCGGACCCTCGTAGCGACCACTGTCATCCGGCCACCCCGTCACCTCGGAAAAATCCCGATAGATCACGGGCAGATTGATGCGCCAGCTCAACTTGCCGGCCTCGTCGCGCACGAGATTGGTCAGCAGAAAATCGCGCACGCCCTTCTCCGGCACGTGCGGCGCCAGCCAGGCATCGGCCTGCACGCGGTTGTCCAGCTCCGCCAGCGGCATCGCCATCAGATGACGCACAATGCCGTCCTCGCGCTTGTGATAGTCGACCGGTGCGATGTCCACGCCGACCAATTTCCCCACGAGTTCGGGCCGCTGCTGTGCCAGCCACATCGCCGTCTTGCCACCCATGGAATGGCCGATGACGTAGGCCTGCCCGATGCCCATGGACTCCATCGTCTCCGCCACGTCGGCCGCCATGTCCTGCAACCGCAGCGAATCCGCCCACGGCGACTGACCGTGATTGCGCGCATCGAAACCATAGACGGCGAAGCGTTCGGCCAACTGCTTGGCGTGGCTCATCCAGTTGGCCTGATTGCCGTAGACCCCATGCAGGATCACCACGGGATGTCCTTCCGTGGAGTATTGGCGGTAATGCAATTTCATCGCTCACTCCAGGTTGTCGCGGATCCAGGCCAGCACGTCGTCGTGATGGGTCTTGGTGTTCACCTTCTCCATGATGTGCCGCAGCTTGCCCTGCGCGTCGATGATGAAGGTCATGCGATGCAGGCCCATGTACTCGCGGCCCATGAACTTCTTGAGGCCCCAAACCCCGTATTTTTCCGATACGGCGTGATCCTCGTCCGACAACAGCGTGAAGTTCAGCTTTTCCTTCTCCTCGAACTTGGCCAGACGCGCGACCGGGTCATTGCTGATGCCGAGCACCACGATGTTGTTCTTGTCATACGCCGACTTGCTGTCGCGCAGACCATAGGCCTGTACCGTGCAGCCCGGGGTCATGGCCTTGGGGTAGAAGTAGACCACCACGGTCTTGCCGCGATAGTCCTTCAAACGATGCGTGTTGCCGCGCTGGTCGGGCAGCGCGAAATCGGGGGCGAGATTGCCGATCTTGGGCAGGGTCATGAGAGTTCCTCGCTGAGTGGTCAGTTTGTCAGCTCGCCATCGAGCTGTGCGAGCAAAGGCAGAAGTTGTTCCGGCAGATAGGGGCGCCCCTTCTGGTTCACGCCCACGCCCGTGATCACGGCGTGCAGCATCAGGGTCTCGTCGGGCATGCGCACGATGTCCTGCACGAAGGCGAACTTCACCCGCGACACCCGCTCCAGCCGGGTCCGTACTTCGAACTCGTCGCCGGGGCGCAGGGAGGCCTTGTAGTCCAACTCGGCACGCACGACCACCAGATCCACTCCGGCACGGCTCAAAGCCGCGAAATCGATGCCGTGGGACTTCAACATCTCATGCCGCGCATGCTCCAGATAGTTCTGGTAGACGGCATTGTTCACGACCCCCTGCAGGTCGCACTCGTAGTCTCTGACGCTCAGGGGGAGGCGGTGGATAAGAGCCATGTCCGTTTCCCGTGTAGTTTGGTAACGCTGTGGATAACTTTGTGTAAAACCTGCGGCGTAGCTGTTGGCCGCCTGTGTGGCAAGCGTGCAATGCTAAAGGCTGCGTCGGCCAGCCGCAAAAAAATTCTTCGAAATTCAATAAGTTGAAATCTGCCAAAATCTGTCAACCCATCTTAGTGACCATTGTTAAACCCCAATCTGATGAAAAATGCCTATGTGCATAAAATTGTTGGAAATTTTCCCGAAGGAAATTTTTTTAAATTTTTTCCTTGACCTCGCGACCCTGTGAAGGCAGCCCGAGATGGGGTTCCACCCCAGTAGCAGGATCCGGATGAGCCGGAGATTGGGGCTCGGAGGACGAGAATTCACCGCCCTCTTCTCTGCCAATTCACCAAGGCCGATACATCCACGTTGAGGTTCGCCATCGGCTCACCCGCAACCTACATAGCTCATCTCCTCCCATTCAACGAAGCTCAAAGCATCCCTCGATGGGCTGCGCCGAAGGCTCGGATCCAGCCACGCGACCCTGCCGCGTGTCGCGCAGACTGCGCACGGCGCGCTGGTCTTCACCCATCGCACGAAAGACACGCTGCTCTACACCTCCCAACCGCCTCTGCGAACGCGACGGGCGCCGACGGGAGCGCGGCGAGGGTGAACAGTGTCGATGTGGTTGCCGGTAGCGTGGATGTCGCCGGATGGACACGCCAGACTGGCAGGTGGCCAATCCGACCCCGCGAAGAGCGAGCGCGCACCCGTTGGCGGTGCCTGCCAAAGAACGACGCATGGAGAGGCTCACACATCAGACGGGGTTCGTCGAAGGCTGAGGTCCAGTACAGGGACAGTCGCATGGCGCTCGGCCTGCGCGTAGCGATGCGCCGCAAGCACCTGTCTTCGCCCAAGCCACCGAACCAGTCATCGGATTGCCCACGGCTTCGTTATACAATCCGCCGCATCCCTTTGGCCCAGGCAATCCGGCCGATCCCAACAGGTACCCGCCCCGCATGTTCCTCCTGCGCAGTCCTGCAACCCTCACCGCTTTTCTTCTGTGCGGCCTGATGTCACTGTGCGGCTGCGCAAGCGACCGGGGTAACAGTGCGGTCGGTAACACAAGCTCTGCCGCAGCGGCGCCACCTTTGCAGGTCAAACCCCGCAACTTCAGCGGCCACTGGGAAAAGAACTTCCAGCTCAGCGACGACTTCAACACCCGTCTGCGCCTCTACATCGCCGACCTCGAGCGCGCCTTCGCTCGCCAGAGCCGCGGCCTCGAAGGCGGAGCTCCGGCCAACTTCAGCAACGAAGCCATCAACGGCCTCGCCCGTTTCACCGAAGAACTCACCCGCATGCCGCTGCTCGAGATCATGCAGGACGAGCAACTCGTGACGATCGAACGCGAGGGCGATTTCCCCCTGCGCTGCGCCTATGCCGGACGTCAGTTCGCGCGCACCAGCAACAGCTTCGGTTCGGACATCTGCGGCTGGGAACGCGAAAGCCTGGTGTTCCAGATGGCGCTCGGAGGCGGCCTTACCATCACGCATCAGTTCACGCTGAGCCCCGACGCCAACATGCTCAACGTCACCACGCGCGTGAGCTCATCCAGCGTTGCCGTGCCACTCGTGATCAGCAACTACTACCGCCGCTACGACCCGCCCGAAGCCGATTACGACTGCCAGCTCACACTCACCCGCCGCACGGTGTGCTCGCAGCGCGGGAACACGCAGCGATGAAGCTCTGGCGCGCACTGCTGTTGGTTCTGCTCTGTCCGCTGCACGTCCTGGGGCAGAGCTCGGACGTGTACCTCGACATCACCCTCACTCCCTTCACACCTGCTCCCATTCCGGCAGCAGTCGATGCGCAGGCCACTGGGCGCGCCATCACGCCCGAGATCCGTAACGCCGAAGCACGCTATCTTGCGCTGTACCTGCGTTACCGCCTCGAAGCGAGCGAGCGCTATGGGGCCGTGCGGGTGATGGCAGAACCGGACCCGGGCGCCGATCTGCGCATCGAAGGCACGGTGTTGGAATCGGATGGCAGTGTGTTGGCGCTGCACCTGAGGGTGCGCGACAGCGGCGGCGTGGTGTGGCTGGACCAGGACTTCCGCGGCACCGCCAATCCCAGCACTTCACTCAATGCCGACGCACTCCTGGACGACGACTTCGCCGGTCTTTTCAGCGAAATCCTGCGTGCGCTCGAAGCTCAACTCGCGGCGCGCACACCGGCAGAGCTCGATGCGATCAAGCAACAGGCCACCCTGCGTTACGGCGAGTACCTGGTGCCGGACTACTTCGCCTCCTTCTTTTCGCACAATCCCGACGGCTCGCTCACCCTGCTGCGCTTGCCGGCAGCGGACGACCCCTTGCTCACGCGCATCAACGCCATCCGCGAGCGCGAATATCTCTTCATCGACGTGGTGGACGAACAGTACCGCCGCTTCTTCGACGATCTGCGCCCCGTGTACAGCATGTGGCGCAGGCTCCTGCGCGAGCAGGCTGCCAATACCCAGCGCGTGATCGCGCGGGAAAGCGAAAGTTCGAGTCAATTGCGTCGCGGCTCCTACTTCGCGTTGCAGGAGGCCTACGACAACTATCGTTGGGCCAAACTGCAGGAGCTCTACCTGGACGAGCTGGGCATGGGCTTCGCCAACGAAACCGAACCCACCCAGATCGAGCTCAACGATTCCCTCTTCCGCCTCACCGGCACCATGGCCCAGCAACACCGGGAGTGGCGCAGCATCCTGGGTGAATTGCTCGCTCTGGAGCTGCAGGGCAATTGACCAGCTTTTACCACCCGGCCCTGTAAGTTTTACCCGCCCCGCTGGCCTCCTACACCTGAGCCAGAATCATACCCAAATAAAATCAATCACTTACAACACTGGCACGGCCTTCGCAACGCTGTGGCTAGCAGTGACACGGCCACTGTAAGCGCCTCCCGGCTCTTTCACGGCGCAGTTCACAAGGAATGCCGGTGCCGAGCCGGTCCAACCCACCCCAAGGAGGAAGACCCATGAGTACTTTCAAACGCCTGTTCGTCCTGGCCCTGCTGGGCCTGAGCCTACAAGCCTGCGATTCCAACGACGGACCGCTGGAACGTTCCGGAGAAACCCTGGATGACGCAGCCGAAGACGCTGCAGATGCTGTAGAAGACGCAGCAGACCGCCTTCAGAACAACCTCAACAACTAACGAGTCCCGGAACCCGGCGCCGCAAGGTAGCGGCGCCCTGCTTCGACCACATCACGCAGTCCACCAAGAGTGGCAAACCATCAAGGATCAAGGAGAACATCATGAAGCGACTCAACCAACTCGCCATCGCCGTGGCCGCGGCCGGTCTTCTGCCGGCAGCCGGCTTCGCCGCTGAAGGACTCAGCTACACCTACGCCGAAATCGATTACATCAACCTCGACGTCGACCAACCCGGCGAAGACACCTTCCCTCGCGAAGATTTCGACAACGGCGGCGGCTTCAAGGTCGATCTGTCCTTTGCCCTGGGCGAAAACTTCTTCATCTACGGTAACTATTCCGAAACCGAAGCCGATTTCGACTACACCGACAATACCGGCGCACGACTGCCGGGCGACACCGACATCATCAAGTTCGGCGTCGGCGTCGGCGTGATCTTCCCGATGAGCAACAACACCGACTTCGTGCTGAGCGGCGGCTATCTCGACATCGATTTCGATGACTTCCGCCTCGGCGCCACCGGCGACTCTTCGATCAACGATCTCAAGGATGATCCGAGCGACGGCTTCAGCGTCGATGCACTCGTCCGCGCACAGCTCGGCGAACGCTTCGAAGGCAGCATCGGCGCCCGCTACATCGACGTTCAAAGCATCGATGGCTTCAGCGTGATCGCCAATCTGATGTACGAGTTCACGCCCAACTGGGGCTTGAACCTGTCGGTCGACGCCGGTTCGGATCTCGCCACCTGGGCAGCCGGTATCCGCTACTCGTTCTGACGACTCCCCTCTGCCGGCCGTGGGTGCTCTGGTACCGCGGCCGGAACTTTTTCCCCTCCGGCCATTCAACCTCCACGCCTCATACACTTCCCGGTGCGCACACGCAAAGCCTAAAAAAACCGGGGCGAGACGCGTTTTTCCAGTAGTGCCGCAGCCGGCTTCGCTGCATAATGCGCGCCCTGCGACACAGCAAGCGTCGTTCCTTTTCAACCCTCTTCATCGCAGTCACGCCGCGCAGTCCTCATGGCCATCAGCGTCTTCGATCTCTTCAAAATCGGCATCGGTCCTTCGTCTTCCCATACGGTCGGCCCCATGAAAGCGGCTTGTCTGTTCGCACGCGCACTCGAAGCGGAAGGACGGTTGCAGAACTGCACCTCGCTCAAGGTGGAACTCTTCGGTTCACTTGGCGCCACCGGTGCCGGACACGGCTCACCGAAAGCCGTATTGCTCGGTCTGATGGGCGAGCTGCCCGAGAGTGTCGACGTGGACACCATTGCGGCACGCATCATCGCGGTACGCGAAAGCGGCAAGCTCAACCTGTTGGGTGGACATGAGATCCCGTTCAGCTACAAGAACGACCTCGTGCTCTATCGCAACAAGACGTTGCCCTTCCATTCCAACGGCATGCGTTTCACCGCGCTCGATGCGCAGGGCGAAGAACTGCTGGTGAAGGTGTATTTCTCGGTGGGCGGTGGCTTCATCGTCGACGAGAACGCCACCGGCAGTGACTTCCTGGTGGAAGACCCGGTGCAGGTACCGCATCCCTTCACCAGTGCGCGCGAATTGCTCGATCTCTGCCGCGAAACCGATCTCTCCATCAGCGCGCTGATGCTGCAGAACGAGCAGTCGTGGCGCAGCGAGGAAGAAGTACGAGCCGGCCTACTGAACATCTGGCACGTGATGAAGGCGTGCATGGACAAAGGCTGTATCACCGAAGGCATCTTGCCTGGCGGGCTCAAGGTGAAACGTCGCGCCGCCGAACTCTACAAACAACTGCAGCAGCGCAGTGCACCGAACAGCGAAGATCCGCTGGAAACGCTGGATTGGGTGACGCTCTACGCGCTCGCGGTGAACGAAGAAAACGCCGCCGGTGGCCGCGTCGTCACTGCACCGACCAACGGTGCTGCGGGCATCATCCCCGCCGTACTGCGCTACTACCTCGATCACTGCCCCGGTGCGCAGGAAGAAGATGCCTGTCGTTTCCTGCTCACCGCCGGTGCCATCGGCATTCTCTACAAGACCAATGCCTCCATCAGCGGTGCCGAAGTGGGCTGTCAGGGCGAAGTCGGTTCCGCTTGCTCGATGGCCGCCGGCGCACTCGCGGAAGTGTTGGGCGGCACGCCGGAGCAAGTGGAAAACGCCGCGGAAATCGCGATGGAACACAACCTCGGTCTCACCTGCGACCCGATCGGTGGTCTGGTGCAGGTGCCCTGCATCGAGCGCAACGCGATGGCGGCGATCAAGGCCATCAGTGCCGCACGCATGGCGCTGCGCGGCGACGGCAAGCACTTCGTCTCGCTCGATCAGGTGATCCGCACGATGCGCGACACCGGGCGCGACATGCAGGAGAAGTACAAGGAAACCGCACGCGGCGGCCTGGCGGTCAACGTGCTGGAAGTGCCGGTTTCGCTCATCGACTGCTGAGGCCGTCGTTCGCCGCCGCACGCGCCGTCAGACGATGGCGTAGCTGTTCCCACGTGGCGGGCGCAGCGAGCGCACCGCTCGCCAACAATTCTTCGCGCAACACTTCAGCCTGCAAGGTATAGCCGGCGAGATAGCTGCCGTAGTCGATGGCGTACTGCAGCAAGTCCGGCGCGCTGCCGACCAGGGCCTCGTTTTCCAGTTTCAGACGCGCGGTGGTGAAGTTGAGCTTGCCATCCAGGAAGGCGGCAAGGATGGAGGGAATGGCGCCTTGCAGGATCTTCAATTGTTGCTGGATGGCCAGGTCCCGCTCGGCATTTTCCGGCGCAAGACCCGCCAGCGGATACAGCACCTCACGTTCAAAAACCAATCTTTCTTCGGCTGAGAAGGCCAGCTCCGCCGCCAGCATCGCGGCGCCCTCACGCAGCACCGATTGACGTGAGCGCGTCAGGACCACCGATTCTTCCAGCGCCACACCGCCCTGTTCGAACAACAGGAACTGCGCCTGATGGCCGGGATAGCCTTCATGGCAGGCGAGTTCCAGCACCGCATCGACCTGCGTCAATGCGCGCGGTTCGACGGCAAGTGTCCCGCGCCAACCACCCTGATAACTATGCCAGGCTGCGGCGCCGCCCTTGCCCTGCCATTGCAGACTCAGGTTTTCACTGCGCGGCAACCGCCAATGCGCCAGCGTGCGCGCGCGACATTCACCCAAAGCGCGCTCGAACACCTTGCGTCCTCGTTCCGGCTCGATGAACTGCTCGCGCTGCCACGCGACGAGACGTGAGAGCAGATCGCCGCTTCCCGGCAACAGTCGCTCCAATTCCGCGCGCGCCGCAGCAAGTGTCGAAGCATCAGGCTCATGCAACTGCAGGCCATAGAGTGTCTGTATCTGCTCTGCGAAGGACGAGGGTCGCGCTTCGAGCAAATGAGCCAATTCCTCGAAGCGCTGCAGCAGCAACCTGCCACGCGTGGTGGCGGCGAGTTCGGGAGCATTGGCTAGTGCGGACTGGCGTTCCGCAATCGCCTGCAGCAAGGTTGCACGCCCTGCTGCGACCAACGCAGCGTCTGCTCTCAATTCGGCGGGACCGAAGTAGAAATCGAGTTCCTTGGGAGAGAGCTGACCGAAGGTGAGCGCAAAGCGCACGTAGTCGGCGGCAAAGTCATCGAGCGTCGGCGGCGAAGCCGATGGCCGACAGGCGCCGAGGAGGGCCAGTGCGAAAAGCAGCAGCGTGCGGCAGAAGGCGCTCAGGAGAAACCGCCGTCCACGCGCACGCTGCATGGGTTACTCGGTACGCAGAGCATCGATGGGATTGAGCTGCGCCGCGCGATGGGCGGGATAGCTGCCGAAGATCAAACCCACGACCGCCGCGATGCCGATGGCGAGCCCCATGGCTTCCAGCGGCACGTCGCTGGGCCATCCGAGCGACCAGCCAACGAGACGGGCGGAGAGCAATCCGAGCAAGAGCCCCACACAACCGCCGATCAAGCTCAACGTCACCGCTTCCACCAGGAACTGCAGGGCCACGTCTCCGGTGCGCGCACCGGCCGCCATGCGCATGCCGATTTCGCGCGTACGTTCGGTGATCGACACCAGCATGATGTTCATGATGCCGATGCCACCGACGATCAGCGACACGCCAGCGATGCTGGCGAGCAGCGCGGTCATCGTGGAGCTGGCGCGATCGAGGGTGTCGGCCATTTCTTCCAGAGTGACGGCGTCGAGCTTCGGCAGGTTGGCGAGCGCGAAGGCAGCCGCCGGCGTGTAGAGACCTTTGGTCAGTGCGGCCGCGGCCTGCGTTTCCACGGTGAAGTCATCGGGAATCTTCGGTGCCGCGATGCGCTGACCGACGAGCCCCTGCGAGGCTTCGGCAATCGCGCGTGCTTCTTCCTCGGTGACCATGCCGTGGCGGATGCGCAGCAGCGTGGTGATTTCATTGGAGATGCGCGAAGTGTCGCCGGCTTTTTCCGCGGCGACGGTGATGCTGTCGAGATGCGCTACGTCCAGGCTTTTCTGGAAGGTCTTCCAGGGCACGAACAATACTTCGGCGTGATCCTCACTCTCACCTTCGATCACTCCGACGATGGTGTAGGTGGTGTCGCGCAGGGTAACGCTGCGATTGAGCGGGCTGGCGCCACCGAACAACTTGGTGGCGAGTTCCTGGCCGATCACGGCTTCGTTGCCATCATCACTCGCAAGCATGCGGCCACTGGTGAAGACCCACGAGAACACTTTGTCGAAGGTATTGGAAACGCCCTGAGCGCGCGCGAATTGGCGCTGTTCTCCGGCAACGATGAAGCCGCGCTGACTGTTGCCGGGGCTGATGCCTTTGATGCCCGACACCGAGCGCATGATGGCTTCGACATCTGCCGGCACCAAGGTGGTGGCGGCACCACGACCAGCAGCGATGCCGACACTCTCGCCGCCGCGCGTATAGTTGCCGGCCTTCACGTACACGATGTTGGTACCGGCCGAACTCACCTCATCCTGCACGGACGCGCGCGCACCGGTACCGAGCGCCACCATGGTCAGCACCGCCGCGACGCCGATGATGATGCCCAACATGGTCAGCAGGGTACGCAAGGGATTGCGGTTGAGCGAACGCAACGCAAGGCGAAAGTTCACGGGCAACATCACGAACATCGATCACTCCAGGCGGGCTTACCCGCGATGTCATACGAATCCAGTATCTTTACTGCTCATTCCGCTTTCAGTGCCACGACCGGATCGAGGCTGGCAGCGCGACGCGCGGGACCATAGCCGAACAAGATGCCGGTCAGAGCCGCCATCGCTACCGCAAGCAGCAACATGGCCGGCGACAGGGCCGTGGCCCATTGCAGACCGTGGCGTGCACTCATCAGGCCGACATAACCCAACACCAGCCCCACCAGACCACTGAGCGCGGCGAGCGTCACGGCCTCGACCATGAACTGCACCATTACGTCACGCATGCGCGCACCGAGCGCCATGCGCAGACCGATCTCACGCGTCCGTGCAGCGACGGAGACGAGCATGATGTTCATCACTCCGATGCCGCCGACGACCAGCGACACCGCAGCAGCGGCAGAAAGCAGCAAGGTGAAGGTGCGACCCGCTTTGCGCAGGCTCTTCGCCATTTCCTGCCAGGACTCCAATTCGAACTCGACCACGTTGGAATTCACGGCGCGCTGCAGGCGCGGATCCATGCCGGCACCACGGATGGCGCCGACGCTCTGCGTTTCCACACGGAAATCGTCGATGGTGTCGTCGGGCAGTTGGCGCAGGTTGCGCAGCTGCTCGCGCAGGGTGGCTGCCACTTCCGTGGTGAAGCCCACCGAGGTGCTGCGCACCTTGATCTGGTCGTAGTCGGTACGACCGAGCAGGTTCTGCACGAGCGCAGTAGGGACGTAAATCGTGGGCACGATGATGGTGGTGCCGGCTTCTTCGCCATCGTCGATCACACCGACCACCGTGATCTTGGTGCCCTTGAAGCTGAGCGACTGTCCCAACACCTTGCCATCGGGCCACAGACGCGCCGCAACGGCGGCACTCACCAGCGCCAGCGGCGCCCCGGTGTTGGCTTCACTCGCGCTCGGCCAGCGTCCTGCCACCAACTTCCAGCCGTGCATGTCGGGCCACGCCGCTTCGAAACCGAACAGCCGTGCCGTGCGCACGATGTGCTGACTTTCCGGATCCAGCGTCATGTTGCCGACGAGGCTGCCGGCCGCGGCACGCACGTTCGGCGTGGAACGCACCAGCGCCATGTCGTCGGCGTCGAGCGGCCAGGCCGGTGAACGGCTCTTGGTCTGGCGTGGCTTCTGCATACGCGCGCGAGCTTCGGCCACGGAGGAGAAATCGAGCGCGATGTCGGTGGTGGCACCATCGACACCGCCGCCCATGGAGCCTTCGGACAACTCACCACCACCGCTGTCCTGACGACCACCGGTGTTGATGGCGGGCGGCATGTAGTTGCCGGGGAATACCGTGACGAGCGTGGGGCCGGCGCTCTCGATCTGACTTTCGATCTGCAGCTGCGCACCACGCCCGAGCCCCGAGACGATCACCACCATCGCCACCCCGATGCTCATGCCACACAGCGTCAACAAAGCTTGCAAGCGGTTTTGCAGCAGGGCCTTCAGTGCCATGCTCAGATTGATGCTCATACTGCTGTCAGACTCCTCGATTTCGTAAGACCACTGCTGCGCTCGTCTCAGTGTCCGTGATGCACCATGTGCGCATCGTGGGAATCGGCGCTTGCGGCGGGCATCGCCGAGAACGGCACGTCGAGCACGAGCGGTTCGCCTTCGAACACGAAGCCGACACGGATGATGTCCTCCGGCGCTTCGATCGGTTTGGAGCTGCCCGTCCAATATTCACCGTCGTTGCTGATGGCCATCGCGACGTTCTCGATGGAGCCGTCGGTACGTTCGATCTCGACGACGACATCGGATGCAGTGGCGGCCGGCAGCGGTGCACGTACGGCGTCGCTGTAGTAGAGCTCGACCGCGCCAGCGGCCTTGGCCACGAGTTCGAAATGCAGGTCGCCATACATCATCACGAAGCCACCGTGGCGCGCGTCGTGATCACCGTGTTCCTCCCCCTCATGCGCCACTGCCGCAGCGTTCAGACCGAACGCCAGCAGCACCGCCAACCAACCTCGCACTCGCATAACCCTTCCTCCTCGTTGTGTTCGCGCTGCTCACTCGAAGCGCAGCGCACCGATGGGATCGAGCCCGGCCGCGCGTTGCGCCGGGTAGACACCTGCGATGATGCCGAGCGCCGCCGCAACCACGAGGGCGAGCACCATCGTCAGGGGTGAAATCGTGGTGGACCACTGCAGCACGCCTTCCAACATCGACGATGCGAAAAGTCCGGCGAGCAGGCCGAGCACGCCGCCAGCGAGCGAGATCATCGTGGCCTCGCTGACGAACTGCGCCGCGATGTCACGTTTGCGTGCGCCCATAGCCATACGCAGCCCCACTTCACGCGTGCGCTGCGTCACCGACAGCAGTTGCAGATTCATCACACCGATGCCGCCGACGATCAGCGAGATCATCGCCACGCCGCCGAGCAGGGCGAGCATGGTGCGGTTGGCACGCTGCAACGAGGCGGAGATCTGTTCCATCGTGATCTCTTCCATGCGCGCGAGGTTGCCACCGACGGTGAGTGCAAGTTCGGGCGAAAGCCCCTTGCTCAAGACTTGTTCGGCCTGCGTGCGTACGGTGAAGTCGTCCGGCATCTGTTCGGTGATGCCATGGCGTTCACGCAAGAGAGCGGTGATCACCTTGGCGATCTCACCCGTGCCGCCAGCATTCACGGTGGTGACGGTGATGGTGTTGAGCTTGCTCAGGTTGAGCAGACGATGGACGGTGGTGACGGGCACGTAGAAGGCGTCGAACTGATCGTCACCGGTGACCGGTTGCACCGCCCAACTGGCGCTGTCGACCACGCCCACCACCTTGAACTCCTGATTCCACAACAGGATGGTCTGGCCGACGGGATTCACGCCGGCACCATAGAGACGTTCCGCTGCGACCTTGCCGAGCACCATCACCTGCTCGCTGCCGGCGACTTCGCGCTCGTTGAGAAAGCGACCGTACGGAAAGGTCCAGCCACGTCGAATCGTGGGCAGGCCGGCTTCGGTGCCGTGCATGCGCGTGAGCCACTGCTTGCTCTGATCGTCGGCACGCGTGATGCGGGCGTTTTCGTGTACACCGGAAGCAGCGGTCTGAACTCCGGGAATCGCACGAATGGCTTCGGCATCGGCCAGCGTCAGCGTTGCCGCCGCACCAAGGCCGGCCAGGGTATCGCCGAGACGCTCCTTCGCGGTCGGATGATCGTGCAGCTCCATCGGATCGTCTTCGAAGTGCACGTCGAGCAGACCGCTCGGCAAGCCACCGTCCTGCAGAGCACGACGCAGCAAGGAGAACAACCGCTCGTCCTCGGGACGGTAGACCGCCGAACGTAAACCGCTGCGCAGTTCCTGCGGCAAGGTCAGCGCCACCTGCTCCGCCCAGCTCTTGGGCGGTGGCAGCGAAGCGTGATCGGAAATGTTGCTGGCATCGACGTCGCCGCGCTGACGCCTTTGTGTCTGATAGTTGCCCGCGGTGACCACGATCATGTTCACGCCGGCGGCGAGCAGTTGTTCATTCAAGGCCTGCTGCGCGCCCCGACCGAGCGCGAGACTCGTGACCAAGGCACCCACGCCGATCATCACACCGAGCACGGCGAGCGAACTTTGTACGCGGTTGCGGCGTACGGCGGTGAAGGCCAGATCACACAGAGTTCTTAAAGACGACATGGCTGGCTCCCGGTCGCTAACTCAGTTCAGGATCCCGTGGCAAGCAGCGGTTCGAATTCCTCGACTTCGAAATCCTTGCGCGGCTCGTTGGGTTTGTCGCTGATGATCACGCCATCACGCACGGAGATGATGCGGCTGCCATAGGCGGCGATGTCGGGCTCATGCGTGATCAGCACGATGGTGATGCCAGACTTCTCGCGCAGTTCCTGCAACAGGCGCATCACCTCGATGCTGGTCTTGGTATCGAGGTTGCCGGTGGGTTCGTCGGCGAGAATCAGCGAAGGCTGATTCACGAGCGCACGCGCGATCGCCACACGCTGCTGCTGACCGCCGGATAACTGATTGGGATGGTGATCGCTGCGGTTGGCCAGGCCCATCGAGGCCAATGCCTTCATCGCCATCTCGCGGCGCGTCTGCGCCGGCAGGAGCGGACGGCAGTAGAGCAAAGGCAACTCGACGTTCTCCACGGCACTCGTACGCGGCAACAGGTTGAAGCCCTGGAACACGAAGCCGATCTGCTTGTTGCGCACGGCGGCGAGTTCTTCCGACGGCAACGAGGACACGTCCTTGCCATTGAGCAGGTAGGTGCCCGAGGTCGGCTGATCGAGACAACCGAGGATGTGCATCATCGTCGACTTACCGGAACCGGAAGGTCCGGTGATGGCGACGAACTCTCCTTCTTCTATATCCAAGGACACGCCGCGCAGTGCGTGCACGGTGTTGTCACCGAGCTGATAGACCTTGGTGACGTTGCGCAGACTGATGACCGACATCTCTGTTCTCCTTTGCTCGTATCTGTTGCCGTCTGTGTGTTAAGGCTGTCCCGCGCTCGAGCTCGCAGAGACCGCACCGGGTTCGTTGAGGCCGGCGTAGTTGTAGAGCACCACTGCAATCGATTTCTCTGCACCCGCCATGCCGTAGGTACCGCCCGCGCCTTCGATCACGAAGAACTCGTTGGCGGCGTGCGAGTTGCCCCCTAGGCCGGCGTTGCCGCTGGCGATCGGAATGTCGAGCACGTCACCGGCGAAGAGATAGGCGGGCCAGTAACCACCGAGAATCGACGAACCTTCCTGGATCGGATCGTCGTAGGGAATGCCGAAGGCATCGAAGGTCTTCATCACGGCGCGTGCGATGTCCGTGTCGTAATTCATCTTGGCCCAGGGCACGTCGCCGACCACGTTGATCTCGACGTCGGTGTAACCGTGCTTGTCGAGATGCGCGCGCAGCTTGTTGACGATGTCCATGCCGTTCTGATTCGGCACGTAGCGGAAGTTGTGTTTGGACACGATGCGGTTCGGCAGAATGGCGCCCGAACCACCTTCGAACATGTTGCCGCCCCAGATGCCATCGAGGTTCATCGAGGTGCCGTAGCGCGCCATCGTCAGATACTCGAGCGGATCGTCGGAGATGAAGCGCGCCACGCCGAGGTTCTTCGCGGCGACTTCGAGATTCACGCGTTTGGCAGAAGCTTCGAGCTTGGCCTTCTCGATTTCATTGAGTGGTTCGATGTTTTCGTAGAAGCCGTCGATCATGACCTTGTTGCCGGTCTCATCGACCAGCGTCGACAACATCTGGATGTGACGCCACGCCGGCGCATCCACCGAGCGCTTGTTGCCACCATGGATGTCGCTGTAGGTCGGACCGCGGCCCCACGAAGTGCCGCTCGTGATCAGTTCGACGAACACGCTGCCTTCGCTGCCGCCGCTGATGCTGCCCTGCCCACCGAAGCGGTACATGGCATCGGCACCTTCGAAGAGTTCGGGATGTTCGCGCACGAACTTGCGATAGCCGATCGACATGCGTTCTTCGTCGCCTTCGGCCACGATGATGAGGTTCACCGGCAACTTACCGGTCACTGCCTTGATCGACATGAGCGCGTTGAGCTGCACCATCTGCGGCCCTTTCGAGTTGGTGGCGCCGCGACCGATCATGACTTTCTTGAAGGGCGGTTGTTCGATGATGCGGCCTTCGAACGGAGGCGCCACCCAGAGATCGGGCTGCGTGATGGGCATGGTGTCGTACATCCAATAGAGCACCAATGTCTTCTCCGCGCCCTCGTCGCATTTGGCGTAGACGACCGGGTTGCCCTGCTGGCCCCACTCGGTGACACCGACGTCATAGACGTTGGTGTACTGACAACCGAGCTGATCGAAGAAGCCCTTCACCATGTAGGCGGATTCCTGAATGCCTTCGCCGGTGTTGGAAATCGAAGGTTGTTGAATCCACTTCTGCAGATTGATGACGTGCTCGTCGATGTGTGCATCGATGTAGTCGAAGATCTTCGGCAGATCCGGGTGATGGATCTGACCCATGTCGATGCCCACCGTTTCATCGGCGACCGGACGAATGCCCAACGATGGCGTGGCTGCGGGTGTTGCTGCAGTCATTGCAGGCGCAGTCGTCGTGGTCGTTGCGGAAGTATCGGTGGGTGTAGTGCTTTCGGAACAAGCAGCTGCCAGTGCCAAGAGAGAGAACGGTGCCAGTCGGCGTAGTAGATTGCGGCGACCGCCGTGCAACTGGGCGTTGAAGGGACTGCTGCAGTACGTAGGTCGACTTCTTACCATGGCTCGCGATGTCTCCGGTGCTACGAGTTGCTGACCTGGAAGACAATGCACGAACCGTACCAGGAGCGGGAAACGATGCTTCACGCCACTTAGAAGGCGCACTTGCTCCGCTTTTGACTTCGAGGAAGTGGTTGAAACGGTAAAGAGCGAGCCGAAACGAACCAGGTCAGTGCAGCTTGCTTCAAGACGACACACTACCCATCGCCTGCAACTGCACTCGCTTGGCGCGCATGCACCAATAAAATCAGTTCAATATCGTGCACGCTCGCACCAAGGCCTGACCAAAGTGAGCGGTGATGAGGCAACCGCTAACAAACGTTCCCGATCCAACTCACGCCATCCGCACGCACTCCAACGCCGTCATCATCACCCGCTTTCACCCTGGCGCATGCTGGCGCTAAGCCACTAATACTGCGTCACTTTATTTAGCGACCATCTATTCCAATAAGCGCTTGCGCAGGCATTTGGAATACGCGCTCACGCGAGACATGCACGCGACCTGGCACGGTTCATGCTGATGCCCGACCGTAAGGAACGAATAACGTCCGCAGAGACGCCCAAACACCCCAGGAGAACCTTCATGCAAGCACGTTTGAATTTCAGGGTAAAAACTCTGACCGCAGTAACCTGCAGTATTCTTGGTTCGACGTTGTATTCGGCTGCGGTGAACGCGCAGGCGCCCGCGCCGAACCCGGACATCGAGTCAGTACAGATCACCGGTACCAGGATCGCGCGTGACGGCTATGACATGCCGACTCCCGTATCCGTTCTGGGTGAAGAAGACATCCAGGCCGAAGCTCCCGCCAGCGTCGCCGAATTCGCGATGACCCTGCCGTCCATCCGCGGCAGCAGCACGGGCTCCACTTCTTCCGGTGCACTGAGTAACGGTCTCGCCGGCGTCGCCGCACTCAACCTCCGCGCTCTCGGTACCGGTCGTACGCTGGTGCTGTTCGATGGTCAGCGTTCGGTGGTTTCCGCCGCGACCGGCCAGGTCGACACCAACACCTTCCCGCAGGCGCTCGTACAGCGCGTGGAAGTGGTGACGGGCGGTGCTTCTTCTGCTTACGGTTCCGACGCCATCGCCGGCGTGGTGAACTTCATCCTCGACAAGAACTACACCGGTCTGAAAACTTCGATCGAATATGGTGAGGCCACCGAATACGGTGCTGGCAACGTCAAGTTCGACGTCGCTGCCGGTACCGACTTCGCCGAGGGCCAGGGTCACCTGCTCTTCAGTGCCGAGATGTACGATCAGGAAGGCATCCACTACACCGTCACCGATTGGCAGAAGTCGGGTTACAAAGGAATCATCAACCCCGACAAGTCGCCCGGTGCTCCCTACTATCTCGTGAGCGAAGGCGTCGGTATCTCCGCCTACACCGAAGGTGGTCTGATCACCTCCGGTCCGCTGCGCGGCACCTACTTCGGTCCCGGTGGCTCCGTGCATCAGTTGAACTACGGTCAGGTCAGCGGCCAGTGGATGCTCGGTGGTGATTGGGAATACACCAACAGCGCCATGCTCGGCAGCAACTCGCTGCAGTCGGACGACACCCGTAAGAGCGTGTTCGGTCGTGCGAGCTGGGACCTCACGCCGAGCATCGAAGTGTTCGCACAGGGCTCCTACGCCAGCTACGAGGGTTTGAGCTACTACATCAACCCCACCGACAGCGTGCGCACGATCTCGATCGAAAACCCCTTCATTCCGCAGCCGGTGCGCGATCGAATGATCGAGGAGGGTCTGACCAGCTTCCAGATTCGTGGTGCCTGGGCCGACATCCCCGCTTCCGGCAGCAACAACTTCCGTGAAACCACGCGCTTCGTGATCGGTGCCAACGGCGATTTCGACTTCGCCGACCTCGGCTTCACCTGGGATACCTACTACCAGCAGGGCCGCACCAACACCGATGAATACATGACCGAAACCTGGAGCTTCGCCGCCCTCGACAACGCCGTCGACGTGGTCAGTGATCCGGTCACCGGCCAGCCCGTGTGCCGTTCCACACTCATCAATCCGAGCAACGGCTGCAAACCGCTCAACATCTTCGGTGTCGGCGTGATGAGCGAAGAGGCCAAGGATTACATTCTCGGCCGTCCGCGCCGCCAGCAGGAAATGAAGCAGGACGTATTCGCCTTCAACATCTCGACCAACGACATCGAGGGTTGGGCCGGTCCGATCGGTATCGCCACCGGTTTCGAGTGGCGTCAGGAAAGCATCGACGGCGACGTCGATGACAAATACAAGGACGGTTGGAAGTACGGTAACTACAAGGTCACCACCGGTAAGGTACAGGTAGCCGAAGCCTATGTGGAAGCGGTGGTGCCCCTGCTCGAAGATCTCGAACTGAACTCCGCCGTGCGCTACACCGACTACAGCGTGTCCGGTTCCGTGACCACCTGGAAAGCCGGTCTGACCTATCAGCCGATTCCGGACATCACCTTCCGTCTGACGCAGTCGCGTGACATCCGCGCACCGAACCTCTCCGAGCTGTTCGATGCCGGTACCGCACGTACCAACGCTGTGAACATCAACGGTCAGTCCCTGCTCTTCGTACAGAACCTGCAGGGCACCAGAACCGTGAAACCGGAAGAAGCGGACACCTTCGGCTTCGGCATCGTGCTGCAGCCCGAGTTCCTGCCCGGTTTCGCCACCTCGATCGACTACTACGATGTGGAAGTCGATGGTGTGATCGACTTCCTCAGTGCACAGCAGGTGGCCGACGCTTGTGTGATCTTCGGTCGCAGCGAGTACTGTCCGCAGCTGCGTTACGACAGCAACGGTGTACTGCAGTTCATCGATCTGAAGTACGAGAACCTGAACCGTCTGCTCTCCGAAGGTATCGACGTCGAAGCCAGCTACACCTTCCCAGTGGGCCCGGGCGACCTGGCGCTGCGCTTCATGGCCACGCACTACATGAAGAACGTCACCGACAACGGTGTGACCGCCATCAACCAGGCCGGCTCCAACCTCGGCAACACGCCTGATTGGGTCTACCGCATGACCGCGCGCTACACCATGGGCGACTGGTCCTTCAACCTGACCGGCCGCGGCCACAGCGATGGTGTGATCGACAACGCCTTCATCGAGTGCACCAGCAACTGTCCGGCCTCCGTGGCGCCGTACTACACCATCAACGACAACAGCGTGAAAGGCCGCTGGTTCTTCGACGGCTACGTTTCCCGCGACTTCGAACTCGGCGATGGTCAGGGCCAGTTGTTCATCTCGGTCAAAAACATGTTCGACCTCGATCCGGTCCAGGTGGCCAACCCGAACAACCACGGTGCCGAGAACAACCCTGGTTACATCACGGTCAACCGCGGCCTGAACGACGTCCTCGGACGCAACTACCGCCTCGGTATGCGCTACGAGTTCTGATAGAGCAGTACGGAGGTTGTAAGAACCGTCACCCTCGTTCGGCGCAGTACGCAATGCCAACGGGGGTGAGGTACCAAGCAGTGCCGGCTCCCCACGGCCTGGATGGCGACCTGGGGCGGTGGGGAGCCGGCGCCTGCCACTCGAAGGACGGCAGGTGTTTCCAGGCGCGGCAAGGCGCGCAAACGACCCTCCTTGCAAGACAGTGCCTGGTCGATTCGCTTCACGCGTAAAGGCGGGTCTACCAGGAGCGGGAAAAAGTCCCTCCATTCCACGAGAAATCGCGCTTTTGTTGCGCGCAGGGGAGCTTTTTTGCCGATTTTTCTCGTAGTGGTGTCGCGGCTGGGGAAAACCGAGGGTTCGCGCTATCCTCCCGCGCTCATGGCGAGAAAGAACTTGCAGCAGTACGCCGCAATCGTAGTAACGAGGAAGAGAAGCAACGAAGCATGAACAAACGCACACCGCTGTACGAACAACACATCGCGGCCGGCGGCAAGCTGGTCGATTTCGCCGGCTGGGACATGCCCATCAACTACGGTTCCCAGATCGCAGAACACAAACAGGTCCGTGAGCACGCCGGCGTGTTCGACGTGAGCCACATGAACGTCGTCGACGTCGAAGGTCCCGACGCCCTGCCCTTCCTGCGTCGGCTCGTCACCAACGATCCGATCAAGCTCGAACCCGGCAAGGCGCTCTACACCTGCATGCTCAATGAAAAGGGCGGCGTGGTGGACGACCTCATCGTCTATTGCCTCGATTCCTACTATCGCCTGGTGGTCAACTGCGCCACCGGCGAAAAGGATCTGGCCTGGATGCAGAAACACAGCGCGGGTTTCGACGTCACGCTGACGCATCGTCCCGAACTCGCCATCCTCGCCGTACACGGTCCGCAATCCATCGCCATCGTCTGCAGTCTGCTCGATGCCGGAAGCGCCGCGATCGTCGGCGGACTGAAGAATTTCCGCGCTGCTGAAATCGGCGACACGCTCTATGCGCGCACCGGCTACACCGGCGAGCTGGGGCTGGAACTGATATTCCCGGCGGACTATGCTGCCGAGCTCTGGAACAAGCTGCTCGCAGCTGGCGTCAAGCCCATCGGTCTCGGTGCCCGCGACACGCTGCGCCTGGAGGCCGGCATGAACCTTTATGGTCACGACATGACGGAAGAAACCTCGCCGTTGGAATCCAACCTCGAGCAGGTGATCAGCTGGGAGCCCGCCGATCGTGATTTCATCGGCCGCGCCGCGGTGAGCGAGCACAAGAAACTGCAACTCGAAGGCAAACTGCCGCACCTCACGGGACTCGTCTACGAAGGACGTGGCGTGTTGCGTGAAGGTCAGCGCGTCGAAACCGACGCTGGTTCCGGCATCATCACCAGTGGCAGTTTTTCTCCGACCTTGAACCACTCCATCGCCCTTGCCCGCATTCCGCTCGGTGCCACCAGCTGCCAGGTCGACATGCGCGGCACCTTGGTCCCGGTACGCATCGTCAAGCCGAGCTTCGTGCGTTTCGGCAAGAAAGTCTTTGAATAAGCAACACAACCCCGAGCAAGTCTCTACTGCAAGAAGGATGAATCAATGAGCACTCGCAAATTCGCAGAATCCCACGAATGGATCGACGTCGACGCCGATGGCGTGGGCACGGTCGGCATCAGCGACTTCGCGCAAAGCGCGTTGGGCGACATCGTCTTCGTCGAACTTCCCACCGTGGGCCGCACGGTAGCCGCCAAGGAAGAAGTGGCGGTGGTGGAGTCGGTGAAATCGGTGAGCGACATCTACAGCCCCGTGTCCGGCGAGATCGTCGCGGTGAACGAAGAACTCACCGGCCAGCCGGAAGCGATCAATGCGGCCGCCGAAAGCACGGCCTGGCTGTTCAAGATCAAACTGAGTGACGCGAGCGAGCTGGAATCCCTGCTCGATCCCGACACCTACGCCAGTCAGCAGCATTGAGCCACAGCAACGAGCGTCTTTGCGGAGTAACCATGAATTCCAAAACCCTGCCTACGGAGCTTTCCGCTGCCGCGGTCCTGACTGCCGGGACTGACAGCGGTTCCAGCGAGTTTCCCGCTCGCCACATCGGTCCCGATGCGACCGAGACCGCGGCCATGTTGGCTGAACTCGGCTTCGATTCGTTGGAGGACTTCACCGCGGCCATCGTGCCCGCCAGCATTCGCTTGGAGCGCAGCCTCGAGCTGCCTCCGGCGCTGAGCGAGGCCGGCGCGTTGGAGCTCCTGCGTTCGATGGTAGCGAACGATCGTCCTGGCCGTTCCTTCATCGGCCAGGGTTATTACGACACGCTCGTGCCCGCGGTGATCCAGCGCAACGTGCTGGAGAATCCCGGCTGGTACACGTCCTACACGCCCTATCAGCCGGAAATCTCGCAGGGTCGTCTCACCTGTCTGCTCAACTTCCAGCAGATGGTGATGGATCTGACCGGCCTCGAGATCGCCAACGCTTCGTTACTCGACGAAGCCACCGCCGCCGCGGAAGGCATGGCGCTCGCGAAGCGCGTGAGCAAGAAGCCGAACTGCAACACCTTCTTCGCCGCGAACACCTGTTTTCCGCAGACGCTCGACGTGGTGCGCACGCGCGCCGAAGCTGCCGGCTACGAACTCATTGTCGACAGCCCGGACAAACTCGATCGATACGATGTGTTCGGTGCCCTGCTGCAGTATCCCGATGCCAGTGGTGAAGTGATCGATCTCGAACCGCTCATCGCCAAGCTGCACGCACAGAATGCGCTCGCGGTAGTTGCGGCCGACCTGATGGCACTCGTGGTGCTCAAACCGCCGGGAGAAATGGGAGCGGACGTCGTGGTCGGCAGTGCGCAGCGCTTCGGTGTACCGATGGGCTACGGTGGTCCGCACGCGGCCTATTTCGCGACGCGCGACGAATTCAAACGTGCCGTGCCGGGCCGCATGATCGGTGTGTCGGTGGACTCGCGCGGGAAGCTCGCACTGCGCATGGCATTGCAGACACGCGAACAGCACATCCGCCGCGAGAAGGCCAACAGCAACATCTGTACGGCACAGGCGCTGCTCGCCAACATGGCTGCGCTCTATGCGATGTATCACGGTCCGGAAGGACTGAAGACCATCGCCGGCCGCATCCATGGTTACACCACGCAACTCGCCGCCTTCGCCAGTGCGCACGGTCTCGATCCCGTCAACGCCACCTGGTTCGATACCCTGACCTTCGAACCCGATGGCGCCCAGCTCGCGGCGATCAAGGCGCGTGCCAACGCTGCCGGCATTCGTCTGCACTTTACCGATACGCAACTGACGCTGAGCCTCGACGAAGCCTGCACGATAGGCGAACTCGCCAAACTTGCCGAAGTATTGTGCGGTGTGCCGGGGGCCTTCTCCGACGCAACGCCGAAGGCCATTCCGGCCGCGCTCGAACGCACGAGTGCCTTCCTCACGCACCCGATGTTCAATCGCTATCACAGCGAAACCGAGATGCTGCGTTTCCTCAAACGTATGGAAAACCAGGATCTCTCGCTGACGCATTCGATGATTCCGCTCGGCTCGTGCACGATGAAACTCAACGCCACGGCGGAGATGATGCCGATCACCTGGCCCGAGTTCTCACGCGTGCATCCCTTCGTCGACGAAGGTCTGGTGCCCGGCTATCGCCGCATGATCGACGAACTCGGCGCCATGCTGTGCGAGATCATGGGGTTCGATGGCATGTGCATGCAGCCGAACTCCGGTGCACAGGGTGAGTACGCAGGCCTGCTCAGCATCCGTCGCTACCTCGACAGCCTCGGTCAGCACCATCGCAACGTGTGCCTGATCCCGAGCTCCGCCCACGGTACCAACCCCGCCAGCGCGCAGATGGTGGGCATGCAGGTGGTGATCGTGGCCTGCGACGACAAAGGCAACGTCGACGTTGCCGATCTCAAGGCCAAGGCCGAGAAATACAGCGACACGCTCGCCGCGCTGATGATCACCTATCCGTCGACGCACGGCGTGTTCGAAGAAGCCATCAAGGAAATCTGCGCGATCGTGCATGAGCACGGCGGTCAGGTGTACATGGATGGCGCCAACCTCAATGCGCAGGTCGGTCTCTCGCGGCCCGGCGACATCGGTGCCGACGTGTCGCACACCAACCTGCACAAGACCTTCTGCATCCCGCACGGTGGCGGTGGTCCCGGCATGGGTCCGATCGGTGTGAAGGCACATCTGATTCCGCATCTGCCGAACCATGCCGTCGTCACGCTCAGTGGTCCGAAGGCCGGCAACTCGGCTGTGTCCGCAGCGCCCTGGGGTTCGGCCAGCATTCTGCCGATCTCATGGATGTACATGCGCATGATGGGCGCGGAAGGTCTCAAGCGCGCGACGCAGCTGGCGATGCTCAATGCCAACTACGTGGCCCGCAAACTCGCCCCACACTACCCGATTCTCTACACCGGCAAGAATGGTCTGGTGGCACACGAGTGCATCATCGATCTGCGTCCGCTCAAGGCCAGCTCCGGCATCAGCGAATCGGATGTTGCGAAACGTCTGATGGACTTCGGCTTCCACGCACCCACCATGTCGTTCCCGGTAGCGGGCACGCTGATGATCGAACCGACCGAGAGTGAATCGAAGGCGGAACTCGATCGCTTCATCGAAGCCATGATCGTGATCCGCAAGGAAATCGCCGCGATCGAAGCCGGCGAGCTCGATGCCAAGGACAACCCCTTGGTCAACGCGCCGCACACGCTGGCCGACGTCGCTGCCGATGAATGGAACCATGCCTATTCGCGTACGCAGGCCGCCTTCCCTGTGGCCTGGCTGCGTGACAACAAGTACTGGCCGCCGGTGAACCGAGTGGACAACGCCTATGGCGATCGCCACCTCGTATGCACCTGCCCGCCGCTCGAAGACTACATGTGAGATGTGAGTCACCGAGTCTCCTGCCCGCTGCTGGCGGGGTTCGCAAGGACCCCGCTGGCGGCCGGGACCTTCGAATCTTCGACCGGCAATCGGTCGCTTCTGCGAATTTCCTTTCCGCAAAAAAAAAGCCCCGGCCCGAGGGCCGGGGCTCTCGGGTCTCACGATCTCAGCTGCGTCCGCCTTTGCGGCCAGCCTCGCGGGCTTCTTCCGAAGTGAATCGATGAGCGGTGCCACGAGCATGCGCGGCTCTGCCACCTTTCTCGCCTGCCAGACGTGCTTCTTCCGAGGTGAACTCGTGAGCTGAACCCTGGCGGTGAGCTTCTCTGCCGCCTTTGGCGGCGATTTCCCTTTGCTTCTGCGCATCCATTGCGGCAAAGCCACGTCGGGACGGTTGGTCTGCCATAACGATACCTCCGTTAGGTGTTAAGAGCTGGGTTACCCGCGCCTGCTGGCAACGGTACAAGGACAAGAGCAACTTGGATGCCAGTGCACGCAAGCTCGCGTCACACAAGGACTTTGCCCTTTTTTGCCAAAACGCGCGGCGCAATTTCCGCGTAATACTTACAGATCGGCATAGAACATTTACCCGTCTCTTCCTTGACCGGGGTCACGGGCAGGCTCTCACACGCATCGAACGATACTCATCGCACGCAACGCTCGTTAGAATGCGGCAAGCCCTGCTGCCCCGAAGTGTTTTCGGTATGAAGATTCTTTCCCTGTGCTGCTGTTTCGCGCTGATGCTGTTGGCCGCGTGCAGCGATCCAGAAAGCGATGACGTCAACACCATCGTCATCGAAGGCAAGTTGTTGCCGATCACCTCCGTCAACTACCGCATGTACTACGCGGACGGTCGGCGGGCCAACTGGCAGGACCTGATCGCCGCTACCAAGCGCGTCTCGGTGGTCTTCCTCGGTGAGTTGCACACCGATCCGGTCGCCCATCACCTCGAATACTCGATCCTGCGCGACACACTGGATTCCGACCTGGTCCTGTCGCTCGAGATGTTCGAAAGCGACGTGCAGAACGTGCTCGACGAATATCTGGCCGGCTACATCACCGAAGAACACCTGATCAGCGATGCCCGGGCCTGGGAGCGCTATCCCGAGGCCTACAGCCCGCTGATAGAAATGGCACGCGAACACCAGATCCCGGTGATCGCGGCCAATCCGCCGCGACGTTACGTGAACCTGGTCAGCCGTCAGGGCGCCGTCGCGCTCGAGGCCCTGCCCGATTCCGCCAAGCAGTTCCTCCCGCCCCTGCCCTACGCCGAAGCTTCTCCCGCCTATGCGGCGAAGTTCGAGCGCATGATGCAGAGCAGTCGTGAATACGCACGTTCGGCCGAAGGTATGGAAGGCGCGGGCGCCGAATTTGCCCTGCAGGCGCAGTCGCTGTGGGATGCAGGCATGGCCTACTCCATCGCCTCGGCACTGGATCGTGATCCCGATGCTCGCGTGCTGCACATCAGCGGCAGCTTCCACAGCGCGCAGCGTCTGGGCATCCCGGAACACCTGGAACGCTATCGCCCCGGCACCTCCACGCTGGTGATCACCATTCTGCCCGATGAACGATTCCCCTCGTTTCACCGCAATTCCATGCAGGACCTCGGTGACTTCATCATCGTGACCGACCCCACCCGACAGCCCGACTTCGACGACTGACGAGCAACCCTGCGATTCCCGATAGTGCACCTGCGCCAGCATGGCGCAGGCTCATCGCATGCCAGGTTCGCGACTGATTGATCAACTTACATCTTGCGGCAATTTCACTCGGTAATTTCCGAGTCGAAAACGCTTGCCTGCCGAGGAATGATCGCAGCGGAACCTTTCTGCGCGTGGCATGTTTGTTGCTGACCTTCGCTGACAAAGTGCACCGCTTGCTCAGGAGGTCGTATGGACATTACATCGCGCAACCCGTCTCCTTTTTGCTTGAGCCGTCGACGCCTGCTGTTCGGTGCCGGCTCCGCCTGTGGTCTCATGCTGGCACCGCGTTGGACGCATGCCGCCGCAGCTGCGCCGGCGCTGGTGTTCACACACACGACCGTCGTCACCAATGACGCCAACTGGACCGAGTTGCGCGATGTCGCCCTCGCCGTGCAGGACGGCCGCATCGCCGCGATCGGCCCCACCGACGCAGTGCTCGCCATGTTTCCCAACGCACAGACCTACGACGGTCGCGGCAAGGCGCTCCTACCCGGCTTGATCAACTGCCACGCCCATCTCACCGCCACCCTCGAACGCGGCTTCAACGAAGACTTCGGTTTCCCCAACAGTTACCAGCTGCCGGTTTCTCCGCGCTCACTCATTTCGGACGAAGAGAACGCCTTGATGGCGGTGATCGGCGCGCTCGAATCGATCCGCGGTGGTGTGACTACCGTGGTTCAGAATGCCGGCGGCATTGCGCCCTATGCTGGCGAACTTGCGAAAACCGGTGTGCGCTGGGTCTTCGCCGAATCCTTCCGCGATCGTGCCAATGGCAGCGGCCCCATGTCGCCGCCCAAGCTCGCTGCCAGCCAGCCGCCAGTGTTCTCCGCTGAATTACGTGAAGAGGGCATGCAGCGCATTCACGAGCTCCATGAGAAGTGGCATGGCAAGCAAGGTGGACGCATCAGTGTGTTCCCGGCTGCGGCCTTGGCGGAGGACATTTCCCCTGAAGGACTCGCGGCCGTCCGCGAGTTTGCGGAGAAATACGACCTCAACTACACCATCCACCTCAATCAAAGCCGGCCCGAGGTGGAATTCATGCAGCGCTACCACGGCATGCGTCCCACCGAATTTCTGGCGGCGCACGACTTCCTCGGACCACGCCTCTTCGCCGCCCACTGTCGTTACATGAGTGACAACGAAATCGCTCTGCTCGGCAAAAGCAAGGCGATGGTGACGCATCAAGCTGCGATGGCAGCAAATCGTGGTGTGAGTCCGCCGATCGCAAAATTACGTGCGGCAGGAGCACGCATCGCACTCGGCACCGACAACAACGACAACGATGTCCTCACCGTGATGCGCACGGCGCTGCTGCTCGAACGCATCGAGCGTGGCGACGATGAAATTCCGGGACTCGTACCGCAACCCGAGCAGGTGCTGCAGGATGCAGCGACGGGTGGTGCGATGGCGGTGAACCAGGTGGATGCGATCGGCTCGCTCGAAGTGGGCAAGAAAGCCGATCTGATCGTGATCGACGCGCGCAAACCGCATCTCACGCCAGGCGGCAGGATTCTCTCCACCTGGGTGCACAACGGTCATGGCGCCGACGTGGAGTCGACGATGGTCGACGGTGAGTTCCTCATGCGGGATCGCCGCATTCTCACCATCGACGAAGCCGCGCTGGTTGCAGAAGCCGAAGCCATCAGTCAGCGCGTGTGGGGCAAGATCCTCGAATCCGGCCCCTTGGTGTTGCCGCGATGATCAGGTCATCAACGCGATCAGAATGATCACCGGAATCGGCACACCCAGCATCCATAGCAAGATCGAGCGCATATCGTCCTCCCGTCGTTATCAAAGGTCGCGTTGACGACCGCCCCAGGTGGCAGCAAGACTGCCCGCAAAGGCGCCGGCCAATAGCGCAACGAAGCTCCACAGCGACACCTGCACGGATACAGCACGTGCCGTGTCCGCCGCTTCGCGGGCGCTCTGTTCCATTTCCCGCAGCTCCGCACCGAGCTGGTCGTAGGCCTGCCTTACACGTGTCTCCGCATCCTGTTGACTGATGCCGGTATGACGCGCAACGAGACGAGCGAGATAGGTGAGATCTTCCTGCGCCAATTCGCCTTCGCGATAGGCACGACTGACTACGCGGGAGACTTCATCCAAAGCGGGCATCGCTGGTTGTTCAGCCGCAGCTGCAAGCGCGGGAGTCGGAGCAGGAGCCTGTGGTGTCGCCGGCGCACCGTCGGCACCAGCCTGTGCTGCATCCTGCTGACCTTGTGGCGGGGTCGGTGCCACAGGCGTCGCTGGCGCGGGTTGCGGCGCGGCGGCCTGATCGCGGCGGAACAGCTTGTCGACGTAGTAGTCGAGCGTGCCACCTTCGTCCGCCGTGGAAGCGACCGCCGCTGCTCCACTCACTGCTCCACCTACCGCGTCGCCGATACCACCTGCCACTGCCGCACCGGCGCGAGCGCCACCACTTACGAGAGCGGTCATGGCGCTGGCGGTCACCGTTGCAGTGAGAAGTGCCGCCAATGCCCACGACAGAAAGCCGTGCGCGGTATCGCGAAAATAAACTTCATCCAACGCGACATCGGTCCACTTCACCCGCAGACGTCCCGCGAGATACCCACCGAGAGCAGAAGAAGCGATCGACGTGAACACGATCCACGCGATGGCCACCATGCCGAAGGTTTCCGCCTCGAGGCCTTCACGTGCCCAGGGCGATACCGAAGTCAAACCTAGTCCCGTACCAAGTACGAAAAGAATCAAGGCCAAGGCCGAAGCTGCCACCGCGCCTGCGAATATCGCAGCCCACGACACAGCACTGCCGCTGAGGCTGCCAGCAGCTGTGCTGGCGTACACGACCGTACGTTCTGTTGTTTCCATGTTGCCTCCTCTCTGAGCAACGGTTGAGCTTGCAACATGACGCGTCGAAGCAGCGCAACTTCTTTTTGTCGGTATTACCACTGCGCAGCTTGAGTTTCCCTACCGATCGACGCCGCCATGCAAGAGTTTCTTTCAGGTAACTCAACAGTGCTGACTGCAAGGCACGTGCCACTCATCGAGCGATGAAAATGCGCGGAATAGCGAAAAAATAGGCACTTTCCTCGTTTAGCCCTGCAAAACTTGCCGAGGTGACACGTAAAGATTACGGACTGCCTTCTCAAGCGCGGCGTTATTTCAACGCAGTTATCACTTTGCCAATCGCGAGCTTTACCGTGCAGTTTTAGCCGTGCTAACTCTGTACTCCCATCATTGATCAAGAGCAGGAGCACGGAACGCCATGAACGCCAAACTCCCCGCCACCAAGTTCCGCGGCGACCCCACCATCTTCGGCACGCTGATCGAAGATCACGACAAACATCGCGCCCTCATTGGTCAGCTCGAGCAAACGCATGGCGCGAGCAAGGACCGCGAACGTCTTTTCGAAGAATTGACCTTCGAGCTGAAAGGACACGCTGCCGCAGAAGAACAGGCGCTGTGGTCGACAGTGCTACGCAAGCCTGAAATCACCGAAGAAGGCCGCCACGCCGTAGCCGAACACAAGGAACTCGATGATCTATTGAATGACCTTGCCGCCACCGACATGAGCTCCGGTGCCTGGCTCAGCAAGTTCAGGAAATTGAAGAAGGAATATTTTCATCACATCGACGAGGAAGAGCAGGAAATCTTCTATGCCGTCGAGAAAAGCCTGACACCAGAAGATCGGCGCTACATGGATACCGTGTTCCAACGTCGCAAAGTGGCCGAGAAGGACAAGGCCGAGGTGACGCCGGAGAAGTTGCACGATGATTGAGTGAGCAACTAATCAGCAGGGTGGTGAGACGATTGGCGTGATGAGGGGTGGGGTAGCGCGCCGCGACGGGCGCGCTCGAGAGGATCAGATAAAGATGACCATGTCAGCAGTGAGGTCGTCCAGAGCCACGCCGATCAGGGTCAGCACAGCGCCAGTGTCAAACCGGATGACGAGATCGTCAGATACATCGATGCTCGAAATGCGAGCCTTCAACTGTTCGACGTCGTCCACGCCGTCCATAGCAACGAGCAGCATATCCCCGGCACCGAAGTCGGTGATGGTGAGTTCATGGCCAAAGTCGGCAGCGAATGCGAACTGATCGTTGCCAGCGCCGCCGGTAAAGACGTCCTTGCCGCCGGCGCTCAAGAGCACATCATCGCCATCGGTGCCGATCAGCACTTGATCGCGCGAGTCGGCAGAGATGCGTACGCCCACACCCTCCTCCGCTTTCGCCCTCACCTCTCCGCCGCCGACCACGACGATCTCATTGAAGCCCTCCGTTACCACGCCGCCCGCCTCATTGAGGTTGAGGACGAGCACGGCGTCGGCGTCACTGGTTTTCGTCAGCGTCACTTCTGCTTCGGAGATGACGCCGACGGTTCGGATGGCAGTGCTCGAATTCCAGAGCTTCCCGGCAATCAGGCTCAGCGACCGATGGACATCCTCAGCGCCAGGGACACTCATGTCGATGAGCTTGTCGATGCGCTCCTGCAAGTAAGCGCCCGGATTGGTGGCTTCGGGCAGACCCTCGATGACGAGAGCGCTTTGGTGGTCCCCACCGTTCAGGATGAAGCCAAAGCGCTCGTCGCCGACCGCAATCGGATCCTCGTTGGTCCACCGCAGAACGAGTTGAAGGACGGTGTCGTTCGCGGCGACGAAGTCGATGATGGAGCCACCGCCAGCAAGGTCGCTCCAGCCGTAGTCGGTGGGTTCGTAGCGATCCAACTGGCGGCTGATGCTGTTCTGGGTCCACCCCGGCAGGTCGTCGTAGCCGTCAGGTCGCGGAATGTATGACATTCGATATTCCTCTTGGTAGTGCAATAGCGACTCGCCTCAGGCGAGCGGGGCGGATGTTAGCAACTCGTTATCGATGGCCGTCTACTACGCGGAGCAGGACACAGATGATGAAGATGCACAGCCCATCCTTTAGACAGTGTGGAGTCCTTCGACGAAACGTTCCGAGTCGACTTCCATGGTTCGAAGCTGGCACCTATACCTACTCCGTCAATGGCGAGTTCGGAGGTACCTTGGTGCTTGGGAGCGACGCCGTACTTCCCTGAAACCCACGAAACGTTGGGCAGATGCGGAGTGGTGGCGTCGATTCACTCGGACCTCCAAAGTCCCAATGCAACTGCGAGTGAAAAAAACATTGGAGGCACACGATGCAGGAGCGGCTTCGTCGTGAACGAGCCAGCAAAGGATGAAACTACTTGATGAGACCACGCTTTGCGTAGCGTATGAATGGTAAGGCCGATTGAGTGAATCCCCGGTGCCCCGGGGACTCTGGAGATGGTGCCGGCACCACGAATCGAACGCGGGACCTACTGATTACAAGTCAGTTGCTCTACCGACTGAGCTACGCCGGCTGAAAGGCGGTTGAATGGCTGGGCCATTCAAAGGATGCGCATACTAGCAACCCCGGCCGCGCCGTTCAATCGCCTGGAGCTGGACATTTCCCCACCCCGTTTACGTTACACTGCGGGCTCGCATCGCCTAATGGAGTAAGCCATGTCCGCATCCGATAGTCCGCTCAGCCGCCAGCCCCTGTGGTCATCCCTGCAAACTCAGGCACTGCAGTTCGATGAGGGTGGCGTCACCATCGCAGACCTCTTCCGCAACGAGCCGGATCGCGCCAAGACCTTCAGCGCCAGCGCTGCCGGCATCTTCATGGACTACTCCAAACATCTACTTACCACGCCGCTGCTCGAACAGCTCGTGCAGTTGGCGCACGATGCGGGCCTGCCGCAGGCCATCGCGGCGATGTTCGCGGGCGAGCGCATCAACAACACCGAAGGTCGCGCGGTACTGCACGTGGCGTTGCGCAGTCCGCATGCGCGCACTGAAGAAGAACGCCAGGTTCGGGAGGTGCTCGATCGTATGGAGCGCTTCGTCGCTGCGGTGCACAGTGGCGAGTGGACGGGACACGACGGTCAGCGCATCCGCGACGTGGTGAACATCGGCATCGGCGGCTCGGATCTCGGCCCCGCGATGGCCTACACCGCACTCGGCGCCTTCCATCACGACTACGTGCGTTGCCACTTCGTATCGAACGTCGACCCCCTGCATCTCGAAACCACACTCGCACGCCTCGATCCCGCCACCACGCTGTTCATCATCGCGTCGAAGACCTTCACCACGCTTGAGACCATGCTCAATGCGAAGGCGGCACGCCAGTGGTTGCTGCAGGGTGGCGTGCCGGAAGCACAACTCGCACGACACTGCGCGGCGGTGAGTGCGAACGTTGGTAAAGCCGTGGAATTCGGCATCGAGCCCGACAACGTGTTCCCGATGTGGGATTGGGTCGGCGGCCGCTATTCGATGTGGTCGGCGATCGGCTTGCCGGTGGCACTAGGCACCTCGATGGATCATTTCCGAGCCCTGCTAGCCGGTGCGCATGCGATGGACGAGCATTTCCGCACCGCATCCTTCGAGCGCAACCTGCCGGTGCTCATGGGACTGCTCGCGCTGTGGTACAGCAATTTCTGGGGTGCGCAAAGTCACGTGATCCTGCCCTACGCGCAGCCGCTGCATCTGTTCCCCGCTTTCCTGCAGCAGCTCGACATGGAGAGCCTCGGCAAGCAGGTGCGCAAGAACGGCGAGTTTCTCGACACCGTGAGCGGTTCCATCGTGTGGGGCAGCGCGGGCACGAATGGTCAGCATTCCTTCCATCAGTTGCTGCATCAGGGCACGCATCTGATTCCGGCGGATTTCATCGCCATCGCCCAGAGCAGCAGCACCAACCGCGAAATGCACGAACATCTGCTCGCCAATTGCTTCGCGCAGAGTCAGGCCTTGATGGACGGCAAGTCGATGGAACAGGCGGAAGCGGAACTGCTGGCACAGGGCATGACGCCCGACGCGGCACGCGCGCTCGCACCGCACAAGATGATTCCCGGCAATCGTCCCAGTACCACGCTCGTGCTCGAAGCCCTGAGCCCGCAGAGTCTCGGCGCGCTGGTGGCGCTCTACGAACACAAGGTGTTCACGCAGAGCGTGTTGCTCGGCATCAACGCCTTCGATCAATGGGGAGTGGAATTGGGCAAGGTGTTGGGTGCGGGCATCTACAACGCCCTGAAGGCGCCCGAGCCCTGCACGCGCTTCGATGGTTCGACCAATGCCCTGATCAATCGCGTCAAACGCGAATGATCAGAAGTTTTCCCGCTGCAGGCGCTGCTCGTAGTGTGCGAAGCCTTCGCGTACTGGGTCGGCGGCGCCGCCCGTCATCAGACTCACCACCACGATCAGCAGCGTGCTCACGCACACACCGGGGATGATTTCGTAGAGTACGTTGCTGAGCGAGCTGCCGTCGGGACCGAGCGGCAGGCTGATCCACAGTATCACCACCCCCGCTCCACCGATCATACCGGCAAGTGCGCCCTGCCAGTTCATGCGCGGCCAGTAGAGACTCGCCAACAACACCGGCCCGAACGCAGCACCGAAGCCCGCCCAGGCGTTGGCGACGAGGCCAAGAATGCTGTTGCGTGGATCCAAGGCGAGTAGAACGGCAACGAGTCCAACCAGCGCCACTGCAAGACGACTGACGCGCACGGCCTCTTTCTCACCCGCCTCGCGATTGAAAAACACGCGATAGAAATCTTCGCTGAGCGAGCTCGAGGCCACGAGCAATTGCGAGGACACGGTACTCATGATCGCTGCCAGAATCGCGGCCAGCAGCACACCGCCGATGAAGGGATTGAACAAGAGCTGCGTCAACATGAGAAAGATCGTCTCGGGATCGTCGAGCGGTCGGCCCTGCAAACGCATCCATGCCAGCCCCACCATGCCGGTGAGCACGGCACCGAGCAGCGTAAGAATCATCCAGCTCATGCCGATTCGGCGCGCTGCGCCAAGTTCACGCAGGGAATCGATCGCCATGAAGCGCACCACGATGTGCGGCTGTCCGAAGTAGCCAAGCCCCCACGCCAGACTCGACAACACTGCCAGCGCACCGATGCCCTCGAACCAATTGAAGTACGTGGGATTGGTTTCGAGCAGGATGGTGGAAATGCCATCCGAGTCTTCCAACTGCAGCCAGGCGACGAGCGGTACGAGGAGGAGGGCTGCCAGCATCAGACAACCCTGCACCACGTCGGTATGACACACAGCCTGAAAACCGCCGAGCATGGTATAGCAGACCACCACGCCAAAGGTGAGCCAGAGCCCCAACTGATAGGGGAGCCCAAACGAGTTTTCGAACAGCACGCCACCTGCCACCAGGCCCGACGAGGTATAGAGCGTGAAGAACACGACGATCACGAGCGAGGCCGTGAGTCGCAACAGAGGACGCGGTTCGGCGAAGCGCCGCGCGAGATAGTCGGGCAAGGTCAGCGCGTCGTTGCACAGCTCGGTGTACAGGCGCAGGCGCGGCGCGAGCAAGAGATAGTTGAACCAGGCACCGATCAAGAGACCGATGGCGATCCAGATACTGCTGATGCCACTGACCACCACTGCGCCCGGCAAGCCCATCAGGAGCCAGGCGCTCATGTCTGAGGCACCTGCCGAAAGCGCCGTTACGGTGGGACCGAGTTGGCGGCCACCGAGCAGATAGGCCGAGTTGCTGGCACCGTTACGACGTGAGTCGTAAAGGCCGATGCCGAGCATGGTGAGGAAATAGAGAGCGAGGGCGCTGAGGGAGGCAAAGGACATCGTCGTTCGCTACCTCAGCGCATCCTACCCGGCGTTCGCACACATCGATTCGTACACGACACCGGGCGAGAGTTCCTCAGAAGGAGTAGACCAGCGAGACGGAGGTCTGGGTGTCCGTCTTCTTGTTGCCTTCCGGCACTTCGGAAATGTTGCGGGCCTGGAAGGCGATCTTGGTGGCGATGCGATCGATGATGTTGGAGATGAGGCCGATCTCGAAGCGGCTCACGGTCAATTCTTCGCCCACTTCGGACGTGAAGCTCTGCGTCAGCGCGGAGCTCTGGCTGATCTGCCAGCTGAAGTTCTCACCCAAGCTGAAGATCGCCTCGCCCTCGGAGGTGCCATCGAGCAATTCGTTGTGACGATAACCGGGACCACCGAAGGCCTCCAGGCTGAACACGTCGTCGCGCAGGAGGAACACACCGTAACCTACGGCGGCGGAGGCCTGATAGTCGTAACCGCTGAAGCGGTCGTCGGTGTAGTTGGCCTTGCCGAACACGTACTGACGTTCGCTGATGGTGAGGTCGGATTTGTCTTCGAGGTAATAGCGTTCTGCCTTCGTCTCTTTGTTCTCCTGCGAACCCAGCGCCTGGAACTTCAGGTTGTGGGTCCAGGGAGCGCTGCGCAGGGTGAGCAGGAATTCGGTGTTGAACGTGGTGGTTTCGGTGTTACCGGTGGTGCCAACGTACCCCAGAGAGATGCTGGCCTCGACGGGGTCAGTGCTCTGTGCAAGAACGGGACCGGAAGCCAGGAGCAGGATGGAGAGCAGGGTGCGTTTGAAATTCATGGTCAGTTCCTCTGAGACGGTATCCAGCGCCATCGACTCGGCGCAAGGCCGCATTTAACCACTGCAGCTGAGCAAACCCAACAGGCGCCGCGCATCGACGCCATCGTGCTTGCGTGTATACTCCGGGCGCTTACAGCTTTGCCCACGTGAGGCCTTCATCGCATGCAGCTCGCACAAGCCATGTCCCGACTCGGGACGGAATCCGCTTTCAAGATTCTCGCCAAAGCCAAGGCTCTGGAAGCCCAGGGTCGCAGCATCATCAACCTCGGCATCGGGGCCCCCGACTTCCGCACGCCGCAGAACATCGTGGAGGCCGGCAAGCGTGCCATCGATGATGGCTTCCACTTCTACACGCCGGCGAAGGGCCTGCCCGAACTGCGCCAGGCCGTGGTGGAAGACATCCGCAAATACCGCGGTGTGGACGTCAATCCCGAGCACGTGATGATCGTGCCGGGCGGCAAGCCCACCATGTTCTTCGCCATCATGATGTTCGGCGAGCCTGGTGCGGAAATCATGTATCCCAACCCGGGTTTCCCGATCTACGAGTCGATGATCAACTTCAGCGGCGCCACGCCGGTGCCGATCGAGCTGTTGGAATCGACCGGCTTCGCCTTCGATCCCGATCGCGTACTCAGCCAGATCACCGACCGTACCCGCCTGATCATCATCAATACGCCGGCCAACCCGACCGGTGGCGTGCTCGAGCGCGACGTGATCGAACACTTCGTGAAAGGCCTCGAAAAATTCCCGCACGTGACGCTACTGGCCGACGAGATCTATGCGCGTCTGACCTACGACGGACTCGAGCACGTCAGCTTCCTCGAGTACGAATCGATCCGTGATCGCACCATCCTGCTCGACGGCTGGAGCAAGACCTATTCGATGACGGGCTGGCGTCTGGGCTACGGCGTATGGCCGGCCTCCCTGATCGATCACGCCGAGCGTCTGCAGATCAACAGCAATTCCTGCCCGTCGGCGCCGGTGCAGCGTGCCGGCATCGAAGCCCTGCAGGGCCCACAGGATGCCGTCGATCACATGGTTCGCACCTTCGACGAACGTCGCAGGCTGATCGTCAAACTGCTCAACGAAGTGCCTGGTTTCTCCTGCATCGAACCGAAGGGTGCCTTCTATGCCTTCCCGAACATCACGGGCACGGGTCTGAAATCGAAACAATTGGAAGAACTCCTGCTCGAAGAAGCCGGTGTCGCCACCGTGGCGGGTACGAGTTTCGGTCATCTCGGCGAAGGCTACATCCGCTTCAGCTACGCCAGCAGCACCGAGAACATCATCGAAGCCATCGGTCGCATCAAACGTCTGATGGAATCGCAGTGAGGCGATGATTCCCTTCCACGACTATCCTTTCGGCGTCATCGAAGGCTACTTCGGGCGCCAATGGGACTGGAGTTGCCGGCGTGCCTACGCCGGCTTCCTGCGGGAGCACGGTTTCAACACCTACGTCTACGCCCCGAAGAACGACGTCCATCTGCGCAAGGAATGGCAGCAGCTCCATCCGGAAGAAGAGTTCCGGCAACTGGTTTCCCTACGCGAACACTATCGCGAAGCCAAGGTGGCCTTCGGCATCGGCCTGAGTCCCTATGCGCTCTACCGCGATTTTTCGCCGGCCAATCAGCGACTGCTTTCACGCAAGCTGGAACAGCTCAACGCCCTGCATCTCGATCTCCTGTGCATTCTCTTCGACGACATGCCGGGCGATTTCCCCGAGCTCGCCACGCAGCAGCTGCGCATCGTCGACTTCATCGTGGCACTCTCAAATGCGCGCCGCTATGCCGTGTGCCCCACCTATTACTCGGACGATCCGGCGCTGATCCAATATTTCGGTGCGCCGCCGCCAGGCTATCTGCAGGAGCTCGGTGCCGGGCTCGACCGCTCGCACCTGCTGTTCTGGACGGGCCCCAAGGTGATTTCGCACGACTATCCAGCGGAGCATCTGCATGCCGTCTCCGAGCGTTTCGGTCGCAAGCCCCTGCTCTGGGACAACTATCCCGTCAACGATGCCAAACGTCTGACGCCCTTCCTGCATCTCGCTCCTGCTGCCGGTCGCGACCCGGCCGTACTGCGTGCGCATTGCAGTGGCCATCTCTGCAATCCGATGAATGAAGGTCATCTCTCACAACTGGCCCTGCATGCGCTGGCGCAGCATTATCGGAACGATCGTCCCAGTACTATCGACGATGCCCTGCACCAACTCTGCAGCCCTGCCCTGGCATTGTTGCTCACGCGCGACGCGGAACGTTTTCAACATCAGGGCTTGGAAAAACTGGATGAGGCCACGCGTCAGGTGCTGATGGCCGAATACTCGATGCTGGACGACGAACCGATGGCGCGCGAAGTCGTGGCCTGGCTACGCGGCGAGTACGTATTCGATCCTGCCTGTTTGACCTGAGACTCACCAAAAGAAACGGGACCCGAAGGTCCCGTTCCATCTCGCGCGAACTCCTTATCAGAAGCTCATGTTCAGGCTCAGTTGATAGCGACGACCGAACTCGTCGTAGCTCTGCGGAATGCTCTGAGCACCGGCGCGCGTACCGTAGTTCGGCACGATCGGCGGCGGACGGTCGAACAGGTTGGTGACGTTGAGCGCCAGACGCCATTCGGCGCCGGTCGACGTCTCCCCACGGTAACCGAGCTGCAGGTTGGTGTAGTTACCCGAGGAAATGTCGAGCGTATCCACGTCGCGGCCGATTACCCAACCCGAGCTGGCGCCCGTGTTGCGGTTTTCGGTGCGAGCGATGTGGCGCTGCTGCAACTGCACACTGTACGGACCGACGTTGTAGGTGAGCGTGGCAACGGTGGTGAAGTCAGGCGTTCCGATCCAACCCGACTGATCCAGCGGCTGGCCGCCGAGCGGCGTGTCCGAACGTTCCTTGATGTAGCCACCAAGCATGCGCAGGTTGAGGCTTTCTTCCTCGTTGGCGAAGAAGTTCGGCTCCATCGTGTACACGGCTTCGAAGTCGATACCTTCCACCTTGGCCTGCGCTACGTTCAGGAAGGTGTTGAACACACGGCCGATGAAGCCGGTGGCGGGATCACGTTCGAATTGCTGACACAGCGCTTGTACGCCGTTGATCTCACACTCGTCGACGATGCGCTGCACGCCGAGCGTGCCCACGGCGTCCTTGATCTTCACTTCGTACCAGTCGGCCGACAGCCGCAGCCCATCGAACCAGCGCGGCTCATAGACGATACCGGCCACCACGGTGTTGGCGGTTTCCGGCTTCAGGTTGGGGTTACCACCGGACACCGTCGTGATCTGGAAGCTGGTGCCGTTGAAGCGCGGGTCGTTCACCGTACCGCCACCACCTTGGAAGTCGAAACGTTCGGCGAAGGTGGCCTCACGTACGTCGCGCGACTTGGTGGCACGGATGCGCAGGTCTTCCAGCACCTGGAATTCGAGACCAGCCTTCCAGCTTTCGACCCGGCCCACGCTCGAGTAGTCGGATGAGCGGAAGGCCAGGCTGTTGTCGAGGCGCTGCGGGCCGTTGTCGGCTTCCCAGAGCGGAATGTTCAACTCGAAGAACCATTCCCACACGTCGTACTGACCATCCACGTCCGGCACCGTCGAGAACTGGTGCAGGTTGGCCGAACCACCGGTGAATCCCGGCGGGATACCGCGGATGCCGATCTCCGGTGCGTTGAGCGGCGGACCCAACACGTCGATTTCACGCGGCAGCGCCTTGTCGTTGAAGTCCTGATCACGCCAGGTGAGACCGGCCGCGAAGTTGATGGTGCCGGCCCAACCTTCGATCAGGTCACCGGTTAGCAAGAGCTCGGCGAAATCCTGGTTGACGTAGCTGTCACCGATCTTGGGCGTGCTGATGTAGTCGATGGCTTCGCGCGAGGCATTGCCGGTGCCGAACACGTTCCAGGGAACGCAATCGCGGATGGTGTTGTCGAGACCTACGGGCGAGAGCAGCGGATTGGTGCTCAGCGGCTGACGCGTACCACCGGGTGCACCACCGGGCGATTCGAGACGACCGGCCACGGATGCCTGCAACTGCTCCGGCGTCGGGTTGTAGAGCTGCACGTTGCACACGATGGCGCCGGTTTGCGGATGACGTACGGCGTCGATCGCGAGGAACATGCGGTCCACACGGATCTCGCCGTAGATGCCGGTGCGTTTGTGCGATTCACCGGTCTGCCACGAACCGTGCAGGTCCCAGCCGTTGGGCAGACGGGCATCGAAGCCCACGGCCCACGAATAGGTGCCGAACACGCCGCGGTTGTCGGAGCCCACACCGGGGTCGGCGTCATCGAAGAAGTTGCCGAGTTTGTGGAGCTGGAAGGACGAGATGCCGGCCGCGTCCATCGCCTGCGCCACCGATTCCGGCAGGAAGGCGTTCTCGCGATAGATGGTGGCGAACCAACCGTCCTGCAGCGAGGCACCGCCGCGGTGGCTCACGAAGTTGGACTCGGAACGACCGGCCAATATCTGGGCATAGGCACTGAAGGAGTCGGTGAAGTCGTATTTGACGGCGGCGAAAGCAGCACGGTTGACCACTTCGTTACCGGCCACACCAGTGCCGAAAGCGCGGGTGGCGAGGTCACATTCGGGGCCGCCCGACATCGATTTGGTGGCACCGGGAGCGCTGGGCGGTACGCTGTAATCACCCTGGACGAAGCGGCGCACGTCCTTGCCGTCGTTGGTGAAGGTCATGCCGTTCAGTGAGAACGGGATCAACTGCGAGGCACTCGTGCTGCCGGCGCGCGCCCAGATCACACCAGCTGGGCTGTGTTCGTTGGAGCACACCTTGGGCACCGTGAGACGCTGCGGCACACCGAGCGGCGCACCCGGTCGCCACTCGGGGTTCGTTACCCAACCCCAGCGGTCGTACCAGTCATCGAGCTCGTGGGCTTCGCGGTTGATCTGGTTGATGTGCATGGCCTGCACGGAGCCGATCACGTGCATGCGCTCGCCGATCTGCGTACCACCTGCGAGCGATACGTTCCAGCGCTGACCATCACCCTGCTCGGTGATGCCCGTACCGACCTCGGCCTTCAGGCCTTGGAATTCTCGATCCAGAACGAAGTTGGTCACACCGCCGAGGGCGTCGGCGCCGTAGGCGGCGGATGCACCACCGGTCACCACGTCGACCGTGCGCAGCAGCGCGGTCGGCAGGGTATCGACGTTCACGGCACCGCGTTTGTCGGCGGGCACGACACGCGAACCGTCGAACAGTACCAGCGTGCGGTTGGTGCCGAGGTTGCGCATGTTGAGATAGCTGCCGCCGCCGTCACCGAACAGCACGCCCCCGCCGCGCTGTGAGGTGTTGTTGCCGAAGAACTGCGGCAGCGTGTCGAGCTGTTCGGCCACGGTGCTGCCGGGCTGGAACGAGGACAGCTCGTCGGTGGTCATGGCGGTGACCGGAGTCGGCATCACCATGCCATCGGTGGCACGGATACGCGAACCGGTGATCTGGATTTCTTCGAGTTGTTGTTGGGCCTGTGTGCTCAGCGACCAGAAGCTTGCCGCAGCAGCCACCGATAGCACCAAGGCCTTGGGTTGGAACGACGTGGACCTAAGTGAACTGCGTTGCATATGGTTTTCCCCTCTCAACTTGATATTCGTTCTAGTGCGAAATGCTGTTGAGTCGTCACCGCAAACGCCGGGTGACGAACCGAGGTACCGCTAAAGAGAAATGAGTCGAAGGCTCGCAAAGAGACCAACAGGAAGCGACTGCGCAAGCTCAAGTGCGTCCTTGGCCACTGCGCTCTCCCCCGATTTTTCTTCTTATTCCCCTCGGGGGCGGACTATGTTGGCGAGAAAGCGCCCCCGTCAAGCTAATTTTTTACACAAAGGTCCAGAAATTTGATTGCAGAACCAGTTCCGTACTGGACGGTTCGTTCCCTTCTGCACAAGAATCAGCATACGGTTTGCTGGCGATACCGCAAAAAAACGGGACCCGAAGGTCCCGTTTCTCTCTTACGGCCACTGCCCGCTTAGAGCTTAGAAGCTCATGTTCAGGCTGACCTGATAACGACGACCGAACTCGTCGTAGCTCTGACCGATCGCCTGGGCGCCGCCGCGGGTCCCGTAGTTCGGGATGATCGGCGGGTTACGGTCGAACAGGTTGGTGACGTTGAAGGCCAGACGCCATTCACCGCCATTCGACATGTCGCCGCTGTAGGCGAGCTGCAGGTTGGTGTAGTTGGCCGACGGGATGCGCAGGGTGTCGACGTCACGACCTTCGATCCAGTTCGAGCTGACCGCCGTGTTCTTGTTCAGAACCGAGGCGATGTAGCGCTGCTGCAGCTGGATGCTGTAGGGGCCGACGCCGTAGGTCAGCGTGGCCACCGAGGTCAGATCCGGCGTGGACAGCCAGCCGGCCTGATCCAGCGGCTGACCACCGAGCCCGGTGTCGGAACGCTCGGCGATGTAGCCGCCCAGGATGCGCAGGTTGAGGGTTTCCAGCTCGTTGGCGAAGAAGTCCGGCTCCATCGAGTAGGACGCTTCGAAGTCCACACCTTCCACCTTGGCCTGGGCCACGTTCAGGAAGGTGTTGAACACGCGGCCGATGAAACCGGTGTTCGGGTCACGTTCGAACTGGGCGCAGAGCGCGGTGTTGCCGGCGTAGCACTCGTCGACGATACGCTGCACGCCGAGGGTGCCCACGGCATCCTTGATCTGCACTTCGTACCAGTCGGCGGACAGACGCAGACCATCGAACCAGGAGGGTTCGAACACGGCACCGACCACCACGGTGTTGGCGACTTCCGGCTTCAGGTTCGGGTTACCACCGGACACGGTGGTGATCTGGAAGCTGGTGTTGCCGTACAGCGGGTCGTTCACCGAGCCACCAGTGCCCTGGAAGTCGAAGCGCTCGGCGAAGGTGGCCTCACGCACGTCGCGCGACTTGGTGGCACGCAGACGCAGATCGTCGTACACCTGGAACTCGAGGCCGATCTTCCAGCTTTCGACGCGGCCCACGCTGGAGTAGTCGGACGAACGATAGGCCACGCTGCTGTCGACGCGCTGCGGACCGTTGTTGGCTTCCCACAGCGGGATGTTCAACTCGCCGAACCATTCCCACACGTCGTATTCACCATCCACGTCAGGCACGGTGGAGAACTGATGCAGGTTGGCCGAACCACCGGTGAAGCTCGGCGGAATGCCGCGGATGCCCAGATGCGGTGCATTGAGGGGCGGTCCCAATTCGTCGATTTCGCGCGGCAGGGCGTGGTCGCTGAAGCTCTGTTCACGCCAGGTCAGACCGGCCGCGAAGTTGATGGTGCCGGCCCAGCCTTCGATCAGGTCACCGCTGAGCAGGAGCTCGGCGAAGTCCTGGTTGACGTAGCTGTCGCCCATCTTCGGCGTGGTGATGTAGTCGAGCGCGGCCTGCGAGGCATTGCCCTGACCGAACACGTTCCAGGGCACGCAGTCACGTACGGTGTTGTCGAGACCGATCGGCGATTTCAGCGGATTGGTGCTGAGCGGGTTGCGGGTACCGCCCGGAGCGCCGCCGGGAGATTCGAGACGATCCTTCACCGCATCGGCCAGCTGTTCCGGCGTCGGGTTGTACAGCTGCACGTTACATACGATGGCGCCGGTGTTCGGATCGCGCACGGCGTCCAGAGCGAGGAACATGCGGTCCACGCGGATCTCGTCGTAGATGCCGGTGCGCTTGTGCGACTCACCGCTCTGCCACGAACCGCGCAGACTCCAATCGTTCGGCAGGATGGCGTCGAAGCCGACGCTCCAGGAATAGGTGCCGAACACACCTTTGTTGTCGGCGCCCACACCAGGCTCGGCCGCCCCCTTGAGCGCACCCAGTTTGTGGAGCTGGAAGGAATCGATGCCGGCTTCATCCATGGCGCGTGCCACGCTTTCCGGCAGGAAGGCGTTTTCACGATAGATGGTGGCGAACCAGCCGTCCTGCAGCGACGGACCGCCGCGGACACTGACGAAGTTGGATTCGGAGCGGCCGGCCAGGACCTGGGCGAACACACTCAACGAGTCGTTGACGTCGTACTTGATGGCGGCGAAGGCGGAGCGGCTCACCACTTCGTTGCCGGCCACACCGCTGCCGAAGGCGTCGTTGGCGTAGGCGCACTCGGGACCGCCGGACATCGACTTGGTGGCACCGGTGGCGCTCGGCGGCACGCTGTAGTCACCCTGGATGAACTGACGCACGTCGCGGCCATCTTCGGTGAAGGTCATGCCGTTGAGTGCGAAGTCGGCGAGTTCGCCGCGGCTGTTGGCGGCGTTGGGTCCGATACGGGCCCAGATCACACCGGTGGGGCTGTGTTCGTTGGAGCAGACGTTGGGAACGGTGATTCGCTGCGGGATGCCGATCGGCGCGCCGGGGTACCATTCTGGGTTCGTGACCCAGCCCCAACGCTGGAACCAGTCGCTGTCGAGGTCGCGGGCTTCGCGGTTGATCTGGTTGATGTGCATGGCCTGCACCGAACCGATCACGTGCGTACGTTCGCCGATCCGCTTACCGCCGGCGAGCGAGAGGTTCCAGCGCTCACCGTCACCGACCTCGGTGATACCGGTGCCGATCTCCGCCTTGAGACCTTCGAATTCGCGGTCGAGCACGAAGTTGGTCACACCACCGAGCGCGTCGGCGCCGTAAGCGGCGGAGGCACCACCGGTGACCACGTCCACAGTGCGCAGCAGAGCCGTGGGGAGCGTATCGACGTTGACCGAACCGCGCTTGTCGGCCGGCACCACACGAGAGCCGTCGAACAGCACCAGCGTACGGTTGTTGCCGAGGTTGCGCATGTTGAGGTAGCTACCACCGGCGCTGTCGAACAGCACACCGCCACCTCTCTGAGAGGAGCCGTTGCCGAAGAACTGTGGCAAGGTATCGAGCTGCTCGGCTACGGTGCTGCCGGGCTGGAAGGAGGCCAATTCCTCGGTCGACATCGCGGTGACCGGAGTCGGCATCACCATGCCGTCGGTGGCACGGATACGCGAACCGGTAACCTGGATTTCCTCGAGCGGCTGGGCATGAATGGAAGGCGCGAAGGCAAGACCAGAAGCGACGGCAGATACGGACAGCGTCAATGCATTGGTCTTAAAACCACGCAATATGGACTGTTTCATCAAGATTCCCCTCTTTGATGATTTTGGAAGTTTCGTTTAGTTGTGACGGAGCGACGATGTCGCTCGTGAGGCGATACAAGCAAAGCAAACAACGGGAGCTTCACTTGTTGAGCGATGCCGCTGTACTTCCCCTCTTCGCGGCAACCAAGCGGGCAGGTGGTCAGGAACTGCGCAGAGAGCCACCCGAATTTGACTTCATGTATCACTCCCCGGGCAGCGATTTGGCCCGCACCGCATTAGGCAAGTCAAGCTAAAAATGAGTATTCAAAGGAACTTTTACGCAGGTTTTGATCCCTCTCGGTACAGCGACGTAACAAATCCGAACCGAACGGTTTTGTTCGGAAGCACCAAAGTTGTGCCCTATAATCCGCCTCCTCTGTGAACCCGGACTCACGCATGACCTCGACCCGTTCCCTCACCACCCTGCTCGGCCACGAAATGACGGTCTTCACGCCCGACCACGTGGGCGACAAGATCGCTAGCCAGGGCTTGTACGAAAAGGAAAACCTGCAGCTCCTCCTTGCCTTGCTCAAACGCTTGCCCGAGGCGGTAGTGCTCGACATCGGCGCCAACATCGGCAACCACACCCTGGCCTTCGCCACCGCGGCAGCCGAGGTGCATGCCTTCGAACCGATGCCGCACATCCATCGCGTACTGGCCGACAACGTTGCCCGTAACCAACTTCCGGCCAAGGTGGTGGCCCACCACTGTGCGCTCTCCGATACGGAAGGCAGCGACACCCTCTACATCCGGCTGGACGGCAACTATGGCGCTTCGAGCTTCGACAAGCGCTCGGACGCGGTGGAAGCGGTGACGGTGGTCAAGCACGTCGGCGACAGCTACCTGCGCGAGCAGGGCATCGGCCGGGTCGACTTCGTGAAGATCGACGTGGAGGCGCACGAGGTGTTCGTGCTGCGCGGCCTCAAGGACACCCTGGCACGCGACCTGCCGGTACTGACGATGGAGTGGAATGATCCCCTCACCATCGAGCGCCTGAGCGGCTCACCGGAACTGGCCTTCCTGGAACAGCACTACACCATCCACGTGCTCGGCAGCTCCTACGATCGCGGCTATTGGGAAGGACGCCCCTTCGCCCTGCTGCGTCGCAAGTGGACCAAGCTGACCCAGCCACGCCGCGCCGTGCTCTACCCGTTCAAGTCCGAGCGTCTCTACAAGAACCTACTCCTGATCCCGAAAGGCAGGGAAACCCTGTTGGAAGGTCTCGAGCCGATCCAGTTTGCCGAACGCCCATGAGTGTGAAGCTGAAGATCAAGGTCATCCCCGGCGCACGCACCGAGTCCATCGATCTCTACGGCGATCTATTGCGGATCAAAGTGACGGTGGCGCCCGAGAAGGGACGCGCCAATGAGGCGGTCGCTGCCCTGCTCGCGAAACGGCTCAACCTGCCCGCGAGCGCAGTACGCGTCGTGGCCGGTTTCACCAATCCGCTCAAGACGGTGGAGATCGATCAGTGCGAACCGGTGCAGCTCACCGCGCTGCTCGAGTCTTTACGGACCTGAGGACTCAGGAGTAGAGTGCCGCGCATGATGAAGAACGTGCCGCTGTCCAAGTGCCGCCGTCTGCTCCTGCTGGTGCTCCTGAGCTTCACGCTCCTGGGCGTGCAGCTCGTGCAGAACTCGCCGCTGCACAATCATCTGCAGCACACGGTCGATTGTGCGCTCTGCCACTTCCAGCTGAGCGACGACACCGAACACAGCCCCCAGGTGCAACTGGCCTTTGCAGAGGGGCATCACTACGAAGTCCCGGCTGCCACCCGTGCGGCCTTCGATCACGATCCCTCCCCCTACCAAGGCCGCGCTCCCCCTCGCATCTGACTCGATTCGTTCCACCAAACACTCGCCCGTTTCGCGGCGCGAGTTCGTTTTCACGTGTTGAGTTGAGATACATCCATCATGCGAACTTTACGCAGTATGCCCTTTGCGCTGGGCCTAGTTGCCTTGGGCGTCGCCCAGGCGCACGCGCAAACCGTCAACGACGAAATCTATGAACTGATCACCACCGCCATTCACACGCCCCGTTCGGAAACGGCCTTGCCGGTGACCGTGCTTTCCGGCGATGCGCTGCAGGAGGCCGCGCGCGCCACCTTGGGTGAAACGCTCGGCAGTCAGCCCGGCATCCACAACGCGTCGTTCGGCCCCGCCGTCGGCCAGACGGTGGTGCGGGGCCAGCAAGGCCGCCGCGTGATGAACCTGAACAACGGTCTGCCCAATGCCGATGCCTCCGGCAATTCGCCCGACCACGCCCAGACCGTCGAAGCCATCCTGGCCGATGCCGTCGAAGTGCTGCGCGGTCCTTCCACGCTGCTCTATGGCGGTGGCGCCATTGGCGGTGTGGTGAATGTGATCGATCGCCGCATCGCCTCCTCGATCCCCGAGGCGCCGAGCATCCGTCTGGAGAGCCGTCACGAAACGGCCTCCGACCTCACCACCACCGTCGGCAGCCTCGACCTCGCCACCGGCAACTTCGTGTGGCATCTCGATGGGCTGAGTCGCGATTGGAACGACGTCGAAGTGCCGGGGCTTGCGATCGATCCGCGCTACCTCGCCGCGCATGAGCACGACGAGCACGACCATGAGGATCACGATCACGACGAGCACGAACACAGTGATCAAGTCAGCAATACCGATGGCTACATCGCCAACACCGCTGGCCGCGGCAATGCCGGTACCGTCGGTGTGAGCTGGATCTTCGACAACGGCCATCTCGGCCTCGCCTACAGCCGCCTCGAGAACCGGTATGGTCTGCCGCCGGGCGCCCACGCGCACGCGGACGAACACGATCATGAGCACGATCACGAGGAGCACGAGCATGACCATGATCACGAGCGTGCAGACGCTCACACTCACGGCGATCGCGTGTACATCGATCTCAAACGTGAACGCTATGACCTCGCCGGCGAGTGGCACGATCTCGCGCCGTGGGCGGAAACACTGAGCTACAAGCTGAGCTACACCGACTACGCGCATCGCGAGATCGACGGCGACACACTCGGCACGCGCTTCAGTAACGAATCGTGGCAACAACGTCTGCAGATCACACACACCGACACGGCGGAGCGACACGGCGTGATCGGTCTGCAGCGCAGCGATGAAACCTTCGCCGCCATCGGCGCAGAAAGCTTCGTGCCCGTCACCGACATCCAGGCCACCGGCCTCTTCCTCGTGGAAGACTTCCACGTCATGGGCACCACCATCGAGATCGGAGGGCGTCTCAATCGCGACGAATACGATCCGGAAAACGGCGCAGTACCTGCGCGCAGCTTCGATACCTACAGTCTGTCGGGCTCGGCCCTGTGGGACATCAACGAGCAGGCGACGCTCGGGGTGTCGTTGTCGCGTTCGCAACGCGCGCCATCGGTGGAAGAGCTCTACTCCAACTTCGGACTCGACGATCTGGATGAGTGCATCATCCACTTCGCCAACAGTGCCTGCGAAATCGGCGACACCGGCTTCAAAGAGGAAACCTCACTCAACACCGACATCACACTGTCGCTCGACTACGAACGCGTCGATCTGACACTGACGGGCTTCTACAACCGCTTCAGCGACTACATCGGGCAGGTGGCGACGGGCGCCGAAGTCGATGGTTTCCCGGTTCTTGCCTACCGTCAGAACGATGCGCGCTTCGTTGGTTTAGAGTTGAACGCGGATCTGGAAATCACCAGCAACCTTGGTCTCAGCATCTTCGGTGACCTGGTGCGTGGCCGCTTCGATGATCTCGGCGACGTACCGCGCATGCCGCCGGCGCGCATCGGGGCGGAACTGCGTTATTCGGCTGACAACTGGACCGTGTACGGCACGGTGCAGCACGCGCGCAAACAGCAGCGGGGCGGTGAGTTCGAACTTGGCACCGATGCCTGGACGCGTGTCGATCTCGGCGCCGACTACACGCTGCGCATGGATAACAGCGGCGAACTGATGCTGTTCGTGCGTGCGCACAACGTCGGTGACGAGGAAATCCGCTTGGCCACTTCCTACCTGCGTGGCTTCGCTCCGGAACCGGGACGTTCCATCGAAACAGGACTGCGTTATCGCTTCTGAGACTCAAGCTCCCACCCGGGCGTGATACGCCCGGGTTTACTCCGCGCGCGCTTTGGGAGATGGTTCGCCCTTACGCCCGCGCGGCGGCTTTCCTTTAGGTTCTCGTTGGTACATGTTGAAGAAACTCATTCCCGATACTTTTCTGCTGGCTCTGATCGGCACCGTCATCCTCGCTTCCCTGCTGCCCGCCAGCGGTCAGGCCGCAGAAGTGGTGGATTGGATCGCCACGCTCACCATCGTCACTCTGTTCTTCTTTCACGGCGCCAAGCTTTCGCGCGAATCGGTGTTGGCAGGTCTCACACATTGGCGCCTGCATCTGTCGATCCTGGCCTGCACCTTCGTGATGTTCCCGCTCCTCGGCCTCGCTCTCTCGAAATTGATGCCGGATCTCTTGTCGCCTGCGCTCTGGACCGGTGTGCTCTTTCTCGCTGCTCTGTCGTCGACGGTGCAGTCCTCGATCGCCTTCGTGTCGATCGCGCAGGGCAATGTCGCCGCTGCCGTCGCTGCAGCATCTGCGTCGCAGATCATCGGCGTGTTGCTGACGCCCATATTGGTAGGCCTTTTGTCCGGCGCGCAGGGCGGTGAAGTGGCGCTCTCCGGCATCGGCAAGGTCGCAGCCGTGATCCTGTTGCCGTTCGCCGCCGGGCATCTCTTGCGGCCGTGGATCGGTGATTTCGTGGCACGTTACAAAGGCACGATTGCAATCACGGATCGCGCCACCATTCTCATCGCCGTGTACAGCGCGTTTTCCGCCGCGGTCATCGAGGGCATCTGGAGTCGATTGCCCTTGCCTGAGCTCGGCATATTGACGGTAATCTGTTGTCTGATGCTGGCCTTTGCGCTGATGTTCACGCGCACGCTGGCACGCGTGAGCGGTTTTTCGCGCGAAGACGAAATCGTCGTGGTTTTCTGTGGTACCAAGAAGTCGCTGGTGCAGGGAATTCCGATGGCCCGTGTGTTGTTCGCCGGGCCTGATCTGGGCCTGATCCTGCTGCCCGTCATGCTGTTTCACCAGATCCAGCTGATGGTCTGCTCGGGCATCGCCCGCCGCTACGCCAGTTCGCATGCATGAGGAGAAGACAATGGCTGATTCCGCCGACAACCGCCCCTGGCCGCAAGCCGGCTACACCCGCATGATCCTGCCGTCGCCGATCGGTTGGATCGGCACTGGCAATCCCGACCCCGAGCCCGAGCTCCTGGCGCGCATGGACGAAAACCATGTGTTCATGATGGGCGACAACCCGGCGCTGCCGCGCATGCCGGAAAAGCCGACGCTGTTCGACTTCTTCCGCTATCGCTTCAATCCCATCGCAGTGAATCATCTGCTCACTTCCGCCAAGCGCGCGATGGAAGACGGTCAGCCCGACAACGTCGTCATGGCCTGCATGCTGCACGACCTCTCCAACGGCTGTCTGGTACGTCCCGACCACGGCTACTGGAGCGCGCAGTTGATCGCGCCCTACGTCGACGAAGAAGTGGCCTGGGCCGTGAAATACCATCAGGCGCTACGTTACTTCCCCGATCCCGCCGTGGGCTATGAATATCCGGAGAGCTATTACAAGTTCTTCGGCAAGGATTATCAGATTCCCGAATATCTGCGCCGTGATGGCGAGTACGCGATGCAGCACAAGTGGTACATGACCGCGCGTCTCGTGACGATGTACGACAAGTACTTCTTCGATGCGCCGGTGGAGGTCGATTACTCGTACTTCGACGATCTGATGGCCCGCGCCTGGCGCCAACCGGAAGAAGGTCTCGGCTTCGACGATTCACCCGTCGCCCACATGTGGCGCACGATGATCTGGCCGAACAACTTCCTCTGAGCACCAACTCTACGTACCAAGCGGGGCGCCAGTACCGATGTCGAGCATCGGGTACAATGGCGCCCCTTTCGTATCGCCCTGCCCCTCACCGTGCCACGCCACATCGACGCCAACTATCAGGATCCCACCGACCTACTCTGGTTGCGTGCCGCAGAAAAACTCGGCATCAGTGTCGTGCGTTCGGCCGACGCCTATGCCGCCTGGGATGGCAGGGGCACACTGACGCTCGCCACCGACGAACATCTCGATCCCGATGATTGTCTGGCACAGATGATCCTGCACGAGGTATGTCATCTTCTGGTGTCGGGTGAGGCCGCACGCGAGCAGCCCGACTGGGGCCTCGACAACACTTCGCCGAAGGATCTCGTCTACGAATACGCCACCAATCGCCTACAGGCCGCGCTCGCGCAGCCCTATGGCCTGCGTGAATTCATGGCGGTGACCACGGTCTGGCGCCGCTACTACGACGCACTGCCGCGCGATCCGCTGTCACCGAGCGACGATGCCGCCGCGCAACTCGCGCGCAGTGGTTGGCAGCGCGCACAGCAGTCGCCCTATCGCCAAGTGCTGCATGAAGCGCTCAGCGCAACCGCTGCGATCGCCGCACTCACACAAGCTGCAGCGCCAGCCGATTCGCTGTGGCAACGCGCGCGCGGCATGCATGCAGCGGGTTTCGCGTTGCACACGGATGCTTCCCTGCGTTGCGGAGATTGTGCGTGGGTGAGCGAAGATGAGTCGGGAGCGCTGACTTGCCGTCAGACACACGCAGATTGCCAGCCGCTGATTCATCGCCTCGAAGAATTGCGCAGCGATGTAGAGGTCGATGCCCAGCAACGCGCCTGCGAGCACTATGAACCGCGTCTGGTGCAGCAAGACTGCTTCAGTTGCGGCGCCTGCTGTCACCGCGGTTTCGACGTGGTGGAAGTTGGTGCGGAAGAAGAGTTCGCACAGCGCCATCCCGATTTGATCGCAGTGCGTAGTGAAGGACGCTACGTGGTGCCGCGTCGCGAGGGTCACTGTGTGGCGTTGACTGGAAAGGGAACGACGGCAGAGCCCTATCTCTGCCGTCACTATGAAGAACGTCCCCGCTCCTGCCGGGATTTCGCCGTCGGCGGGGACGCCTGCTTGATCGCGCGTAGACGTTGCGGCATCTACAAGAGCGCTTAACGTCCTCCGCGCGCCTGTAGCGCCGCATTGGCGCGTTCGATCAGATAGGCACGCAGATCCTGCGTGTCGTCCGCATTCAGCACATTCGAGAACGACACCATGCCGTTGCTGCTGCGCACGCCCTGCAGCACGATGGAGTCGAACAGTTCCTGACTATGCAGCGCAGGTGACACCGCGAGCTCCGGGAACAAACCTCGACGCAACAGACCTCCGGCATTGCCGACATCACTGTGGCAGATCCAGCAATGCGTGCCGTAGAGACTCGCACCGCGCGACACCTGTTCCGGCGTAGCCGTCAGTTCCGGCGGATCGAGCGGCGGCGGTGTGTAGGGTTCTGGCTCGGGCAGCACCAAGTCGGCACCGAGTTTGAAAACGAGCAGTCGTGAATAGTCGGGCGCGTAATAGTTGGCGTTGGAACGGCCCGCCACCACGGCCACGTACTGCTCACCATTCACGGTGTAGGTGATCGGCGCAGCAACGACGCCGGTGTGCGTCGGTGTGGATTGCCAGAGCTCGTCGCCGGTCTCGGCATCATAGGCGGCAAGGCCGTTCTGATGGCCCTTGAACACCACATTGCCCGCAGTGGCCAACATACCTGCCGCCGCCCCCTGGATTTTCCAGGCCGGCTCCTGCGTCACCGGATTCCACGCCACCATGTAGGTGCCGGACGGCAGATCCGCCATCGCGTTCGGGCCGAGCTCGGCCGCGCCGGCAGCGGGATCGACACCGAGATTGGATGTGAGCGGATTGGGATTGAAGTTGCGGTCGTAGGCATAGACGAAGGCGTTGTCCGATGCCGGCAGATAGACCAGCCCTGTCAGCGGGCTGTAGGCCATCGGCTGCCAGTTGTGCGCGCCGGAAGGTGCGGGCTGAACGGCGAAGGCCTTGCCGGTGCGATCGAAGCGCGCATCGGGGTTTTCGATGGGACGACCGTTCTCATCGATGCCCAAGGCCCAGTTCACCGCGGCGTAGGGCTTGGCGGAGATGAACTCGCCGGTGGCGGCATCGAGCACATAGAAGAAGCCATTCTTCGGCGCCTGCATCACGACCTTGCGCGGTGTGCCGTCGATCGGCAGCGTCACCACCATGATCGGCTGCGTCGCCGTGTAGTCCCAGGTTTCGCCGGGCGTGGTCTGGTAGTGCCACACGTAGGAGCCGTCGTCGGGATCGAGCGCGACGATGGAGGACAGGAACAGGTTGTCGCCGCCACCGGGGCTGCGCAGATCCTGGTTCCAGGGCGAACCGTTGCCGGTGCCGATGTAGAGCAGGTCCAGCTCGGGATCGTAGGCCATCGAATCCCACACGGTGCCGCCACCACCGAGCTTCCACCATTCGCCGTTCCAGGTTTCCGCGGCCATGCGCATGGCCTCGTTCTCGAAACCGTCGGCCGGATTGCCGGGCACGGTGTAGAAGCGCCAGGCCAGTTCACCCGTTTCCGCATCGAAGGCGGAAACGTAGCCACGTACGCCATATTCGGCGCCGCCATTGCCGATGACCACCTTGCCTTTGACGACGCGCGGTGCGCCGGTGATCGAATAGGAGAGTTCGCGCGAAATCAGGGTATCGGCGGTCCACACCTCGGTGCCGGTGGCGGCATCGATGGCGATGAGGCGGCCATCGATGGTGCCCACATAGACCTTGCCGTTCCACAGTGCGGCACCGCGGTTCACCACGTCACAGCAGGCGCGTACGCCCCACTCGCGCGGCACCTTGCTGTCGAAGCGCCAGAGCTCTTCACCGGTGGCAGCGTCGAAGGCCAGCACGTTGCTCCAGGCCGTCGTCACATAGATGACGCCATCGACCACGAGCGGCGTGCTCTCCTGGCCGCGAGGAATGTTGAAGTCGGCATACCAGGCCAGGCCCAGCGAACCGACGTTGGAGCGGTTGATCTGATCGAGCGGGCTGAAATGCTGTTCGCCGTAGGTACGGCCCGTGCTCATCCATTGGCCGGGCTCGGCATCGGCGTTGATGAGCCGTGCGGCATCCACTCTGGCAGCGCCGCTGGGGGTGGGAGTCGAAGTCGTGGCGGGAGTGACCGGGGTGGCTGGTAGTGCAGCGGTCCCCTCTGACGGCGTGTCCTCACTGCAGGCGCCCAGCAAGAGGCTGAGTGCCAGCATCCCTGTTCTTGTTGTTCTCATGTGTCCTCCGCGGGATGTGGGTGCGCGGAGCATACCTCAGCCATGGCGTGGCGGCCACGTACGTTCAGGAAGCATTCAGACTCGAAACTTAGACTGGCGGCGAGCCCCGGACGAATGACGGAGCGAAGTCATGAAGATCCACAAACCACTCATGCTGAAACTGGCGCTGCTCAGCGTGTTGGTGTTCAGCGCCGATGCCGCCCTGGCGGATCGCTGGCACAACAATCGAGGTTGGCGCGGGCACGATCGTCATTGGGACCATGGCCATCGCCACAGACACGACAACATTCGCTGGTCGGTGAATCTGAATGTCGGCGCGCCGAGCTATTGGGGTTCCTATGGCCGGACCTGGCGTTCCTATCCCTACGGTTGGCGCACCTTCTACAGCCCGCCGCCTACCGTCGTGGTGCAACAGCCACCGCCGGTGATCATCCAGCAGAACACCTACGTGCCACCGAGCAGCGGTGGCACCAGCTTGTTCCGCGATCGCTACGGCCGCTGCTACGAGCGCAGCTACAACACGCTGGGTACCGAGATACGCACGGAGCTGCCGGCCTCTGCCTGCAACTTCTGATCGAACCGAATCCCCCTTGCTAAGCCCCCTTTTCTCTCCTGGTTAAGGGGGCATTTTTTTGCCTGGGTTCAGCCGAGTCGGATACTGATCTTGGCGCCGCCGAGCTCGCTGTCGCCGATACGGATCTCGCCGCCATAACCGCTCACGAGCTCCACCACCACCGCCAGACCGATGCCCTGCCCGCTGCGCACGGTGTCGGCACGCGCGCCGCGTTCGAGCACCCAGCTGCGCTTGTCCGGTGGAATGCCGGGGCCATCGTCTTCGACATCGAGCAGTAGCGTCCGGCCCTCCTGGCGTGCAGTCACGTGAATGCGCGTGCCGCCGTATTTGAAGGCGTTGTCGAGCAGGTTGCCGCAGAGTTCCATGAAGTCGCTTTCTTCACCGAAGAAACGCGTATCGGGCGAGACGTCGCACTGCGCCTGCATCTGCTTGTCGCGATAGACTTTCTGCAGCGCGCCGACGATGCGCTGCAACATGGGTTCGACTTCCACTGGTTTGACGAGCAAGCGCGACTGATTCGCTTCCACCGCTCGCTTGAGCTGATAGGACACGATCTGATCCATGCGCGCGAGCTGCTCTTCCATGTCCTGCCGCTGCTGCGGGCCGAGCCCGCCGCCGTTCTTGATTTCCTGCAGCGCAGCGGACATCACGGCCAGCGGGGTTTTGAGACTGTGCGCGAGATCGCCCAACATGCCGCGATAACGCTGCTGACGTTCGCGTTCGCGCTTGATGAGCAGGTTGAGGTTGTGGGTGACGGGCACGAGTTCGAGCGGATAGCTGCCCTGCAGTTCATCCTGCTTGCCACTTTCGATGGCGGAGACGTCTTCCGCCAGATTGGCGATCGGACGCAGGCCCCAGCGCAGCAGAATCAGCTGCGCGATGGAGAGAAAGATGGTGAGCAGACCGAACCAGAAATAAAGGTTCGATTGGAATTCGCGAATCTCCGCCGCAGTCGGCGCGGCCGATTCCATCACGATGAAGCTGAATTCCTGCTCCTGGTTTTCCCAATAGGTGCCGTAGCTGGCCCAGATCAGTTCGCCCTGCCCTTCGAGATCGAGCACACCGTACAGTGTTTCACCCACTTCGGGTACGGGAGGCGAGAAGTCGGCGACGCTCAGGCTGAGGTTGAGCGCCGAAGGACTGCGCCAGAGCTCGCGCCCTTCCATGTCGAAGATGAAGCCATAGAGGCCCGAGTCGATCTGCGAGAAGCGCGCTTCCTGTACGTCGGGAAGATAGAAGCCATTGTCGTCGGGTTCGGCGACACCGAGCAGGGCGTAGATCTGCAACTGCAAACGCTCGCGCACCGCCGCCTCGACGCTTTCCTGATAGGCTCGTTCCAGAACCAGACCGGCCAAGCCGAGGAACAGAACGAGCAGGACGCCGAAGGCCAGCAGCAGCCGCGTCTGCAGGGAATAGCGGCTTTCAGCGTTTGGTGTTGGGAGGGACATTGAAGCGATAGCCCAGGCCGCGGATCGTATCGATGGGCTTGAGGCTTTCGTCGGGATCCAGCTTCTGGCGCAGACGGCGGATGAACACTTCCAGCACGTTGCTGTCGCGATCGTGATCCTGATCATAGAGGTGTTCGGTCAACTCGCTCTTCGACACCACCTTGCCCGGATGCAGCATCAGGTATTCGAGCACCTTGTACTCGTAGGCGGTGAGTTCCACCGTCTCGCCATTCACCGTGAGGCGACGTGCCGTGGTGTCGAGACTGAGCGGACCGAAGTCGAGCGTGGGTTTGGCGAAACCGGCGGCGCGGCGCAGCAACGCATTGAGACGCGCACGGATTTCTTCGATCTGGAAAGGTTTGACGACGTAATCATCGGCACCGGCATCGAGACCTTCGACCTTGTCGGCCCAGTTGTCGCGCGCGGTGAGAATCAGGATGGGAAAGATGCGCCCCTTCTGACGCAGCGTCTTGATGACGGAGATGCCGTCGAGCTGCGGCAGACCGAGATCGATGATGGCGGCGTCGTAGTCGTATTCGAGTCCGTGGAAGAGGCCGGTCTTGCCGTCGCTGGCGCTGTCGACCACGTAGTCACTGTCTTCCAGGGCCTTGACGAGTTTGGCGCGTAGGAGATCTTCGTCTTCAATGATCAGGAGCCGCATGCGAATCCTTCAGTCAGCCTCGATCGTAGTTCAGTCTGCCCGGCGCACCTGGCCGGAATTGGCATCGACGAGCACGTTGAACACGTTGCCTTCCTGGTCCATGCGCACGAGCCAGACGCTACCTTCGAGACGGATGCTCAACACGCGCCCGCCTGGAAAAGCCTGACGCACTCGCTCGGACGCATCACGTCGCGATACACGCACCTGCTCCTCTGCGGCGCCACGGTTACCAGCACCGGGCATCAAGGGCCGGCCAGGAGGTTCCTGATTGGCCGCATACACCTCGGGCACGCCCGTGAACACCAGGCACACCAACAGCGTGAACAACGCTAAGGGAAGGCCTGACGAAACTTTCATGGGCTCGAAACCATTACCTGGAGGAGGATTGAGGCGCGGGGGCTTGGCGACGCAATCACATCAGAACACCGGCTCGACATCGACGCGAACCCGCACGGTGCTGCCCGGATCGTAGGGCATGCGGACTGTGCGTTGCACGCCATTGTAGCTATAGCGTACGTCGTAACCAACCAGTTTCTCCTCCTGCACATTGGTATAGACAGTACGGCAACGCTCGACCGTATCGGTGTAATACGTACCGCCGCCGCTGCGATTGCGTGCGATGTCGGAGCCGATCGATCCACCGATCACGGCACCAACGACCGCACCGACCTGCTTGTTGCGCTTGTGATGACCCACGGCATTGCCGAGCGCACCACCGACCAAGGCACCGATCAAACCGGGCGTGGCCGATTGATACGTGGGCGCCTGATACTGCACCTGCTCTTCCCAGCACTCCTGACGCGGAATGCGGGATTCCTGCACCTGATAGATCGGCGTCGACGACAGGACCGGCGCCTCGTCATAGGTGCCGTAAGCCGAACCAGCATGGGCGGCAGCGCTCGTGGCGGCGCCGAGTACGGTGACAGCAAGCGGGAAGAAGATCCTGTTCATGAGTTTCTCCGAACCTTTGGGAACGGTGGCAGATTAAGGGCGGCTCACTGAATAAGGCCTGAATACCCGCTTGCGATCGACGCCAAAGCGCACCACACTCCCTCCATCTCCGCCTACAACAACGATAATTCGGGAGACTTCCATGCGCCTGACCGCTCTGTTCGCCGGCCTCCTGCTGTTCACCAGCCCAGCCATCGCCCAACTGCCCTTGACGATCGAGACCGCGCAAGGTCGACTGCAAGGTGTTGCCGTCGATGATTCCGTACGCGTCTATCGCGGCATCCCCTACGCCCAGCCGCCCACGGGAGAACGCCGCTGGCGCGCGCCCGAGCCAGCAGCAGCGTGGGATGGCGTGCGCGATGCCAGCAATTTCGCGCCGCGCTGCATGCAGTCGGGAGGCAACGGAGAGATGAGTGAGGACTGTCTCTACCTGAACATCTGGACCGCGGCTCCCGATGCGGAAGCGCTGCGTCCCGTCATCGTATGGATTCACGGCGGTGGCTTCACCGGCGGTACCGGTGCCGATCAGCGCTACGACGGTGCGGCACTCGCACGGCAAGGTGCAGTGGTCGTCACCTTCAACTATCGTCTCGGGCCTTTCGGCTTCTTCGCACATCCCGCGCTCACCGCAGAAGGTGGTGAACGCCGCTCCGGCAACTATGCATTGCTCGACATGATCGCCGTTCTGGAATGGGTATATGAAAACATTCAGGCCTTCGGAGGCGATCCGATCAACGTCAGCATCGTAGGCGAATCGGCGGGGGCACACGCGGTCGCCACCCTGTTGGCAACACCACGTGCTGGCGGCCTCTTCCATCGCGCCGTGGCGCAGAGTGGTGGTTGGATGGGCCTGCGTCTGGGACGTCTGCCCACACTGAGCGAACGCGAAGCGCAGGGCGAACGCGAAGCACAGGCCGTCGGCGCCACGACCATAGAGCAACTACGTGCACTGCCCGCCCAGACCGTACTCGAGAATTTCACTGCAGCTGGCATCATCACCGACGGTTATGTATTGGCGAAGGATCCCTCACTGATCTACGCCGCAGGGGAGCAGCAACCCGTCGATCTGCTCGCCGGTTCCAATGCCGATGAAGCGACCTTCTTCGGTAACGGCCCCACCTCGGTGGCCGAGCTACGCACGTATGCGCAACAGCGCTACGGCACACTGGCCGATGAATTCCTGACGCTCTATCCCGCCAACTCCGATGGCGAAGCGGTCAGCGCCTATCAACGTGCCTTCCGCGATGAACTGCAGTGGCAGATGCGTCAGCTCGTGCTCTACCAGGGCATTCGCGGCATGGGTGCCTACGTCTACTACTTCACACGTGTGCCCCCGGGCCAGGAAGAGCGTGGCGCAACTCATGTGGCGGAACTGCCCTACATGTTCAACCAGAGTGAGCAGCATCCGGAGTGGCTCGACGTCGATCGTTCTCTGAGCGATACGATGGCGCGCTATTGGGTGCGCTTCGCTGCGAGCACCAACCCCAATGCGCAGGGTTTACCGCAGTGGCCCGCCTATCGTGAGCATGATCCGAGCAAGGTGATGGTGTTGGGAGAGAGTGTGGCGCCGGCCACGGCGCCAGTACCCGAACCGGCCGCCTTCGACTTCTTCACCAAGGCACACGCACAATTGCTGCAGAGCCTCGGCGCGCAGTGATCAGATCGCGAGTTTCAGCGGCGGCATGGGGCAATCGAGCACGGCCGCCGCGACACGCACCAGCTCGTGTTCTTCCGGTGTGATCGACCCATCGTGCTCCACGCAGCGCACCATGGCCGTCAGAAGTTTGCGCTTATCCAGCGGCTGCAACGCGCGCAAAGCAAAGAAGGCCTGTTCCAATTCCTTGAGATCGGGATAGGCCTGCCAATGCGGTTCCGGTGCTGGCACCAGCGGCAACACTTCACTTGCGGCGTAGAACGCTTGCTGCGCCTTTTCCTGTCCTTCGTTGCCCGCACTCGCGAGCGCACTCAAGACGATGCCCACCTCGGCCCGCAACGCGTTCAATGACTTCGCGAGCAGCGGCAAACGATGTGGCACGAGTCCTTCCTGCAGGATCTTGAGCAGGCACCATTCGAACAATGACAAATGCTCGTCGAGCAACATACAGGCCTTGAGATCGTGCAGGAAGGCGCGCAACTGCGGCTCCGACAAGGCACGCAACGCAGGCAGACTCAATTCAAGTACGGGCAGATAGAGCGGTCGCGGCAGCCCCTGCAGGTGCTGCATCAAGCTTTGCAACTGCTGATAGGCGGAAGGGCTGAAACGTTGATGCAACCAACCCAATTGGCGCCGGCGCATCGGTTGCTCACTGCATTCCAGCAAGAGACCGAAGGCGAGCAGCGTTGCCCCCAATGTCGTGTGCGCGGCATCGACTACGGCTGCGGGCAAGGACTGTAGTTGTTTTCTGGCGCTGTCCAGATGTGACTCATCGGGATCGCCTACCTGCTCCACCAGGCCCGAAGCCGTGGCCGGCGCAAAGTTGCTGACTCGCGCGGACTGGCGCGATGCCGAGGAGGACGGCAATTCGATCTCCGGAAAATCGCCTTGCCAATTCGGCTCGATGCGACGAATGCGTTCGGCGAGCGGCGGATGCGTGGCGAACAAACCGAGCAAGCCGCTCTTGATGCCCTGCCCGAACAACATGTGACTGACTTCGCTGGCATTGGCTGCACGCAGCTCCGAGCCATAGCTGTAGGCGCCGATTTTCTTGAGTGCGCCGCTGATGCCGGCGGGATTGCGTGTGTACTGCACGGCGGAGGCATCGGCGAGAAACTCGCGCTGACGGCTCACCGCCGCCTTGATGAGATTGCCGAAGAAGGTGCCGCCATAGCCGATCACGATCAGACCCAGGCCGAGCAAGACGAGGCCGCCGCGATCATCGCGGCGTCCACCGACATGACGCACCGCGTGCGAGCGCATCATGTAATAACCGATGAGACCCAGCACCGTGATGCCGTACAGCCAACCGATCAGGCGGATGTTCAGCCGCATGTCGCCGTTGAAGATGTGGCTGAATTCATGTGCGATCACGCCCTGCAGCTCATCGCGGTTGAGCAACTTGATACAGCCGCGCGTCACACCGATCACGCAGTCGTTTTGATCATGTCCGGCCGCGAAGGCGTTGATCGCCGGATCTTCCAGCAAGTACACCTGCGGCACGGGCACACCGGCGGCGATCGCCATTTCCTCGACGATGTTCAGCACCTTGCGTTCATCGGGATCGCGTGTGCCGGTGTTGAGCAGACGTCCACCGAGACTTTCCGCCACTGCCTTGCCGCCACTGCGCAACTGCAACTGACGAAAGACGGCACCGAGCACCACCACGCCGATGATGACGATGGCGATGGTGGCGAGTATCTCCCACGGCATTCCCATCACGAGTTGCTCCGCGCTGAGCGGCGCGCCTTCCTGTCGCATGCTCATGGCGTAGAGCAGCACCACGAAGCCGGAGGTGACGGCGATCAGGGAGACGATGGCAAGGATGAACAGAATGACCAGCTTGCGGGTGGTACCCCTGGCCCTTTCCTGATGCTCGAAGAAGTTCACGGCGTTGCCTGACTGCAAATCAGAGAAAGCACAGCGGCGCCTTCACGGCGCCGCTGGTTTCAGCCTCAGAAACTGACCTTCGGTGCGGCCTGGATGGCTTGGCTGTCCTCGAATTCCAACAGGCTGGCATTGGTCGAGTGACCGAACAGCCCGGCGAAGAGCACCGGCGGGAAGGTCTGACGATAGGTGTTGTAGGCCGTCACGGCATCGTTGAAGGCCTGACGCGCGAAGGCCACGCGGTTCTCGGTGCTGATGAGTTCTTCCGACAGCTGCTGCATGTTGGCGCTGGCCTTCAGATCCGGATAGGCCTCGACCACCACGTTGAACCGGCCGAGTGCGCCGCGGAGCATGGTTTCCGCCTGACTCAGATCGGTCATCGCGCGCGGATTGCCGGGATCGGCTGCGGCGGCGGCAAGACCATTGACTGCCTGATTACGCGCGGCGATCACTTCTTCCAACGTGCCACGCTCGTGCTGCATGTAGGCCTTGGCGGTTTCGACCAGATTGGGAATCAGGTCGTAGCGTCGCTTGAGCTGCACCTCGATCTGCGCAAAGGCGTTCTCGAAGCGGTTCTTCAAGGTGACGAGCTTGTTGTAGATGCCGATCACCATGAAGGCGAGCACGGCAAGAATTGCGATCGTAATGATGAGTCCCATTACAGCTCCTTGTTGTCGGCCGGGGGAAAGTTGTCATCGGGAATACGACAGGGCGTCGATTGTGGCATCGGCGCGCCCCCGTGGACAGCCCCCGCTACGGCTCCGCCCTGTGCGGGGCGGAGCCGGCAGGCAGAACTCAGGCGGAAACCTGGGCGATCCAGTCTTCCAGGTTGTAATGGTTGCTGACGCGCGCGATCTTGCCGTCGCGGATTTCGAAGAAGGCACCCACGCGCAGGGTGTAGGTCTGACCTTTGGCGGCCGGCAGGTCACTGTCGGTGACGAGGTACTTGCCGTTGAGCATGAACTCGGCGGAGGCACGCGTGCCGTCGGAATTCACCATGAACACCGGATCGATGACCTCTTCCTTGTAGCAGCGTTCCATGTGCTGCAGGAATTCGCGGAACATCTGCTTGCCGTGGCGCGGCTTGCCCTGGCTGGGCTCGTGCAGCACATCGTCGGTCAGAAGCGCCAGCATGCCTTCGTAATCGCCGGCGTTGAAGCGCTGATAGTACTGCTCAAGTATTGCGGTCATGGTGACTCCTTCAAATGCAAGAAGCCGGTACGAGTACCGGCTTCAATGAACGTTCTATGTAACGAAGCAGGAAATGCGAGCTCGCTGAAACGACCAGTTCGCGCAGGGCCGTTCCCGGGAAAGACGCCTCAGCTACGATCGGGGTAGAGATTGTACAACGTCTCCCCTACCTGCAAACGTTCGGTCTTCACCTCGTAGTTGTCGCCACTTTCGCGGCGATGGCCGTAGGCGGTGATGGTGTCACCGACCTTGATGTTCTCTTCCGACAGTCCGGCACGACGCGTGCGGTTGGGCGGGCTCAACAACAAGGTCCACTGCTGACCGTCGGCACTCACCACGAGACGATCGTGCGGATTGCCGAATTCGATTTCTTCCACGGTGGCCGTCAGTGTGAACTCTTCGGTCCCATACCAGCTCCAGCCGTGATGGGCCCAGGCCGTGGCCGCGCTCAACGCCAGCGCCGCGCCTGCGCCAACGCCGATGCTCATGCGTTTGATCGTGTTCATGTTGCCTCCGTTCCCTCGCGAGGGTGTGCGATTCGAGTAGAGAAAGACCGAGCTTTCAGCGCCGCCTTCCGCTGCTCATTCGATGCCATGCATGAGTTTGCGGATCAGTGGTGAGAGCAGCAGCATGACGAGGGCGATGCCCATCGCGATGTAGCCCACCTGGCTGTAGACCGCGACGTAGGTGGCCTTCGCCGCCTCGACGTTGGCGAGCTGGCCGCCGATGGTCTCGGCACCGGTCGTGGCTGCGATCACGCCTGCCAGATAGTTGGAAAGTCCGCTGTAGAGGAACCAGGCGCCCATCGTCATACCGACGGCACGTGCCGGCGCCAGCTTGGTCACGGCCGAGAGCCCCACCGGCGACACCATCAGTTCACCGATCGTGTGCACCCAATAGATGAGGAAGATGAAGTACACGGCGGTGAGTCCCGAGCCACCGAGCTTGATGCCGGCCACGAGCACCAGGAAGCCGAGGCCCGCCATGAACACACCGAGAGCGAACTTCACCGGCGCGGACGGATTGAGATTGCGCCGCGCCAGCGCCACCCACAACCAGGCCATCACCGGTGCGAACATCACGATGAACATGGCGTTGAGCGACTGGAACACCGGTGCCGGCACGCTGAAGCCGAAGACGGTGCGATCGACCAGGCGGTCGGTGAAGAGGTTGAGCGAGGAGCCGGCCTGCTCGAACAAGGCCCAGAACGGAATCTGCGCCAGGATGAAGTAGATGCCCGCAATCATGCGGTCACGCTCTTCGCCCTTGCAGCTCAAGAGCGCGTAACCGAACAGCAATACCAAAATGATGATGCCGAGCAGGCCCACGTAGCCTTCGTGCACGACGTTCGCATTCATCACCACCAGCATGCTGATGGCGACGATGCCGAGACCGGCGAGATAACAGGCCTGTTCGACGTTGATGGGGCCGAAGACCTTCTCGCGCAACTTCGCCGGATCCGGTGGATCGGCCCGACCTTCGAGCCAGTGCTGATAACGCAGGAAGATGGTGAGGCCGGCGAGCATGCCGATGCCGGCGAGACCGAAGCCGTACTTCCATCCGTAGGTGATGCCGAGATAGCCGCAGAGGATCGACGACATGAAGGCGCCGAGGTTGATGCCCATGTAGAAGATCGTGAAGCCGGAATCGCGGCGCGGATCGCCGAGCGCATAAAGGCTGCCGACGATGGTGGAGATGTTGGCCTTGAGGAAGCCGACACCTGCAATGATGAGCGCGAGCGAGAGGAACATCGCGTTCATGTAGAAGCGGTCTTCTTCGACGCGCGTGGTGAAGTCGGCACTGTTGATCGTGGCGGGCAAACCGACGGCGGCGGGATTCTCGATCACCATGGTGGTGCCGTCCGCGAAGCGGATGCGCGATTCACCTCCCGCCGCCGAACGAACCACTTGGTTGGCATCACCGCCGCGCCCGTCGAGACCCAACACGTAGTCGACGCCGTTGTAGGTCATGATCTGGCGCGAGCCACTGCCTTCGAAGGCCATGCCCGCGTGTCCGAGCACCAGCAGTATCGCGCCGAAGGTCACTGCCTTGCGTGAACCGAGGTAGCGGTCGGCCAAGGTGCCACCGACGATGGTCATCACGTACACGAGCGCGGTATAGGCGCCGTAAATCACGTTGGAATGCGCGTCGCTGAAGAGGAAGTGCTGCGTCAGATAGAAGATCAAGAGCGCCCGCATGCCGTAGTAGGAGAACCGCTCCCACATTTCGGTCAAAAACAGGATGACGAGCCCGCGCGGGTGTCCCAGGAACGTGGCGGTTTGCGTGGTGGTGGCGGCGGAAGCAGTGCTGGCTGGTGCGCTCATGGAAAGGCCTTCGTGAGATACGAATGGCCAGGAAGGTAGTCAGAAAGCCTTGATTTTTCAAGCGACCTACAAACTGTTCGGTTGGTCCAAGAGTGTCTTTGCTCTTGTCTTGACGGGCCCCGGCCGCTACTTTTGTGGCCTTCGACAATGGAGCTCGTGACTCGACGTGGACGACACCTACACCGCCTCCGGCTCGGCTCGTCACTACGGCCTCGCCATCAAGCAGGAACGCAGCAAGATCACGTACGACGCGTTGATCAACGCCGGCTTCAAGTTGTTGGAGGAGCGTGATCTTCAGCACATTTCCATTGCCGAGCTCGCCAAGGAGGCCGGCTATTCCGTCGGTGCCTTCTACGCCCGCTTCCGCAGCAAGGACGAATTCTTCGATGCGCTCGTCGCACAGCACCTCGAAATCCGAACCGCCACGCAGGTCAACCTCTTCGCCACGCTGCCGCGCGACACGCTCGTCAGCGAGCTCATGACCAACATCGTCAACTACTACTGGCATCACCGTAAGTTCTGGCGCGCCGTGCTGCTGCGCAGCGTGCGCGATCCCGAGTCCTACATTCCGATGCGCAAACACCGCGCCGAGGCCACGGACCGTTTCATCCATCGCATCGAGCAGGAAGTGCAGCGCGAACTCGATGCCAGCGAACGCGACAACATCGCCTTTGGCTTCCAGGTGATCCTCGGCACCATCGACAGCACCATCATCAACGAACCGGGGCCGATTCTGATGAACCAGGCGCAGTTCATCGAAGGACTGACGCGCACCTTCTCGCTCGTGGCCGACATCGACCGTCTGCTCCCGCGCTGAATTTTTTTCATGCGCGTTTAAACCCCGCCGCTCGCGGCCGCGTCCAAGGGGCATATGAGTGAATTCAGCGCCCCAGCCTTGAACGAAGTCCCAGCCCCTGCCGGCTCTCGCCTGGTGGTCCTGGCCGCCGATGAGGCGGCTCTCATCGCCCTCTGCCAACGTCGCCACCAGGGCGCCTTCCGTCAGCTCTACGAGAACTATGTGGGCATGGTCTACGCGCTCTGCCTACGCCTGACGGCCGACCGCAGCATGGCCGAAGATGCCGCGCAGGAAGTTTTCATCCAACTCTGGAACCGCATCGAGTCCTTTCGCGGCGAGAGCAGTTTTGCCACCTGGCTGCACGCGCTCTGCACCAACACCACTCTCAGTTACCTGCGACGCCACAAGAACTGGCGCCAACGCATCCACCTCGGCGACGACACCGATGAACTCGCCGCGGCCCTCGAAGCCGAACCACCGCCGGATCTCGGCGACCTCGATGCCTGCATCCGCCGTCTGCCGGAGCGGGCGCGCCTGATCTTCGTGCTGCACGGAGTCGAAGGAATGCGCCAGGAAGAAGTGGCGGAACTGCTCGGCATCGCGCCCGGGACCGTCAAAGCCCAATTTCACCGCAGTAAACAGCTCGTCTTGCACTGGCTGGGTCATTCCAGTCAGCCGGAGGTAGACCATGACTGATCACGACGAACTGCACCTGCAACGCGCCTTGCAGGCCCTGCCGCGCGAAATCCAACCAGAACGCGATCTCTGGCCCGGCATCGTCCATGCGATCCAACACCGTGAATTGCGTGCCAAGGGTTCACCCACGGTGCGACGCCTCGCGCTCGCCGCTTCGTTACTGCTGGTGCTTGCGAGCAGCCTCTACTACGGGCTGCGCCAGCCCGGCATCTCACCGGAACGGGTAGCGCTCGAAGCCATGATCGCGGAACTGCAGAGCCATCATCAGAGCAGCAAGCAAACCCTGCTCGTGCAATACCGCGACCAACCCGCTGCCTATGAAGACTGGCAACACCAGATGCAGGAACTGGAAGACGCGGAGGATGCGATCTACCGCGCCCTGCGTCAGGACCCCGACAACCGTGAACTGCTCGGCATCCTGCGTCAGGTGCAGGACAAGCAGATTCGTCTGATCGACGCGGTGTTCTCGCCGCGCCTCAACTCCATCTGAGAACTCCCACGGAGGAGCCCATGAAAATTGCCACTTCCCTGTTGCTCAGCGCACTCGGCGCCGCCGTATTGATCGCCAATGCCCAGGCCGGCGCACCGATCGACGAAACCCGCGCCGTCGGTGCCGACACCGTGATCTCGGTCGATCTGCTGAACGGCGAGCTCACCGTGGTCGGTTCGGATCGCGCAGAGTTCCACATCAGCGGCGAACTCAGTGACGATGCCGTCGGCTATCGATTGGTCGACCGCGACAATGGTCTGCATTTCGAGGAAGAAAGGGAGGCGCGCGTCTGCACCGGGATAGGACGCGACTGTGGTGCTGGCGAAGGTGCCAGGCTCACACTCGAAGTACCACGCAACGGCATCCTGCGCGTGGAGGGCACCAACCTCAACGTCGACGTGCGCGATCTCGAGCGCAACACCGAGATCAAGCTGATCAACGGCGCGATCGCCGCCACCAATCTGAAGGGGGTGGTGAAGCTGAATACGGTCAACGGCGAAATCCGCTCGCGAGGCCTCGCTGGCAGGATCAGCCTCGAAACCGTCAACGGTAGCATCGACGATCGCGATTCCAGCGGCACCCTGATCGAGTATCAGACGGTGAACGGCGACATCGAATCCAACACGCGCGCCGAACGCATCCGGCTCGACAACGTCAACGGCGAGATCGAGCTGATGTTGAGCAACATCGACGAACTGCAGGCCTCGACGGTCGGTGGCGAGATGGAAATCATAGCTACTCTGAATACGCTGGCGCAGGTGGAATTGTCATCGGTGAACGGCGACATCGAACTGGCGGTACCGACCACGACCTCGGCCAATTTCGTGATCAGTACCTCCGTGGGCGGCCGCATCGAGAACGAGCTGAGCAGCGACAAACCCGTGCGTCGCGATCGCTTCGTCAACTCCAGCGATCTCAACTTCACGCTCAACGGCGGCACCGCTCAGGTACGCATCAACACGGTTTCCGGTGACATCACGCTGTGCGCACCGGACGCGGATCAGGAACCCGGTTGCTGAGGCGAGCGTGGTCAGTTGAAAGCGAATCCAGCCACGCGCTCGACCAACCAATAGGCGGAAGGCACGCCGATCGCATAGGCCACCAGGAGATCGGCTCTGCGTCCCAAGGTAGCGCCGATCTCCTTCACGCCATTGAGAAGACGATTCAAGGGATAGACCAGCGCCAACACGGCCGCGATGAAGAGCACCTGTCCCAGCTCCACACCCAGATTGAAGCAGAGCAACGACAGAAAGAGTTCCGAAGGCACCAGGCCGATTTCTCCCAGCGCACTGGCAAAGCCGAGGCCGTGCAGAAGACCGAAACCAAAGGACACCAGCACCGGATAGCGATAGGTCAGGCTGTCGTCCTTGCCCCTACTGATCTCGTAGGCCAAGAACACGATCGACAGCGCGATGGTGGCCTCCATCGGCGGCACCGGCACCTGCACGAGATCCAACGCCGATAGCGTCAAGGTCAGCGAATGCGCCAAGGTGAAACCGGTGACCGTGATCAGGATGCGCCGCGGTGTGCGCGCAATGACGAGCAAGCCCAACACGAACAGCAGATGGTCGGGACCACCGATGATGTGCTCGACGCCGAGATACAGGTAGTCCACCGCCACCTGCAGCGCCGTCGGCGCTTGCGGCACGATCCACACGGGTTCGGTGGGCGCGAGCATCGCCGTCAGCTCCACACCGTCCAAGCTCACGACGCGGTAGAAGCTGGCCAGCGAGGGATTGAAGCGCGGGTAGGCGAGACTCAGCGCAGTGCCACTCAAGCCATCAGGGCAGCTTCGTAGTTCGACCGCGGTGCCACCTTCGGAAGTGGGACTGCACTGAGCAGGCCATACGAGCGTAGGTTGATTGTCGGCGCCCACGGTGTCCGGCGTGCGCACTTCACTGCGGTAGATGCCGGGCAAGGTTTCCGTGAGTGTGATGGTCACCGGACGCGCATCGTGCGCCTGTGCGAAACAGCTCAGCCATAGCAGCAGGAAGGCGAGAAAGTAGCGCTCAAAGTTCACGCACCACCTCGTATTCGGCAAGCACGTCCTGCTCGGCACGTTCGCGTTCGCGCAGCAGCGCTTCGTAGCGATAGTCATCGAGTAGACGCGAGCGCACCTCGTCGAAGCCCGGTATGCGCGCCGCGCTGCGTTCCCGCAACAACACCAGATGCTGACCGTAGCGCGACTCGAGTGGCCCCTGCCACTCTGCGCTCGGCGCCAGTCCATCCAAGGCAGCCACGAAGTCTTCGCCAAAGCTGTTGCTCACGAAATCGCGACTGCGGCCTTCGTAGTTCAGCAGGAAGGGAAAACGATCGCCATGTGCCGCTGCCTCGCTCGCGCTGAGCCTTGCGTTTTCTGCGAGCCAGCGCTCGGCGCGTGCACCTGCCTCCGCCATGCCGTCTCGCTGCGCATCGAAGAACACGTGGGTGAAGCTGTAGGATGCCGGAATTTCATAGTCGGCGCGGCGCTCTTCGAAGAAGGCCTGCAAGGTCGCCTCATCCGGCGCAGGTGCATTGCCGACCAGGTTCTCGAGTAGGAACTCCACCTTCTGTACCAAACGTTGACGGATGATGTAGTCACCCTGGTCCATGCCGAGCGCCAGTGCTTCGCGGAAGAGGGCTTCTTCACGTACGTAGTCGGCGATGAGCGCTTCGCGTTCGTCCGTGTTCATCGCATCGAAGCGTGCTTCGAAAGTGGCGGGATCGAAGGCACGGGCGCGGTATTGCATGAAGTCCAGCAAGGCGGCGCGATCCACCACGATGCGGCGTGCATCCGCAGCGTCTTCCGCTTCTTCATCCGCACGCCATTCGTACCAGGCAAAGATCAGGGCGCCCAAGAAGAGAAAGTGCAGCAGGGGCTGACGCAGTAATACGGCAAGGGACATGTTCGACCTCCTCGAAACGCGGCGAGTATAACAAGGCTCTCGCCGCGGCTAAGCGCGCGCTCAGTAGCGGAAGGTGCGCGTGTATTTCAGCGCCAGCTCGCCACGCTCGCGGCTGATGTGGCTGAACACACCTTCGGAGTCGAGGTTGTAGTTGAGCACGATGTAGAGATCCTCGCCCGCGCGCGGATTCCAACGCAGGCGACTGTTCACACCGACCGAACTCGAGGCATTGTCGTATTGGATGAGATTCACCCATGACCACTTCGAGTTGAAGGCGTAGTTGGCGTTCATGCTCACCAACTTCACCATGAACTCACCTTCGGGCAAGCGAATGTCCTGAATGTCGTAGTTCCAGTTGAAGTAGAAATGCGCGTTGGGACGCCAGGCTAAATTGAGGCGTACCTGCTCGCGCTTGCCTTCATAGAAATCACCCTTGCGAATCATGATGCCCGGTGCGAACAGGCGCTGGTTCGACATCATGTATTCGATCGACACGTTGTCGAAGCTGTATTTGCCGGCGGGGATGACGATGCCCGGCCTGATCTCGAAATCTTCGACCAGACCTTCGCGGTTGCGCCCGAAGGTGAGATTGAACTGATCGTCGAGATAGCTGTGCAGGTTGATCGGGCGGATGAAGATATTGTCCGACTGCATCTCTCCCGTGGCGAGATCGCGGCTTTGTTCGAAGCGATTGAAGAAGTTGACGTAGCGCCAGAAGCGCTGATTCTTGAAGAAGTAACGGTAGCGCGCAGAGCCGTAGTAGGTCTCCACATTGAGACGGTTGGCAAAGCCGAGCGCAGGATAGAAGTCCTCGCCGAAGTAGTCGTAACCAAGGGTGCCGGCAAAACCGGTGCCGAGCGTTTCCAACGTGATTTGTGCACCGTAGGACTTGTCATCGCCCGTGCGCCCATCGGTGTCGCTCTGCTGGTAGAACACATTGCCGCGCATCGTGTAGTTGCCGGAAAACCGCGTGTTCTGATAGCGGAAGTCGGCGCCCGCCAGACTGCTGTCGATGGGACTGGTGGGATCGCCGTGGGTGAAGATCGCTCCCACGCTGGATTCGTTCAGCACATTCATCGTGGCGCGACCGACGAACACCTGTTGCCCTTCGAGACCGGGAATGTCGCCTTGCTGCACCGCCAAGGCACCGACGTTCCAGGGGCCGACACGGCCGGTGAGTTTCACACCGACGTCGAGATCGATCGGCTGTCCATTGCGACCGAGACCGATGCGGCGCGAGTAGAAGGGAATGCCGTTGAGGTTGCTGTCGAAGTTGGTACCGGGACCACGACCACCGAAATTGAAGATGTCCACGTCCTGCAGGAAGAAGTCGCGTTTCTCGGGAAAGAACAATGAGAAGCGCGACAGATTGACCTGACGGTTGTCCACTTCCGTGGCGGAGAAATCGGTGTTGAGTGTCAATGCGCCCGTGAGATTGGGCGTGATCTTGTAGAACACGTTCAGCGACGGATCGACGCGATGGTCGGTGACACCCGTCTCGTAGTTCTTGGTCGCTGCGGTCGTGATCGATGGAATGACGTCCAGGCCCTTGCCCTGACGGATGTCGCGGATGCCGGAGAGAATCCCGGTCGTACTGGGGTTGATGCTGCGATTGAAGGAAGACCAGGCAAGCTCCTCCCCCTTGCGTGCAATCGTGCGGGCGATGGTGAAGCCCCACTCCTCCGTATTCGGATCGAAGTTCAGCGTGTTGAAGGGAATCGCAACTTCCGCCGTCCACCCGAGTTCGTCGATGCGACTTTCCACCTGCCAGATGCCATCCCAGTCACTGTTGAGCGTGGAGGGGTTCTCGTACACACCTTCGCGGCGGATGCCGTTGGGATTGGCCTGGAACTGATAACCGGTGCGGCCGTTGTTGAAGGTGTCGAGGATGAATTCGAAGGCATCGTCGAAGGGCATGCCCTGGCCCTGCACCATCTGCCGCGCGCTGATGCCGGAAGGATCGCTGTCATACAGACGTGCAGCGACGTAGAGGAAGCGCTCGTCGTAGGCGAGATAGAACTCGGAGCGCTCAGTGGGTTCACCGTGATCGACCGGTTGGAATTGGTGCATGTCGGTGATGACGGCGGCGATCTTCCAGATCTCGTCATCGAGGATGCCGTCGAGCTTGGGGCTGAGCTCCGTCCGCACGATCTCGACGCGCTTGCGTTCCCCCTGAGCTGCCGCCGTGCTTCTGCTCTCCTGTGCCCCTACTGTGCTGCCCGCCGAGGAAAGCACGAGTGCGAGAAGGATCTTTGCCTTCGTCATCGTTCTTGTCGTTGTTGTTCTGGTTTCGTGGAAGCGCTGGAGTATACGGGGACCCACTCAGCGCGAAGGCAAGGCTTTACCGTGCCGGAGCGAATTTCACAAAGGCTGCATATTTGCGCAGCGAAAACCGCGCGAAAAAAGACCGAAAGGTTCGGTATGACTGTTGCAACCGAGGTCGCAGCGAAGAGGAAGACCTGGAGAGGAGCGCCGGCCTCGCATGAGGCCGGCGTACGAGGAGCTTACTGCTTGTAGACGGCCATCGCTGCCGGCACAGCTTTGCCGGAATTGATCGGTGCGCCCATGTCGCTGAGGACGGCGTCCAGAGCGCCGAGGCAGCGCAGCACGTTGGTCTGGCTGGCGCTTTCGCCCATCAGACCGATGCGCCATACCTTGCCGGCAAGTGCGCCGAGACCAGCGCCGATCTCGAGGTTGTATTCCTGCAACAGGCGCGCACGTACGGCAGCTTCGTTCACGCCCTCGGGCACGGTGATGGAGTTCAGCTGCGGCAGACGGTTTTCTTTCTTCACCACGAAGTTGAGGCCCATGGCTTCGGCACCGGCGGCAAGTGCGCGGTGATGGAAGGCATGACGAGCCCAGGCGTTTTCCAGACCTTCTTCGGCCAGGATCACCAGTGCTTCGTGCAGACCGTACATGGCGTTCACCGGAGCGGTGTGGTGATAGGTACGCGAACCGTCACCTTCCCAGTAGGCCATCACCAGCTGCATGTCGAGGAACCAGCTCTGCACCTTGGTCTTGCGAGCCTTGATCACTTCCACAGCACGCTCGCTGAAGCTCACCGGCGACAGGCCGGGCGGGCAGGACAGACATTTCTGTGTGCCGGAATAGATGGCATCGATGCCCCAACCATCGACGTCGAGTTCGATGCCGCCGAGACCGGTAACGCTGTCGACCAGCGACAGAGCGCCGTATTTGTGAGCAAGTTCGGTCAAGGTCTTGGCGTCGCTACGGGCGCCGGTGGAGGTTTCGGCGTGAACGAAGGCCACGAGTTTCACACCCGGGTTCGCCTTGAGCGCGTCTTCCACTTTCTGCGGATCCACGGCTTCACCCCAGGCGTCCTGCACCATGATGGCGGTGGCGCCACAGCGCTCGACGTTTTCCTTCATACGGCCACCGAACACGCCGTTCTGGCACACGATGGCCTTGTCACCCGGCTCGAGCAGGTTGACGAAGGTGGTTTCCATGCCCGCAGAACCCGGAGCGGAGACCGGGATGGTCAGACGGTTCTTGGTCTTGAACGCGTACTGCAGGAGCTGCTTGATCTCGTCCATCAGAGCCACGAAGGCCGGGTCGAGGTGACCGATGGTCGGGCCGGCCATGGCGGCGAGGACGCGCGGATTGACGTCGGACGGGCCAGGGCCCATGAGGGTTCTGACAGGCGGATGGAAAGATTTGAACATGGCTTTCTCTCTTGTCCTGGCGAAGGACGGCTTTCAGGTAAGTAAAACGGTTCTTCTTGTGTAGCGCGCGAGCTCTTCGTCTCGCGCTCGTTATTCGAGGGCCACCAACGCCGCATAAAAAAAAAGCCGTATTGATACGGCTTTTTTCGTGAAGCGCTACGACTTACTCAGCGGCTTCTTCAGCCTGCGGACGATCGACCAGTTCGACGTAGGCCATCGGAGCCTTGTCGCCCTGACGGTAGCCGCACTTGATGATGCGCAGGTATCCGCCCGGACGGTTGGCGTAACGCGGGCCCAGGTCGGAGAAGAGTTTGCCGACGGATTCTTTATTGCGCAGGCGGTCGAAAGCCAGACGACGGTTGGCAACGCTGTCTTCTTTGGCCAGCGTGATCAGCGGCTCCGCGATCATGCGCAGCTCCTTCGCCTTAGGCAGGGTGGTCTTGATGATCTCGTGCTCGACCAGCGACGAGACCATGTTGCTGAACATCGCCTTGCGATGCGAGCTGGTTCGGTTCAGTTGACGTCCACTATGACGATGACGCATGGCTTTAACTTCCTGAGCTAGTGGCTCTATGTGAGCTGTATTTATCCAATGGCAGCGTGTACCGCCGCCTCGGCCTTGGCCTTGTTACTCCGCGGAACCCTTCAGGCTGGCCGGCGGCCAGTTTTCCAGGCGCAGACCCAGCGACAGGCCCTTGGAGGCCAGTACATCTTTGATCTCGGTCAGCGACTTCTTGCCCAGGTTCGGAGTCTTCAACAGTTCCACCTCGGTACGCTGGATGAGGTCGCCGATGTAGTAAATGTTTTCTGCCTTGAGGCAGTTGGCCGAACGTACGGTGAGTTCCAGATCGTCCACCGGACGGAGCAGGATCGGATCGATCTTGTCTTCGTGTTTCGGCTGTTCCTTGATCGAGCTGTTCTTCAGATCCACGAACACGCTGAGCTGGTGCTGCAGGATGGTCGCGGCCTGACGGATCGCCTCTTCGGGATCGATGGTGCCGTTGGTTTCGAGCTCGATGATCAGTTTGTCGAGGTCGGTACGCTGTTCCACACGGGCGTTTTCCACGGAGTAGTTCACGCGGTTAACCGGAGTGTAGGACGCGTCCAGCATCAGCTTGCCAACGGGACGGGTTTCGTCGTCGCGCGATACGCGGGCATCGGCAGGCACGTAGCCACGACCAACGCCGACCTTGATCTGCATGCTGATCGAGCCGTTCTCGTTGAGGTTGCAGATCACGTGATCCGGGTTGACGATCTCGACGTCGTGCGGGAGCTGGATGTCGGCAGCCGTAACCGGACCTTTGCCGCTCTTCTTCAGCGTCAGCACCACGCTCTGCTGGTTGTGCAGAACCACGGCCAGCTCTTTGAGGTTGAGCAGGATTTCGATCACGTCTTCCTGCACGCCTTCCATGGTGCTGTATTCATGTACTACTCCGTCGATCTCGACTTCTTCCACCGCTGCACCCGGCATCGAGGACAGCAGGATTCTACGCAGGGCGTTGCCCAACGTGTGTCCGAAACCACGTTCCAGAGGTTCCAGGATTACTTTTGAGTGCCAGCGATCCGAGGCTTCGACCTGGATGACTTGCGGCGTCAGAAAGTTAGCTAACGAGATCTGCATGGAATCCCTCACAGGTAAAGAGGTTAAGGTTTACTTCGAGTACAGCTCTACGATCAAACTTTCGTTGATCTCGGTAGTCAGCTCGCTTCGTTCAGGCTTGTGCTTGAACTGCCCTTCCAGCTTCTCTTGGTTGACTTCGATCCACTCCGCAGGGGCGCGGTTGCCGGCGAGTTCCAGTGCGGCTTTGATGCGCAGCTGGTTCTTGGCTTTCGGGCGTACGGCGACGACGTCGCCAGCCTGCACCTGGTAGGACGGAATGTTCACAGTCTTGCCATTGACCATGATGGCCTTGTGGCTAACCAACTGACGTGCTTCGGCGCGGGTGGAACCGAAGCCCATGCGATAGACCACGTTGTCGAGGCGAGACTCGAGCAACTGCAGCAGATTCTCGCCGGTGGCACCACGCAGACGCGCAGCTTCTTTGTAGTAGTTACGGAACTGACGTTCCAGGATGCCGTAGATGCGACGTACTTTCTGCTTTTCACGCAGCTGTACGCCGTAGTCGGACAAACGGCCGCGACGCTGACCGTGCTGACCGGGTGCGGTTTCGGTCTTGCACTTGTCTTCGAGCGAACGCACACCGCTCTTCAGAAAGAGATCGGTGCCTTCGCGGCGGGCCAGTTTGCACTTGGGACCAATGTAACGAGCCATGCTAGTTCTCCTGTATTCCTGGACCGCTTATACGCGACGACGCTTCGGCGGACGGCAGCCGTTGTGCGGGATCGGGGTCACGTCGGTGATGTTGCTCACCTTCAGGCCGCAGGCGTTGAGTGCACGCACGGCAGATTCACGGCCCGGGCCAGGGCCATTGACGCGCACGTCGACGTTTTTCAGGTTGTACAGTTCCATGGCGCTCTTGCCAGCTTTTTCCGCAGCAACCTGGGCAGCGAACGGCGTGCTCTTGCGGGAACCGCGGAACCCGGAACCACCGGAAGTTGCCCACGTCAGAGTGTTGCCCTGACGGTCAGTGATCGTCACGATCGTGTTGTTGAAGGAAGCATGGATGTGGGCAACCCCGTCGCTGACGGAGGTTCTAGCCTTTTTCCTGACTTGCGGAGCTGGTTTGGCCATTTAGTTCTACCTTGGGATGAAGCGCTTTGCGCTTGTCTATCTACCGTTCTTTCCTATGCCTTATTTGCGGATCGGCTTACGCGGACCCTTGCGAGTACGAGCATTGGTCTTGGTGCGCTGACCGTGTACCGGCAGGCCGCGGCGGTGACGGATGCCGCGATAGGTGCCCAGGTCCATCAGACGCTTGATGTTCATGGAGACTTCACGACGCAGGTCGCCTTCCACGGTCATCTTGCCGATTTCGTTACGCAGAGAATCCAGTTGGTCTTCGCTGAGTTCGCTGACCTTCGCGGTGGGATTGATCCCGGTGACGGCGCACAACTTCTTCGCCACGGTGGGACCAATGCCGTAAACGTAGCGAAGCGAGATAACGACGTGCTTGTTATCGGGAATGTTGACACCGGCAATACGGGCCATAGTTGTACTCCAGTCACCTCGCCGGCACCGCGATGCCGGCCAAAAATTTGTTTAATTTCAGAAACTTGTCTATCGCTACCAGTGCCGTCGCACTACGTCTTGCGTTCCGGCTCGGGGCCGCTTTCGGCCCAAAAAAAGGTCGGCAAGTTTACGCACGGACCCGCCAAAAATCAAGGCAAGCCACAGGCAGCCGCGACCTCAACCCTGCCGCTGTTTGTGGCGGGGCTCGGCGCAAATCACGCGGACAACGCCGTTGCGCTTGATGATCTTGCACTTGCGGCAAATGCGCTTGACCGATGCTCTGACTTTCATTGATACATCTCCTCGTAAGCTGGCCCTTATCGGCGGAATGATCCGATATTGGACTTCTTCATTAGTGACTCATACTGATGTGACATCAGGTGAGACTGCACCTGGGCCATGAAATCCATGCACACGACCACGACGATCAGCAGCGAGGTACCACCAAGCTGGAACGGTACGTTGGCCGAGGTCTGCAGGAACTGCGGCAGCAGACAGATCACCGTGATGTAGGCCGCACCGAACAGGGTGAGGCGAGTCATTACGTTGTCCACGTACGCCGCGGTCTGCTCACCCGGACGTATGCCGGGGATGAAGGCACCGGAGCGCTTCAGGTTTTCCGCGATCTCCTTCGGGTTGAACACCAGCGAAGTGTAGAAGAAGCAGAACACCACGATCAGGATCGTGAACAACAGGATGTTCAACGGCTGACCGGGGCCCAAGATGAGCGCGAGATCTGCCAGGAACTCATAACCTTCGTTCTGACCGAACCACTGCCCCAGCGAAGCCGGGAACAGCAGGAAACTGCTGGCGAAGATGGCGGGGATCACACCGGCCATGTTCACCTTCAAGGGCAGATGGCTGCTCTGCCCCTGGTACATCTTGCGGCCCTGCTGGCGCGGCGCGTAGTTCACCGTGATGCGGCGCTGAGCACGCTCGACGAAGACCACGGCTGCAACCACTGCAGCACCGATCAAAGCCACCACGAACAGGGCCAGAGGCTGGATCTGCCCTTCTGCGACCTGCTCCAGCGACTGACCGATGGCGGCGGGCAGGCTCGCGACGATACCGGCGAAGATCAGCAGCGAAATACCGTTGCCTACGCCGCGCTCGGTGATCTGCTCACCGAGCCACATCAGGAACATCGCACCCGTCACCAGCGATACGATCGCGGTGAAGTAGAACGTGAAGTCGGCCCGGAAGGCCAACTGCGACAAGAGGCCGGTGCTGATCGCGATCGCCTGTACCGTGGCGAACAGCAACGCGCCGTAGCGCGTGTACTGGCTGATCTTGCGGCGGCCGGACTCGCCTTCCTTCTTCAACTGTTCCAGCGACGGCGTCGTGGCCGTCAGCAGCTGCATGATGATCGACGCGGTGATGTAGGGCATGATGCCCAGCGCGAAGATACTCATGCGCTCGATGGCGCCCCCGGAGAACATGTTGAACAGCCCCAGGAACGTGCCCTGGTTCTGATTGAACAATGCCGCCAACTGATCCGGGTTGATGCCTGGCACCGGAATATGCGTGCCGACGCGATATACGAATATCGCAAACAAGACGAACAACAGTCTGGACTTGAGTTCTGCCAGACCGTCGGCCTTGCCGGGGTTCATCATTCTTGCCATCAGTACTAACCAGTTAAGTGCCGGCCGCTCTTACTCATGCAGCCGGCTTGCGACAGCTCAGGCTGCAGGACCTTCCACGATCTTGCCACCGGCGGCTTCGATGGCTGCGCGTGCACCCTTGGTGACGCCCACGCCTTCGATGGTGTATGCCTTGGTGACTTCGCCGGACAGCATGATCTTGGCGCGCTTGGTGCCGCGATCGATGATGTTGGCCTGCTCGAGGCTTGCCAGATTCACTACGTCGCCTTCGATCTTGGCCAGTTCGGAGGTGCGTACTTCAGCAGTGCCTGCGCCGATGCGGGAATAGAAACCGAACTTCGGCAGACGTTTCTGCAAGGGCATCTGACCGCCTTCGAAACCAGGACGGACGTGCCCGCTCTTACGAGCTTTCTGACCTTTGTGACCACGGGTCGAGGTCTTGCCCAGGCCGCTACCGATACCGCGACCGACGCGCTTGGGAGCCTGGCGGGAGCCCGGTGCCGGACTCAGAGTATTCAGACGCATTGTTTCTCTCCTCTCACTCTCGTTCTTCGGCTACCGCTTACTCGCCAACCACCTGAACGAGGTGACGCACTTTGTTGATCATGCCGCGCACAGCCGGCGTGTCTTCCAGCTCCACTTCATGGCGGATGCGGCGCAGGCCGAGGCCGGTCAGGCAGGCCTTGTGGTTGGCCAGAATGCCGTGAGAGCTCTTGATCTGTCGCACTTTCAGAGTTTTAGCTGCCATGTTCGTAAACCTGCTTCGTTATCGTTTTGCGGGCACTCAGCCCACTACTTCTTCGACGCTCTTGCCGCGCTTGGCAGCAACGTCTTCCGGGGAGCGCATGTTCTTGAGCGCCTTGAAGGTGGCACGTACCACGTTCACCGGGTTGGTGGAGCCGTAGCACTTGGCCAGTACGTTGTGTACACCAGCCAGCTCGAGGATGGAGCGCATCGCGCCACCGGCGATTACACCGGTACCTTCGGAAGCGGGCTGCATGTAGATCTTGGATGCACCGTGGTGAGCCTTGACCGGGTACTGCAGCGTGGTGCCGTCGAGTTTCACGCTGATCATGTTGCGACGAGCAGCTTCCATGGCCTTCTGAATGGCCTGGGGCACTTCACGGGCCTTGCCACGGCCGAAGCCAACGCGGCCGTTGCCATCACCCACGGCAGTCAGCGCGGTGAACGAGAAGATACGACCACCCTTCACCACTTTCGCCACACGATTGACCTGAATCAGCTTTTCCTGCAGGCCTTCTTCGTTTTTGTTCTGCTCGTTCTTCAATGCCATAACTTTTCAACCCGATGCTTAGAATTCCAGACCGCCTTCACGTGCCGCCTCAGCCAGGGCCTTGACACGGCCGTGGTAGATGTAGCCGCTACGGTCGAACGCTACTTTGGTGATGCCTGCCGACTTGGCCCGCTCGGCGATGAGTTTGCCCACTTTGATGGCGGACTCCACGTTGCCGGTCTTGCTGTCGCCCAGCGAAGACGCCGAGGCCAGCACCTTGTGATCCGGCGAAATAATCTGCGCGTAGATGTGACGCGGGCTACGGTATACACACAGACGATTGACTTTCAGCTCGCTGATCTTGGCGCGGGTGCGTTTGGCGCGGCGCAGGCGAGTTGTCTTTTTCTCGTTCATTTCAGGCCTCTTGGCGTAATGTCTATGCCAGTGTCTGGCTCGTGATTCATCTAGTGGAAGCGATTATTTCTTCTTCGCTTCTTTGCGATATACCTGCTCGCCGCCGTAGCGGATGCCCTTGCCTTTGTAGGGCTCCGGAGCGCGGTAGCGACGGATCTCGGCGGCAACCTGGCCCAGCAGCTGACGGTCAGCGCTCTTGAGCACGATCTCGGTCTGAGACGGCGTCTCAGCGGTCACGCCTTCAGGCAGCTGATAGTCGATCGGGTGGGAAAAGCCCAACACCAGGTTCAGGGTGCTGCCCTGAGCCTTGGCACGATAGCCCACGCCCACGAGTTCGAGTTTCTGTTCGAAACCGGTGGATACGCCCTTGACCATGTTCGCCACGATCGCGCGCGCGGTACCGGCGTGAGCCAGTGCATCACGAGCCTTGGTTTTGGCGGAGAACTTCAGCGTGTTGTCTTCGTTGACGACTTCCACGTTGGGGTTCAGCGGCAGCTGCAGCGCACCTTTGCTGCCCTTGACGGACACCACGCCGTTGGCGATCTGCGCTTCTACGCCCTTGGGCAGTACGATCGGTGCTTTGGCGATTCTTGACATAACTCTTTTGCTCTTCGTCTGAGGCAGTCAGCCTACTAACTGCGTCCTAATCGATTCCGGATTCCGTGTTGCTCGCGCGCGTCATCAGAACACGGTGCAGAGCACTTCACCGCCCACGCCGGCAGCGCGTGCGGCTTTGTCGGTCATCACACCCTTGTTGGTGGAGACCACGGCGATGCCCAGACCGGCACGTACCTTCGGCAGTTCGTTACGGCCTTTGTACTGACGCAGGCCCGGGGTGCTGCCACGACGCAGCTCTTCGATTACGGGCTTGCCGTTGTGGTATTTCAGCTCGATTTTCAGCACCGGCTTGACCACGTCACTGCTGAGGCTGTAACCGGCGATGTAACCTTCCTGCTTCAGCACGTCCAAAATGGCCTGCTTGATTTTGGAGGACGGGCACTCGACGGTCGCTTTGCCAGCCATCTGGGCGTTGCGGATACGGGTCAACAGGTCTGCGATCGGATCGGACATGCTCATGATTCTTTCCTCAATTCTTCTCGGTGCCTTACCAGCTGGCCTTGGTCAGGCCGGGCACATCGCCTTTCATCGCGTGTTCGCGCAGCTTGTTACGGCAGATGCCGAACTTGCGGTAGACACCGTGCGGACGGCCAGTGATCTGGCAACGACGGCGCTGACGGGTCGGGCTGGCGTCGCGCGGCAGCTTCTGCAGCTTGATCTGGGCTTCCCACTTCTCGTCGTCGCTCGCAGTCACGCTGTTGATGATGGCTTTCAGCGCCGCACGTTTGGCCGCGTACTTGGCGGCGGTGCGCTGACGCTTGTTTTCTCTTTCGATCATCGAAGTCTTAGCCATGTGAACCTCTAGCCTCTCAAGCTTTGGCGGCGGCGACAGTTTCGCCACGGAACGGGAAGTGGAATGCACGCAGCAGCGCGCGACCTTCTTCATTGGTCTTGGCAGTGGTCGTGATGGTGATGTCCATGCCGCGCAGCTTGTCGATCTTGTCGTAGTCGATCTCAGGGAAAATGATCTGTTCGCCCACACCCAGTGCGTAGTTACCGCGGCCGTCGAAGGCGCGCGGGTTCAGACCGCGGAAGTCGCGGATACGGGGAATGGCGATGTTCACCAGACGATCCAGGAACTCATACATGCGATCACCGCGCAGGGTGACCTTGCAGCCTACCGGCCAGCCTTCACGGATCTTGAAGCCTGCGACGGATTTACGAGCGCGAGTCACAACCGGACGCTGACCAGTGATCTTCATCAGGTCGCCCATGGCGTTGTCCAGGACTTTCTTGTCACTGAATTCGCCGCTGCCAATGTTCAGTACGATCTTGGTGATCTTCGGAACCTCCATCGGGTTCTTGTACGAGAACTGTTTGGTCAGCTCTTTGACGATGGTGTCTTTGTAATACTCTTTCAAGCGAGCCATGTTGCAAACCTTACGTTATGTGTTCCTGCCCACCGGACTCTTTCGAAGCGTTCCCGAAAAGCCAGCAACAGAAATCAACGATTGAAAATTCTTAGTCGATCACCGAGTTGTCGGATTTGAAGATGCGCACCTTGGTGCCGTCAGCTTCGATACGCACGCCAACGCGGTCGGCTTTCTGCGTCTTCGGATTGAAGATGGCAACGTTGGAGATATGGATGCCAGCTTCTTTCTCCACGATACCGCCCTGTTTGCCCAGGTTCGGATTCGGTTTGGTGTGACGCTTCACCATGTTCACGCCGGAGACAAGTACACGGTCATCGCCAAGGATCTTGGTGATCTTGCCCCGCTTACCCTTGTCGCGCCCAGCGATAACGATTACTTCATCATCACGTTTGAGTTTTTGCATACCTGTCTCAACCTCTGTATCTGCTTGCCGACCCAGCGCCTCAGAGCACTTCCGGAGCCAGCGAAATGATGCGCATGAACTTCTCGGAACGCAGCTCGCGGGTGACCGGTCCGAATACACGGGTACCGATCGGCGCGTCCTGGTTGTTCAACAGAATCGCAGCATTGTCATCGAACTTGATCAGCGAGCCGTCCTGACGACGCACACCGCTCTTGGTGCGCACCACGAGAGCCTTGAGCACCTGGCCTTTTTTCACTTTGCCACGGGGAATGGCTTCCTTGACGGTCACCTTGATCACGTCCCCGATACGGGCATAGCGACGATGGGAGCCACCCAGCACCTTGATGCACATGACGCGACGGGCGCCGCTGTTGTCTGCAACTTCCAGATATGACTGTACTTGAATCATGGTACTTTCCAGGCCCCTTCAGGCCACTCGCTCCTGTTGATTTCTTCTAACCTACTCTTGCCAGAGGCGCTTGGCGCCGCCTGCCACTGCTTATACCTGGGCCGCCTTCACATCGATGCTGACGAGCATCCAAGTCTTGGTCTTGGAGATCGGACGCACTTCCTTGACGGTGACGATGTCTCCGATGTTGCAGGAGTTGTTCTCGTCATGTGCGTGGATCTTGGACGACTTGGTCACGTACTTGCCGTATACCGGATGCTTCTCGCGACGCGAGACCAGCACGGTGATGGACTTGTCCATCTTGTTGCTGACGACTTTGCCGGTGATGATGCGGCCACGTTTCTCGGTGGTGTTCAGTTCTGACATGGCTTAGGAACCTGCTTTCTCAGTGAGCAGGGTTTTCACCCTGGCAATATCTCTTCTCACCTGGGCCAACAGATGGGTCTGACCCAGCTGCCCGGTGTTCTTCTGCATGCGGTATTTGAACTGGTCGCGCTGCAGACCGAGCAGCACTTCCTTCAGTTCAGCCTCGGATTTGGTTCGGAGGTCGCTTACGTTCACTTTGGACATCACATCACCACTCGTTTGGCAAATTTAGTTGCGAACGGCAGCTTGGCTGCGGCCAGTGCGAAAGCTTCCTGTGCAACTTCCACGCTAACGCCTTCGATCTCGAACAGCACCTTGCCCGGCTGGATCTGTGCTACCCAGTACTCGACGTTACCTTTACCGCTACCTTGACGAACTTCCAGCGGCTTCTGCGTGATGGCCTTGTCGGGGAATACGCGGATCCACACTTTGCCGCCACGTTTGATGTGACGGGTCAGCGCACGACGGGCGGATTCCAGCTGACGCGCGGTCAGACGGCCGCGACCGATTGCCTTCAGACCGTACTCGCCGAAGGCGACGGTGCTGCCACGGTGGGCCAGACCGCGGTTTCGGCCTTTCTGCATTTTGCGAAATTTAGTTCGCTTCGGTTGTAACATCCGGGCTTACCTCTGTTCTCAGCAAGTCAGCGGCAGATTACTGCTGCTGAGCCTTTTTCTTACTTTCGCCAGAAAGCACTTCTTCAGGGTTCAGAATCTCGCCCTTGAAGATCCATACTTTCACGCCAATGACGCCGAAGGTGGTGTGCGCTTCACTGGTGGCGTAATCGATGTCTGCACGCAGGGTGTGCAACGGCACACGGCCTTCGTGATAACGCTCGGTGCGCGCGATCTCGGCGCCACCCAGGCGGCCGCTGACCTGCACCTTGATGCCTTCGGCACCCTGACGCATGGCGTTCTGCATTACGCGCTTCATGGCGCGACGGAACATCACACGTTTCTCGAGCTGCTGGGCAACACTGTCGGCCACCAACTGAGCATCGAGATCCGGCTTGCGGATTTCTTCGATGTTGATGTTGACGGGCACGCCCATCTTGGCGACCAGTTCGGCACGCAGCTTCTCTACGTCTTCACCCTTGCGGCCAATCACGATGCCGGGACGGGCGGTGTATACGGTGATACGGGCAGTCTGGGCCGGACGTTCGATTTCCACACGGGAGACAGAGGCGGCAGCCAGTTTTTTCTTGACCAGGGAACGCACTTCCATGTCTTCCAACAGGTAGCGGGAATAATCTTTGCTGCCTGCGTACCACACGGAGGTGTGGCGTTTTACGATGCCCAGTCGGATACCGTTCGGGTGAACTTTCTGACCCATGACGTCCCCTTAACCTTTGTCTGCAACTTTCACGGTGATATGACAAGAGCGTTTCGTGATGCGATCCGCTCTACCCTTGGCGCGAGGCTGAATGCGCTTGAGCGACATGCCTTCGTCCACATAAATGGTGGACACGCGCAGTTCGTCGACGTCCAGGCCCAAGTTGTGTTCCGCGTTGGCGATCGCGGAATTCAATACTTTCTTGATGATGGCTGCGCCTTTCTTAGTGCTGAAGTTCAGCACGTCCAGAGCTTCCTCGACACGCTTGCCGCGGATCTGATCGGCAACCAAGCGGGCCTTCTGGGCCGACAGACGCGCCCCTTTCAATACCGCTGAAACTTCCATCTCGCTTACCTCTATCTGCTGTCCGGACGCGACGCTCAGCGCGCCTTCTTGTCCGCAGCGTGGCCGCGGAACGTGCGAGTCAGTACGAACTCACCCAATTTGTGACCCACCATGTCCTCGGTGACGAGCACAGGCACGTGCTGACGGCCGTTGTGGACGGACAGGGTCAGACCGACCATGTCGGGGGAGATCATGGACCTTCTGGACCAGGTCTTGATGGGCCTTCTGTCATTTTTCTCAACAGCAGCCTGCACTTTCTTGAGCAGGTGCAGATCGATAAACGGACCTTTCTTGAGTGATCTTGGCACTGGCTTACCCTACCTTTTTACTCATTTGCTCGCGTTGCGGCGGCGCACGATCAGCTTGCTAGTGCGCTTGTTGGTTCTGGTCTTGTAACCCTTGGTCGGGGTACCCCACGGAGAAACCGGATGACGGCCACCGGACGTACGACCCTCACCACCACCGTGCGGGTGGTCGACGGGGTTCATTACTACGCCGCGAACGGTCGGACGCACACCGCGCCAACGCATTGCACCGGCTTTACCGATGGAGCGCAGGTTGTGTTCGGCATTGGAAACTTCGCCGATCACTGCGCGGCACTCGGCGGGCACCTTACGCACTTCACCGGAACGCAGACGCAGAGTGGCGTACTGACCTTCACGGGCCACCAGCTGCACGGAGGCGCCGGCGCTACGGGCGATCTGAGCGCCTTTGCCAGGCTTCATTTCCACACAGTGAACGGTGCTACCGATCGGAATGTTGCGCAGCGGCATGCAGTTACCGACCTTGATCGGAGCCTGCGGACCCGACATCAGCTCGTCGCCAGCGCTTACTTTGGCGGGCGCGATGATGTAACGACGCTCACCATCGGCGTAAAGCAGCAGCGCGATGTTGGCGGTACGGTTCGGGTCGTATTCCAGACGCTCTACGCGCGCCGGGATGCCATCTTTGTTGCGACGGAAATCGATGATGCGGTACTTCTGCTTGTGACCGCCGCCGACGTGACGCTGGGTCAAACGACCGACGTTGTTGCGACCACCAGTTTTGTCCTGCGATTCCAGCAGCGGGCGATAAGGCGCACCCTTGTGCAATTCGGGATTGACTACCTTGACTACGAAGCGACGCCCCGGGGAGGTAGGTTTACATTTGACGACTGCCATAAGTCTCTCCAGCGCCCCTATCAGGCCATGTCAGCAAAGTCGATGGCTTGACCTTGCTCCAGCCTAACGTAGGCTTTTTTCCAGTCGCTGCGGCTGCGGAGCTTGCCGCGAGCGGTGCGCTTGGTCTTGCCTTTCATGTTGATCACCTGTACTTCGCGCACCTGCACGTTGAACAAGCTTTCGACGGCCTGTTTGATTTCGGGCTTGGTGGCGTCGCGCGCTACGCGGAAGGCGACCTGGTTGTTCTTCTCGGCGATCGTGCTGGTCTTTTCAGACACGTGCGGCCCCAAGATGATGCTCAGAATGCGTTCCTGGTTCATGCCAAGAGGCCCTCCAGTTTTTTCAGTGCAGGCACGGTCACCAACACTTTTTCGAAACCAATCAAGCTGACCGGATCCACACCTTCGGCGTCGAGCACGTCGACGTCGTGCAGGTTGCGGGCAGCCAGGTACAGATTCTTGTCAACCTGGTCGCTGACGATCAGCACATTGCGCAGATCGAACTCGGACAGTTTGGCAAGCAGACCTTTGGTCTTGTGCGATTCCAGCTTGAACTCATCCACTACCACCAGACGACCCTGGCGGAGCAACTCGGAGACGATGCAGCGCATCGCGCCGCGATACATCTTTTTGTTGATCTTCTTGGAGTGATCCTGCGGAACGGCTGCGAAGGTTTTGGCACCACCGCGCCACAGCGGGCTACGGGTAGAACCGGCACGGGCACGGCCAGTACCTTTCTGACGGAAGGGCTTGCGACCACCACCGCTCACTTCACTACGGGTTTTCTGTTTGACAGAACCCTGGCGAGCACCGGCCAGATAGGTCACAACGACCTGGTGTACCAGCGCTTCGTTGAATTCCTTGGCGAACGTTTCGTCGGAAACCGACACCGTTCCACCAGCCGCACCAGGCGCAACAATTTGAATATCCATTGTTAGCCCTCGGAAGATTTCACTGCAGGAGAAATAATCACATCGCCCCCAGTGGCGCCGGGAACGGCACCCTTGATCAGCAACAGGTTGTTTTCGACGTCCACACGAACCACTTCCAGGTTCTGGACGGTGACGCGCTCGGCGCCCATGTGGCCGGCCATTTTCTTGCCTTTCCACACGCGACCGGGAGTCTGGTTCTGGCCGATGGAGCCAGGTGCGCGATGCGACAGAGAGTTACCGTGGGTGGCGTCCTGCATGCTGAAGTTGTGACGCTTGATCACACCCTGGAAGCCCTTGCCCTTGGAGATGCCGGTTACGTCAACGATCTGACCTTCGGCAAAACGGGACACGGTGAGTTCAGCGCCAGGCGCCAGGGAGGCAGCCTCGTCGGCGGCAGCGCGGAATTCCCACAGGCCACGACCTGCTTCCACTCCTGCCTTGGCGAAGTGACCGGCAGCGGCTTTGGTCAGACGGCTGGCCTTGCGAGCACCAGTGGTGACCTGAATCGCGCTGTAACCGTCGGTCTCCACGGTTTTCACCTGGGTCACGCGGTTCGGAAGCACTTCTACTACGGTTACGGGTATAGAAGACCCTGATTCGGTGAAAACGCGGGTCATGCCGCTTTTTCGACCGACTAAGCCAATCGACATTTTGTTACTCCATCGTGTATGGGGCTGAAACCCACTATGGCCGCTTACGCGTTACACCATGTTGTGTTCGCCACCGCGGTGGCCTTTGGTTGTATTTAAAGTGCCAGCAGTTCAGAGCTGCAGACACTACTGCATGGCTTCCTAAGGAAGCTGGCGCATCGACAAAGGCCGATGCGCCGACAATTCTCAACCGAGACTGATCTGAACCTCGACCCCGGCAGCGAGATCCAGTTTCATGAGGGCGTCAACGGTTTTTTCAGTAGGCTCAACAATATCCAGGAGGCGCTTGTGGGTACGGATTTCGTACTGGTCGCGCGCGTCTTTGTTCACGTGCGGAGAGATCAGCACGGTGAAACGCTCTTTCTGCGTCGGCATAGGAATGGGACCACGAATCTGAGCACCGGTACGTTTGGCGGTGTCCACGATTTCCTGGGTCGACTTATCGATGAGGCGGTGATCAAAAGCCTTCAAACGAATTCTTATGCGCTGGCTCTGCATACGACCAACTATCTCCTGGTACTGTTAAAGAACTTGCCCCGAGCTGGGGATGGGGGCAAAAAAGAGCGCGAATTTTAGGAACCCACTGGAGGGGTGTCAACACCTTTTCACGCCTGTCCCGAAAATTTCCCTGAACGCCGCAACACGGCCTGCAAACGGTATCGAGCCGCCTTCCTAGCACCCGCCTGCACGAGTTTGAAGTCGTCCCGGCGCACGAACGGCGGGAGGCGCTTCATACTGCATATATAAAAGAAGGCGGAGCCTGGGGCCCCGCCTTCCTCGACATTACGACTTACTGGATGATCTTGGCTACGACGCCGGCGCCTACCGTACGACCGCCTTC